>JAEKNU010000065.1 GCA_016838895.1 Chloroflexota bacterium
ACTTGTCTATCCATAATTAAAACCAAACGATGAAAACGATGAAAACTAATTAATTTACATACTTTTTCTCACAATTACTGAAAAAAGGTATAAAATATAATTATAGACTTGTATACTACGAAATAATAGGGAAAAGTATGAGTGATATGATAATTACTGGTGAGGTTTTTAGATGGGCTATTGACCGCGCCGGTATCACAGACAAACAATTAGCTTCCAGCTTACATATTAAGCCAGAAAAAATTGAGGCATTGGAAACTGGCAAAGGAAATATTAGTTTTCGGCAAGCTCAAAAATTGGCGGATGTTTTACACGTTCCCTTAGGTTATTTATTCTTATCGACTCCTCCTAAGGTATTGACTCCTATTGCCGATTTTCGTACTCTCCCTGGAAAAACAGAAAAAGATGTAAGTACAAATCTACAAGATGTCATTGATGATGCACTTCGAAAAAGAGATTGGTATCGAGATTGGAGAAAAACAGAGGAATTACCAAGTTTTACTTTTGTTAATAGTTTTACACCAGAAGATAATTATTTATTAGTTGTAAACAGTATAAGGAAAACATTAAATATTCCTGTTGATTTTGCAAAAAAATTCAATTCCTGGGATGAGCATTTACGAAAATTTGTACAAACAGTTGAAGATGCCGGTGTAATTGTTCTGCAAAACGGAATTGTAGGAAACAATGTTTATAGAACGCTTGATTTAGAAGAATTTCGAGGTTTTACTCTTGCTGACGAATACGCTCCTTTAGTATTTCTTAATACTAAAGATTCCATTGCAGGTCGAATTTTCACTTTGGCACATGAATTGGCTCATCTTTGGACAGGAACAAGTGGTATATCTAATCCAGATATAAATTTTCAAAACAATCAAATTCAAAAAATCGAAAAGTTTTGCAATGCAGTTGCAGCTGAATTACTTGTTAGCCATGATCTTTTTGTAAGCAATTGGATTTCCAATTATGATGTTTTGGATAACATTCAAAATTTAGCAAAACTTTTCCGTGTTAGTACTCAGGTTATCCTTAGAAAAAGTTATGATTTAGAGATAGTCACATCGGAGGAGTATTTTACGATTTACCAAGATATCATTGACTTGATTTCCGAGAATAAGAAAAAGAAAGGTGGAAATTTTTATAATACTTTTTTCACCAGAAATAGCAAACGATTTACACACACATTGTTTTCTGCTATCGCTAGTGGGAACATTTCTTATCTTGACGCATCTAGATTATTAAATACAAATCCAAAAAGTATTGTAAAAGCGATGGAAAAATAAATTTGGGGAATGATAATGCGATTTTGCATTGATAGTAGCGTTTATATTACAGCCCAGAGAACATACTATGCTTTTGACATAGCAGAGTCATTCTGGAATGCTTTAGAGGATTTAGCCACAAATAAAATAATATTAAGTCCAATTGCAGCATATATTGAAATCCAAAAAGGTAAAGATCAGCTCGCTGAATGGACGAAAATCTGGAAAAAAGAATTGTTTATTGAGCCTGATTTCAACGTTAATAGAGAACTAACAAAAGTTGCTGATTATGTAAACACAAATTATATGGACCAACACTGGATCAGTGATTTTCTGAGCGGTGCTGATCCCTGGGTAATCGCACAAGCATCAGCGCATAACTTAATTGTTGTTACTATGGAGAATCAAAAAAGCTCTGAAGAAAGAGATAAAACAATAAACAAAATTCGGGGAAAGATAAAAATTCCAAATGTTTGCGCACAGTTTGATGTCCAATGTATAACAACTTTTGAATTCATGCGGGAGAATAACATTAAACTATGAAATTCAAACTATGTATATAATCACACTATCCCAGTAGTGATCATTTTTTGTTTTCCTAAATAAGAGAATTTATAAATCAAAATATTTTATACAAATGATCCCTCCGATGATGGATGTATTTTTCTATGCGCAGCCTGTTGAGGGCATACCTTCAGAACCAATGACTGCCATGCCGGATTACAGGGTTTGATAGTAGCCTTGACATTCTCACATATGCGCTATATTATTTAAAGGCTACATGCATCACTGCAGGGGGCTATACAAGCAAAGCCCGCAACACACACAACTGTTTTTGCACTGCAACCGGACATCGTGCCGGGCATTGTCAACTCAACGCAGCCTTATTGGTACCTCATTATCGGGAGTATGTTGGTTAATGTATCCATTACTTTATTGGAGACTTGCCGTTTAATACGGCAGGCGGCATTTGCCATTCATATTTCCTGGCATCGAAAAATATAAATAGTTGTGGAGTGTGTCATGGCATTATCCGAACAACCTGCCCGTGGGCGCAGGATTCAATTTCTATTTGTCATCGTTCATTACATAAAATTTTTCTTTCCGATACTCATCGGAGGACTGGCGTTTTGCGGTTTAACCTATGAAGGGGATGTGAGATGAAAATTGGAAAACGGCTTTCATATGTTTTTGTTATTTTAATTATCGGATTAGCCTTTGCAAGTGGTATTGTCTCTGCAGAATATTTAGGACCAAATCGAGTGCATCCGGACACAACAACGGAAGTATGTGAAGTTGGTGTTTGGGCAGAAGAAGGTGAACATTGTTTTGATATTAATGGAGACCCCAGTGATTGTATTATTTGTCATTGGGAATGTTCTGAGGGAAGTGCTTGTGGGAGTGCCACCTATTCCTATTCAACTGGTACTGAATGGGTTACACACACTGTAATGGTTACAGACCCATCAGCCACAGTGAACAGTACTACAAATTGTGCAACCTGGGGTGATGCAAGCTGGTGTTTGGAGCCTGCATCAGTAACCATAATCGGCTTTGAGCCCATGCCGGGGAAATACATTACATTGATTGAAGGCACACAAAATAGTGATCCTTTTGCCTGCCCGGGGGATACTTGTACGGTGAATATGCTGGAAGGCAGCAATGCACTCGCCTATTGGGCGCTTTCCGATTATGGGGATTCCTCTTTGATGGGAACCACAGTGGTATTGCAAGATACTATTGCCCCAGAGATTAATGCCTCAGTAACCGGCACGATGGGGGAAAATGGATGGTTTGTATCGGATGCTACTTTATCGGTTGTTTTCAGTGATGCCAGCCCTGGATCAGGCCTGGCAATGACCAGTGCCTTGTTTAACGCTGTACTAACCGATGTCAGTGTACCGGTGACCTTGCCCGAAGGCGTATATAACATTCAACTGGATACACGTGATACTGCCGGATGGACAGCAACGACTGCACAAACTGTGTATGTGGATACCACAGCTCCAGCACTCACGGCCAATCAACCCCCAACTGAAGTAGATGTATATATGAATGGCAGCGTGGTCTTTAGCGGCACATCCAGCGATGCTACGTCCGGTGTTAATCGAATCGAAGTAGCCACAGATGGCAGCAATTGGCATACGGCTGTATTAAACGCTGATGGCACCTGGACTTTGGATTGGAATTCAGACGAAGTCAAAGATGGCACATATACCCCTCTGGTCGCGGCATATGACAACGCCGGCAATCGCACGGATATCACCTTGCAACCCATCACCCTGGATAACAGCGCACCGGCCATGAGTATTACCGGCGGTTGGTACATCTGGGAAAGTGGACATATCGTTGTTTATGATTCCCGGGCAGGCATTGAGCATATTGAACTTTCCGTGCGTGATGAACAAAACCGTTGGCCCGCAAGAGAATGGTACTTTGACCGAGAAAAACTGGAGATGGATTTACAGTGGGATCGCAAATTTGGCGATGGCACCATAGCACCCATTGGGGACTACCAGGTGCTGCTGCAGGCCTGGGATAAACTGGGCAATGGACGCTGGATCAGCGGACGTATCTATATTCCCGAAGCCGGAGCCACTCCCGTAATTCCATTACAAGGTGTAATCAGTGCAGGTGTAGAAGAAATACCCCCCACTCCCACACCTCTTCCAGACGAACCGGAACAAGATTCAGGCGTATTACCTGTTGTTCCTGTACCAACCGAAGAACCAGCCACAGCCACCCCTGAACCTACCCAAACACCTGCTGCATTGATTTTTTCCAGTGCACCAATCGTGCCTGCTGATGGAGATTCAAAGAGTACACCACTACCGGTTGATCCGAACTTGTTGACGGGTGCAGCAGCATTAGCAGCGGCAGCCTCGGCAACCGCCTATTCACTTTTCAAAAGAGAGGAAGCAGAAGCCGCCAGGAAACGAGCGGCAGCACAATCTAAAGCCGAGGCAATGGCGAAGGTTAGAGCGTCTGAAGCGACCAAAGTCAGGAACTACTTAAATAAATTAGCGAATGATGCACACATTGAAAAATTGAAACGACAAACAAGTGCCGCCATTTCAAAAGTAGCGGGATTTATCGGTTTACAAGAAAGAACAAAAATTGAGAATGATTTAGCAAAGGCACAGACAGATTACTCAACAATGGCCCAGTCATTTCGGGCGGGTGAAGCTGCGAGTATAGCAAATTATGAAGAATACAAAGCATATCACGACAAATTAACTAAGGTAGAGGAATTTACAGGGGAGAAAAATGTAATTACCCCTAATGATTCAAAAACAGTTTCTTCACCTATGCCTGGAATTGCTGCATCAGTGTCTGGTGTTGATTATAGCGGAAAGAGCGTATTTACACCGGATGATGATTTACAGGAATTGATTGATGCAAATATTGCCAAGCAGGTGGAAGAAAAAAAAGAAAAGTATGGAGAGAACCCATTATTAGGATGGTTTTTTCAAACAATTGAACCTTTTATAAGTTGGATTGATGATAAATCAAGTAAAATTTCTGCTAGAGCTGATGAAACAGGAATACCAACAGAAGAAATTAGGGATGAATTAATTGATCCGCTTTACGGAAAATACGAAGGAATGGATGTATTTGTTAACGATTATGTATACCTTGATCCATATGAAGACCCAGCGGTTGAAGTGCCACTATGGATGAAAGAAGCTGGATTTTCAATGATACCAATTATTGGCGATGGGTCTGCGATTCTGAAAGAATTGTACAAAAAGTATACAACGGGTGAGATGGATGAATTGAATTACAGATTAAGTATTATTGGTTTGGCAATGGATTCACCGTTGGATGTAGGATTTGCGGGAGATACAGCGGTAGCAATATTGAAAGGCTTCAGTGCCATGATTCCATCGGGTCCGGCGCGGCAGGCGATGCTGGATGTTGTCAAGCAATTCGCGCATAACCCTGAAGGTGTAGCAGCTATGGCCGGGTCAGTTTGGAAATTGTTAGGCAAAGAAGATTTATTAAAAATATTAAATAATAATCCCAAATTATTGAAAGCAGTATTGGAAGGTGGATCAGAAGCTGCTGAAGAATTAGTAAAGCATGAAGATGAACTTATCCAATTAGGTAAAGCTATTGATGGAGATACAGCAAAAGCTGTATTGGAAGGGGGCTCAGAAGTTGCTAAAAATACAAGAAATCTTCTTACTGATTTTGACTCTATTGTAGATGAAATTGTTGATATAAATAAACAATATGACAATGGATTGGAAATACATAATTCTATATCATCTATTGTGCATTCAGCTACATATTATGATGACCCATATGAGCAAATTGCTGCAATAGGAAAAGGTATATCAGCACATGCATTTGAAAATGGAAATAAAAGAACCGCATTTGATACTATGAAGAAGTTAATGTCAGACATGAATTTAGATTGTCCTTTGGCTGATGAACAAATTTGGGAGATAGTCTATGACATATCTTCTAAGGACGGTTTATCTGATATAGGAGAAATTGCTCTAAGGCTACAAGGAAAATAATGCTTTTAGTAAGGAGAATTTTATGAAAAACAAAAATTTACTAGGTTTTAGAGAGAATAATTTTCTAATGGTGCTCAAATATGATGGGGAAAGAATAAAAAATAAATATACGGTAGTATTAATCCCCTTGTTAGAGCGGAATGATATAAAACACTGCGATACTGAGAGTTATTTTGAGATTCTCAATGAATTTATTGATGAAAAAGGTATTGATGTTGATATAGAAACAAGAGAATATTTCACTAAGACTTTTGAAAAATTAACAAGTATGTTGATTGATAAATATAATGAGAATATTGTTTTCAACTTTGGTATTAGAAATTCAAATGGCTTTGCATACGATATTTACTTGAATATTGAAGGAAATTCCAATCGAATGACTACTGAATCTTTTGATGAAGTATTACAATTTTTAAGATTGAAAGAAATATGGAAATAAGTGACTTTAGAAACAACTAAAATTCGGATTGCATGGAATTGCACCAATATGATTGATACAATATCTAGAACTAGATGCTTATCAAACTTCCCAAAATCATCGGAAAACTTGCGGCGGTTGCTTATAAATCTTAGACTCCTGAATGATTGCGTGAATTTTCATTATCCATGATTCCTCTTATTGATGATGGTATAGGTGTTGTGCGCTAGTTAATCAACAGGTTTACAACCGGTGAGATGGATGAGCTGAATTTCACCCTAAGTTTGATTGGACTAGGCATGGATTTACCTTTCGATGCCGGCATTGTAGGTGATACGACAGTGGCTGTGCTCAAAGGCTTCAGTGCTATGATTCCATCGGGTCCGGCGCGGCAGGCGATGCTGGATGTTGTCAAGCAATTCGCGCATAACCCTGAAGGCATTTCTACCATGGCAGGCGCTGTCTGGAAAATGATGGGTAGTGAGGATTTAGTAAAGCTGTTAAACAATAATCCCAAGTTGTTAAAAACAATATTAACTAAGTCCGGATATGCTGATGAACTGGTAGAGTTGGGTCCTGATGCTGCAAAGATTGTAGAGGAATTAGGAGAAGATACAATTAGTGATATGTTAGAGAATGGTCTGAAAATTGCAGAACCAGGTACTGTAGTAAATGCATTGTCAGATTTTCAAAGTTCGAAAATGATGTTTGGCAGCGAAACTTTCTTGCTGGACAAGAGTGGTATGAAGCATATTTTAGAAAGGCATCATCCAAGTTTTTGGAATAACTCATTAAGACCCACTCAAACTTTTCTGGATAGTAAAATGACGATAAATGAAGTGCAAGAAGCCATACAAGATATAATGAAACAAAATCGCGATATACTGATTAAAAATGGAACGAATGATGTCTATCAATTATCAGGTACTTATAATGGTGTTGAATATGTAGTTGGAATTCAAGACGGCTTAGTCCAACAATTGTATCCCAAATATTAGCAAGAGGAAAAGGACGGTAAATAAATTATGTTCATATTTGAATCATACTTGCTACGACCAAATTTTAAAATAAGAAATCTTGATGATTTGAATAAAAATCCAGAAAATTATTATATAAGTGTGGATGATAAGGAATCAATTGTTGCGATAAAAGATCAATTTGACACTGATTATTTTGAGGGAGTGATTTATATAAAATTCAACGATATTGTGATAATGGACTATCGATATTGGGATGTTGTAGATAGTCTATGGGCGTACTTATTAAATTTAATGATTGAATTTAATGAAAAAGGTGATGCAGAAGTATATTTTCCTGATCAACCAATACTAATTAAGCTAAGTTCGATAAATAAGGATCTTGTATTATTTTCAATTAAAAATTTTGAAGATAAGAAATTATCTTTACCAAAGCGAGATTTTTTCAACGCAATTCTGGACAATGGAGAATCATTTTTTGAAAGTATGCAAGAATATTTTGGTAGTTATCGAGATTATAATTATCAACTTGAGAAAATAAATAAGTTAAGAAAATTAGTAGGTTGATCGTTAATCTAGCAAAAATAAAATCTACTTTGGTGCTTATCCAATGATATACGAAAAACTTGTGCAAATTATTAGTCATTATATAAATAAAGAATTGTCTATGGATGAGATATTGGCATTTAAGAATCAATTTGAAGTGATTTATTCAAATTTTACCAATGAATTAGAAAAGGAAATTGAAATCGAAAAATATGAAATACTTGATTCAATTTATATGCATTTTGACTCAAACGAACCAAATGAACAAATTCGTGAGAATGATCAATACTGTATAGATGAAAATGAATTAATTGATAATATTAAAGATACATATAATAAGCTAGTATAGAATATACTAGCTAGATAATATTTTTTCTACTTAGATGTACATCTAGTGTTTTTTACTTCATGCTTTAAACGTATGTCGACTATACTGGGTGTAGGAATTTTTCTCGGTTGGGGGAAAGTGATGGCAATAAATACAGGAAACCGCACCGACATTACCATGCAGCCTCTCACTCTGGATAACAGCGCCCCGGCCATGAGTACACTTCGGCAAGCTCAGTGCAAGTAACCGGTGCATGGTCTATTTGGGAGAGTGGTCATATTGTTGTTTATGATTCCCGGGCAGGCATTAAGCGAATTGAGCTTTCCGTACGGGATGAACAAAACCGCTGGCCAGCCTGTGAATGGGATTTTGATACCAATAAATTGGAAATGGATTTACAGTGGGACCGCAAATTTGGCGATGGTACCATAGCACCCATTGGGGACTACCAGGTGCTGCTGCAGGCCTGGGATAAACTGGGCAATGGACGCTGGATCACCGTACGTATCTATATTCCCGAAGCCGGAGCCACTCCCGTAATTCCATTGCAAGGTGTAATCAGTGCAGGTGTAGAAGAAATACCCCCCACTCCTACACCTCTTCCAGACCAACCGGAACAAGATTCAGGCGTATTACCTGTTGTTCCTGTACCAACCGAAGAACCAGCCACAGCCACCCCTGAACCTACCCAAACACCTGCTGCATTGATTTTTTCCAGTGCACCAATCGTGCCTGCTGATGGAGATTCAAAGAGTACACCACTACCGGTTGATCCGAACTTGTTGACGGGTGCAGCAGCATTAGCAGCGGCAGCCTCGGCAACCGCCTATTCACTTTTCAAAAGAGAGGAAGCAGAAGCCGCCAGGAAACGAGCGGCAGCACAATCTAAAGCCGAGGCAATGGCGAAGGTTAGAGCGTCTGAAGCGACCAAAGTCAGGAACTACTTAAATAAATTAGCGAATGATGCACACATTGAAAAATTGAAACGACAAACAAGTGCCGCCATTTCAAAAGTAGCGGGATTTATCGGTTTACAAGAAAGAACAAAAATTGAGAATGATTTAGCAAAGGCACAGACAGATTACTCAACAATGGCCCAGTCATTTCGGGCGGGTGAAGCTGCGAGTATAGCAAATTATGAAGAATACAAAGCATATCACGACAAATTAACTAAGGTAGAGGAATTTACAGGGGAGAAAAATGTAATTACCCCTAATGATTCAAAAACAGTTTCTTCACCTATGCCTGGAATTGCTGCATCAGTGTCTGGTGTTGATTATAGTAGTACATCTCCAATGACACCGACAACAGAAATGATGAATGTTAATAAAATTGAATTATCAAATCAGCCAAAAGAATACCCTGCCGTAAATTGGATGAAAAATAGGTATATGACAATTTGGGATACCGCAAAATCTGCCTGGCAAATTACAACGAACAAGAATTCCAAATTGTGGCAAAGATATGTGGCTAATGCATTTCTAGGATTTGCTATCGGTAGTCATTTAATGCTGGCAGCAGGCATAGGAATGTTAGCATGGGCAGGTGTCGGAGCAACATATGCCGCAGCAGACACTGCACTTATGATGGCATCTATTAAAGCAATTCCAACAGTTGCAAAAATTACTTCAATGCCGGTTGTAGCGAAAGTGTTAGCAAATCCCAGTGCATTAGAAATCATCGGTAAAGGTTGGGATTTTTTGGATGCTTCGTTGATGACATATGCTGTCAAACATGGCGATGCGGCAGCAGCCGGGGAACTTCAAGCGCAATTTCAAATGGATGGGGTAATATCAGCGGGAGAAGTAATTGCAACTACTAAATATTTAGGGCGTTGTGCGCCTGGTATGGCAACTGAGGTATATACTGAATTCTCTGAGTTGGCTAGTAAATATGATGATGATTTAGTAAATCTCATTATAGATTATCGATCAGGTAAATTAACTGGTGAGATAAGTGAGGGAGTCGAGAATATTTTAGATGGATTTACAGATTTGGCAAAATTTCTGAAATTTTCTGATGAAGGCGCTGAGTTATTAAAGTATTCTGATGAAATTGTAGCTTTGAATAAATATGTTAGCACAAATGATGGCAGTAAATTTGAGATAATTAGGATTGAGTCAGCAGCTACAGTAAATAAAGAATGGTTTGCTAGAGGGTATACTGAACCTCCTGTTTTACCAAATACTACTGCATATAAAGTTTAACTAAATAATGATGAAGAATATTTTCGGGTTTTTGTAATTGATACACCTTCAAGTAAAAATAATAGAGTTGGTGGTTGGCTTATGCGAAAGGAAGATATTAATGGATTAACACCCGAAGAAATTCAAATAAAATATGCTTTACCAGATTTACCAAATCATTGGACAACAGTAAATCTCAACGCCGGGGATGAACTGCGAATAAGTATTACAAATCAAAATTTTGATCTTGATGGTGGAGCAATTCAATTTGATTTATTAGGACAAAGAATTGGTTTGTTTGGTAATGAGAACAAAATAGGAAATGTTTTGGAGATACCATGATTGAAATTGATGAGAACAAGATATTTGTTTCTGGAAAAGAGATAGAATTCGATTTTTTTATTTTGAAGTATATTATGTATGGTGATCTAGTAATTATTTTGCTAGATATCCCAAAAGATGTAAATCAATACAACAATTTATATGCTGTTAACTCCACAACGGGAAAAATATATTGGGAAGTTGAAGATTTAAAAAATTACCTTGATAATCCGACCCCATATCATTCATTAGAATTGATGAATAATAATATTTCTGTATGGGATTGGTATGGATGGCAATATTTTATTTCTCCTGATACTGGTGAAATAATTTTCCGTCGTTTAGTAAAGTGAACTATAAATTTCCGCTAATTGCAAAAGGTAGTAAGTTGGTGAAAAAATGATTAAACTTGATAGGAATATACTTCAGATAAATGGTAAAGCAATTTCATTTAAATATCCAATTGTTGAAATAATTAACTATGAAGATTTAGTTATACTAATGCTTGGGGTTCATCCAAGAAAAACCGATCTACAAAATATATTTGCTGTGAATAGTGATGTGGAAATAGTATGGCAAATTGAAGAAATTCCTTATAAAGGAACTGAAAGAAATTCAATTGTTTATATGACATTATATGACGATAAACTTCTTTTTTTTGATGATCTAGGAAATGGATATTTCGTTGATTTAGAAAATGGATGCGTGAGTTATTTGACTAAAAATGAAATCATAAAGATTCGAGAGAACAAAAAAAGACAGAAATACGAAAAATGACTAATTCATTGTATATTATTAATTAGCAGAATCATATCAGAGAGAAAATTCAAATGACCCCAACCTTCTTACTACGCTGCGCCCTCATCGGTGCCTGTACAGCACTGATTATTCGCTTGATACTGTTACTCATTAAAAAACAACCGAGGAACACCTGGCCCAAGCCACTGCTCAAAACCGGCATTAGCGGTGCCCTGCTCGGCATGGCCGGCGGATATGCCGGATATTTGGTCTCCACCTGGGTGGCGGGGTTCAGTCAGCATTGGCTGGTGTTATTGCTTTCCGCGATTATCGCTGCGTTTATCGTTGGTTGGATATTGATGAGCATCCTAGAGCGTCTGGTCTGGCGTCGGTTGGGCTGGGGGTAGGGCGTTCTTGGAGGGGAATGTGATGGTGGGTCAGCGACCCACCCTACTACTAATTTTATCGGTTAAACCCCCGATTATCTTAATGGGGGAAAATGATAGTGTATATCGGTGTCCCTGACAACAAATTATTATACAATTGATGTGACACAAATAATTTGTCCCGCATGAATGATTATTTCTTACGATTTTTTTTACCATATTGAACCCTACCCTGGTAAGGAAGCCCAATGGAAAACAAGTTATCCCGGACTATCAAACAAAATCCACTTCTGGCATTTTTCATGCTCACATACATCATTGGCTGGACTCCTTATACGCTGCGTCATACGGCGGCGGAATCGATTTCGATGGGCATTGTCAATTTCTCGCCTGCCATCGCAGGTATCATTGTGCTTGGGTTGACACAAGGGAAAGAGGGGCTTCAAGCCTTATTTGGCAGTCTTTTTCGCTGGAAGGTAAAGATCAAATGGTATTTGATTGCGCTGTTTGCGCCGATTCTGCTGGAAGTATTGGCGTATGTTGTGCAAAGGATCGTCGGAAATATCGACAGTACCCGTCAACTGGGGGATTTTTTTCGTATATTTCAAACGCAACTGCCTGTGGTACTTGCTTTCCTGTTTTTTCTGGTGATCCTCACGGCTGGAGAGGAGCTGGGATGGCGTGGTTTTGCGCTGCCGCGATTAATCAAGCGTTTCGGCGCATTTTGGGCCAGTGTTTTGCTGGGCATCTTTTGGGGAATCTGGCATTTGCCCATGTACTGGCTGCCGGGGTCAAATCAGTATGGTATTCCGTTTTTCGGTTATGTTTTAGCCTGCATTGGTTATTCATTTATTTATACCTGCCTCTATCGCGGATCTGGCGGAAGTGTATTGCTGGCTTGTGTGTATCATGGTGCCAGTAATCTTGTTTTGAACTTTGGTCATATCCTCTTTCCGGAAGTGATAAGCAATTTATATATCAGTTTGATTGCTGTTGCGCTGACGGCATTGATTGTGGTCCTTGTCAGTGGGAAACAAATATTAAAACCTGAAAAAGCACAGGTTTACGCGATAGGTACATACTAAAAACATATTAATCTATACGCATTTTGTAATAATGCATCTCACTCGTATGGCGGTATGTCTCGGGTAATTTTGAGCGAAAAATGGTGCGGTGGCACCGCACCCTACTAACTACCCGTCCTACGGCTAAAAAATAATTAGTTAGAAATTATTTTTTTTGACCATTTTAGGGGTCTTACATTCCAATCTACAATATCAAACATCATTGATGTTTCATGGTGCTCAAAATATGCAAATATATTTATTCTTTTGGTTTAATTAATTCCTTTCTGTTCTATATAATACTCTTGCATCTTTGCAAAAACATCATCAGATCGAGGATGCCCATGATAAAAAGGTACAAAATCTTCAAGATGATCTTTTCTCCAATGATATCCATTACCAACAATTGCTAAAATACATATTTCTTTATCATTGATTTTAGATTCTTCAATTCTAGTTTCGAAATCTATTGCATAATCAAGCATATGACTTCGGGCAGAAGAATAATCATGCCAAATTTCCGCTCCACCTGATTCATAATCAATAATCAGATCAGTTCTTGGTGAAAAGAAATTTTTATTATTGAGATAAGCATTCCATTTTTTTTCTTTGACTTCCTCACCCAAGTCATCTGGGTGAATGGTTTTAACCTCTATCCAAAATGATTCACCTTTATTAGTGGTGGCATGAAAATCAATTTTCTTATTTGTATTGGGATTTGACGGTTCATACTTGAGTTTTTCTATATATGAACCTGCTTTCTGATTGAGTATTTCGTATGCAACACATAATTCATTTCGTTTTGTTTTTAATTGCTTGTCTGATTTCCGAATTTTGTCTACTGGTGCATGCTTATTAACCATATTCAGTAATATTTTTGCTGATTTATGAAAATCATCAATCAAAATGTTAGATTTAGGAAACCTCTTTTTCTGATCAGCTAATTTCGTAATGAGTTCATTCTCAACCTGGTAAATAAAGTCATTCACCCATTTAATAGAATAAACCATAAGATATATCCTTAAGTAACCCTATCTGATACAAAGATATGAATTCCATCTTTGCTGAAATAAGTATCCGTGTAATCATGATATCCAATGGTGTAAGATGCACCTGACAATGAGGCGGTTTTCACTGATTAGCGCAAGCCCCGATAACACTCGGCCAGCCAAATTTTTGGCAATTTTCAAAATATCGATGTATGTCATATTAGAGTTAGAGCAAACTCCAGTTGTTCATTATCAATTGAACACATAATTAACCAATAGATTTTTTTACAACCACTGCCCCAAATACACTTTGATCGACCGGATCATTTCCTTGAAAAAATCAGCTTCGATTTTTCTGGAATAGAATTTCTGGGCGAAGTTCTCCTGTTTTTGTTCTTCTTTATCGAACATACCGTCGATGAAGGGTTCATCTACGTTTGGATATACTTCTTCGGAAACCACATACTGCTGATCAAAGCGGGAACGTAATTGCGGTTTGAAATCGAAATGCCCCATTACGATCAGCGTAACCGGCATGGTATGGGATGGCAACTTGAACAGTTCGCGGTGGAATTCGGCCTGTTCCATGATGTCGCCGATGTAACAGGTGCCCAATCCGAGGCTTTCGGCGGCCAGCACACTGTTTTGGGCAGCAATCATGGCGTCCTGGATGGCGAGCATAAAGTCGGGGATTTTGGGACCTTTGTAGGGCTCGCCGTGATCGGTGACTTCTCTCAACTCGAAAAAGCGTTTCCATTTGTAATTATCGGCTACAAACAGCAGTGCCAGGCCGGCAGTGGCAATGAAGGGCTGGTGGTCACAGGATTCAGCCAGTTTTGCCAAAGTCTCTTTATTGCGAATGGGGATGATGGTGTACTGCATCATGTTGCCAGCACTGGGTCCACGCATGGCACATTCAATGATGGTCTGTTCTTCTTCTTTTGTGACAGGCTGCTCGTTGAATTTTCGAATGGAGGTATGATTCTTAATCAAATCAATGGTTGTGTTCATCTTATGTCTCCTTGGTTGATCTTGTGGTGAAATGATTTATTAATTTTGCCCATCGGTTTAATCATAAAACAAACCTGTTTAAATGGGCAATAATCCGGAGCACATTCTCTTGTGTTTGCTATCAGGTATACCTCGACTATACTCGATCCAAGACCTACTCGATACCACTCGGTGATCTCATGCAGATGACCGAGTGAAATCGAGGTTACTGCCCTACCCGGTCACTTCGATACTTCGGCAAACTCAGCACAGGTTCCACACGGTGATCTCAATATGCTAACCGAGCAGAGCCGAGGTCACTGTCCTACCCGGTCATCTCGATACTTCGGCAAGCTCAGCACAGGTTCCACTCGATGATCTCATGCAGGTGGCCGAGTGAAACCGAGGTCACCGGGGAAGGAAGGCACTTTAAATGTGTGCAAACACCTTCTACCAATGATCGGTCGGGGTCAGGTTAATTGTACTACCCGATCATCTCAATACTTCGACAAGCTCAGCACAGGTTCCACTCGGTAATCTCATTAATGTATGGATTAAAGTTGATCGAGTGGAATCGAGACCAACGCGATATACGGGAAACCTCCTTTTTTATGACTTAGCTTGATTGATGTAAATATTCTGGGGTTTCTAATTGAGCGAAGTCGAAGTCACTTTACTACCCGATCATCTCGATACTTCGGCAATCTCAGCACAGGTTCCACTCGATGATCTTGTGTAGGTGACCGAGTGAAACCGACGTGTGCCCTATAGGGTAGGTCACCGGGGAAGGAAGGCACTTTAAATGTGTGCAGCAACCGTGCAATGACTAGGTATTGCATCCAGGTATATATCAATATGAATTACTTCTTCCATCGAAATAATTATTTCTTCCGCGGAAAAAGGGTTTTTTTCTGCCAATAATTAGTGAGTATTTTCTTCTTAAAATATAATTACACACTATCTATGCGCATATATTGTTTACCTGCTCTCCCTGCATGCAAAATATGCAGTCTGGCTTATACAAATATATGTTCATTTCCCTAAATGCATAATTTTCTTTAAGGCCTGTATGCAAATTCTGCAAGTTGGCCTGATTGCAAGATTTACCTTAAGGCCATTATGCAAATATTACATTCTGGCCTGTATGCTTAATTGTGCTTAAGGCCAGATGGCAAAAATTTCCTGCAGGCTTCCTACATGCAAAAAATGCACCCCTAGTACATGCAAGTTTTGCCTGTCTTAAGGGTGCAAATTTTGCCTATGATTCTATACCCTACTTAATTAACTACTTTTAACTACTTAAGTACTATTTATTTAAATTTTGGAATTTCTTTATCAGGAATAACCAGGTTCCAATCATATCGGGGACTTTTCGAAATCTCTTTATACTGTCCTAAATCAATCTCTTTATTCTGATATTGATCCATAAAACGATATAGAGCTAATGTGACCATTTGGCTGGCTGGTATGCCTTCTTTCTCAGCTACGCTTTTAATGATTTGACGCAGCTTCGCGGGTAAATCATATGTAACTCGATTCTCTTTGCGAGATTGTATTTTATTGCGTTCCTTGATTGCTTTTTTGCGTTCCTTTACTGGGAAATGAGATTCGCTTTCCTTGCGTTCCATTCCGGATAACAGATCGGCTACTGCCGGATCTATTACGGTTCTACGTTGTAAGTCTTTTTTAGCCATGGAAGATCTCCAATAGACGATGTAATACCTGGTCGTAGCCACCAGTACTTTTGTTGCCGTCATTGTATCCTTGAATTGCAGTGGAATTGGGTGAATATTCCCAAAGTGTTTTTCCATAGGCAACGGACTCTCTTACACGGGTATCCTGAGGAATTGGCGGCATTACTTTAGGACCGAAGTGTTGAACCAGTTCTTTTAGCTGCACCAGGGTCTCGCGGGTGGTACGATCGAAGAAAGTTGGCAGGATGCTGTACCCCAGAAAGGGATATCCCTGCTTCCTGATCTCGCCCATGGTGGACAAGATTTCATTCACTCCATCCACTGCCAGCGCATCCAGACGGGTGGGGATCATTACCCAGTCACTGGCGACCAGCCCGTTGAGATGAAGCACATCCAGCGAGGGAGCAAGATCAAGCAGGATAAAATCGTATTTCGTTTTTTCGAATAGGTCCAATAAAATGGATTCACGAAAATCAGAGAGAGTAATGTGACGCTTCACTTTTTCGGTAAATTTATCGCTGGGCAGGATATCAAAGTTTTCACGGGCATTGAGGATGACATCCTTGATCTTTGCATTTTCACAAATCAAACGATACAAGCCGGGTTGTTTATCGAATCCCAATGAGAAGGCAACATGACCTTGCGGGTCAAGATCTACTAATAATACTTTCTTACCCAGGCGAGCCAGGCCGTGAGAAAGTGTAACCGCGGTAGTGGTTTTACCTACCCCACCTTTTTGATTTGCAAAGGAAATGATGTGCATTATTCTACTCCACTAAAAATGGCTTGTGACTTTTGGCCTAATAAAAAACTAAGGGTCGCCACTAGCTAATTATAAGGGTCGCCGCTGAATAATACAAGGGTCACCTATCAGGGTCGCCTCTGTGAAAAATACAGGGTCACCCCAAAGGGCAAATAAACGCAGTTATTGCAAAAATAAAGCAGGTTTTGCTATCATTATGAGTTTTGGAAAGACATAGGTGAAATGCCCGCTTTTTATCAGCTTGACAATTGTATTTTAATGAAGAGATGAAAGGGCAGGAAACGTGGGTGGAATGTTTGATGAGCCTGGTCATTTATCCTAAAGGGCACACGTCGAGTGCAATCGATGACCTTATGTCGTTGAACAAGTGGAGTTGATGTTACTATAAGGCGCCGATCACCTCGATTACACTCGGTGATCTCCTACAGGTGACCGAGTGTAATCGAGGTCATTTTACTACCCGATCATCTCGATACTTCGGCAAGCTCAGCACAGGTTCCACTCGATGATCTTACATCTTGGATGAGTTGAAAATATGAAGGTGATCGAGTGAAACCGAGGCCACCAGCGCATTTGTACAAAAACCTACGTTGCCAGGACATGTTTATTTCACCCGGCGGAGATATGCCGCAGATCAAGCAAAGCCGAAATCCTTGTTCTAGCCGATCACTTCGACTGGGCTCAGTGATCTTATATAGTTGTTGAATAGGAATTATTGAAGGTGACCGAGTGAAATCGAGGCCACCGGTGATCGAAGGCACTTTGAATGTACAGAGTCACCTTATTTCATTGACCGATCAGAGTCGAGGTTACGGTATAGAATCAAGATGATTGTAGGTGACCGTGTGCACCAGGGGCCACTGCACTACCCGATCATCTCGATACTTCGGCAAGCTCAGCACAGGTTCCACTCGATGATCTAATAATGTAGAAAAATAGAAATAGTAGAAGGTGATCGAGTGGAATCAAGATCATCGGTGAAGAAAATCGCTTTGAATCCCCTCAATGACCTTATGTCGTGACCTTGTTATTGAATTGGAAAAAGTTGGTCGAGTGAAATTGAGATGATCGGCGTAAGGGAAACAACCTTTCATATACAGCTCAACTCGATTAAAGGAGGTATCCTGGTGCAAATAACTGAGCAGAGTCGAGGTCACCGCACTACCCGATCATCTCGATTCCACTCGATGATCTACTAGCATAATAAATCGAAATAGTTGTAGGTGACCAAGTGAAACCGAGGTCACAATGCTAAGCGATCCTTTCGATGATCTTATGCAGGTGACTGAACTTTTTAAAACCAGGGAAATATAAAATCTGTAACCTTGGTTACACTTCATTTGTTCGTTCGGCTGGTTTTATGGCTAGTTCATGTAGTTTTTCAGCATTTCTATCAATTAATGCCTGCTTTTTTGCATGTCCCCAGCCTTGAATCTGCTTTTCACGTTCAAAAGCATCGGCAACATTGTCATATTTCTCATAATAAGCCAATTTGACAGGCAATCGCCGAGAGGTATAAATTGAACCCTCACCGTTATGATGTTGTTCAAGTCTTAGCTGCAGATGTTTGGTGCTGCCGGTGTAGAAGGTTCCGTCTGCGCATCGGAGGATGTACATGTATGGCATAAAAATTCCCCGTTGATCGTTGATAATTATATTTTATATGAAAGTGCGATAAGGGCAAGATACTTGTTGGAGAGTTTCTTTCTTTTCGAAAACAAACCGCTGGCAGAGTAGAGTAGTAGCTAATGTACTATCCGATCACTTCGACTCCGCTCAGTGATCTACTAACGTATATGAATTGAAATTGTAAAGGTGACCGAGTGGAATCAAGATCACCGGGGAAGAAAATCGCTTTGAATCCTCTCAGTGACCTTATGTCGTGACCTTGTTATTGAATTGGAAAAAGTTGGTCGAGTGGAATTAAGACCAACATGCTAAACCAGTCATTTGCCATAATGGAACACCTCGACCCCACTCGATGATCTATTTGTATAAATAAATCGAAATAGTTGTAGGTGATCGAGTGGAATCGACACGTGCTTTTCAGGATAGATCAATGTAAGGCGCCGGTCGCTTCGATTCCACTCAGCAACCTTGTGCTGATGTACAAAGCAATCACATCGACAGGGCTCAGTGATCTTATTTAGTTGTTAAATAAGAATTATTGAAGGTGACCGAGTGAAATCGAGGCCACCGGTGATCGAAGGCACTTTGAATGTACAGAGTCACCTTATTTCATTGACCGATCAGAGTCGAGGTTACGGTATAGAATCAAGATGATTGTAGGTGACCGTGTGCACCAGGGGCCACTGCACTACCCGATCATCTCGATACTTCGGCAAGCTCAGCACAGGTTCCACTCGATGATCTAATAATGTAGAAAAATAGAAATAGTAGAAGGTGATCGAGTGGAATCGACACGTGCCCTTTAGGGTAGATCGATGTAAGGCGCCGGTCGCTTCGATTCCACTCAGCAACCTTGTGCTGATGTACAAAGCAATCACATCGACAGGGCTCAGTGATCTTATTTAGTTGTTAAATAAGAATTATTGAAGGTGACCGAGTGAAATCGAGGCCACCGGTGATCGAAGGCACTTTGAATGTACAGAGTCACCTTATTTCATTGACCGATCAGAGTCGAGGTTACGGTATAGAATCAAGATGATTGTAGGTGACCGTGTGCACCAGGGGCCACTGCACTACCCGATCATCTCGATACTTCGGCAAGCGCAGCACAGGTTCCACTCGATGATCTTACATCTTTGATGAGTTGAAAATATGAAGGTGATCGAGTGAAACCGAGGTCACAGGATTGGAATTGCTGCGACCCTATTCAATGATCTCATGCAGGTGACCGAGTGAAATCGAGGTTACCGGGGAAGGAAGTCACATAGAATGTACAGAGTCACCTTATTTCATTGACCGATCAGAGTCGAGGTTTCGGTATGGAATCAAGATGATTGTAGGTGGCCGAGTGGAATCGAGATCACCGGGGATGAAAATCAATTTATAGGTAAACAGCGGCCTATACCGCTGGCTGAGAAAAGCTAATGTGCGACTTTCAAGATAGGTCGCATTAAGGTACCGATCATCTCGATACTTCGGCAAGCTCAGCACAGGTTCCACTCGATGATCTAATACAAAAAAAACTGATCCAAATGGATCAGTTTTCAGCAATCTGTTACCACGGTTACACTTTAGAGCCTGGTGCGCATCAATCCGATCAGTTCCTCTAAAATCGGAATAATGTCGCTGGCCTGATCTGATATGACCAGTTCATCAGCCAGGTCATCCATAATTTTTGAGCGTTGAAATTCATCCACTTCATATATAGCATTGGCAAAGCGCCGAATACCGCTCACGGCGGTTTTATAGGGCCGATTGGCCTGCGCGGTTTGCTTTTTAGAGGGTGCAGTAGCTGTTTTTATGGTTGGCGGCTGCTCGATCTCGGCGATCTCATCCGAGGTGAGTTGATTTTGAATGCTCAGGCGCAGGTATTGTTCCCAGAGTTCTTCCGGTTTGGTGAGGATCTCGCGCAGGACACGTTCGGGTAGTTGATAGCGATTGGCTAAATCGAGCAGGTTGTTGGGGAATTGCAGGATATTGAGCAATTGCACCATACGCGGACGGGTGAGCTGCATAATGGGTTTGATTTTGTCCCATAAGCCCACCGGCATACGCTGGGCGCGCGCCTGGCGGAAGTATTCGAATTCATCATTGGATTGTGTATCGGGGTGAATGTCCATTTCAGCCAGGATCAGGGATGCGATTTCGCAGGATTGGGAGACTGCTGAGGGCGTTTCGGCGTGGCGATTTTCCAATACCTGGCGCTGTCGGGTGGGTGTATCGATCGTTTCGATGCGCAGCAACGGCTCTTCTTCGAGCTGGTCGTTGATGTAGTTGAGGCAGGCCGCCCAGAAGCGGCGCTCACCGGTTTCGATCTGGAAGATGAACTCGCCTTTGGTATTGCTCTGCCAGGATCCGGTGATGGGTTTGATCTGGCCGTGTTCTTCAAAGGAACCGCCCATGGATAGCAGGCGATCTACTTCTATACGGTAGCTGGCATCATTTTTGGAGAGGTTCAGCCATTCACCAGCTGCCTGATAGCAATCGATATCTCCGTTGAAATAGCGCTGGCGGATACCGCTGGGTAATAAGCGACGCGGCTGAAAACGATCCGGCGTCATTTTGCTGGGTGCCAGATGTTCGATACGCTCTAGTTTGGGGGCTGTTTTGGATTCGGCCTGCACGAAAGTGGAGAGCTTGCCCTGATCTTGCTGGATTGGCTCTTCGTTTCCGGGGAAATCATCAAAGGCATTAAACCGTTGGCGGGACTTTGGAGGCATGGGAAATCCTTACGTTTAGCGTGTGAGCTTCATTATTTTTTCAACGACAGAAGCATATTCCTGGGTTGGCCGCGAACTGGATTCGATTTGATTGGCATCCCGTTGGCGCGGCGGTCGATAGGTGAACACATCCATATGCGCGGAATGAGCATAGGCCAGATCGGATGATTTGTGTATCGGGGAAAGCACCAGTTTGGGATAGCGCTTTTGCAGCTCCGCCAGGATATCCTGTGTTTCGGCGCGCTGTTCCTCGCATAAGGTTGGCAGATAGCCCAAAACTTTCAGGTTGGGTTGGAAGTGCATGCGCACTTCTTCGATGGTGCGCTGTAATTCGCGCAACCCGGAAACGCCCAGATAGCTGGTTTCAACCGGGATGAGTACATGCGTCGAAGCCACCAGGGAGTTGATCAGAAGATCGCCGGTGGTGGGCGGTGTATCGATGATGATGTACCCAAATTGATCGAGGATAGGCTGGATGGCATTTTTCAGGCGGCTTTCGTTGGCCATCAGCGTAGGCAGCACACGCGAAGCATCTACCATTGAAGCACGGTTGCTGGGCAGGAAAAACAGGTTCTCGTGATTTTGGGAAACCCGCAGCATACGCTGAATCGAAGGCGGCGGTGTTTCGGTTAATAATGCCGATAGCGATTCCTGTGCAGTAACGGTCTCGCTGCCGTAGGCGGTGGCTAACAGGGCATGGCCTTGCGGATCCATATCAATCAATAAAACACGACTTTTGGGGGCAGCTTCATCGCGCAAGCGCAGGGCTAATCCGGCAGCAAGGTTCACTGCGGTAGTGGTTTTGCCTACCCCTCCTTTTTCGTTGGCTACTGTCAAAATTACGGTCATTTTATCTTTTCCTTGCGCGTAAAATTGAAATTATGATAATTATTTGTAATTAACACAATATTAGCATAAAATAAGGTAGAATTCAATTAAATAACGCTAATTACTGGGTTCTAGGTACGAATTACGATAATTCTATTGAATTTAACCCGAATTAGTGTAATAATAGCAGCAGAAACCAATCAGGAAGTGCAATTATGGTTAATCCGTTAAGCGAAGAAGAATGGCGCATGGCGCATCTGGAGCGATTGGGTCTCAATGAAGATCCTTTCAAATTGTCTGCTGATCCTCGCTATTTATATTTAGGGCCTGAGCATCTGGCAGTATATCGTCAGGCACAGGGTGTGATTGCCCGCCGCCGAGGCCTGGGGCTGATCACCGGTGATATGGGCATGGGCAAAAGCTCCCTCGCCCGCCGCTTGTACGATGTATATGCCGCCGAAGATGGCGTGGATGTTTGTTACATCCATACAGCAGCATTCAAATCAGCAATGGATGCTGCCCGTCAGATTTCCACTGCATTGGGCGTTGCACCCCAACGGAGTTTGCAACGGCAGATGGAAGGCCTGGAAAAAATGATGGCCGAAGCCTTCACGAAAAACCGTAATGTAATTGTACTATTAGATGACGCACAATTGATGGATATTGAGGCATTAGAAGTGATTCACCGGCTGTACAACTTTGATTATGACGCCAAAGTGGTACAGATTCTGGCCTTTGGTCAAAGTGAGATGACGCCGCTCTTTGAAACCAATAAAGCGGTCAACGCGCGTGTGTTTGTGCGCCTGGCGCTGCCTCCCCTGACCCTATCCAGTGCATTGCAAATGGTGCTTTTCCGGCTGCATGTGGCCGGCAGAAGCGAACCCCTGGTGGATGATGATGCTTTTGAATTATTGTATGAAACGTCCCAGGGTGTGCCCCGGGAGATTATCCGTTTATGTGCGCTAGCCACGGATGGCGTTTTACAAAGTGATGAAACGTATATTACACAAAATATTGTACGTAAGGTGATTAACTAATGACTCCAAAATCCAATACGAAGAAATCGGCCTGGGTACAGCTTTATGAAGCCCGCAGGGTTCCGGTGCAGGTGATGATGCGATCGCCGGGTCGTCCGGCTGCACCCATCCCGCGCCGAAAAGTTGGTGTGACCTTGTCCCAGGGAGAAATATCGGAAATTAATGTCTGGCAGGAACGATTCAGCAAATTACTGGACCGCAAAGTATCGGTAGGTGAGACGGTCGGTATCCTCACGCGTATCGCCACAGCGCGCTGGAATCGGGTGGAAGAATTGAATCCCGCCGAATTAACTGACCTTGTCGAACGGATGGTAGGCTAAAGTGACACAGCTATACGCAGTTAACCGAATTTATGGTAGAAAAAACGATACTAATTTTTGGAATAAAGTATTCATGCGTATAGACGTTATTGCCCTTTGTTTAATCTCCAACCCTGGATTAATGGTCGAACGATTTACTGAAAAATCCCTATTAAATGCCACTTTCTTTTTGTTGTGAGTGTTGGATAAATCCGCTAGGATGACGATATGAGTACATTGGCAGAATTAGCAACCAAACAGGAACAGGCCATTACCCCGTGGGAAGCGTGGGAAATGGTCAGGGCGCAGTTAAGGCATGAAATGTCGCGCGCACAGTTCGAGACCTGGGTGGAACCGCTCAAGCCAATTGATTATGAAAATGAAAAATTCACGGTGGCCGCCGTTAATCCCTATGCAAGGGATTGGGTCGAAAGCCGATTAAAAGGCCGCATTTCACGCATGCTGGAAGGCTATTACCAGACCGCGCCGGTGAAGATGCGTTTTGTGATTGCCAATGATCATTATCAGCCTGTGGTAGCGGCAGAGAATCAAATGCCTTTGACTACCGCCTCTGATGATGCAGGGGAAGCAGGGGATGAAAAACCCGCCCGGGGCAAGCAAAGCAGCTCCAAACGAAAGGTGATGCTGCAGCGCGCCTACGGCAGTGAACGCGCCCGCATTATCCAGCCCGAGCGGGGTATGTTTATCACCAATTACTTCTTCCAGCACTGGCTGGGTTTGATCGGCCACTCCGCCATGACCGTGATTCTGGCGGCACGCTCCATGTGCTACTGGAACCCGCTCACCGGCGAATTACGCAACGAGATCGAAACAGAAATGTCCGAGCTGGCCGAACGTGCAGCAGTGAGTGTGCGTACTGTGAAGTCGGTCTTGAATGATGAGCTGGTGCATAAGTACTTCCTGCGCTACAGCATCCGCCGCGTAATGACGCCCAACGGCGTGCGCACCGCCGGGATCATGCTGCAAGTACGCATGGATGATCCGCTAACCCCAGAAGACCAGGAAGTCAGCGGGATCATGGAAGATGAACTGTGGGTCACAATTGAAGATTAAACAATTTAGCTCATCGAGCTTGTATCGAGCGTAGCTCATCGAGTGGAATCGAGATGCGCGGGTAGGGGGAGAACGAGCTTGTATTGAGTGCAGTCGAAATTCCTGTATCGAGCACAGCCGAGATGCCTGTATCGAGTGGAATCGAGATATGGAACTTGTACTGAGTTTCCGAAGTATCGAGATGTGCGGGTTAGGGTATAAAAATTTGATTTTATTGAACTTGTTGGTGACAAATGAAAAATGGGGAATTGATTATGGAAACCAAAATCTATATTTTTAGAAATCCATCCAATCTACCTTGGGGGGACTACGGAAGCATTCTTTATACTGGTATGACCATGCACCAGGGGCGTAATGAAAATGGTTTGCTCCAACTGGAGCGTACTGGACCTTTTGTACCTCCTATCGTAGATGAATGTTTGGATATAGTGGCTACCGATGATTTTAAATTGGCATTGGAAACATCCGGCTTAAAAGGATTTGCATTTAAACCAGTTATTAAAAAACGTATTGTATATATTGATTGGGAAACATGGGATCAAAACTTGGAAGATCCCCAATTTTATCCTGAAAGTGGTGAGCCAGCAGATTATATTCTAGAACGCCCCCATTCAGATGAATTGGCCGAACAAATGGGTGAACTTTGGGAATTGTGTCTGGAACAATTGGCTTTGGTTGAGAAGGTAAAAAGGGAAGGGCATTCATGGAAAATGGATATTTATCTGCTTAAAGAAACACTACCTCATTTGGATTTTTTCAGGGCAAAAGATGTTGGATATGTATATTTGTCCGAGAACGCGAAGAATTGGCTGGAAGAAAATTATTTTGATTATGTAGAATTTAAAGAAGCAAAGATTCGATGAGGAATGAATTTTCGGAAGACCAGGAAATTAGCGGGATTGAGGAAGATGACCTGCGGGTCATAATTAATCATTATTACCATTCGCTCATCTTCTCCTCCCATAAAATCCGCTTCTCAGGATTTTGGGGGAGGTGTCGACTGGTTCTCAAGTAATTAGGAAAACCAACTTATCCGGTCGACGGAGGGGGTGCAGCAGCGCCAGTTCTCAATAAATTACACCTGGGCATTGACCTACAACCGATCCTCATCCTCCGGCTCAACATCCGGGGCATTATTGAGAATTCCCATATATCTTTCGCGTGTTTCGTATATTTTTTTTGATTCTGAATTATCATTATTTTGAGTATTTGATAGTTGACGAAACAGAATTATTAAGTAAGTAAAGAAAAAAACAAGTCCACTAAAGAATAGAGAAAAAATAATATTCTTATAAATGGGTGTGAACTCTTCGACAGGGAATGGTAATAAATAAACAGGAATCAGGATACCAACGACTGAAAAATAAGCTAAAAAAATTATTCCCAGTACTAAACCTTTTGGTTGTCCAAGTTGTTTTAGTTGAGCTTCTAAGTCATTTAATTGAATTTCCTGAGAATGTTTTTCACGCTTAAAGAATTCAATCTCATTTTCTATTGTTCTATATCTGTTATCTTCGTCAATAGTACGAAGATCAGGCATATTTACTGCCTGAGATACTACATAGCTTGATACTAATCCATAAGGGTTTTGACGTTCATTATATTCATTCAAGAAATGGTAATATGCATGTTTATAAATTTTTTTGCGATATGATGAAAGATCTATTCCTAAATTTCTAAAAAAAATATCGATATCATCATCTTGTTCAATTAATTTAGAAAAATTCTCTCTCATGAGCTGAACGGCTTCTTTTGTTACAATAACTGCTTCTTCCCAATATTGACGTAGATCATCTTCACTTCTGTTGATATCCGAAACCTGCTTTAATATGTCAGCAAGAGAAATTTGACCACCAGACTCGATTAACATTTCCAAAACATCAGAATCTTCTAGAAAGTCCCTGGCGTCCCAATCTAATAGTTGGTTTTCTAAATTTTCTAGATTTTGTTTGTTTATATCAAATACAAGTTTAATATCTCTTATTTTTATCTGAAGACTATTTCTTTCGGCTGATAAAGCCAATAATCTGTTAATCACAAATCCTGCTACAATTGCAACAAATGCAGCGGTAGATTGAACAATTGTCGAGAGTAACCAATTTGGGTCTGTAATCATATTTATTCCTTAATTGCTAAATATTGAATAGTCAAGCCTAACGATTTGCTATATTTGCAAGTGTGGCGGGCATGGAAAATGCTCAACTGCAGGAACCCCCCCAAAATGTCAAAGGTTCCCCACTAGTCAGCTGCATTTCATTTTGGGTGACGACTACCATTAGAAGGGAAGCCCTGAGTTCATCTTCGACCATGCAACCAGCGGTGTACTTTCATGTGACAATTTCGGCGCCATCATTGAAACTAATTTCGACACCGCTTCCATAAACCAAAATCCTGCCTCGGGATGAACCCAGATCATTTCCAAATGAATCTCGGGATCCCAGTCTACCTCGACTCCAATAGTTTGCCTATTTGAGTGTCTTGAATCAGAGTAGTCTTGCACAAGAATAATTCTTACTTCCTGCTCATATTCAAACATTGGTCGTTTTTGCATTAACAAATTAATTGGATCAGGCGATGACTCCAATGCATCATGAGAACCATAACTCACTGGAACAATAGGCAATCCAATTGACTGCTTTAACCTTCCAAGTGTGGTCTGAATTGCCACGCCTTCAGATGATGGACAAAAAATCTTCCAGAGTGCGTGCGACTCATGTTCAGAGGCAGTCCAGCAGTTAATATAAGTATTTTTACGTAATAATTTCACCTTCTCTGCAAGTTCAAAAGTAGCATCTTCTGCTGACTGAGTGGGTGGACGATTTATAATGTGCGAGTTTAGTTGTTGACCTAGCGGCATCAGCTCCCATTTGTCTCCAAGCATATTGGCGTTTGATAACCAAAGCCGCTTATTCTGGAGCATCCAAACAAGCTTAGAAAAACTCATATATCGCCAAACACGAGTATTGTCGCTAAGATTCATTATCATGATATTATTTCCAAAAATCAATTAAGTTGGGTTAACTACTGAGCTATTAATTAGTTGCAACGATCTTAAAAGGATTATATACAAAACCCTTTCGGAGTTAACACAATATGAGAGACCAATATTCTCTAACATCAAGCGTTAAATGTTTGCCAATTTCTATATCGCAATATAATGTATATGATTTTCCCTGTTGATTGTCTTGTAAACGACTGAAGCGGCGGAAATACCAGGTGATTTAGACTATAAACTGGCCGGATTCGACCAGTTTATACGAAGGGATATTCAGAATTTCCCATCATGTAAGCGTTAGGTGTAAATCTGGAGACGTTGGTAGGATAAGAATTTTGGGCATAGCTGCAAAAGAAGGGTACAATACCGAAGATTCTTCTTTTATTATATTTTAAGAATTTCGTATCATCTCAATAAAGCGGGGCAAACGAAAAAGAACTGAAGCCTATTAATTTTTATCATAGGCTGTTAAA
>JAEKNU010000066.1 GCA_016838895.1 Chloroflexota bacterium
ATTGGGGAATATCAAACCAGCCATTTCAGCTTGAACTATAATCTCTTCCTGCTGCAGCAAGCGCACAATGGGTATTAGCGAGGATCCACGCCGATCATCAACGCTAGCCGATGCTGGCTTAATGCCATCGGAACCAGGAATTCTTCCTGTAATACTTCACCCGGATGAACCGCGGCTAATTTCTCATTCGTACCCATAATATACCTCCTTACCTAATGATAATCCGTAATTTTCTAGATCTATGACGAGAGAATATCTTCTCGGTTTCTTTGCATCGGAATGACTTGATCATATTTATAGTATATAGTGTTATGCGCCTAGCGTCAAGCGCCCAATACTTCTCTAACCTGGGTTGGATATAGCTGCAGGTTTCATTACCAGTAATCTGTAGGGCAGGATGTTTCCTGCCGCTTTTGGCAATCATCTGGGTTGAATCCAATTCTGGAGTTAATTGCCATTCTTCGGCGCGGGTTTGCTACCCATCGGGCACATTCCCCATACCCTGCACTAACGCAACTGAAGCAATAATGAAAAAAAGGAATAGGTAGGGGCATCCCTTGCGGATGCCCAACTCCACATATGAATTGCATTCCAATAAATTTACCGACTATCACAATTTTCCTGGAACCCTTCCGAGGCTGTTCCCCATTGAACAGCCTCTCCCTCCGCATAGTTTGCATAATAACCCGAAATCCCCCTGTTAGTTAATCTGCAAATCCTACAATATTTACCGGCCAAAAAGCCGGACAAATACCTGAATTCGTGTCCCCTTTCTCAGCCTTTCCAGGCAAGAATCTAATAAAAAACAGGATGGCTCACTACCATCCTGTTCTCTGATGCATTACACTCGGGGTTATCCAGTAATGAACACCAGGAACAGGAATAGTACAAGAATTCCAAACAGATTCAGCATGCCCGTCAAGAATAAGGACTGCTTCTTTGATTTTGCATCCTGCATCATACCGCTTTTCAACAGCTCAATTCTGCGGTCGATAATATCATTTGAGAAATATTGAATCATTAAATAATCACGTTCCAGCATACCTTCCTCCTTATCAAACGCTATAAGGATACTGCAAGCCAATCATATACACATCCTGCCAGAGCACAGCATTTCAGGTGTACTAAAGAAGAGTTCTTTCCTATACTCAAGTGTAGGAATAAATTTCTCTAATCTCACTTTTTTTGCTATAATCTTAATATTATTGGTATCTTTAAAAATACAATTTCAAAAGAAGTACCTATGCCAGCTAAACGTAGAATGCCGTTCTACCGCGTACTGGAAATTGGGTCAGTGTTTTTATTTGTTCTTTGTACCATCGCACTCTTCATCGTACTGCCGCCGCAGACGCAAGCCCAAGCCGAAAACAGCGATCAAATCGAAGTCATCACCAGTGCCATGCCCAATCAGGGTTGGGCACCGCTTACTGTATACTTCAGTGCCTTTGGCAGTGAAGCTGAAAATGCCGCGATTGTAAAATACGAATGGGATCTGGATGGCAACGGCATCTACGATACGGACGCCACCACCCAAAGTGGCTACGCGCAGTACACCTACAATAAACCTGGTGAATATACTGTTAAATTGCGCCTGACCGATGCACTCGGCAATCAGTCCGTGGGCACTACCATCATCAACGTACGGCATCCCGGTTCCAGTAGCGTCGATTACTGGACCGTTTTCAATCAAGAAAAAGTTGAAAAAGTAACAGTCTCATTATCCCAGGCAAACTGGAATTTGCTGTGGGCAAACATCGAAAACAAAATCGAAGTTCCGGCAGACGCCTTAATCTTCAATGAGACATTGGAAGATATCGGTTTCCGTATGCGCGGCCAGTTTTCCATGCGTATGAGCGGAGAAAAAAAACCCTGGAAAATCAACACCGACGCCTATATCGCCGATCAGGAGTTCAATAACCTGCGCCAACTGCTCTTTGTTAATGCCATTGGCGATGAAACCCTGATGAAAGAAATGCTGGCCTACGATATGATGCACTTTGCCGGCATACCTTCCAGCCATATCTCCTATGTTGAAGTATGGATTGATATCACAGACGATACCTCCCCGGCTGAATTCTGGGGCGTATATACTATGATTGAGCGCGTGGACCGCAAATTCCTTTCCAGTCGTTTCGGTACGGACGCCAAAGATGGCAATCTTTACAAAGCCAGCCATGCCCAACGCGGCCCCATGGATCTGGCCTATTACGGGCCTTCCATTGAATCCTACCCCACCCAGGATGGTCAATATGCCTATGGCAAGGAAAACAACGAAGAAGAAGCCGATTATTCTGACATCGTAGAGTTATGTTACGTCATCGACGGCGCCACATACGCTACCCCCGAGGAGTTCGCCACCGCACTGGAAGAAGTTTTCAATGTGGATGGCTATCTGCGTTATCAGGCCGTGACCGATTTGACCATGAACTGGGATTCGTATCAAAATACCGGCAACAATTTCTATTTATTCAATAATCCAACAACCGGAAAGTTCGAATGGATCCCCTGGGACCTGACCTGGGGCGGAGAAGCCAATATGACGATCATGCAATCCAGTGTGGTGGGTATCTCCGAACACGCGCCGTTATTTGATAATGTCTTTGAAGTGGAGCGTTACCGTAAACAATATTCTGCTTATCTGGATTTATTAATGCGAAACTATTTTAATGAAGCACAGATCTATCAAAAAACCTATCAGTATCACGAGCTGATTACCCCCTATCTGTATCAAGGCAACGGAGACAAAATGTACACCGGTGAAGGTGCCTGGTTCTCACTGGAACAATATGAAAACGGCTGGATAGAATTATCAAAATTAACAGGCAAACGCAATGCGTACATCCAACAATTGCTGGATTCACAAGTTTATTTATTGAATCAATCAAATTCCCCCTAAAGAGGTGCCCGATGAAAAGGATACTCCCGCTATTTATTGTAATCATTCTGATTTTCTCAATCAGCCAGATTTTTATTCCTGTTGCATTGGCACAGGAAGGAGGCGGGTTTAGCGAAACTTTTGACGATGCCACCTTGCCAGGCTGGGAACATTCTCAAAATGTTCAGGTGCTGGATGGTGTGTTAAAAATTGACTCAGATAATTTTGCTTTCCGTAATGGAAATTGGAGTAATCCTGAATTTACAGTGAAAGTTCGCTTTAGTTCCCCTGGTGGATTCGTCTTGCATTATCATGCCAGTGATAGCGGAACGTACAAAATTAATGTTATGGGTGAACAAGAGAAGATTGAAATCGTCCTGGAAAAAGAAGAAAACCAGACTCCCACTATACTGGCCAATTCCATGGATAGTAATTTCAAATCCGCTGAATGGAATACCATCAAGGTTTCATTTAAAGACAACCAACATGTAATCACCTTGAATGACACGCAATTGTTTAACATACAGGATGATTCCACATTACACGGTGGCGGTATCGGATTTTTTGTCTTTGGGGAAAATTCATTGGAAGTGGATGATCTGGTCATGCTCTCAGCGACGCAGGGAGAAGCCATGCCTGCAGGCGAGGATTCACAACCCGGTGAAGAACCCCAAAACGGTGAAGAACCCCAACCTGGCGAAGAGCCGCAGCCAGGCCAGGAAGAAATGCAGCCCGGTGAACAACTACCCCCCGCTTCCTTCCAAACCACCCCCATGGTCACCCCGCAAGCCGGTACAGGCCAACGCAGTTTTCTGGAAGAACTATTTGTCAGCGGTGCGACACCATTGGATTTCTCGAGCTTCGTTATCAATCTGGTTTTATCCGCCTTGTTGGCATTTATACTCGGTAGGGTTTACATCTATTGGGGCGCTTCCCTTTCCAACAGGCGCAAATTTGCAGCCAATTTCATGTTGATGTCCGTCACCACCACTTTCATCATCCTCGTGGTTCGTTCCTCAGTCGCGCTCTCCCTCGGTCTCGTGGGTGCTTTGTCCATTGTCCGTTTCCGGGCAGCCATCAAGGAACCCGAGGAACTGGCGTATCTGTTCCTGGCCATCGGTTTGGGTATTGGACTGGGTGATAATCAACGCCTGATCACCCTGCTGGCCTTTACCGTTGCCATCATTGTGCTGGGTGTCGCTCGCATACTGCGCCAAACCCAGGCAGATGTCAATATGCATCTTAATATTGCCAGCCCTGGACCCGCTGGATTAACCGTCGAACAAATCATGGCGGCCTTGAATCCATATTGCTCAAAATTAAAACTGCTCCGTTATGATGAAAGTCAAAAAGGATTGGAACTATCATTTCTGGTTGAGCTGCGCAAAGTCAGCGATCTCAGCCAGGCACGCGAAGCACTATATGCCCTCAACCCATCCATCAGTATTACCTTCCTGGATAATAAAGGCATCTGGTAAATGAATTACACAGCCCTGGACACCTATCGATACGAACGCAAACTCCTCGTTGAAGGACTCAGCGAGCATCAGGTGCGCACACTGATCAAACTGCACCCGGCCTTGTTCGTGCAAACTTATCCGCCGCGTTATGTGAACAACATTTATCTGGATACACCTGCCATGGATTATTACTACGAAAATATCAACGGTGTTCCCCAGCGCAGGAAAGTACGCATCCGCTGGTATGGCGATCTGTTCGGCAAGATTCGCAAACCCATACTGGAATACAAAATCAAGGATGGCCTGGTCGGTACCAAGGAATCGCAAAATCTGCCTGATTTTGTGCTGGATGAAAACTTTGACCGCGATCAGTTTCAGGAGACGATTGCCAAAGGCAGCCCGACCATTGTGCATTATCATTTGCGCGAACTGGACGCAGTGTTACTCAATCGCTACTACCGCTGGTACTTCGCCACCACCGACGGGCGCTACCGGGTTACCGTGGATACCGACATGACCTTTTATAATATCAAACGCGCCGGCAACGCTTTCCGTCAGCGCCAACAAAATTATCTCAACCTGATCGTCGAACTCAAATACAACGCCGAACACGACCCCACAGCCCAGCGCGTTTCAGGATTATTCCCGTTCTCCGTCACCAAGAACTCCAAGTATGTCGAGGGCATTGAGCGGGTTTATTTGTAAATTAATATAAATGGTTTCAAATCGTACAAGCACGCTGCAGCGTGCCCGTACGAAAGCCCTGACAGATTTTCAAAAAATCTGTCAGGGCTGTTTATTTCTAAAATAATATCCGCCCCATTATCAAAGCATGATTCATAATAGTTTTTTAATCAAATCAATCCCAAAATAATCCACCAGGTCACTTCGATGGGGATAAGGATAATCAGGGTGACCACCGTTAATGGAATGCCATATTTAAGCACATGCCGGGTGCTGTACCCGCCGGTCTCACCCTGACCGAGCAGAATAATAACCTGCTGGAACGGGAAGACATAATGGATGGCAACCGCAGTATAAACCAGCAAAGCAGGGAACAGCGGACTCCAGCCAGCCGAAGCGGCGTAGTGTACCATCGGCGGCGCGACAATGGATATGCAGGCCAGCGCACTGCCCAGCACCATGTGAATCATCATTGTTGCACCTCCCACCAGTGCAGCAAAAGCATACGGGTTTTCCGGTGGTACAGCCGGCATTAATGTACCCGCCAGCCAGTCTGCCAGGCCGGTCGATTTGCCAACCGTACCGATCGCCATGGCACCCATTACAAAAAACAAAATCGGCCAGTTGATACCGCTGCTCAAGTCTTTGGCATCCAAAACATCACCAATTTTGGGGATGGATAAACCAACCACAACCGTCAAAGCCACCCAGGCCGGATCAATGCCGTGCAGCGAATCTGTGCTCCACAGTAGCAGCGCCAGCGTCACCCACAGCAGCGTAACAACTTCAACGCGGGTCATTGATCCTCTCTTTTGCTGCTCTACCATCAGGGCAGAACGATCAATATGAACGGGACCGGTTTGACGAAATAAGGTCAGATGCAGCGACATCATTAATAATGAAGCCAGAATACCCGGAACAGCCATATATTTGGGCCAATCCAACCAGCCCAGTGAGAGCCCACTAAAACCGACTGTAGCAATGTTGAGCGTTGAATCACCCGTCAGTAAAATCGTTGATGTGGCAGTTGTTGCCACAAAAACCGAGAGACCAACCGATGCCGCGTCTACCGCATTCATTCCGGATTTCTGAATGATGACCCGCATCAGAGACATTAATAACAGTGCCCGCGGGAAGGGATGTGGGATGAGGAAACTGAGCACAAAACCCAGTACGTAGGTCAGTACAATCAGGCTGCGGTAGGAGCTGGCATAGCGAATGATGAAAAAAATTGCCACGCGCTCCGCCAACCCGGATTTGGTAACGGCAGCAGCAATCAGGAACGATGCAATAATCAGCCACATCAAGGGCAGCGTCCAGATTTGGAAAACCGCTTCAGGTGCAGCCAGGCCCAGCAGGATGTATCCCAGCAACATCATCAGGGTGGAATAAGCCGGGGGGATGACGTTGAAAATCCACCATACAACCGTGAAAAGTGTTACCGCCAGGGTTTTCTTTCCTGCTGGGCTAAGACCAGGAAGTGGTACAAACCAGACCACCGTAGAGAGGACGATAGAGAGTAAAACACCAACCAGCACCTTTGAACGCTGGATAGAATTTATCGCGCTTCTGATTTTTGACTTCGTTATTCCGGTGTCAGGAGCTAAGTGCTTTATCAAGGAAATCTAGAACCTTTTGAATATTTTGTGGCGTCTCGAAGGCAGCATCGGCATGGCGGGCATTGGGTAATAATTCATGCGTAACGGTTTGGGGCGAGATGGCTGCCAGCTTCTTCGCGAAACCAAGCGATTGTTGATATGGCACAGTATCATCGCTTGTGCCGTGTTGGATGAAAAAAGGCGCCAGTCCGGCACGGATATAGGTTTCCGGATTTGCCTTTTCCACCAGCTCGGGAATTTTCGTAATCTGGTTGCCCAATATCAAGGACTCGGGTGAATTTTCTTCACTATGGCGATATTCAATCGCAGGTAGAAATTCGCATGCCTCCAATTGCTCATCCATTTTCAGGAAATTCGTTGGCGGGAACCAGGCAACGATAGCTTGAACATCGGACGGCTGGTCAGCGTATCCCAATGATAGGTCCTCAAATTCAGGGAGACCCTGGGTAACACCAAGCATCAATGATAGATATCCACCGGCTGAACCACCCCAAACAGCGATTCGCTGCGGATCAAACTGAAACTCTTCAGCTTTGGAGCGTACCCAACGAACGGTGGTTTTTGCATCATGAATCAGGGCCGGGAAGATCGCTTCCCAACTCAGGCGGTAATTAATGGAAACCACCGCATAGTTTCTTTTCAGTGCTTCCAACATGGGTAAAACCTGGATATCGGCTTTATCACAACCCATAAAGGCGCCGCCATGGATCGCCAGAATTACAGGGAATGGACCATTTTCATTATCGGGCAAATAGATATCCAATTTTTGCGACTCAGAAAGGCTTCCATATGGAACATCAAGACAACGCCTTTTGATATGTTCAGTATTAGCACGAGGAGGTTCTCCCGGCATGGCATAATGGGTATCTGGATCAAATCGTTTGCTAGATTGCATAATTACCTCTAGTACATTTTTTAAGAAATGATAAATCGTTCAAATGCAGATTAAACTGCAACTTTTCTAACAGTTTCTTTTGCTTTGGCACTTTTTTGGTAAACATCAAAGCCTACTGCGATTAGCAAGACCGCACCTTTCACCACACTTTGCGAAAAATCGGGGAAGCTCGCAAGCTGCATGGCATTATTCAAAACACCGATAATTAGAATGCCTGTCATCAGTCCAAAAATGGTGCCTTCACCACCTTTAAAACTAACACCGCCCAGGAGTGCTGCCGTTAGTGCATCGAATTCCAATCCCTGCCCGGTAGCGGTTTGGCCGGTAAAAACCCGTGACAACAACAAAATAGAGGTGATTCCGGAAATAAAACCGCACATGGCATAGAGGATCACTTTCATGCCATTGATATTTACACCGGCAAGACGTGCTGCTTCTTCGTTTCCGCCCAAGGCGAAAACATATCTTCCGAAATAGGTCTTGGTCAGTATAAAGGAACCAATCAAAGCGATTATGATCATAATAATAATCGGAACTGGCACAGGTCCAATATAACCTTGCCCAAACCAACGTAAGGCATCAGGAAATCCCATAATATTTCTCGATTGAGCAAAAATATAGCCCATGCCTTTGAAGATCGAGGCTGTTCCTAAAGTAATAATCAGTGGATGCACATTCAGTACAACAGAAAGAAGTCCGTTAATAGCCCCCAACAAAGCCCCAAGCAGTAATGTAAGCGGGATAGCCAAAGCAAGTGGAAAATTCCAATCAACTAACATAATCGCCATAACGATATTCGTCATCACAATTTGCGAGCCAATAGAGAGGTCAATACCACCAGCAATCATTACAAATATAATGCCTACCGCACTAATCGCTGCGAAGGATACCTGCCGAATGATAATGACAATATTTCGACTGGTCATAAAATTTGGAGAGATGATAGAGAAGTAAATCACCAGAGCTAGCAAAATCATTTGCGGGGCATATTTTCTCAGTTCCACGGTAGCATTCGCCCGAAGCTCCGAGAATTTTGCGGTTGAATTTGACATTCTTATGTCTCCTTAATGTGTACCCGATGCGAGATCGAGGATGTAGTCTTGACTAAATTGATCTTTCATAACCTCACCAGCCAGCGTTCCTTCGCAAAGCACAATAATGCGGTCCGACATGCCAATCAGCTCTTCCATATCTGAGGAAATCATCAGGATGACATTGCCATTATCGGCTAGCTCACACATCAGGTGGTAAATTTCTTGTTTTGCTCCCACATCAATGCCGCGAGTCGGTTCATCAAAAATCAGGATATCAGATTCTGCTGCCAGGGATTTGGCCAACACCACTTTTTGTTGATTACCGCCGCTCAGGGTTACCGCACGTTGCTCCATGCTGGTTGCTTTGATATTAATGCGCTCTTTGTATTGCTCATTAATTTTTTTCTCGGTTTTGGTATCGACAACGCCGTATTTTGATAGTCTGCGTACAATTGGAAAGCTGATATTCCAGCCTACACCCAATTCCAGGAACAGGCCTTTGTTTTTTCTGTCTTCCGTTAATAGACCAATACCGTGCTGAATGGCATCTCTGGGAGAACGCATTTTCACATGCTTCCCATCTACCCAGATTTCACCACGCTCGATGGCTGCTGCGCCGAACAGCAACATTGCCAGTTCTGTCCTGCCAGCACCAACCAACCCTGATATGCCTAATATTTCTCCCTTACGTACAGAGAAGGAAATATCATAATCACCATTGCCAGTCAGATTTTTAACTTCCAGGGAAATATCTCCCGGCGGATTCGCGCGGGCAGGATAGGTTTCTTTTAACTCTCGCCCCACCATCAAACTGATTAATTCCTTGCGGTTGGTGTCTTTGGTTATTTTTGTTGTGACATACTGTCCATCACGCATGACAGAAACACGATCAGAAATTCTGAAAACTTCTTCCAGACGATGGGAAATATAAATAATTGTGACACCTTTATCTTTTAGTTGGGCAATGATATCGAACATGCGCTCAACTTCTGAAACCGATAGGGGAGCACTGGGTTCGTCCATAATCAAAATCTTTACATTTTTAGAGACCGCTTTGGCGATCTCAACAATTTGTTTTTGCGCAGGGGATAAATCCCTCACAAATGTGTTTGGATTGATATCTACTTTGAACAATGCGAATATCTCTTTCGCCTTCTTTTTCATTAACTTGTAATCGACCAGAGCTTTATCGTTGAATTTGTCTCCCAGGAAAATATTTTCAGCAGCAGACATCGTTGGTACCAGATTAAACTCCTGATAGATAACTTCAATACCCATATTCCGGGATTGATGCGGGGTCATATGCTGATAATCCTGCCCCCCCACCTGAATAATGCCATTATCCAGTGGTATTGCCCCTGCAACAGCTTTAATTAAGGTAGATTTCCCTGCTCCATTTTCACCCAACAAGGCATGAACTTCCCCTTCCTGGAAATCCAGTGAGACATTATCAAGGGCTAATACACCAGGGTATCTCTTGGTAAGATTCTTCAGAGATAATACGGTCTTTGGTTCCATGCACCTTCCACCTTTACATATCAGAGAGGAGGGCTGCCCCCTCCTCTCCGTATATTCTTGAAAATCATCAGGGAAATTACTTGAGGGTTTCCCAATCGCAATGCAGCGGTTCCAATGCATCATTTGTGATCATCGGGTATTCCATGCCTTGTAACATTGCTTTCATGATGGCATAGGTGTTTTTGTCAAGATCAGTACCACCGATTGCCACAAAACCTTTGTAGGGGTCTTCACAACTTGTTACAATCGGGATCACGGTCGGATCCATATCACCTGCAAAAACTGCATAATCTGAAAGATCAACGTCGGGGAGTGCTTTGATCATTTCGGCAGCCCCCTGGGCATGAGCTGTAGATTGCATGATGAAAACCTTGACATCGGGATTGGCTGCCAGGATATTTTCGGCTGTACTGGCGCCGATCGGAATACTGTCGCCAGTGATATCGAGGTATTGGACGACTTCGGCTTTTTCACAATCTTCGATGGTACGATAGCCCTGATAGCGCAACCACATTTGTCGTTCCTGGCTTTCGCTGCCTGCGACAGCAACCTGTACTTTATCAACATCCGGGTATTTTGCATTGATATAATCACAAGCCATTTGAGCAACGAGGGTACCATCTTCATACTGGTTGGTGTGCATAATCGCATCAAATGGCTCTAGTTCTCCTGGTGGAACGCCCATAACCAAAATGCCAGCAGCTTTGGCTTCTTCAACCGCCGGGATCACACTTTCGGCAGAACCGGCAGCCATCATATAAATGAAATCTACTTGTTGGGAAATACAATTTTCAATCTGATCAAATTGCAGCGTGACACCGCCTTCATCAGCGCCGTAGACCATTACTTCGACACCATCTGCCGCTGCTTGTTCTTTAACAGAAGTGGCTACCCCGTTCAAGAAGGTGTTTGCCAGGGCGGGAATCAAATAGCAGACCTTCTTTCCTGTGATGTCAAATGGGGAACCTTCCTGAGCTTCTGCCCAGGGAATCTCATCGGATAAATCCTCAGCAGCCATTTCGGCAGCATCTTGCGCTTCTTCAGCGGCGGGCTCCTCCGCTGCAGGTGCATCAACTGCCGGTTGTTCTGCAGCGGGTGCTTCTGCTGCGGGTGCATTAGCGGTTGTTCCACTACAAGCCGCCAACAGTAAGCCAGTAATTACAAAAACTGTAATAACGCTTAGGTACAACTTCTTCATTCCAATTCTCCTTCTAGATAGGTTATTTGTGCCCTAAAGGCTGGGTCATCATATTCACAATACTTGTTATGTGCGTACAAAACAATTCAAATTTCTGCTATAATCTATTCCATAATGGAATAGATTGGAGAAATCATGGATCTAAAACAATTAGCCTATTTTGTAAAAGTAGCAGAATTGGAAAGCTTTTCTGCCGCAGCAGATGAACTGTACATTTCTCAATCCTCCCTATCCAAACAGATCATGGCTTTGGAAAAAAATTTAGGTGTCCAACTATTTGATCGCAGCAAACGCCAGATAACGATAACCCCCGCCGGAAAGGCCATTTTGCCGCATACAAAAAAAATGATCGTAAATTATCAGAGCTTGATCCATGAAGTTGCACCATTCAAAATCACGCCCACTCTTTCCATTATCGCCATTCCCGTTATTGCCCAATATAATATTGCTTCACTGATTGCCCGATTCAAAAAAAAATACCCGGATATCCAATTACTTCTGGAAGAACGCGAGGCTGCTGAAATTTTACCTGCATTAAACAGCCATGAATTTGATTTAGGTTTTCTCCGTGATAATTACCTGGACAAAAATCAATACGATGCCATTGAAGTGTCAAAAGATAAATTCATGGTTATTTTTTCCAAAAATCATCCATTTGCAAAAAAGAAATTGATCTCCATGACCGAATTATCCGATGAAAATTTCATCATGTTTGATAAAGGCACCAGCGTACACGAATTAACTGTGGAAGCTTGCCATCAAGCAGGTTTCGAACCACGTATTTTTTACGCCAGTTTGCGCATTGAGAGTATCCTGGGGTTGGTGGCCTCCAACAGCGGCGTGGCTTTGATGATGGAAAAAATCGTTAGATATCACAAGCGCCCCGATGTTGTTGCTATTCCTTTACAAGAACAAATTATCAGCAATATGGTATTCGCATGGTCCAAAAAAAATTCCCCCTCCAAACAAATGCATCATTTTATAGACTTCCTGAAAAATGAAATTAAATCAAAACGATAAGATGCTTCCTGTTGGATTTTCTAGCCATTCATATACTGCATCTTTCAATTTAGAATTAAATTTTTAAGAAAAGGAACATCAACTCTACAATTGCTTATTCTCTTCCAAATTTTCCTCCCAGCATTATTTTCATATAAATGAGTGTTTTTTTCAAAGCTGTAGAGACACTGCACGCTGTGTCCCTACAGCCCTAATCGATTCTAATCTGTGGATACTGGCATGACCTTTTACAACATCAAACGCGCTGGTAACTCGTTCCGTCAGCGTCAACAAAATTATCTCAACCTGATCATCGAACTCAAATACGACGCCGAACACGACCCCAAAGTCGAGCGAGTAGCCAGTGGTTTTCCTTTTTAAGTGACCAAAAATTCCAAATATGTGGTGGGGATAGAAAGAGTGTATTTGTAAAAATTAATCAGTTGGGGCGACTCTGAGAGTCACGCCTACCTATTTTTAGGTTACTAAAATACTCATGCAGTATTAAAATAATATTGCATTCAATCTACTTTCCAATAATCTAGTGAGGTGTCAAAACAACCATCTTCATGAATGAAATCTTGGTATAGATCATCAATTGACATATTTGAAATTTGATTTAGTGCTTGCATTTGGTCACTATATAATCGTTTTTCTCCATCAATTGTTGAAGTTAGATCAAGTTCTGAATATTCTGAGTCAGTTATGATTTCTAATACCCCAATATCTTCTTCATATTCAAACCGTGGACAAATAGAAAAATTTTCTTTATATTCTGTTCTACCATTGTATTCAACATAAAAATTTAAGCTATCGTACACCAACCATAAATTATATCCTGTTGTAGGACTACCATATCCTTGATCATCATGAACATATACATATATACGATCAGGTTTTCCATATTGTACTAAAATGCTTTGTGGAGAATATCTGTTCCAAATTTTATGAAATTCGGACATATTAGTATATCCATTTACAAGAATACTTGTTCCACTTACAATACCTTCTTGTTCAATATAAGAGAGAGATTGCATAACATAATCATCATAAATATCAAATCCGTGTATTCCATGATAAATTGAATCCTTCGATATTTCCTGACTTGAAAAGTATAAATTTAGATGTTTCAATTCTCTTGATGCATCATTCCAGGAAGTTTCACCAGGACATATGTCAAACCAACATGGCAATTCATTGTTATCGTAATTTGTTATATATTCATGAATTTTTGTTTCCTTCATATCAATATTTAGTGTTGGTTCAAATAACTCATTTGGTAAATTTGTAGCAGCTTTCTCACTTGTTGGAGCAAGCGTATTTACAGAATTGTCTGGCTTGTTTTGATTCTCGTTTACTGTGCCAGTTATTATAGATGTATTGTCGGTAGAGATTAACGCTTTTTCTTTACAAGAAGATAATGTAAAGACCAGTAGAAGTAGAGAAATACTAATTTGGAATGTTTTTTTCATTGTTTAATCCTTCATCTCAGCCATCCAAATATATAAAATGGTCATCCATCGATTGAATAACCCTATATCTTCCCTCACTCACTCGATTGCAGCCAGCCAATTGGAATATACCCGTCAATCAACTGTACAAGCTCCTGGTTTTCCGTATCAAAAAGAAAAATACTATCTTCACCAGACGCCATCTCATCATTCTGAAACAGGATAAAACGGCTGTCCGGCGACCAGAGTTGCGGACAATAATACGGTATGGGTATATCAAACACCTCACTGCTGGCAGTGTTGAGCTCCAAAATGCCTAACCGATATTCCTTATAATTATCAACCGGATTAATCGAACAGGAAAAAGCCAGCGTTTGACCATCCGGGGACCAGGATAAATAGTTAACGTCAAAGGATTTGCTTAATGTAGCAAAATCTGTGGTTAAAAGTACATTGCCATCACTATCAACAATAATGATCTCAAATCCATCGTTTGAACTAAAATCCATATCCCCCCCAATGGCAAATTTATCTCCAACTCTGCTCCATTTGGGAGCGCCAGTAAAAGAATCGTCGGTTAATAACTCCGCCAGATTTATATCATTTTCTGTATCACGTAAAACATATCCTTGATTTCTACTGTCTGCAAATGGATAGACGATTCTCGTAAAAGCCGGATTGTGAACGTTTTTATGGATAATAAAGAATTCCCAACCGTAAAAGTGATCGTACCCTGTAAAATGATAGCCACTTGGGTCATAGTATGGATAAATTGTGTCAACAGCCTGGTTGGAAAGGGTATAGCGTAAAATTGGTGCATTTTCGCCCCCCAGATTAAAAATTAAATCTGTTGGGTTGATCCACATAAAACTATGAGTCATTCCGTCCGAATTAACGTGCTGCTGAATTTCCCCTGAATCATCGATAATGTCAATACCCAAATTAACATGGGCTCCATTTTCATAAGTATAGGATTCATATGCAAATAAAGTCTGATCCGGCGACACCTCGGAAGCACTGATATATCCGATTTGCAATTCAGTCATCTGCATTGATTTTGCGTCCAGTAAATATAAGCCTTCCTCGGATGATTCGCTCAACACAAATGTTCCGAACAAAGCCTCTTTGTCACTGAGTTGCTGCACCTGTGAAAACGGTTCATATTGAAATCCTTCCTCAGTGGGTTGAACGGTTTTTGTGGGAGTCTGAACAGGTGTTTTTGTTTCCGGATGAGGCTGTTCGGTATTGGTTGGGCTGATATTGCTCTCTGTAGATGGATTTGAAATATGGGAAGTACAACCTGTGATTAGTGAGGCTACAACAAGTAGAGCCGTAAGCGTTTTCTTTATTTGCATCCTAGATCTCCTCCCTGCATCATTTCCATACCATTGAGTATAGCAAAAAAACATCGTGCGGGCACGGAGACCGTGCCCAAAAATACCTCACAGGTTTTTAAAAACCTGTGAGGTATTCATATTAATTACTCCATCCTAATCTTATTCGCCCTCGCCAATTTTCCCACATATTCCGCACTGGGTTTCACCGTACGCACCTGCGTCTCCCGATCCACAGCGATAATGCCGAACTTGGGACCATACCCGCTCACCCATTCAAAATTATCAAACGCCGACCAGCAGAAATAGCCGCGCACATCTACCCCGTCCTGCATGGCCTGGGCCACGCTTTGAATCGCCTGCCGGTAAAATTTCACCCGCTGCGTATCATCCTCGGACGCCAGGCCGTTCTCTGTTACATACACCGGCAGGCCGCTTGCCTCAGCAGCATAACGCACCGTGTTGCCAATGGATTGCGGGTAAAATTCCTCACCCATCTGATTCTTTTCCGCACCCTCCGGCGGATCCATCAGACCATCCGCATTGATGCGCGTGCGTGTATAGGTCTGTACGCCCACAAAATCATCCCCTTGCAAACGCTCCAGGAAATTACCGCCTGTATTGTAACGAATCTTTGTAAACAATCCCTCCCCACCCTCAATACATTGGAAATCCACCAATGCCAGGGTCAGTCCCACCGGGAAATCATACCCCACCGATTTTATCGCCTCCACCGCCTTGCGATGCGAAGATACAATCACTTCATGCGCCTGTGTCGGATCAGCAAACAAAAACGACCCAAACCGATCCGGGGGTACCCCAAAGGTATCCGCGGCCAACGGCCACCAGGGCTGCTCATTCATTTTAAAAGGAAGCAAATAACCTAACAGCGCGGATAGATTCGGCTCATTCAGCGTACAAGCCCCGCCCATCAGGTCACCTAGATGTCTGGTTGCCTTTTCACAATAACGCGCAAATCGATCCGGGGTTTTCTCACCCAGCCAGCCGCCTTCCCGCATCAGCCAGCGCGGCGTGGTGAAATGATGAAAGGTTACCATGGGTGTAATGCCATGCTCATGACAGGCCGCCAGCATACGCCGGTAATGTTCCAACTCCGCCATGGAGAATTCGCCTTCCTCCGGCTCAATGCGTGCCCATTCAATCGAAAATCGATAGGCGTTAAAACCCAACTTTGCCAGCAGCGCGATATCCTCAGGGTAGCGGTGATAGTGATCACAGGCATCCCCGGAGGGTTCCACAAATGCAGAACCCGCTAAATGTTCCATCACCCAATTATCCGAGTTGATATTGTTTCCCTCTACCTGATGCGCAGAGGTGGCCGTGCCCCAGATAAAGTTATTCGGAAAGGTAAAGTCTTTCATATGGTTATCTCCTGTCAGCGAAGTGTTCGGTTTATGAGTTTCCCAACAATCATAAAATCATCATTATTACGATTATAGTTGATTTCATTTTTCCCACGAAATCACATTAGCCAGTAAGAAAAACTGCCTCTCTTTATCTACTTGGCATATAATGGACAGTTAAACAACAAAGCCGCACACTCGCGTGCGGCTTTGTGATCGTCAATCCAATCTCTATTCTTTTTTCCAGACAGTAGAGGTCACATCACCGCCGCGTCCAGTCCAATTGGTGTGGAAATATTCACCGCGCGGTTTATCCAGACGCTGATAGGTATGCGCGCCAAAATAATCACGCTGCGCTTGCAGCAAATTGGCCGGCAAGCGCTCGCTGCGATAGCCGTCAAAAAAGGCTAGTGCACTGGACATGGCCGGTACGGGGATCCCCATCTGCACCGCACTGGAAACAACCCGGCGCCAGCCTTGCTGCGCATCCACGACCTGTTTTGTAAAGTACGGATCAAGCAGCAGGTTGACCAGTTTCGGGTTGGCATCATAGGCTTCCTTAATCTTGCCCAGGAATTTGGAGCGGATAATACAACCACCACGCCACATCAGGGCGATGCCACCGTAATTCAGGTTCCAGTCATATTCAGCCGCCGCTGCCCGCATCAGCATATAGCCCTGAGTATAGGAGATAATCTTGGAAGCATACACGGCTTTTTCCAAGTCATCAATAAAAGTCTTTTGATCATCATTCAATTTGAAATCAGGGCCGGTAAGAACTTCAGAAGCCTTAACCCGTTCGTCTTTTAAGGAAGAAAGGGCACGCGCCAGGACGGCTTCCACGATCATGGTCAACGGAATACCCTGATCCAGCGCGGAAATGGCGGTCCATTTGCCAGTCCCTTTCTGCTCGGCGGCGTCCATAATCTTTTCCACCAGTGCTTCATTGTTTTCGTCTTTATACGCCAGAATGTCCCGGGTAATTTCAATTAAATAGGATTCCAAACGACCTTCATTCCAGGTTGAAAACACGCTGTTCATCTGATCAGCCGATAGTCCCAATCCTTCCTTCATCAATTGATAGGCCTCACAGATTAACTGCATATCACCGTATTCAATGCCGTTATGCACCATTTTCACATAATGACCAGCACCATTTTCCCCGACCCAATCACAACAGGGATCTTCGCCGCCCTGATCATTTTCCACTTTTGCCGAAACGGCCTGAAAAATGGGTTTAACCAGCGGCCATGCCGCAGGCGATCCGCCGGGCATAATGGAGGGTCCCAATCTGGCACCTTCTTCCCCACCGGAAACACCGGTGCCGATATACAGTAATCCTTTGGATTCAACGTAGGCTGTGCGGCGCATGGTGTCATTGTAATTCGAATTGCCGCCGTCAATAATCACGTCACCCGCTTCCAGATGCGGCAAGAGCAGTTCGATAAAATCATCCACAGGCTGACCTGCTTTTACCAGCATCATCACCCGCCGTGGACGCGCCAACTTGGCTGCCAGGTCCTCTATGGAGGTGGCCCCAATAATCTGTGTACCTTTCGCTTCCCCATTCAGAAAATCATCAACTTTGGATACCGTGCGATTGTATACGGCCACTTTAAAGCCGTGGTCGTTCATATTCAAAACCAGGTTTTGGCCCATCACTGCCAGACCAATCAATCCAATATCAGCTTTTTCCATTTCTACTATCCTTTTGTCTCGTTTTCGTAATCTTTCTTCACGATGAGGTATTCATTGCAGGTTAATCAACTATCCCATATGATGTAAAAAACAACTCCATATGGAAAATGTATTTTGCAAGCTTTTCATACTACCAGTATACCTTTCTCTTGCCGCTCTTTCCATGTATTTAAATGACCTGTATTATAACGATTCAGTCCTGTTTTTTGCACATAGCCGCAGTACGTTCATTCTCTGTTCGTCCACCAAAAAAGGCACATCATCTTATGGGAGTATTCGGCATCCTTCAGTACTTGGACGCAGATTCATACAGGATAATAGACACATTTTGTCTATTATCCTATATCATTCCGAATAATGCGTCAATTATCCACCTTGCTACATGAATGATTTACCACCTATAATTACAATATAAACCAATTAAGAACAGTTTTAAGGGGAGCAAACATGCACAAAAAGACTTTTTTGTTTTTTCTCATCATCGTTACCATTACGGCATGCCAGATCATGCCACAGTCCAATAACAACGAAAATGAAATCATACCCACAGGGGAAACCACTCAGCCGCCTGAATCCACATCAACCAAAATGAAGCCCACAACGGGACCTACACTAACCCCTCAACCGATTGATTTTGAATCCATTTATACAGAGCAGTTTGGTGAAGTTGTGCTGAAAACCTGGCTGCCCACGCCCTATATACCTGAACTGGATTCCCTCCCGATAAATATATCTGCCATAAGCAATCCGGCGGTGATTCAGGGACTTACTGCACAACAAAAAACCTTCCTTAGTCAAAATGGATTTGTAGTATTAAACACCGGCGATCTTCAATTCAGGGATATTGCCAACAGTACTGCCAGGGAAAATGGCCAGCCCTATTACATGACCACGGACGCCGCCTACCATGGCTTGCATGTCACTTTTGATGAACTGCTCGCCAGCCTGGAAGCGGAATACATGCGCCCCGTACTTTGGCACCTTTTACAAGGGGAATATGAACAGGTTTTAACCTACATGGAACAGGCTAAAGGTACAGACATGGAAGCAGACGTACAGCTTTCTCTGGATTATTTAGCCGTTGCCATTAAATTGTTGTATCCGGAAAAAGAACTCGATCAAGCCACAGAAACACGCATTGCCCCGCAGATTGACCAGATCATGTCCTATAGTGGAAAAGCATATTCTGTACTCATCCCAAATTTTCAGGATGATTATGGTGCTTACCGCCCAGTGGGTCATTACGCCGGCAAACCGGAGCTGGAAACCTATTTCCACACCATGACTTGGTTTGGCAGGGTCGCCTTCAAATTCCAGGATGGGGATGAACCGGGTTTAACACCCAGCCGCGCGCCGCTCATCATGACCCTGGCATTAAACGAGGCAAGCCTTGGTGGTTCACCGCTTTATGAAACCTGGCTGGATATGCACAGACTCATTGATTTCATGATCGGTCCATCAGATGATCCCGGCCCCATGGAATTAAACACACTCATGACCGAAGTATACGGAGAAGATATCACCTTTACGGATCTGATGAACGACCAGAAATGGCAAGAATTCCTCAATCAGGTAGATAAACTGCCCGCGCCCCAAATCAATTCTACGTTTGCCAGTTTCAGCTTCGTGCAGGAACAATCCCGTGATTGGCGCTTTATGGGTCAGGTTTTCACCCTGGATGGTTTCATCTTCCAAAACCTGGTATTTGATAAAGTCGGCACGATGGTAAATCCGCGATCTTTTCCATCCGGATTGGATGTAGCAGCCGCTTTTGGTTCACAAACCGCTTATCAATTACAGGATCAATACGGTGAAACGGATTATGAAAATTACGACAGTCAAATGTTATTAATGCAGGATACCGTCCGCCAGCAGCCCGAGGGACAATGGACAAATCGTTTCTACTCCTCCTGGTTATACGCCTTCCTGCCCCAACTGGCAGAAAAAAATGACTATTTTCCACCGCTCATGAACAGTAATGCCTGGACATACAAAGAGATGAACTCCATGCTTGGCAGTTGGGCGGAATTAAAACACGATACGGTTTTGTACGCCAAAATGCCGGAAGGTCTCGGTGGAGGCGGCCCGCCTTCCTCCGGGCCTGCGCCTTCTTATGTGGAACCCAATCCGCAGGTGTTTTACAGGCTTTCCTATGCCGCAAAAATGCTGCATAACAAGTTATATCCAATTACCCAATATTGGTATAACCTTGATTATTACGAATGGCCAAGCGGAGGAGCAGCGGTTGGTTTCCATGATAATTACAGATTTTTAAACAATCTAGCGGATCGATTCTCAACATTGGGCGATATTGCAGTAAAAGAATTAAACCATGAAGAAATCGACAAAGAGGATATGTGGAACATATACGGTTGTATCACATTAAAGGAATGTATGGATCTTGAGGATGATTATCATGAAAGCCCCAAACCGGATCCCATCCCGGTTATCGCTGCAGTAGCCGGCGCGGGAGATTCAGTGTTGGAGGCGGGTGTTGGCCAACTCAATCGCATCTATATTGCCGTGCCATTGGAAGGCAAACTGCAAATTGCTCAGGGCGGCGTATTCACATACTATGAATTCACCCAACCCCGAGAACAGCGCCTGACCGATGAAGCATGGCGCGACATGCTGGAAAAAAATCAGGCAACATTGCCTGAATGGATATCTGCATTCGTTTTGCCAGGAGGATCAGTGCACAATGAAACGGCTTTTCGCATCGGGGATGTGTATATCATCACTGAAGCTGGAGGCGAACCGCCTGTAAACCAGCGCGTAGAACCTTCAACAAATGCTGAAATCATTAATCAATTTGAGCGAGGAATGTACATCAGAATCATTAATGGGCCAGTAATCAATGCAGAAGGAACTTGGTGGGAAGTCGTAAATGGTTTCAATATGAGGCGGGAAGAAGATGAAATGGAATCCGGCTGGGTACTGCAAAACCCGGATTGGTTTGAGAGAGCCTACGGACAATAAACAAATCAAAACGATTAGGTTGCATTATACGGGCGGGGCTGCGATTTTCAAAACAAATCGCAGCCCCGCCCACATCCTTTTTTTATCCTGACAAGCAATTTTCTCAACCTCACATACTGGAAATAGGCTTATTAATGAATAATTAAACCTTCCTGCTTCCCCGTAGATTGTGATAAGATAGGCACATATCAATATTGATAATAAATAGGGTAGGGTATGCAAGAAAACTGGTTAGAGGATTTAAAAAATTCAGATCCCAAGGTGCGTAGTCGAGCAATCGTTGCCATGGCCGAATCGCACGACGCCGAGGCATTGAAAGCTTTAAAATATCTCTTCGAAAAAGATGCTGATCCACAGGTCCGCGAGCTCGCAAAAAAAGCCGGCGCTCATTTATGGAAAAAGCTTAATGCTGAACAGCCTCAATCACCCAATAGTGGCCTGAAAGCAACCCATAACCAGGCAACTTCTGCAGCGCCCGCTCAGCAGCAAAAGGTTTCGCAACCTTCTGAAAATGAGCAAACATCACCTGCCCAGGAGACAGTACAATCCTTGCATCCAGATATACCCCAGGGAACACCTACGACTGCACAGCCTACGCCAGATCATAAGCAAGCCGAAACAAGCCAGGCAGCCCAGCTCAGTGCAGCCATCGATGTCAACAGCAAGAAACTTGAAACAGCCCGTATTCAATTAAACCGGGCACTCTCCTATTTGGTAAAAGGGGATCAGGCAAGTGCCATGCGCTCCTTACAGCAGGCTTGTAAACTTAATCCAAAACTACTCACTGATCAGGTCGCCATGAATTTGGCCAGTGAATTAACTGGTTTGCCGGCTTCAGAAGCCATGCAAACCATAGGTTCAAAGCAAAAAATCGACCTTCCAAAAAATGATAAAACTACAAATTCGGCACCTAAAAGCCGCAGCAGTTTATATATGCTCATCGGTGCCCTATTGGTTCTGGTTGTCGCACTTGTGCTCTTTTTACAATCCGGATTAGGCACAAGATATGCCGTTGTGATTAATCGCATGTTATTGAATCAAAAGCAAACAACCATTGCCGGTTACGATGTTTATGTCATTCCACCCAAAGGGGATGCCCCTGCAGATGGTTGGCCTGTGGTGGTTGGTCTTCACGGTTACGGCGGAACTGCCGATCAGATGTTGGGGTACGCCAACCAGTTCACGAATCAAGGCATCCTGTATATTGTGCCTACCTTTGGTGGCTATGAACCCTTCCCTGGTAACGGACCCATTCAACCCATGACCCAAATCCTCAGTGAAGTTAAAAATAATTATTCAATAAGCTCAGATGGGGTGGTCATGTTAGGGCTATCCCAGGGCGGAGAATTCTCATATCGCTTCTCGCTGATGCGTACTGAATGGATCAAAGGTGTCGTCACTGCCGGTGCACCATACTTTGATGAAGCCATGCCGCCATCCCGCACCACGCCGTATAATTTCTCATGGGGTTCCGAAGATGGCTTACAGGATCAGGTTATTCCCATTCTTGTCAATCCGAAAATCCAACAGGGCTATAACATTACCACGCATATTATTTCTGGATATGGCCATGAGATGACTCCCTATGCCATCGAGCAGGCCATCAATATGGCAAAGCAATAAAATAACTCCACAAATCCCTTCCTGCATTTGCAGGTTCAGTTGGCAATAAAGTTCAACTGAATATCATCCCACTCCACCCACAAAAATTTCATTTAACGCTGAAATTTTGGAGCTTGCCCGTCGAATCCGAATAAATCACACCCGATCCCAAATCTTTACAATAACTTTAAACTTACTTCATCGAGGCTTTACCCGGTCCGGATAAACTAATCACATAGCATTACGTTTACTGGATAGGAGAATCCTTTATGAATAAAACAATGGCAATCACTTTAGTGATTCTTGGCAGTTTGGTCTTGTTGGGTCTGGTTTTTGGCGCAGGCTTGATGATTGGGCATTTCAATTTCAGTGGGGCCAATAACCAACCCTACGGCATGATGCATTGGTATGATGATGACGATTCATCCTTTGAATATGGCAGGATGGGCCGAGATTACAATCACATGGATTTATCCATGCCTATGGGCCGCTGGGGTGTAAATACCGCTGCCAGTGCAGATCCCATCACCATCGCTCAGGCTGAAACCGCCTTTACCGCCTACCTGGCTGAGCTGGATGATGCCGACCTTGAACTGTCTGAAATCATGATCTTTGACAACAACGCCTACGCCCGCATCAGCGAAAAAAGCACCGGCATTGGTGCCATGGAATTATTACTTGAACCGGGTACCCTCAATGTTCACCCGGAATACGGCCCCAACATGATGTGGAACCTGAAATACGGACATATGAGCAATACTGGCATGATGGGTGGATTTGGCGGCCATATGGGCGGCGGTATGATGGGTGGTTATGATTCAAATACAAACACTGATTATACTGAAATGACCGTCAGCGAGGATCAGGCACTTGAAATCGCCCAGGAATATCTGGATGAGCAATACCCCGGATATCAAACAGCCGATGAAGCCTATGCCTTTTACGGATATTACACATTAGATTTCTTGGAAGACGGCACCCCCGTTGGTATGTTGAGTGTCAATGGCTATACCGGACAGGTTTTCCTGCATACCTGGCATGGCACATTTCTGGAAATGGTTGAATAAATTAAATTATTGACAGCTTTCTCTCTGCGTAAGGATCGGTTCCCCTACCGATCCTTATTCTATGTACAATAGAAGAACAAGATCATTCAATGAAAGGGATATCGTGTGGACAAAGCCAAAATACTATTAATTGATGACGAGCCTTCCATTCACAATGTCGTTACCGCCTACCTTCAGGCTGAAGGCTATCAATTTCAGTCCTGCCTGGATGGGCCCTCCGGCCTGGTCGCCGCCAAAACCTTTAAACCGGATCTGGTCATTCTGGACGTGATGCTGCCCGGCATGGATGGTATAGAACTGTTGGCAAATCTACGTCGTGAATCCAGCGTCTATGTCATCATGCTCTCCGCCCGCTCCGAAGAGACAGATAAAATTGTAGGGCTTTCCGTAGGCGCAGATGACTATCTCACCAAACCTTTCAGCCCACGCGAGCTGATCGCCAGAATCAAGGCCGCCTTACGTAGAATACAAGATGGCAGTCAACCCTCTGCATCAACGGCTGAATTGGGCTTCGCACATGTACGCATCAACGCCATCGAACGCAGAGTCTGGGTGAATGATCAATTAATTGACCTGACAACCGTCGAGTTTGATCTACTGCACCTCCTGGCCCAGCGTCAGGGACAGGTTTTCACCCGCCAGCAACTGCTGGAAAATGTATGGGGCTATGAGTATTTCGGTGACACCCGCGTGGTCGATGTACATATCGGACATATCCGCCAAAAACTGGGCGATAACCAATATATTCAAACGATTCGCGGTGTCGGCTATCGTTTTGAAGATAAGGTTGTGAATTGATGTTTAGATATCTACGCACACATGTAGCCTGGAAAATGTTTTTCTCCTATCTGCTTGTCGTCCTGGTAGGCTTTATCGTGCTGGCTGCCGCCACACGCTTATCAGTTCCCTCTGCATTTGAGCGCCATATGAGCGGTATGATGCCAGGTGAGGAGACCATGATGGGCGGCATGATGGGCAATCAAACCATGCAAATGGACCTTTTCCAAAATTACCAGGCTGCCGTGAACGAAGCCCTATCCCTGGCTGTCGCGGCCGCATTGATCGCAGCGATTTTCGCCAGCTTTTTCATCAGTCGTCAAATTGTCGAACCTATCCAGAAAATGAAAGCCATCAGTCATCGCATCGCGGATGGAGATTATGCCGAGCGTCTGGCCATTACTGGGGATGGTCAACTCAATCAATTGGACGAACTCGATCAACTATCCCATTCCTTTAACCAAATGGCGGATAAGCTGGAACAGACCGAGCAGATGCGCCGTGAATTAATCGGGGATGTCACCCACGAATTACGCACACCCCTGGCCGCCATCAAAGGATACATGGAAGGGTTGATCGATGGTGTCATTCCTGCCACACCGCAAACATATCAACAGGTGCATGCAGAAGCTGATCGTCTGCAGCGATTGGTCAATGATTTACAGGAACTCAGCATCGTTGAAGGTGAAGCCTATCAACTCAATCTGGTATCCATCCAACCGAAATCGCTGATTGAAACCATCGTCAATCAATTTAGCTACGCATTTGAAGAAAAAGGATTGCAGCTCACCCACGTTGTACAGGCTGACCTTCCCGACATCTTCGCCGATACAGACCGTATCCAGCAGGTACTCACAAATCTGCTGGGAAATGCCTTGCAATACACCCCCGAGGGTGGAAAGGTTGAGCTAACTGTCAGTGAAAATAAATCCGAGATGCTCTTTTCCATCCGGGACAGCGGCATCGGAATTCCAGCAGAACAACTGCCGCTGGTATTTAATCGCTTCTACCGCATCGATAAATCCAGAGCACGCCTCAGCGGCGGCAGCGGCATCGGCCTGACCATCGCCAAAGCTCTCGTCCTGGCGCATCATGGGCGCATCTGGGTGGAGAGTGCCGGAGAAGCCCAGGGCAGCACCTTTTCGTTTGCATTGCCCATATCAACTAAAGAATCACAATAATAAAATTTCCCAAAATTGAATTGTCTTAATCAAACAACTACTTTTCTATCGTCTCAAAATGGTAGAAGCTGCATTGACCGGTAAAATTTAATCGTTCTCCCCTATGATCGATTTTTGATCATGGGGGAGGATACGAGGTGGGGGTGAACCCGCTAGCAAAATCAACAACCATAAAGTTGTAGTCGTAGTAGAAAAGTAGGGTATGCACGTCAGTGCGCACCATATCAGGATGAACCCTTGAACCCTGACATCGCACCCTTAATGATTAACTCCTCCCTTCAATTTGAAAAAAATCTACCCATCGCACCAAAATCTTTGTCAAAACTTTACAATGCCTTCATACGGTCTTTGTTTTCTTATCTTATGATCAACATACAAACAAAAACCATATATGAAGGAAAATAACAATGATACATCACATGGGATATAACACATTCGGATGGGGCGGCATGCTTTTTGGCGGACTCCTCATTATTGGGCTGATTATCGGCATAATCCTTATCGTCTGGGTAGTAAAAAGTGTCACAGGCAGTAAAAAAGTCTCTGCAAACCGGGACGAGAAATCCCCCCTGGAAATTGTAAAACTGCGCTACGCCAAAGGTAAAATCGCCCGCGAGGAATATCTGGCCCTGCTTGCCGATCTGGAATAATAAATAACTTTCGTAGGGTGCTGCTCGTAGAGCGCACAATGCACACCAATCAAGAATGATTTCCATCAATTAAATCACACTCTCATCGGGCGTTGCGGGCGTATGCCATACACCTAACATTTTTACCCAATAAAATAATACAAAGTCCGGCAGGAATGGATCTGCCGGGCTTGTATAAAGAGAAAGTCTCCAGCAGGTCGGTAGAATATAATCGTACAATTCTCATCACTGACCCATCTTTTGCCGATGTAACTTTTGATGTCAAAGGTATATATTTTCCCTCCGAGAATATGCTAATATCACCATTGTTTAAAAGGATCCTGTAATTCAATCGGAGCTTTGTCTTTTTTCCATATTCTGACCCGGATTAAGGTTTTAAGCTTCTCTTCTGATGTCCTTCGTATATCATTGAAATAAACATCATGAGAATCCGGTTCCCAGTCATATCCTTGCAATGTAAGTTCCTGTTTTAATACTTCAAAAGTTTGATCCATTGAATCTTTATAAGGGCCGATATGTAATATTTGTCCACATAATTTCTCGTCATACGAATGAAGCCTTAATCTGTTTTCATAAGGGAGTTCTTTTTTCTTTCCTTTTAATGTTGCAATTGCTTCTTTAACATAATTATCATTGACGTATTCCGGTTGCATTATCATCATTGTCCAAAAATATCGTTTTGATCCATGTTGGGAACGATCCAGTTTCCATTTTACTTCCATCGGCATAACAGTATAGTCTTTGTCCTGGTTTTCTGTCTTTATAATAAATTTTGTAACATAAGCAACCGGAAATAGTGTCTGAGCTGCCCATTGATAAGGGTCTTCCCCGGGATATCCCTCGC
>JAEKNU010000067.1 GCA_016838895.1 Chloroflexota bacterium
TCATACCTCCTCCAATCTACCCTATTAACGATTCAGAAAGAAAAAAAGTTCCTGTAAGCCCTTTAGTGAAATTACAGATATAATAATAATATCAGCAGGATAACCTTCCCCTGCTAATAAGGATTTGCAATGAAGCGTTCATATATCCTAAAAATCGGATATCTCCTATCAATTATTTTAACCCTTGGTGCTGTTTATTTCCAGCCAATGCAACAAGATTCGGAAAAAGAACCACTGGTGATCAAACTCAGCTCCACAGGCCCAATTACGCCTGTATTATCTGACTATCTGGAACGTGGTATTGAATTAGCTGAAGAAACAAATGCACAAGCAGTGATCCTGGAATTGGATACACCTGGGGGTGGCGTTGAACTAATGACCAAAATCGTCCAACAAATTCGCAATAGCAGTGTGCCGGTTATTGTGTATGTATCCCCCAACAATGCCATGGCGGGTAGTGCCGGAACAATAATCACCCTGGCAGGACATTTTTCTGCAATGGCCCCAGAAAGCACGATCGGCGCAGCCAGCCCGGTCGGTACGCAAGGTGAAGATATTGGCGAAACCATGCAGAGCAAAATCAAAGAGGCATTAAGAGCCCAGGTACGGGCAATAGCGGCTGGTCGTTCACCAGAGGCAATTGCTTTGGCAGAAGATACGATCGAGAATGCCAAAGCCGTGACAGTTGAAGAAGCCCTTGAAATTGGTCTGGTCGATTTTAAAGCAACCGATATCGATGATTTACTCCGTCAACTGGATGGACAAATTGTTGAAATCAATGGGGAAACGATCACCTTACACACCATGGATGCACTCGTTGAGGATCTTGAAAACACCTTCATTGAGCAGATCCTCTTGCTGTTGGTTAACCCAAATCTTGTTTTTATCCTCTTGACCATCGGGGTGCAGGCCATATTAATCGAAATCTCAAATCCCGGCGGCTGGGTAGCCGGTTTTATCGGCGTGGTATGTCTTTCATTGGCATCCTACGGTTTGGGCATCTTGCCGGTTAATTGGTTTGGTTTGTTTTTCCTATTGATCTCTTTTGTTTTGTTATTTATGGAAATCAAAGCACCTACGCACGGCGCATTAGCCACAGCCGGAACCATCAGTTTCATTGCCGGTGCATTGGTTCTCTTTAATTCAACACGATTACCAGGATTCCCTAAATTGAATATCTATCTGGTAATTGGTACCGGTTTGGTATTTGCCGCATTTTCTGTGCTCTTATTAACCTTTGCGTTGAGAGCCCAAAGGCGTCCCATTGCCTTTGGACCAGAATCTTTGCCAGGAAAAGATGGCTGGGCTGCCAGTGATATCAGCAAAGAAGGCATGGTCAAAATTGATGGCGAACTATGGCAGGCAATCCTGTCACCCGGCACGACACCGATTAAGGATGGTGACGATGTAGAAGTATTATCCACAAAGGGTGTACGTTTGGTGGTTAAGAAAAAAGAATAAATCAGATTCATCCAGAAAAAAGGATGCCCTTTGCCAAAGGACATCCTTTTATGTTTAATCATTACTTTATGGAGCGCCAGAAGCCTCGCCGTACCGGCCTGACCTCCTCCGCGGTTATAAACGAATTCGGATCCACTTTCTGGGCCAGCGTTTCTATCACGGCTAATTGTTTGCGATGTACATCACATTGCAAAACGGTTACCATGCCATCCTTTCCGCGAGCAGGAATTTCTGTTACTGCAAAGCCATTTTCGCGTAATGTTTCTGCCAGTGCTGTACCCAGCGTATTGGAGATAATGGTAAGCTGCAAATGTCCCAATGCTAGTTTATCTTCCAACCACATACCCAGCACATTGCCAGTGGCATAACCTGAAGAATACATGATAATAATCAGTGGGTTTCTTAAATCTGAAAGCACTGAACTAATCACGACAATATAAATCAGCGATACCAAAAATGCACAGATCCAGGACAACATGCGCTTTCCGCGCACCATGAAAAGAATACGAATCGTATCAATGGCGCTGTTGGAAACCCGTAAAGCAAAGATACCCAAACCAAATATCCATGCATCCAATGATGTAAAAACCGACCAGTCAATATTCAGGAAATTTTCCATTATGAAATTCCTTTACTCACAAGCTGGACGATAAAAATCTTCTGTATACTCTCGCAGCATTCTGCGCATACTGAATTGTGGTGCCAGCGTTCTGATACAGTATTTCATTTTGGCTACCCAATCAACTGGTACATTGACAGCATTGCGATTGCCATAGTAGAGTGGAATAATTTCATTCTCCAATGTTCGATAAAGTAAATCGGCATCGTGCTGATTCTGTTGGGCAGGCTCTTGATAATCCGTATCATCACCCACAACCCAACCATTATTACCATCATATGCTTCATGCCACCAGCCATCTAAAACGGAGAAATTTAACACACCATTTAATGCTGCTTTCATGCCAGAAGTGCCGGATGCCTCATTGGGGCGTAAGGGTGTGTTTAACCATACATCCACACCCTGAACCATGTAGCGGGCAATTTTCATATCATAATCTTCCAGGAAAACCAGTCGGCCTCCGGTTTGCGGATCTTTAATCATGCGATACAGATTCTGAATCAGCAATTTACCGGGTTCATCCGCGGGATGTGCTTTCCCTGAAAAGACAAATTGAACAGGGCGTTCTTCTGAGTTGATAATACTCATCAGGCGATCAATATCTGACAGGATTAGATTGGCGCGTTTATAGGTGGCAAAACGGCGGGCGAATCCGATGGTGAGAATATTTGATTCCATTAATACACCGCTGGCCACTACCTGAGAGGGCTGTATTTTTCCACTTTGCCATTTTCTGCGTGCCCTGTGATTGGCAAAATTAACCAGGCGGCGCTTGAGGAACTGTCGTACGGCCCATAATTCTCCATCCGGAATTTGCTCCAAACGCGCCCACATTTCCGCGTCATCAACATTTTCCAGCCAATCTTCTCCCAGATACCGATCAAACAAATTGCGATATTTGGCCGATAACCAGCTTCCGGTATGTACACCGTTGGTTACATAGCCAATCGGCACATCATCTACTACCTTATCAGGCCACAAGCCTTTCCACATTTCTCTGGATACCTGGCCATGCAATTTGGATACAGCATTGCGTTGATTGGATAAGCCAAAAGCCAGCACCGGCATACTGAAGGTTTCTCCCCAGGACTGGGTATTATGCGCCAGTTGAATAAACTCATCTCGGTTTAAACCCAATTGCGGCCATACTTTTGAGAAATATTTATCAATCAGCCACAATGGAAATTCATCATTCCCCGCCGGGACTGGTGTATGTGTCGTGAAAACATTATTTTTCTTTACCAGGGTTTTGGCTTCTTCTAATGATTTGCCATCCTTGATATACTCCAGCAGGCGTTCAATGGTCAAAAAGGCAGAGTGGCCTTCGTTCATGTGCCAGGCTTCAGGGTTATAGCCCAACAAACGCAAGACGCGTACCCCGCCCATACCCAACAAAATTTCCTGTGAAATACGAATATCTGAATCACTGCTATACAATCGAGCCGTCAATTGACGGTCTGCTTCACTGTTTTCTGGCAGGTTCGTATCTAATAAATACAAGGGAACACGTCCGACTAGTAAGCGCCAAACACGTGCTGTTACCATACGGCCCGGTAATTCTACTTTAACCAGCACCTGATCCTCGTTATCATCCAACACTGCCAGCAAAGGTAATTTCTTGAAATCAAGTAAATAGTTATCGGTTTCCTGCCAGCCATCTTCAGTGAGGCGCTGAGAGAAATACCCCTTATTATAAATAAAGCCAACAGCTACCAGGGGCATACCCATATCGCTAGCTTCTTTCAGATGATCGCCTGATAAAATACCCAAACCACCGGCATATACCGGTAATGATTCGTGCAAGCCAAACTCAAAAGAAAAATAAGCGATACCTTTATCTTTTAAGGCAGGATATTTTTTCGAATAGTAGGGCCTTTTTTCACCGACGTATGCATCAAATTTATCCATAACCTCTTTATACAATACTAAAAATTCAGCATTGTTTGCCTGCGCAGTTAATCGAGCATAATTGACCTGCTGTAAAAACATCACCGGATTATGGTTTAAATCGTCCCAGAGATATTTATCAACCATTGCGAACAGATCTTGTGCTTCATGGTTCCATACCCACCAGATATTAAATGCAAGCTCACCTAATCGTTCCAGGGATTTTGGTAAATCAAACTGGGGAAACTTTTCAACTCGAACAGATTTCATAAGGATGATCCTTTTCCTTTCCTCAAATACATTTCATGAGTTATTGGATTCATATTGTACTAATTTTTCAAACAATTTGTGTTAATTTTTGGAAAATATTTACGCTGCTAATTGTACAAAATTATGCAATACTTTTACAATAAACTACTATCACACATTACTAAATCCAAAAGACAATAATAATATGACAACTAACACGTGTAAATCACCTGAAAATCACAATTATTGCTTCGGTTCAAGAATTGTTAAGTGAGAATACGAATAATATCGAACTTCTTCATAATTTTGTAATAATGGGATTGTAATGTTTTTAACCCAGGCGTTGTTTTCTTCAGAGAAATAGCTATCATCTCGATTGGATATTTTCTCTGCCTGCTTCTCAACAATGATGATGCCAAATCGATGGTTTTGCAAATCAACAGAGAATTTTTCAAGGTAAGGCTGATTGTTCGAAATCGCCATTTCCATTAATGTCAATAATTCATACTCATCAGTAAGCGGAAGTTCCTTCCCTTCAAACATCAATAACTGACGTTGAGAAATAAACAAAATCTCTTGCCCATCAGCGTTTGCCATTGCGGCTCTTTTTAGTATGGATTCCTTCTCTTCCTGCTCAAGTTCTATATCCACTTGTAGCGGAATGATACTCGTATAGCTGCGCTGAAAATCAATATGATATACAAAAGGTAATAAAAAGATAACCAGCATCAGCCAGGTTGGTCTCCAAATCTTTTTTTCTGATATCCCAAGTTCCATTTCTTTATCAAAAACCAGTTTTCCTACCAATATCCATAATATCACCAGCCAGGCATCCAGGTTGTGTAAGTTCCCTCCACCACCAATTTTCGTGCTGACGACCAAACCACCAGCGAACAACACAAAAACGATCGCCCAGATGGGAAACCACTGCCAGGTAGAATACTGACGGCGGCAGAAATTGACGATCAACAATACCAGAACAGGCAGAGTGAGGAATAAAATGGGAAGTACAATGCCCCATTGACTGGTTGCGTTTGGGAATAAGCGATACCACAAAAGATCAGAAGTAAAACTGGAGCCGAATGACTCAATATGCTCCTCGCTTGACAATAAAGCGTACAAAACTTGCGATCCAAAAGCACTTATTAGTCCCAATACTGTAAAAAGAACTGGTGGAATAAAATACTTTATCAACTTATCCTTGCCAGGGAATGGATGATCCAATAAATACAAAATAATTGCCACCATCGCCGGAACCGGGAACCAGTTGACGCGGCTAATGCCTGCCCAAAGTGAAGCCAGGACAACAAAAATGGTGGTTTTCCAGATGTTATCCTTTTGATACCCCAGAATTACAAGTAAAATACAAACAAATAAATGATAATAAACTGGGCCCTGATACAGAAATAAAAACGACCATATCAAAAATACCCAGGCGTGATATCCTTTTAGAATCACAATTCTTTTCAGAAAAACCCAAATGCTTAATAATGGCAAACTAACCCATAAAAACGCCTGCCAAAAACGATGTACCACAATCGGAAAATCTGCAATGATAAATGGAATGGATTGAAGTATGTAACGGCTGGGATGCAAAAATGGCCAGGCAAGCCGTTGCCCATACAATCTGCTGGACGCAAACAGTGAAGCATAATAATAGCGGCTGGCTTCTGACCAGCCCAACGTAAACGCAGAACTGGAAATGCCGCGATTCAAACTGATAATCGCATAACCAAAGCCAATTACCATCGTAGTAAAGGCAATGCGCAATAAAAAGCCTGAGCTTTCGCGTTTACCAATACAGATAGCGCCAATAATGGAGAGATTCCAGACCAGAAAAATGCGTAAGTAAATTCCTTCAAAGAATCGACCATAAAATGAAAATAACAATAAGGAATATGCAACGCCAATTGTCAATACAACGATGAAACGTAAAATTTCTGGTAATTTCACCTTTTGTATGTCAGCAAGAAAATAAGATACTCTATCTCTGGTTGAGGGCATCCAATACCCTATGACCAGTACTAGTGGGAATAACACCGGCAAAACACTGATACCCAGAATGATCATCCATTTAATTGAATTAGGAATAAAATGATTAGCCATACTCATATTTAGCAAGTCAATCCAACCCATGATTGAAATGACAAACGAAATTAACAAGAGTATTGAGATCCTGGTTTTATCTTTGTTCATACATTGCTCTTTAATCAGGTAGTATTATCGAAGTTTCGCCTTGGTATCAGGTAATATTTTGGGTAACAAAAACATGCCCGGTAAACTGGCAGTCATCATCAGGAAACGTATCATCAATGCCATGATCACAGCATGGGATGTAGATACACCAGCAACATTGACAAACAAAATGGTTATGGATATTTCCTGCAATCCATAACCATTGATTGAAATAGGAATCAGGGTAATGAAATACCCTACACTATATAAACCGGCGATCAGCAAGAAAGGCACTTTATCCCCCATCCCGTTGAAAATTAAATTAATAATGCCAAATAATAGCAGCATGTGTAGAAAAGTCATTAACAAGGGCATTACAAGGGTTAGCGGATGCCTGACCCAATCCCCGATTTGTACGAATAGATCATGTAATGCTTTGCGTATTTTCTGATAAAGTACGCGAAACCGCTCACTGATAACCAGTGCAAAACCGGTAGCTGGTTTATCAGTAGACATATCCAATTCACCGCGCATCAACATGGGCAGAACATCAATCAAACCAAATGGCAGGACCAGCACCATACCAAACATACCCACTAATCGATCCATGATTAATGATCCAGCACATTTGACCTTTTGCGAATCTAACTGAATACCACCCAGGTAACGCACTACATCGCCGCCTATTGTAGAGGGCAAAAAATTGGATGCATATAAACCTGCAAAGGTTAATTGTATGGCATTAGTTATGGATATTTGTAAATGATTTGACCGACATAAGAAATACCAGCGCATAGAAACGACAAACCGTGAAAGCAGCATCAATCCAAAAGCAATCAGGATTGCACCTGGCTTGATCTGCAGCATGGATTGCAATAATTCCTGCCAGCCAAAACGTGTCATTAGCCAGATGAACAATAAAACAGAGATTACGGTTCCGGCAAGCTTAATCCAAGATGTCTTGGATTTTGACTGCTGATTTTCTGGTTCAAGATTCATTGCCATCTACGATTTCCCGAATGGTATAGGTGCGTTTGTTCTGTGATTCGTGATAGGTTCGTACGAGTAACTCGGCTATTAAGCCCATCAGAATAGATTGAAAACCAAGAATGAAAACCATGGTCGACATCTGGAAAATGGGAGAGCCCAGTATACTGATTTCAAAGAATACTCTGCGGACAAATAAATAAAACAAAGCAGCCAGACTAATCAACATCATTACAATACCCGTTCCCCCAAACAGGTAGATCGGTTTATTGCTGTATTGGTTAAGAAACTTTACCGTAAATAAATCAAGGATGACCTTGAAAGTACGTTCCAGACCATAATTAGCTTTTCCAAATTTTCTTGCATGATGATTCACACGCACTTCCAACAAACGTGCACCAACTGTATTGGCATAGACTGGTATAAAACGGTGCATTTCACCATATAAACGAAAACCGGTAAGCACTTCCCGGCGATAGGCTTTTAAGGTGCAGCCATAATCATGCAAATGGACGCCTGTAACCCAGGAGATCAGTCCATTAGCCAGGTGGGAAGGTAATTTACGCAGCACATTGTCCTGTCGATTGTAACGCCATCCGCTAACGACATCATACCCTTCGTTGATTTTGTCCACCAACATAGGAATATCCAGCGGATCATTCTGCAAATCTGCATCCATCAACACGATCACATCACCATCCGCGTGATCAATGCCTGCCGCAATCGCAGCCGTTTGGCCAAAATTTCTGCGCAGTAAAATACTCTTATAGTGGATCGGATCATTTGTAGCAATCTCACGCATCAGATCCCAGCTTTTATCTTTGCTGCCATCGTTAACCAGAATCGCCTGCCAGGAAAAATCAACCTCTTTCAAAGCCTCGTCAACGGCCTTTTTTAAAAATGGCAGCGTTTCTTCTTCGTTATAAACAGGGATAACAACTGATACATGCATGTAGTTCTCCAAAAATTATTTTCTACTAAACATTTGTAAGTCAAGATATGTTGAATTATAACATCAGGCAGTAAACACAACAGTCCAGCTTATTTGATATGGGCTTCGTTTTTCTTATTGACTTTTCGCGATTGAATACCTGCCATAATGCCTTGCCCAATCACCAAAACACCCAGCAAACCAAATGCACCCAGATATAGCGTTAAATCTAGTGGGGCAAACCAATCGGTGTAGCGTCCAACATACCAATGACTGATCAGCATCACAAATGAGCCAATCAACACAGCCCAGCGCAACAACCAGCCATTCTTCACCCGTTTCGCGGTATCCCAGGCCCAGGCAATAAACAAGGCAATCCAGGGCAAAAATGCCAGACGATAGCGCGGATTATCCCATAAATCTCCGCCAGCCCGTGAAGAAGAAAGTAGTATCCATACCGCCATAAAAATCGCTGTCCATAAAATCAACCAGCGTTTTCCAGTATCCTTTTCCAATTGAATAGAGAAAAAACCAAACACCATAAACGGCAAAACAAGATACCATCCCAGCGCACGGCTGATAGCAATGATTTTCCAAATTAATATTGAAGGCTCCGCAATCGCTGCAGGCAATAACGGCTGTACCAAACCATACCCTGTCAGGAATGGGAATTGCCATTGTTCTCCTAAATCAGCAACAATTTTTTGTACCCAGCCAGAATTCTGTACACTGACTAACACCTCCCATGCTGCTGATGATTTTAACCATCCCCAACTGAATATAGCGATAGCTAACCCTCCTACCAGAAGCGCAATAAGATACACCAATTGGGTTGCCGGTTTTTGAGGCGGATAATGTACCAGAATAAACCAAACCAGTAAAAAAGCCAAAATAAACAAGGCTATCTTTGATGAAATGATCAACATTAATGCAGCACTGATAGCAAAAGCAAGCAATGATTTGCCTTTATGATCTCGCCAGGTTTGTACCGCCCAAAATCCAATGGTTGAAAAAGCCAATAAATAGGGTTCGCGCATTTGAGAACTGGTGAACAAAATACTGTCAGGATATAGGGCATAGATAAATATAGTTGTCGCAGCTATATTTTGCGACCAGGTGGTTTTAACTGCCTTCCATAAAAATGGTATGGCTAATGCTGCCAAAAAAGCACTCAGTAATACCAACAAAATTGAACGATGAAAATCGGTGCTCAGTGAGCGATAAATAATCGCTCCGATTACCAACAACCCTCCATATTGGTCCGTATCAAATCCAACATTGTACACATACCATAAGGACTCATCATGTATGTTATATCCCCATGATTCCTGATCCCGTTCGTAGGCATCACGGAATAAATATCCAGCATTTTGCTGTGGCGTATCATACCCATATTCCGGCAGCCAGCTGGTAAAACCAATGCCTAATAATATGCGGATCAAGAATGCAGAAACCATCACCCAGGCAACTATTTTGTTTTTATCTGCTACATGCCACGCTGCATATAACCCAATACAGCTAATAAAAATCAAAAAAGCAGCCCCTGGCAGACCTTGCCAAAAATGTGCTGATCCGTATAAACCTGCCGCAATGCTGCCTAATAAAATTGCAACGGCAATAGAGACAGATATAACAATCAAATTACGTTTCGTTATCACGAGATTCTCCTTAGCGGTTGTGATCAAACAAAATAATCAGGCTTGTTCAAACCCTTCAAGAGCAAATTGCGCACGTTTTAACCAAGTATAATGCAAGGCTGTCTTCCGTGCATGTTCCCCCATTGCCTGGTAAATCTGCGGATTATCCATTAGTTGGCTTATCGCATCCGCCCAGGCTTGAATATCTTTTGATGGACAAAAGATCGTGTTCTCAGTACTTAATACTTCGTGTAATACAGGTAACTCGCTGCTTACAATCGGCCGACCCGTTGCCAGATAATCAAACATTTTCATCGGGCTGCATATTTCTGCTGAATTACCACCGCTGCTGCCAGCGATTTGCAGTCCATACGGCATTAGCAGTACATCTCCGGCTGCCTGGTACAGTGGTAATTCTGCTTGAGGAACAAATCCGGTCAGGGTTACATTCTTAACCCCGGCTACATCCAGTCGCTGCTGCCAGGCAGCAACCATATCCTCTGTACCACCCACCCATAAAAAATGTGCCTCAGGCAAGGATTGTGCCAGGCCAAACAATAATTCGATACCACGCCCTACGTAAAAATGACCGGTAAACACCGCAGTGAATTGTTCAGTTAATTTCAGTGTTTTACGCGCCTGTGCGGGTGTTGGCACATTTTCATATTGGCGCATGTCAATGGCATTCGGAGCAATTTGTACCCAATCCTCAGCTAAACTGACCTTTTCTTCATTTTCCAAAGCATCACGCAAGGCTTGCGTAATCAGCAGTAATCGTTTTTTGCCTTTTTGCTTTATAAATCGTTGAAAAGCACGCTTGCCAATTTTTCCGGTCGGACGATCATGTAATTCAAGAACAACTGGTATACGAAACAACATTCCCAAAATTGCGCTTTGCAGCGTCCAGGTATAAAGGATTTGAGGTTTCCAGAATAGCATTTGCAAAAATGTCAGAGCAATATAATCATATCGTTTATACTTCGGATTGGATGGCATCCAGGATAACCTGGGTAAGTACTGCACGCCATACAACTGCTTGAGGCTTTCCTGCTCTTGTACACGATACCCTGGCACCCACAATCGCACATCATGATTTAATGCCAGCAAGCCATCCATAACCTTCATCACCTGAATAGCGTTGGCTTTTGTAGAGGGGATATCTGAAGTACAGATGCATGCAATCTTCATCATGCCGCTCCTGGTTGTAGCAATTTATTATCTTCTGCATGTGCTGAGTAAACCAGTTTTATTCCTTTGACGGCAATAATACCAACCGATACAATGAAATAAGCGCTCATCAACCAGGCCATAGCATTAACACCATAAATTGGAATCAGAAAAACCATCAATAGGACTTTACCAAGTCCAACCAGGAAAGTAACGATCAGAGGGAAATTTGGTTTTCCAAAAGCCAATAACAATGGTCGATTCCAAAACAGAATATTTGCGATACCATAACCCAAAATCAAAATAAGTACCAAACCAAATGAAGGAAGATACAAACCATCTTTCAATATGGATAATGCCCAATGGCCAAATAATAAAACACCCAGCATACATGCACCTGTCCAAATAGCGGCGAGACTGGATGTGCGAATGAGAAGTCCTTTCAGTACACCCCAGGTTCGTTTGGCCACACTGCGGCTGATTTCCGGGAAAGTTGTTGAGATAAAAGGTGTGATTGGCATCAACATCACATTCATCATCGCTATAGCAAACTTGTAATAGCCACTGGCTGTTGGGTTGAGAAACAAACCGACCCAAAGAATATCCGAATCTCGGATCACTAGATTGATCGTACCGCTCAAATTCGTGCTGATCGCAAAGCGCGCCATTGTTAAAGGTTGTTCAATTAATCGCAATGGTGCCTTAAACCATTCTTCACCAAACATGCTTTTCATCTTGCTCAACGCGATAAGAAAAATCCCTGTACCATTAATTGCTTTCCCCAGTAAATAGGCCATCATGACATCGAAGACGGACCCTTGACGGAAGAATGCTATAACAATTAATAATGCTGTCACTACACTTTGCGTCAGGTTCACCATTGCCTGACTGCGGTAATGATTGCCTAGTTGTAATACTGCCGTACTGGTTTCATTGACCAGATTAAACAACAAAGACAGACCATATATTGCAATCCAACCGGTAACAGTAGCATCTTTGATAAAGAGTGCTGCTGTCCAGGGTGAAGTCAACACCAGAATGATATAAGCCAGGATGGTTGTTGTAGCTTCTGCCAGAAATGCAGTTTTTACAATTGCCGATGCGCGTTGTTGATTATTTATTGCCAGATCCTGACCAGCATATTTAATCACCAATTCACCCATGCGGAAAGAAAACAAACGATTTAAACTGGTCGCCAGTGTAATGACCAATCCCAGAGTACCATACCCGGCTGGCCCTAAAAGAATCGCTGCCAAAATACCCTGCCCGGCACCTAAAATCATTGCAATTGTATTACTGCTAAAGAGATATCCCGTATTGCGAATGACCTTTTGCATCAGTGCATCCGCTTTCCAACCTTGTATCAATTTTTGAACAGGATTCATTCTGTACTAACCTGTTTGGCCCACTCCCTTTCCTGTTGATACCAGGAAACCAGATGCTGAATGCCCTCTTCCAGGTTTACCTGTGCTTGCCAGCCTAATAATTCTTTAGCCTTGGTAACATCAGCACAATTTCCACGCATATCGGCTGGATGTGCTGTACAGTATTCAACGACAGCTTTCTTGCCAATCAATCCTTCCAGGTGTGTAATCAATTGGTTGATGCTGATCACTTCATGCCCACCAAGGTTAATGATTTCATATCCAACAGGTTTGAGTGCCTGGATTACACCTCTGGCAATATCATCTACATAGGTGAACCCACGGGTCTGTTCACCATCGCCATTTAATTTTAAGGGTTTATCTTCATAGATCCATTTCACAAAACGGAACATGACCATGTCAGGCCGGCCAACCGGTCCGTATACTGTAAAGAAACGTACAATAGAAACATCAATGCCATGCAAATAATGATAGGCATGGCACATGGCTTCGGCACCTTTTTTGCTGGCAGAGTATGGCTGCAGCGGGTAATCACTGCTGGCTGTCTCCGGCGTAGGCATGGGCGCATCCTGTCCATATATACTGGAAGTGGATGCCAGCAGGAATTTCTTTATTCCGTTGCGTTTGCATAATTCCAGTAAATTTAATGTGCCAGTTGTATTGGTTTGTAAATACAGCCATGGATCTTCAACACTTTTGCGAACACCTGCCCTGGCAGCCAAGTTGATAACCGCATCAATTTCTGAGAATTGGGAAAAGATTTTTTCCAATGCAGCATAATCACAAATGTCCATCTGGAAAAAATGATAGTTTTTAAATTGCTTTAAATGGTTCAAACGCCATTCTTTCATGCGAATATCATACGCATCATTCATGTTATCCAAGCCAATAACCGTATGACCATCAGCCAGCAGGAATTCACTAACTTTTGCGCCAATAAATCCGGATGATCCTGTAACAACATAGGTATTCATTATAGTTTTATCACCTTCGGATGGCGTTTCGCCAGATATCCAAGCGCATTGCGCGTGTCTACAATCAACTTTGCGTCATCCAAAATCATTTGATAGTCAATATTTGTATGATTGGTAATGATCACCACGCAATCTGCTTTTTTAATTACCGCATTGAAATTTTCAACCGAATTCAAAATCCAATCATCATGGCAAACTTCAGCCACATATGGATCATAATAACTGACCGCGGCACCTTTCTGCTTCAAGAGACCAATCACATCCAATGCTGGTGATTCGCGCATATCATCAATATCCGGTTTATACGCCACACCCAACACTAAAATATCACTGCCATTAATTGGCTTGCTATGATCATTTAATCCATCCTGAATTTTACCTACGACAAATCGAGGCATCCCGGTATTTATTTCGGATGCTAACTCAATAAATTTGGCGGTATAGTTTAATGAACGTAATTTCCAGGATAGATAAAGGGGATCAATGGGAATACAGTGACCTCCTAATCCGGGACCAGGTGTAAATTTCATAAATCCAAAAGGTTTGGTAGCGGCTGCATCAATGACTTCCCAAACATCTACATTCAGGCGATCACACATGATGGCCAATTCATTAACCAAACCAATGTTTATCATGCGGAAGGTGTTTTCCAACAACTTAGCCATTTCGGCTACCTCGGTTGAAGAAACTGATACAACCGTTTCCAACGCCTGACAATACCAGGCAGATGCAACCTCGCCACAATCCTCGGTAATACCCCCCACAATTTTCGGTGTGTTTTTTGTTGTCCAATCTTCACGACCAGGGTCAACCCGTTCTGGTGAAAAAGCCAGGAAAAAATCCTTGCCAATTTCCAGGCCACTAACTTCCGTTAATCTTGGCAACACCAATTCTCGAGTCGTACCTGGATAAGTGGATGATTCCAGCACGATAATCATACCCTTATGCAAATATGGCGCAATCGCCTCAGTTGCAGAAACAATATAGGATAGATCCGGGTCGCCTGTCTTCCGTAATGGTGTTGGAACACAAATACTTACGGCGTCCATTTCCTCCAAAATGCTAAAATCATCAGTGGCGAATAATGTACCATTGTCCACAAATGCTTTTACTTTTTCTGAGGGGATGTCCTGAATATAGCTGATTCCAGCGTTAATTTGATCTACCTTTTCTTTTATCGGATCAATACCCGTAACATGAAAGCCGGCTTCGGAGAAAACAGTCGCGAATGGTAGACCAACATACCCCAAACCCATTACAGCAACTTTAATTTTTTTGTTCTTAATTTTTTCTAATAATATGGCTTTAGTATTTGCCATTTTTTTCTCCTGACAATTGCAGATTTTATCTGTTCAACTGTGTATTTTACCAAAAAGGTGTCACTACCTGTTAGTTATTGCTGAAATCATAATTCAAGGCTTGAATTCCTTCAACCCCCGATACAAGCTAACTACATGACGATTTCCATACGAATTATTGGGAAGACATTAAAAATCGAGGTCGCTCAAGAATAATAATTGCAACCAAACCAAGTAATAAACAAATCCCGAAAATTATATTTGCAAAAAAGGGCTCCAAAGATACGGCGATCATAGCCAAACATTGAAAAATCAGTGCAGCCATATGCATCATAAATACTGCCCGATGAGAGTCAACGCCGATGTTTATCAAACGATGGTAAGTATGATCACGATTCGCTTTATAAAATGGAATGCGTCTTCTAAGCCGTGAGAAAAATACCAGACAGGTATCAAATATTGGAATGGCCAGCAGCATGATGGGAACAAACCATGAAGATTCCTGGATTCTGTATATCGGTACATATATGATAGATATCGCTGCTAACAGAAACCCTAACGTTTGAGCACCCGAATCCCCTAAAAACATTTTTGCCGGTGATGAATTATAAAAGGATAAAACAAGGTTGATCCCCAGAAATACTGCTGCAAAAAATGATAAATCAGTCTGACCGGATTCAATGGTTGCAATCACGAAAAAACCAAATGCCCAGGCACTAATACCGGAAACCAGCCCATCCATACTGTCAATCAAATTAAATGCATTTACAATACCCACGATCCAGAAAATTGTTAATGTCCAATCCATTATCTGAGGAATGAATGCCCATGAAGAAGTAATATCGATAGCGATGAAATTATGAAATATTTGAATATAAACACCAGAATAAATCAGTACCACTGCTGCCAGGATTTGCCCAAACAATTTATAAGGCGCTGATAATCCCTTGATATCATCAGCTAGTCCAAACCCAAAAATAATCAAGGCAGGCAGGAAAATTGATATGATTGAATTGGAAAGGGAATGGCGAAATATCAGCAACAAAATTGTACTGGCTGCCATCAAAGTAATGCCACCCGCAATGGGTACCGGAACTGAATGAAGTTTATGTTTAGCAGAGCCAGGAATATCCAACAATCGTAATTTCTTGCATAACACGATTGCAAAAAAACCTATTGGCAAAGTAATCAGAATTCCGAAAAATAATGTCCTGAATTGAAAAGCAACCATAGCTCTGAATAATCAGATCTAATCCATCTTACGAAAATGACTCCTGGATCAATGATGATCTTCTCTCCTGTAAATCATCTGTTTTCGAGTAAATCCGCCTGTTATTCTCTATTTGATAGTATACCATGTGCATATTTTCATTTATTAATTACCCCCTCATATACTTTTTTATAACGCTTTGCGATTTCTGGCAATGAAAAATGTTCCACAATACGCTGTCTAGCTGCAGCCTGCAAATGCTTGAAATCTTCCTGCGGAAGGGATAACATATCCTCTATTGCCTGCGCAAGAGCCATTGGATCCCTGGGAGGTACTACCTTTCCCGTATCACCAATCAGGAAACGCGAATCGCCTACATCCGTCGCAACACACGGCACACCACAGGCCATTGCTTCAGCAATAACATTTGGAAAGGCTTCTCCATAGGCTGAGGATGAAACCAGAATATCCAGGCTCTGATGAATATGCTTTATATCAGCCCTATACCCCAGTAAATGAACTTGTTTCTGTATTCCAAACAACTCAATCAACTTCATCAACTCCGCATTTTGATCATCAACACTGCTGCCACAAAGAATACAATGAATCATACTGGAATGATTCCCTAAGATTTTTACAGCATGTAAAAATGTGGAATAATCCTTTTGGGGATCATAACGCCCAATAATCCCTATTACTTTCTCATCTTCTTTCACATTTATTGTATTTCGAATTTCTGTACGCCAATGAATATCAGGGGCAAAAACATCAGTGTCAAATCCATTATGAACCAATTCAAAATTGCTTTCCCGATAGCCGATTTCCACATGAACCTGTTGAGCAATTTTGGAGCAAGTGATGATTTTTTCCGGTATCGAGGATAAAAAAGCTCCAACTCTCATTATGAATATTGTAATGCTTGAGCTGGTTTTTGAATCTAAAGTCGAATTTCGGATATTCCATAACACAGGGAAATTTCCTGCAAACTTGGATGAGATTAATCCAAATAAATTTGCATGATACATCCAACATTGAATTAAATCAGGGTTCCATTCTTTAATTGCATTGCGCAACCTCCAAATTCCAAGTAAATTCAATCGATTGCGTGAAAAACGAAGATCAACAACCTCAATCCCTAATTGCTGAATAACCGATTTAAGTTCTCCATCTGAGTCTAATGAAAAAACGATCGATTCGATGCCGATTTTTTTATGCTCCCTAACCAGCCGGCTAAGCATCATTTCTGCACCACCAATCTTTAAACCAGTGATCACATGCGCAACTCGCATCGCTTTATTTCCTCTCAACTGCTAATAATTGCTGAAACAATGCGTAATACTCAGCAGATTTTTTTTCAATTGTGAAATCACCTGCCCGCTTCATTAATTCAGCTCTGTCAGTTTTCTGATGTAAAACTGAGAGGATCGCCTTTGCCATTGCTTGTTCATCTCCCACAGGAACTAATGTGCCATATTTTCCATCTTGCAATATTTCACGTGGACCAGATGGACAATCTGTTGATACAACCGGCAATCCGCAAGCGAATGCTTCTACAATCACATTACCAAATCCTTCTGCAATAGATGAAACTACACAAAGATCCGCATTTTGAAATACATCAAATATATTAGGCACAAATCCTGGAAATTTAATAACTTCATTAAGATTTAACTGATTCACCATGTTAATCAAAAATTTCCTTTCTGGACCTTCACCATATATTGTGAGTTTGCAACTTTGCTGCTTGATTACAATGGGCATGGCCGATATTAATGTTGGAAAATCTTTAACTTTTTCCAATCTACCAACTGCCACAATATCACTACCCCCTTGACGCGGATTCTTTTGACTCTGATTTGATAAAGTAGATAATAATTCTTCAGTTAAAATCGGATTATAAATTCGCCTCAGTTTTGACTTTGAAATGCGATAAGCTGTTTCCATCTCATCGCATACGCCATCCGACACACAAACGATCTGATCTGCTTCGGGATACAAGATTGGTTTCAACCAGTTTACAATCAACTCTCTCTTGTTTGGATTAACCTTCTTCATCTGGTTGCTCATCCGCTGAATGCTGATCACGATTTTTGTATCAGTGCGACTTAACATGGCCGAAATAATTGCGATTATATTCGCGTGATCAATCGCTGAGCAAAGGATATCAGGTGTTGATTTTCTCAAATATGTCATCAATTTAGGTATAGAAAAAAGCACCCTATTTGATATCAGATCAATTAAATTTATTCCATTCGGTACTTGTGATTTCCATTCCCCTTCACTGCTGGCTACCAGCAAATCGATTTCACAATCGTAGGCCTGTAAACCGCGTATAAGGTTTAGCACCATCTTCTCAGCTCCACCGCCAGCCAATGATGGCAGAAAAAATGCCACTCGCATCTTATTAATCTCCACGTATTCGGTTTCGCAAAGCGATAATGCTATTGAGTATCCAGCCAGGAAAATGATAGAGGATTTTCCACAATTGATATTGAATCTTCTGAGGTTGCCATGCCACAGCCTGGGAAATCATACTTCGAGCAGCATTGATATCCCCACGCAGCCAATGACTTCTGGAAAACCGCATAGCATAAAATGAGAGAGCTTTTTCTTTATACTTTCCAAGTTCATTCGGAAACATCTCAGTTATTTTATTTATTACAGCGAAATGACTTGAAAATGCCTTTGCGGGATACTCCTGGAAAGTAATACTGCCTTGATGAATTCTGTGTCGAGTAAGTATTTCAGGTACATATACTACTTTAGAAAGCATAGCTATTCTGATCCATTCCTCCCAATCTTCGCGTGACTTAATTTCTGCTGATTCATCAAAATATCCCGCTTTTTCAAATAAGCTACGGGAAACGATCGGGGTTGGGGAAGCAATGAAATTTCCAAGTATTAATTTATCTGCAACCCAGCCTTGCTTTGCCGGATACAATAGATCACTATACTTGCCTAATACCTCTTCCGTCTCATCAATGAAATATTCACAGTCACAATAGCACCAATCCGTATTTTGTCTACTCATTGCCCTGAGTTGTTTTTCTAATTTTTGGGGAAGCCATAAATCATCTGAATCAAGAAATGCAAGAATATTTCCGCTCGATGCTCGAATGGCAGTATTTCTTGCAGAGGCCTGTCCGCCATTCTCCTGATAAATATACTTTGCTTTTGAACCATACGATTGAATTAATTCTTTTGATTTATCCGTCGATCCATCATCAACCACAATAATCTCGAAATCCTGATAAGTTTGTGCAAGCACACTATCGATGGTCTCGCAAATTGTTTTCTCGCTATTGTATACCGGGATGATAACACTTACCTCAGGCATGAGGTACCAACTTCATTTTTGTAAACAGGGTTTGAAAACGTTTTTGATAGGTATGTTCAGAAAGTGCTCTTTTCAAACCTGCTTGCCGAATACGATCTGCTGCTTTTGGATTAGCTAAATAGAAACGCACTTTGTCAAGCATCTCTTCTTTCGAGCGGTATGTCAACACTTCTTTATCTGGCTCAAACATTTCTGCCAATTCATCTGAATATCCAGTACAATATAGCGCGCCACACATAGGCGCCTCAAATTCCCTTAAGTGCATATGACGATGAACTTTACGGCCAGGATCATGTCCTTCATAGACCTCTAAGAATCCTAAGCTGATTTGAGATCGACTATATAGACGAATTAAGCCATCATCTGATATGGGGTCATGCAAGTATTCTGAAAATTGCTGATTCAATGCCACATGGCGCAAGTAATCCCGCAAACGAGCATCTGCAGATTTCTTTACAGAGATATCGCTGGCAACAATGGATCGTAAGGCGTAATAAATATGCCGAGTTGGTGTCTTCCAAGATTGGTTCGCATCCAATATCCATCGGGGGCCAAATACCTGTACATCGATCTGGCTGTCCAATAAATGGTATATATATTCAGCGCGCAAAGCATAGTTCGCTCCAACAAAGGAAACATCTACATCAAGGGGCGTTTCAACCGGGTGAAAATAAACAGGATTAGATGCCATTGGCCACCACATTGCTTTTGCACGGATACGTTCAAATTTTATTGCCGCATCCTTTTCTGCATATAAATTCAAATCAAAATAGGGAGATATCTCGTCAACAAGATCAAATTGATGAATATTGTTACATGAGAAATTCACCATGGGTACGCCCGATCGATGAATTTCAGCCAAAATATCCGTGTCAATCATCCCATCCATGAGATATGCAAAAAATAAATCAAAGTGTTGCTCTTTATTCGCCGTATGAAATGCTGATAATAATTGCTCTCCGAATTTTTCTCGTAATCTCGAATCCTTTTTCCGAAGAGCTTGCCTTCCTAATTCAGCAGGAAAATGAACAATGTCATGTCCCATCTCAACTAAAGGTTCATATAAATTACGAAACCAGGTCAGGTTCTGTTGTATCGATTGGTTTGTGCTGTTTTCCAAAACCTGAAAAATCCGCATAGTATTCTTGTAATTCCTAGTATAAGTATTTAATGAATTTTCTTCTGCAATTATATAAGAATATAATCGCTCAAATAAATTATACCTTTACTCTCATACTATTGAAACTTCCGTATGGATCATAATTCAGTTTTTTGATAAAAAATATCCAGTGAATTCATACAATGAATATTCAACGATTCATGAAAATGAATCATTTTTCTGCTTTCGCCCATAGATTTAATCCAAACTCAAATAAACCAAATTGAAGTTTATCCATATCAAATCCTGCTTTTCCCATATACCATCCTAATAAGGGCAAAGTGTATGTATATTGATGTTCATCAATTTCCTCTTTGCTAACCAATCCCATGATTGCCATTGTCTTTAATATTCCATCTGACCATGCCGCTGGGGTAGTCATAATAAATACACCACCAGGAATTAATATGCGGAAAATTTCACTCACTAATTCTGACAAAATCATTGGATCAAGGTGCTCAACAACAGCCAACATTGTCACAACGGAAAAATAACTATCTTCAAAATCCAACTGATACTTATTATTCAAATCAAGTACATGCCAATTGATATCAATTGGACATCCACTATTTTCTTGTTGATCAATCGCAAATTTTTCTGAAAAATACGTATGTGAAAGGAAGTAAGGATTCGCACCACATCCAATATCCAAAATTCTTCCTGAACGTAAATAGTCAGGAATAAGCTGATTTGCTTTTTGGGCACGGAGTTCTGCTAATATCTTTTCTAGTAATCCATTGCCTCTTGTATAGCTATTCCCCAAATCTTTCATATCAGCCTCAATTGGTATTAATTTTTAGTAATTATACCAATTTTTACACATATGAAACCATTTTCTATATGTATTTTTTTTTGACAATTCATCATAATAATAAATTCATATCATTTGGGGTATTAATAGGCTCTCTGTGTTTTCATTTTTTACTAGGTGTGACATAATATAAATACATTGAATTCAAAAATTTAATTATCATATCGGGGATAAACATGATCATTTCCATTATCGCATTACTTTGCACAGTAATAATATGTGTTTCATTTGGACTCCTATTAGAATCTATCATAGAAAAGATAGAACCTTCTAGAGCATCACAAAAATTAAATTTACACTTAACTCTCTTAATGGGCTTATTTTTTACAAGTTTTCTATTAATGGCCATTCATTTTTTTTTCAATATCAATGGAATTATTCTTACTTGCTTTATATTAATTTCACTTTTAACGATCATCATAAAAAGAAAGAAAATTTCCCAATTATTCGACTTCAAGCTTAACAACAATAAACATCTTTTATTGGTTCCAGTGATATGTATTAGCGTTTTTTCCATTCTATTGAATTTTTCAGATTCAATCTATGTCTACGATTTGGGCCTTTACCATCTTCAAAACATAAAATGGATTGAAACATATCCAATTGTCCATGGATTAGGGAATCTCCACGGTCGATTTGCATTCAATTCAAATTGGTTTTTATTAGCAGCCTTATTTGGTTACAAATCAATATTGGGGCAACGAGTATTCGTGATTAATGCACTACTGATACTCATTTTTGTTTCAACCTTTCTTAATTACATTGCAATGATTAGTAAAAATCACCAGTCGAGTAAATTCGCATTATTTATTTTTATATTTTCCTCAATATCGATTTATAGATTTGCCAATTCTCCATCTACAGATATTCCATGTGACATAATAATCTGGATAATTCTAATTCTATTCCTCGATAAAAAAGAAAGGAAGGATTTTAATGTTTGGGATAAACATTCTTGGGTTATCCTATTTTTATCTGTCTTTATCGTTACCGTTAAAGTCTCTAGTGCGTTCATATTAATTCTTCCTATTTATTTATTACTACAAGATATCAAATCAAATAAAAAATCTGTGCTATTCGCAATTTTGTTTTCAGGAATCTATTTATCCCTTTGGGTACTACGCAATATTATTATTTCTGGAACGATTATTTATCCTTTAGCTTTGTCACAACTACCATGGTTTGATTGGAGTATTCCCCAAGAACAGGTAAAGCAAATGGAATATATCATTCAAAGTTGGGCTATTAAACCGAATACTCCTATACAAGAAATCCTTTCTATGTCATTCATTGAGAAATTTCTTACATGGAGAGAATATAAACCACTTTTCTTTCAAGTTATCATTTTTCTCGGTTTTTTGGGTAATATCGTTTTCTTCACAATAGATTTATTTATATGTATAAAAAACAAAACAAATTGGAAAACAATGAAATCTCATGATCTGATATTGAATATCTATCTACTGGTATCTTTGTTGTACTGGTATCTCAATGCCCCTGACCCACGCTTTGCATATGGTGTAATTTTTGCAGCAATATCTATATTTTTAGTGAGATGTATTCAATATGTCAGATTTTCTAGATTAAGTAGAGATTTCATTTTATTATTTCTTCTTCTTGTAACTGCTTGGGGTACATATATCTTTGCACCATGGAATTCTATAGAAACATATCTGCTTTATCCACCTGATACTCCTGCATTTAGCATAACAAAAGTTAACTTAATTGATGGGACATTTATCTATACACCAACAGATGGCGATCAATGTTGGGATGCGCCTTTACCATGTAGTCCTTGGCTAGAAGATGGTTTATTGATGCGTGGCCTTTCAATTTCAGATGGATACAAAATAATTTCCGCTAAATAACTTTTCTTGAGAATCGAACAATCTGATTATCAACATCATCTACAATCCACACTAATCACTATATATACTATTTTGATATATTTAGTGAGTTATTAATTCAAATTTTATGCAGAAAATCCTAAAATTACCAATAATATAGTATATAACAACAATATCGATCAACTACTTGAAGAGCAAAACCAGATTAAAAACAGGTTACTTTCCCAAATTGTTGGGTGTTCGTAGGGTCAGCGTAGGGTAAGCGTCAAGTAGAAAATCATGGGATCAGATATTATTGGATTGTAAAACAAAAGACTTCTTTTCTTCTTCTCCTCCTTAGATGAGAGCCAGGGTCGGCGTCCCTGGCTCTCAGTATTTTAACTCGTAATTCTTACTTTTTCATCCAATTATGATACACTTACTTCATCTTAAACCCATGCAATTGGGAGGGTTGTCTACATGTCTGAACAAACTCATTTTGCTGTTGATATCGCTGGAATCAAACGTCAATTACGATTATTTGAAATTAAACCTGGTTTACGAATTGCCATTTTAAATATTCTTGGGGATACAGAACTCGTTGAAGCTGCTGCAGAAGAACTGGTTAAAAAAACAAGTAATCTTAAATTTGATGCCATTGTAACGGCAGAAGCAAAAAGCATTCCTCTGGCATACGCATTTTCTGTAAAATCTGGAATACCGTACATCATTTTGCGTAAAGCGTACAAACCCTATATGGGCAATGCGCTTCAGGCAGAAACCTTATCCATTACAACCGGAAAACCACAAACTCTCTTCCTGGATGAAAAAGATCTGCAATTGGTCAAAGGTAAGAAAATTCTAGTGCTTGATGATGTCATCAGCACGGGCTCAACGTTGGAAGGTATGAAAAATATAATTGAGAAAGCAGGCGGAAAAATAATCGGTAATGCAGCCATTTTCACCGAAGGTGATGAAAGCGATTGGGCTGATATTATTTCCCTCGGGCACCTTCCCCTTTTCTTTAACTAAGCCATCATTCAAACCGATACAAAAAAGCTGCCCATAATTGAATGGGCAGCTTTTTTTACCAGTTCCAGATTAGTTCTTTATGATTGAAACAATCTCTTTGATCGCCTGATTCCCTTCAGGGATGGGCATCATAACCCAATCATGCTGCATTTCTTCATATGCATGCAGGGTTACGTCCTGAGCCGCATATTTTGTACAAAAATCACGGCAATCCGGATAAAACAATTCATGAGTGCCAACATACACATCCATAGCTGGTTGACCTGCCATATCCCCAAACATTGGAGATACACGCGGATCATTACATGATAATTTCCCGGCGTAGTAACCGCCTTGAACGCGTAATCCTACCGGATCAAGAGATAAATCTAACGCCTCATATTCAGGAATTTGCGGATTTGACATACTCACATCCAACCAGGGTGAAATGAGAATGAGATGCGCCGGTAAAGATTTTGCTAAAACTTTTCGATGCATGCTCAAAGCCAGTGCCAGTCCACCGCCCGCCGAATCGCCCATCAAAATCACATTATCTGCACCAAAAGCCATTGCCAAACGATCAAAGGCTTCCATGCACACCATTAGTGTTTGTTCACATTGATGTTCTGGTGCTTTTGGATAATCCAATAAAGCCACTGTACAGTGTGTGTCTTCCACCAAGTCACGCATACGCGCCCATTGAGGGATCATTGGTCCAATGGTATATGCACCCCCATGTAAATACAGGACTGCTTTTCTGCTTCGTCCTTGTGGGCTGCTCATCATAAACAGCGGAAAGTCTTCAACCGTTTGTTGATTTATTTTTAAATGTTTGCGAAGATAGCGCGGTGGTTTCTTTTGGTCCAGGCGGCGCATTTGCTGAATATACTCATCAAACTTCTGACGATCATCCGCAGCACCCGCATAACGTGCCATACGCTCATCCAGACGAAATATTTTTTCTAACCAAATTATAAAACGGGAGGGGATACTAGGCATGAATACTTCCTTGAATCTAAATAATGAATTCAGTGTACTGGATATACTTCAAAATATCCAGTATGCTTTTCAGAAACTTCCTCAAATAAAAAAACCGCCCCAATGATTGAAGCGGTTTCTCAGATCTGGTGACCCATCTGGGACTCGAACCCAGAACACGCTGATTAAGAGAACTACTTTTATTTAATTATACCGTATATGTGGTGGTATGGCGTATATCTAGTAGTATATATGGGGGTATTTTATGTCCATTCCGTGCACTTAATCTACAAAATCCATGCGTTTTGCACGTTTTTTGCACGGTTTTTTGGTAACTCACAATAATTATTTGGCAATCCAGGTTTTCCCTCATTCGAAAAAGTGCGGCCTATCTTCTTTAAGGAGGTCTCATATGTCAACCTATTTAAATCGGGCAAGAGAAAAGCTCGTAGTATCTATCCATTTCACCCTGTATCCAGGTGTGGATGACAATTTCATATACCTCATCCAATCTACACCCAGGCGATGTTTGGCAAGACAGATTTGTCAAGTCATGCATCGTTGTCTGTCAGTTCAAGATAATAACGATCACAATAATATTTCAACCGAGGTGAATCATGATTGATCCTTTGTTCTTTGGTGAAGATCTGGGTGCTGGATCAAATAAGTTGTATGGAGCCCATGGAGGAATTCAAATCCAGGCAGTAGTGGCTTCTGATACAGGTCAACAGGTAAGCCAGTTACTTGGCTTTCGTAATCGCAAACCACCCATGAAAGTCAGTATTGGAGGAATGAATTTTTATGTTGGACCAGGCGCCCATGATTGGGGGAGAGCCATTGAAAATCTTGATTATGAAAGAATGACCGGTGTTCCTGAAACACGTGCCGTTATGTACGGTATCCTCAGTCGTTATATGCAGCAATTTGGCACGATTGAACTCCCAGTAAACCTGATTGTAGGGCTACCTCTTGAAGTACTTTCTGGAGATCAAGCAGCTATCAATGCTGAAAATGTGAAGCGTTGGTTGATGGGAGAACATGAATGGAGTACCAATGGTCAGGAATATGCCATCAAAATCGAAGACGTCAAGGTCACCAGCCAACCTTCCGGTGCCCTGTTCGATTATCTTCTGGATGATGATGGCCAGTTCATTCCCCAACACCGGGCGCATTTCAATCAGGAAATGGGCATTATCTCCATTGGATTCAACACACTAGAACTACTGACAGTCAACGACCGCACAGTCGTTCAGGCGATGACAGCGGGTCGTACTTTAGGTGTGCGCAGATTATTAGAGCTTCTCAATGGAGATAATCTGCATACACTCGGCGAATTGGATACCAAGCTGCGCTCCTCGAAATTGGATATCCGCCAGGCTATGCCAGTATGGGCAAGAGAAATCACCGGTCAAATCGAAAAAACCTGGGGCAACCGCTGGCGTAGATTTTCACAGCTCATTATCGTAGGAGGCGGGGCCATCCTATTGCGCAATATGTTGGTCGAACGGTTTAGCGGAAAGGTCCATATTCCAGATGATCCAGTGATCTCGATCAGTCGTGGGCTGTACAAATTGGCAAAGCAGCAAGCCAACAGGAGGAAAACATGAGGGGGAAGGGCTGCGATCTTGCCACCCCTTTCTCCATTTCTGTGCACATCCACCTGCGATTACGACCCGGTGAGGATGATGATCTGATCAACTTCTTCAACCGAGCTGGAAGCATGTGCAAAGCAAAGGCTGTGAAAACTGCTTTGCGCATGGGAGGGTTACCAACAGATGAGTCATTCTTTGTTCCGGAGGAAGATGGAGCAGAGGATGCACTTTATGATCTGGTTATCTAATGATAAAGGAACCATCTCATACGATTTTTGATATGGTTCCTTTATCCCTTAATTCTAGGAAAAATGTGATGATGCAAAATATTTTTATAAGTGATCCAGCAAATCTACAATCCCTCAAGGATGTTCTTCGCTACCATTTTGGAGAACACCTACAAGACACTGGGATGAGTATTGAAGACAATCCTATCCTTATCGCTTGTTTGATCATTGAATATATG
>JAEKNU010000068.1 GCA_016838895.1 Chloroflexota bacterium
CGCGCTTCTCAAATTAATTTGGGTTGGTCTTTTCCTAAATCTTAGCTCTACCCCGTTTTATTGAGATGATACATTATATCGTTTATAAAGGAAAAAGACTGATAAAAATTAATTAATATGATCATTTTTATCAATAAATCCCCATTTTAATTTTAAATTTATGAGATAGCCCGTTAAATCGTTAATCAATTAATAGAAAAAAATAATCCGATGTATTGTCACCGGATTATTTTCGAATGGCCCAGATATGTTAAATAGATTTACTTTGCTTGAAGGCGTGCGATTTCTTTGCTAAAAATTCTGCGCAGGATAGCAATACTTGTTGCATAGGTCGGTTCAATTCCTTGATAGGACAATGTTCCTGAACCAAGATTTTGTCCTTTACTCATGGGAGTGTCTGAAACATAATGAAGCATACCCAAATCAAACGGTACACGATGCAAGGAAACGATCTCGTTGATAGGATGTCGTTTTGGACGGAACATTTCATAGACCGCCGAGAGATAGGGGCCTGCTTCCATCTCAATATCCGTGTAACTCTCCCTGTAAATGATATCCATAATTTTGGAATTTTGCAGGTATGTGCCCAGAACGGTCATTGCTTTTTGATTATCTAGCACCGACCCGGTTTGTAGATAGGGGATTAAATCTGCACCGCAAAAGGAGTTCCTAAACATATAAGTATTATGAGAGTGTTCATCAAAAACTACAGTAGGTAAGATAATATCGCCGATATTTCCATTTAATGAAGCTGCCTTGCCCATGATATAAATGCCTAATATCGGGCCTACTTTTTCTGCTAATTTGGTAAGAATGTGATATGCGGCAAATCCCAGGGGATAATCAATGTTTAAGATGTACGCATTACTTTTTTCTAGTAAACCCATATCAGGGAGTTTGATGCGGGGATCAAAATTGACGGTGCATAAATCCCGAATTGGAATTACCTGAGTCTCAATATCAAATGAGGATTCACTGGAAACACGCTGAATGCGACAAGCTTGTTCACTGCTTATTTGCTCTTGTTGGCTCTTTTTTCCTGCATCTGATTGCTGATATTTTTTTAATACATAGTAAAGGAAATTGCCCTGATTCTGTGTTGTTTCATCCGCTGATAGTGTTTCCCATTCCTGTAATAAATCATTTTGTTTTGTATCTTTTAAAAATTTAATAAGGACTTCTTTCTTCTGTAGGGCATAGCCGGTTAACAAATTTGGCATACTGTGGGGATTGCTGGATACAAAATAGACAGGATTAAATTCTAGTTCTGGATCAGTACTGAGGATATTATTTGTCCATAATCGCGTTGCTCGCTGGTATTCTGTCAATGATCCACTGAGCAATTGAACGTGTAGATTCAATGGCTTTGAGCGGATATTCTGCAGATTTTCTATAAAGTTATGCTGCCATATTAATTGCAATCGTTCAAATTCACTGGATAACTCCACAAACATACTATGAATAGTTTCCCACTCAGTTGTGGGGCAGGTGATTAACGATGAGAATTCTGCATCTGAAAGTTGAGCAAACATAAAGTGTAATTTATTCCACTCAATCTGTAAGGCGGTTAATGCGGGAATGATATCATCAATATCCGAACGACTGGCAATAATACATGCTAATGTTTCTTTGCCGTCAAAATAACAAGTACGCCTTCTGGCTCTGGCGCTAACAGATTGCCATTTTAAAATATTCTCGTAACCATGTTGTTGATAAACTGATATACTTTGCGCTAAAGTAATGGATGAAACATTGCCCATGACTTCAGGCAGCCTCAGCCAACTGTAAATTAATGCAGAGAAATCAGGTTGATTTGCGTGTGCCATGGTATGTAAAGATGAATTTGTACGGGTATGCACTTCTTCAAGGGTGCGGATTTTTACTTCCGTACTGGTGCGCAGCAATGAATAAATTGTTTGTAAATACAGTACAATTTCTTCTGATCCGGTGACGGGTACTGTTCTTTCCATAATCCCTCTTTCATGATGTAATCAGACCGCCAATCAAGCGATTGGCGGTGAGTCATTTTATCTTAGTCACCCAGACAAGTTCCGACGTATCGGGCACTTTTTATCCAGGGATGATCCAGTGGGACAGATTTGCATCTACCAACAATATCATCCAGAGGGACTGGTTTCGTGTAGCCGCCTTGAATTGCAACCATGACACCATAGATACCCTTGTCGATACAATCAATACAGGCTGCCCCCAATTGGGTAGCCAGCATGCGATCTGTTGCAGAGGGTGCACCGCCACGCTGCAAGTGCCCCAGAATCGTTACTCTGGATTCAAGCCCTGTTGATTTTTCGAGAAGGTTTGCCAGGTGAAAAGCATTTTCTTTTTGCGTTATTTTAAATTGACTTAGATCATCAGTGATCTGCTTGCGTTCTTCTTTTGTCATTGCCTGATCTTTTTGAGAAATCAATTCCATTTGGGCATGCAAATCATTTACCGCGATAGCACCTTCCGAGACAGCAATGATACTGAATCGTTTTCCACTACGGCTGCGTGCCAATACTGCATCTGATATTTTCGCTACATCATAGGGTATTTCTGGAATCAGGATGACATCAGCGCCACCAGCCACACCCGCGCCCAACGCTAACCAACCCGTATTATGACCCATAATCTCAACAACGATAATACGATGGTGACTGTGTGCGGTACTGTGCAGACGGTCGACTGCTTCTGTAGCAATGCCCAAGGCTGTATCAAAACCAAAGGTCTGATCCGTTTCCGGAATGTCATTGTCAATGGTTTTGGGAAGTGTGATGATATTCATACCTTTTTTCATCAAAGTGTGTGCCCCTTTTTGGGTACCACCACCGCCCAAACATACCAATACATCCAGATGATGCTTATTGTAAACCTCAAGCATGGCATCGGTCATGTCTAATTTCTTGGAGCCAACCATCATCCGATCGGGTTTATCACGGCTGGTCCCTAAAATGGTACCGCCCACCGTTAGAATTCCGGATAATCGTGCACTATCGAGATGAACATGCCGGTCTTGCATCAAGCCACGGAAACCATCCAGAAAACCGATCACATGAGCGTCAAATTTTTGATACGCAGATTTACCGATCGCCCGAATGGCAGAGTTTAAACCTGGACTATCACCACCTGCTGTCAGTACACCAATATTTATTTTCACGGCTTTTCCTTTTTATATAGTGTTATATAAATTATACCCAGTATTTGGTGTCAAAATGTAGTTTTTGATCAAAGAAATTTATCAGTTAAATGTTGGTCAATGGATTAGTACTTGATTCTTTGCGACTTGAAAGGCGTGATTAATTAAAAAAGAGCCAGGCGGCTCTTCCTAGTTGAAGTATTCTATAAAAGTATCAGATAATGCTCTTATGAGTTCATTGCCGGCTTTCTGTACAAGCGGATGCATGGGGGTATCAAACTCAACTTGCTCAATCTGCACACCAATCACTGCAATATTTGTTTTGAGTTCATGCAGCAGGAATTTTCCTAATACATGTGGCGGCAATGTATGGGTAGATGCACTGAATCCATCCGCGTGTTGCCAATCCACCCAATCAATACTGCCGACAGGTTGCTGCATATCTGCGGCATCAATCATAATCACCAGATCAGGGTTGAATTTGCGGATAGGGGAGGTGAAGTTTTCCGGGGCATTGGACCCATTGATTAACAAGAGCGATTCAAAAAAAGGCAGTTGGCCTTTTAGGGTTTCAAGCACCCAGGGGCCAACTGCGTCATCTCCGTTAAATTCATTTCCTATGCCAAGTATGACAACTCTACCGGGTTGATTATCCCTCTTTATTGTCTTCAGATTCTGTTGAAGCTGCCTGGTCCAGGATGAATTTGACATTTTCTTCATTTCCGTAATATACAGTGAAAGGTTCTTTTTCCACTTCGGCTAATTCCCATTCTTCATTGGACATTTCCAAACAATCGAATTTACAACTGGCAACACATTGTGCACAGAATACGCAGCGATCATAATGGTAACGCATGACGAATTTCTTTGCCTTGCGATCAACGATCAAAATTTCGATGGCGTCGGCAGGACAATCCCGTACACACATATTACAACCGGTACATTTATCGGCATCATAAATGAGCGCGCCGCGTAAGCGAATTGGCGTGGCGGTTTTCACAGTTGGGTACTGCTGGGTGGCAGGTTTACTGAACAGGGATTGTAAGGCATTACCAAGTAAGGATCCAAGTTTTACCATAATATTCTCCCAACGATGATGATTAATAATTGCAATAGTGCAAGCAGGGCACCTAAACGCCACCAGAGACCTACCGTCTGGTCAATTCTCAGGCGGGCAAAGAGGGATTGCAATAATGCCATGACCATCAGGACGGCAGCAGTTTTTAATATGAAGTCAATGGGTGTGAAGAAACCACCCAGGTAGAAAGCTGCGATGAGGGTTAAGCCAATAACCAGTTCTACATCTTTCCCGATACGGAAGAGGGCAAAACCACGCCCACTGTACTCGGTCAGGGCGCCGGCAACAATTTCAGATTCTGCTTCGGGGGCATCAAATGGTGGTAATTCCAGTTTACCCATCAAACCAATCAATGCTACTAAAAAGCCAATGAATTGTGGCAAAATGAGCCATGTGTTAACTTTTGTATAAGCCACTACTTCACTGATCTGCCATGTTCCGGCAGCCAGAGCTGGGCCAAGTAATGCCAATAGAAAAGGCGCTTCATAAGAAAATAACTGAGTCAGTGTCCGCGTAGCACCGATGATAGAGAAACGGTCAATGGAATTTGCTCCAGCCAGACCTAAGCAGAGGGTCAGGACGCTGAGCATGTACAGCACGACAACCAGATCACCCTGGAAACTGAACACGGGCATCAGACCGAACATGGGCACATATAAGGCTGAAGATAATGCTGATGCCAGACCAATTACCGGCAAGCCAATGAAGAGGGTTTTATCTACGCCAGTGGGAACAATTTCTTCTTTTGCTAACAGCTTTACAACATCGGCAACGGGCTGAAACCAACGCGGACCAACACGGTTTTGAAAGAGAGCCACGGCTTTGCGGTCTACCCATTCATATACCGTACTGATCGAGAGCAGAAACAGTCCACCGGGGAATAATAACAGTGCAATTACGGGGGGGATATTGACGCTCATGAGTAGTACTCTATTCCATGTAGTCGAAGATCTTCCCAGCTCCAGGTCTGGGTTTTATCGGTTTGTTTGACCCGCACCATACGATCATTGCAGGAAAAGCAGGGGTCAATACCGGCCAAAATCATTGGAATATCAGCCAGATTATGTCCAATGGAAGTTGTGATAACAGAACCCCAGTTTGGTAAGGTTGGGGTACGGACTTTCACGCGATATGGTTTATCGCTGCCATCACTTTCGATGTAGTATAGCAATTCACCGCGGGGAGCTTCAACGCGCATAACAACATTCCCTGCAGGAATTTTGCGTGGTACTCGTACAGCTAATTCACCTTCGGGCATGTTGTCGAGAATATCGCGAATGACACGGAAGGTTTCGAATAACTCATTCAAGCGAACAACAAATCGAGCTTCCAGATCACCTTTGGTGTCCGTAACGATGTTAACCGGGAACTGTGGATATGCACCATAAGGATCATTCACGCGGATGTCACGCATTACACCGGATGCACGAGCTGTTGGGCCGACAGCGCCCAATAATTGAGCCTGTTCTTTGGTCATAGTACCGATATCGCGGGTACGACCAATAAAGGTTTCATCGGAGGTGATAACCTTGAGATAATATTTTGTGCGTTCCTCAAGAAAATCGACACCACGTTTGATCTGATCTGCATTTTCAGAGGTGATATCGTATTTCACACCACCGATTAAGTTGGATGAATAATTAACGCGGTTACCGCTTACGGCTTCCAGCATATCCATAACGGTTTCACGATCACGCCAGGTGTACATAAATAGCGTATCAAAACCACCTTCATGGGCTGCAACGCCCCACCAGAGCATGTGACTGTGAATGCGTTCCAATTCAGCGATCAGCGTTCGAATGGCATTGGCGCGGGGAGAAATCTCTACTCCGGCCAATTTTTCAACACCCATAGCAAAAACCGTACCATGAATATGGGAACAAATACCGCAAATTCTTTCGAGTAAATATAAATTCTGAATCCAGGTACGGTTTTCAGTGCCTTTTTCGATGCCACGATGGACATATCCCAAACGGGCAGAGGCGGTTTTTACAACCTCACCATCTACCGTGAATTCAAAATGTCCAGGTTCTTTCAGCGCAGGATGTTGTGGTCCGATTGGAACAATAAATTTTTTACTTTCTTTAGTTTCCATACAACTACTCCTCGTTTACCTTTAAGGGGACGTTTAAACCGGTAAAGGATTTTCGTAATGGGTAAACACCTTCTGGCCAACCATCCGGAAGCAATAAATGATCGGTATCTGGTGTATTTGTAATCGTTACACCATACATTTCGATCAGCTCCCTTTCATACAATGTCGCTGAGGGAATTAAACCGCAAACGGAGTCGATAACCGGGTTTTTATAAGGTAAATAGACGCGAACAGTTAGAATTGCAGCGTCCTCACACATGTGGTAAAGCACTTCAACGGCACCATCGTCTGCATTTTCTGCAGGACGATCAACGCCTGTAATGGCGGATAAATATCCCCAATGGGCATCCAACAAGGATTTGATCACAATCAGAAAATTTTCAGCCTTAATGGTGATATCCAACCGGTCGTCAAATGGCTTTTGTGTATCTTCTATCCATGGTTTCAATAGTTCTTCTGCTTTCTGTAATGCAGTAGCAGTATCCATTTTTCGCCTCCTTAGTCGGATGTTTGGGATTCTAATGTTGAATCACCAGTTTGTTCAAGTTTTTGGGTACGTACAACCGGATTCTTCAGACTTTCCAGCAATTGTGCAACACCATAGATGATGGCTTCCGGTCGGGGAGGGCAGCCAGGGACGTACACATCCACAGGAATAACCTCACCAATACCACCGACGACATTGTAGCAACCCTGGAATACACCAGCGGAAATTCCGCAGGCACCCAGTGCAATAACAAATTTCGGATCCGGCATTTGTTCATAAATACGAAGTAAACGATCTCGTTGCTGTAAACTAACTGCACCTGTACATATGAGTACATCGGCATGCCGGGGACTACCTTGTAATTTGATGCCAAAACGTTCTACATCAAAACGGGGAGTCAGTGTTGCCAACAACTCAATATCACATCCATTGCATGAACCGCTATTGAAATGTATAGCCCAGGGCGAATTGATGCGTGCCCAGTTTTTTATCTGGTCCACGGCCTTTTGCCAGGGGGCTTCTAACTTTAGCGCCATATTTCCTCTCTTATACTAAACAAATAAATCAACCTAATTGTACCTTATTATTCCTATATACCACTTTAGCCAAGCACCAATGCTACCAGACAAAGGATCAAGCCTAACAGGAAGAAACCCGAAACCAGGGTTAAACCACCGGTAGCAAGCACTAACATGCCAAGATGAAGAATGGCAAAGAAAAACATAATCAGGAAGAAAGGTCGATATCCAGGTGCGGCTGCACTGGTTGGTCCACTTTCACCACTGCCATAGATACTGGATTTCAAATCGCTAGGATTACTATCACCGGCCAGGTATTTTCCAACACCGAGGATAACGAACACTAATGGTACGTAGATCAAAAAAGCGAATGGGGGAGTAAGAATAATTTCCATTTTTTCCTTCCTATGCGCCAAAGATGGTTAATAAACTGATCCCGGCGGGTTGAGTGATCCAACTCATGATGGTTGGATAAAAACCAATCACAATCACAAGGATGGTCAGCACGATAATTGGAAAACCGAGACTAAAAGTGACAGGTTTGCCTTGTTCCACAATAGCCGAAGGTTCTTTACGATACATGCGATTGACCAATGGCGCATAATAACCCAGGGACAATACACTATTGAAGGCGGCAAAGATGACCAGGATTTGTACCCAAATGTTTTGTGTACCAAAACCAGCAACAAAAATCTGCCATTTGGACATGAAACCTGCCAGTGGAGGTAAACCACCTAAGGCCAGTACAGCGATGCTAAATGCCAGAGCAACGATCGGATAGCGTTTGCTAACACCGTTCAAGTCATCCAGTATCAATGGTTTATGGTTACCATTTGCCAAATGCAAGGTGTATAACAAGGTGCCAGCACAGAAAAATGCGAGACCTTTCATCATGGCGTGGGTGGTCATATGGAAGAAACCACCTGCAGCACCGGTAACACTGCCAAAGCCCATAGTGACGCCAAAACCAATTAGCATGTAACCAATGTGGCTGATACTGGAGTAAGCCAGTAAGCGTTTTACTTCAGTCTGTCGCAAAGCCATCAAGTTACCCAGAGCGATATTCAAGGCACCCATAACCAACAATATGGTGCCCCATTGGCTGCTGGCATTGGAAATTGCGCCGACTGAGCGTAATAAAGCGATCAGACCGGCTTCGATGACCACCCCAGAGAGCATAGCACTAATGCCGCTGGGTGCCTGGGAGTGAGCATCAGGCAGCCAGGTGTGTAATGGTACTAATGCTGTTTTGACACCAAAACCGATGATGAACAACGCACCGGCGATGATGTAGGACATGGTTGTGGTGTAATTGACAGCAGAGCTGACTTCGGCCATATTGACAGAACCAGTCTGCATGAAAACCAGGACAATGCCCAGTAGTACCAGCACGGAACCGGCAGCACTTTGCACCAGGTATTTCACACCTGCTTCCAGGGAGCCTTTCTGACTCTGATAGAAAGCAACCAGGGTGTAACCGGTGATGGTCATGGCTTCAAACCAAACCCATAAGTTGAACAGGTCAGCGGCTAAACCCAAACCGATGATGGAACCAATCAGGGCGGTTAGTAAAGCGTAAAATTTCTCTTCACCAATATCCTTGTGCATGTATGTGGCAGAGAAAATGGTCGCCAATAAACCAAGACCAACAACAATGCCAGCCAGGAGCAGGGCAATGCCGTCCATTTGTAATGCAATGCTGTTATACATTACTTCAAATGAACCATTGGATAAAAATTCAGTTCCAGCAACAAAGAGTGGATACGTTGTTGCTAATAAGGCGACTACTGCCAACCATTTTGCAGGCCGAATGGCACAGTTTTTGGAAAAGCGGACGCATATTCGTCCGATGAGATAAATCAAAGCTGATGAACATAAAGGTATGGCAATCAGCCAGGTAATTGCATTGGATGGGTTCATATCGTCATGCTCCCAGGGCTAATACAGCCAATAAGATAACCAGACCTGCCACAATATAGAAAATATTCCAATTGATGATGCCGGTTTGAGTGTTTCGCAGTGTTTCTGCACTGCGCATAGTGATGTTGACCAGGCCTTTATTTATTGATTCAAAACCGAATCGATTTTTCGCCATTGAAGCTACACCACTGAGCGCTTTTGCCACCCCTTGCAATGCTTCATGCTGCCACCAGGCGATCAATCCCAGGGCCACGACAAGTAGAGCAATCAAGGTTGGGAAGGAGAAAACTTCAGCGAGGATTTTCATTGTTGATTCTGCATGAATTTCATGAGCAGGCAAAGTACTGTGCAGCATGCTGGTGAATGGCCCGGCGAGCAGCCAGCTAAGCAGTGTTCCTGCGGCTAGCAAACTGAGGGATACTTTCATGAAGCTGGTAGCATCATGAGTATGTAATTCGGAACGTGTTTCGCCGAAGAAGACCATATCGACACAGCGATAGGTGTACAAGGCAGTTAATCCAGCGACAAAAACCATGATGACATACGCCCAGATCGGGCCGTGAAGCAGGCCTCCTTCCAGAATCAATTCTTTGGACCAAAAGCCATTCAAAATGGGGATACCAGCCAACGCAAGCGAACCGATGATGAAAACAGTACGTACAAATGGCATTTTCTTACCCAGACCGCCCATTTTTTGCATATCCCGTGTGCCGACGATATGGATAACAGCACCGGCGCTGAGGAATAACAAAGCTTTGAAAATGGCATGGCTTAGTAAATGGAATTGACTGGCAAAGATGCCGCCAGCACCGATTGAATAAATCATATAACCTAATTGACTGACCGTAGAATATGCCAGCACACGTTTGAGATCCATGGCTACAACGGCCATGATTCCGGCTAATAATGCCGAGACCATACCCACGATGACGACTGCGGTACGCCAACCGGGAACATGCTCAAAGGCTGGGAAGAAGCGGATCAGCAGATACACGCCTGCATTGACCATTGTGGCCGCATGAATAAGCGCGCTGATCGGCGTGGGTGCTTCCATTGCATCAGGTAACCAGGTGTGGAATGGAAATTGGGAGGATTTTGCAGCAGCGGCAAACAGGAAGCCAAACGCGGCAATGCCCAGTATGTTGGCTGGCAGTGTGTTTGCAACAGACAGGAAATTATTTAAGTCATAACTACCTGTGTAGTTATAAATCAATAAGGCTCCTACCAATAATCCAATACCGCCTAGTTGCGTGATGATCAGCGCTTTCATACCGCCAGCAACTGCTTTTGGATCATCATTATTGAATGAAATAAGAGCATATGAACACAATGCTGTGATTTCCCAGAAGATGAAGACAAGCAATAAATTACTGGATAAGACCAAACCAACCATGGAGCCGATAAAGAAAAGCACCAGTGCGTAATAGCGTCCCAGTTGTTTTTCACCTTTCATATAATCGACGGAGAAAATAACAGCCAGACTACCAATTACGGTTGCAATAATCGCCAGGAAAATACCCAGGCCATCAGCAACAAATGTAAAATCACCAAATGGACCGCCGATGGGAATGGATAAAGCGATTTCACTAGAGGGATTGAGCAACAACAATGAAGCAATCACACCTGTGGCAACTGAGAAAACAACAGCCAGGGTGTGTTGAACTTTTGGACGATTATCTCCGGGAAGCCAGACAAAGAAAGCGCCAAGCCAGGGGAGAGCGATACTGAGTGCGATAAGCATAGCAGTCATTGATCTATCTCCTTAATGTTGAGAGGGCTTCTAAGTCCAGGGTTCCAAAATGCCTGCGAACCTGAACTGCCAGCGCCATGCCAACTACCGCGACGATTGTGTCGGCAACGATTACAGTTAATGCCATACTTTGGCCTAAACCATCATTTCCTGTCAAACGGCCGGCAAAAACAAAAGCCAGCATAATGCCCTTCACAAGAAGTTGTAATGCAACGATAACCTTGATTAAATTCCTGGTGACGAGCAATCCGTAAAAGCCGATACCCAGCAGAGCAATCACTGTCGTGATAATAATCGTAGGAATTGAAAAACTCATATTATATTTCCTCTGCTTCGTTATGTTTGCCTTCTTCCAATAAACCCAGGACGCCAAGAACGCCAGCAAAAATTAAAATAATTTGTAACAAAACGTCCAAGCTGCGATTTTGCCAGAGTGAAGTCGTGAAATCGGTATAGCTAGGGCCAGGGAGAGCAACATTGAGGATTGGCAAAATTAACCAACCCATTAAAAGGGCGGCGATTAAAACAAAAACCCATGCCAGCCATTGGGGGAGCAAGGGTTTTTGGGTGAGTGGTTCTTCACCTGCGATGTTTATCGCAAAGACGAACAGGACAGTAACAAGCCCGGCACCGACACTTAATTCAATGACTGCAACTTCGGGTGCGCCTAGCATGTACATAAGCAGAGATACCAGGGCACTGGCACCGGCAAGCCATAATGCAGATGGCAACAGACGATGAGCTCGTACGGCCTGGATCGCACATACCAGTAAGCCTGCTGCGATCAAGATGTATTGCATATGTGAAACCTCCTTTAATTTCGTGATAAATCTTTCCTATAAATGCACAACCAAATAGTTATACAATAATGAATAGGTTTTGTCATGTGAGAATAATCCCGAAATATTCGGGCAATTATTACATTAATCATCAAAAATTTTAACTATTGATTATTATTCTTATCATCAACAGGGTATTATTTCATTTAAAAGGCTTTAAATTTGACTAGATAAGTATACCCATTATTTTAAATTTATGCGGAACAATTTTTTCATCTAGACAAGTGTGCGAAACCTCCCATATCAGCAAAATTTCCGTTTACAAGAACCTAGAGAACGCGGTATACTGTTTGACAATATCAATACGGAGAAGAAAATGAAAACAGCTATCAGTATCAGTATTGGATCATCAAAACGTGACAAAACAGTTGAAATTGAGTTGTTAGGGGAAAAGATACGGCTCGAGCGTCGCGGTACTGATGGTGATATGGATGCCGCCGCGGAACTTTATCGTACGCTGGATGGAAAAGTAGACGCATTTGGCGTAGGTGGGGCAGTATTGGGACTTCAGGTACGGGATATCTGGTACCCGCTGCAATCCTGTCAGGCATTGATCAAACATGTAAAAATAACGCCTGTCGTAGATGGTACGGGATTTAAAACAATTCTCGAACGTAAAGCTGCAGGTGTTGTAGAAAAAGAATTTGGAAATCAATTGGAACATAAAAGAGCGCTTATTGTGAGTGGCGTAGATCGTTATGCATTGGTGCAGTCATTTACTGAAGCTGGCTATGAAACGCTGATTGGTGATCTGATGTTTGCTATGGGGATTCCCATTGCGATGCATACAGAACCTGCACTGGCACGTATGGCAAAATATCTTGTGCCGATATTGAGTCGTGTTCCTTTTGAATGGTTGTATCCTACTGGTGAAGAGCAAGAGAAACATGAGCCGAAATATATTTCATCATATGAATGGGCTTCTGTATTATCTGGTGATTGCCACTATATCACGCGCTATTTACCACATAATATGCATGGCAAAATTGTTGTCACAAATACAACCACAGCGGATGATCGAGAACTATTCAAAAAAGCCGGCATCAAGCATCTGATAACGACCACGCCGATGTTGGATGGCAGATCATTTGGCACCAATATGATGGAAGCTGCGCTGGTGGCTTTGATGGATCGAAAAGAAGCCGTTGATTATCATAATTCTGCGGAATATCTGCGACAATTAGAATATCTGATTGGTGAGATTGGTTATGAGCCTGAAGTGCAGGAGCTAATATGACAATTGACGCCATTATTACGGCCGGTGGTATTCCCGAAATTGACGATCCTTTATACGAGTACACAAAAGGGATACCAAAAGCGCTGCTGCCGATTGCCGGAAAGCCAATGATCCAATGGGTGCTGGATGCGGTTAACCAATGTGAATATATTGATCGTGTTGTTGTGATTGGGCTGCCCGAGCATGCTGCATTAAATTCAACTCATGAAACAATATTCATTGAAAAAAGCAGCGATATGCTGACAAATATTCAAACAGCAGCAAAAACATTAGGTGCTACTGCGAATGAGCATCAGCGTGCTTTTATCCTGGCATCAGATGTACCGGCGATTACTGTTGAAATGTTAAACTGGATGTATGATGCATCAAAGGATTTATCCGGAGATGTTTTTTATTCCATTATTGAAAAACAAACCATGGAAAATCGCTATCCGACTGCAAATCGCACATTTATCCAACTTGAAGATTGTCAGGTTTGTGGTGGAGATGTTTCAATCTTTCGCCTTGAAGTTGTAAATGGAGAACGGCCAATTTGGAAACGACTGATTGATGCGCGCAAGAATCCTATCAAGCAAGCCAGATTAATAGGCTTGGGAATTTTAGTACCATTGGTAACCAAAAAATTAAAATTAAAGACTGCGGAACGGAAAATCAGTCGACGATTGCGCATTGTTGGACATGTATTATGCTGTCCCTATGCAGAAATTGGCATGGATGTAGATAAGCCGCATCAATTTGAAATTCTGCGTGCTGAGCTAGGTGGTGAATGATGAACCAGATATTTAGCTGGATTAACCTACAGGATGAGAAATGGAGCCAACGGCTTAGATTAAAACAGGAAAATAAGCTGATTTGGCCGGCTGCTGTTTTTTTCGCTCATTCCGGAGATTCATGGTTTTGTTTATTAGCATTAAGTGTTATCTGGTTGTTCAGTAAGAGTTTTTGGCATAATCATGCAGCCTTGATGGGGGTTGCAACGGTCAGTATGGCTGTCATTGTATTGGGTATAAAATTTATGGTTCGCCGCAAACGGCCTGAAGGTGAATGGGGCGCGATTTATCGAAAATCGGATCCACATTCATTTCCATCCGGGCATGCCGCTCGCACTGCATTATTAGCTGTTATGGCAATCGGTCTTGGGCCTGCCTGGTTTGGGTGGCTGTTGTTGATTTGGGCGCCAGCCGTTAGCGCAGCACGCGTAATAACCGGGTTACATTATCTATCCGATGTTTTGGTTGGTATATTTGTTGGCGCAATGGGGGGTATTTTATTCCTGGCATTGTCAAAATTAATCATGCAAATATTTCCATTCGCGTTTTTGTAGACCAAAAATTCATATTTCTTACAAAAGTGACCTTTTAAGGTCGCTTTTTTTGTTTTTTACGACGAATCTTTAGATTTTGTTTGGGTAAATTTTATGAACAGGCGAAATCATCCTTTGTATAATAAAAAAGGGCATTCAAAATGAGTAAATGTATTTTGCTGAAAACAGCTCAAATATATAATTTTTGTATTAATCGTTTCAGGAGGTTATTGTGTCAACAACACCCAAAATTCGTGTGGGACATTTAAAAATTACTGATCATCTCGCGCTTGGGGTTACGAATGATAAAGTAGCAAAAGAGCAGGAATCATTCAAGTATTTTGACCTTGAAACGCAGGCTTATCGAGGGTGGAACCCTTTAGCCAGCGATTTTAAGGATGGAAAGATTGAAGCAGCCTGCATTTTGGCCCCAATTGCCATGGAATTATTTAATTCCAATATGCCTATTCGACTTGTTCTGCAGATGCACAAAGCGGGTAGTACCATCGTTACTAATAAAAGTGCTCATATTGAAAAGATTGACGATTTTAAAGGTAAAGCGGTATTAATTCCTCACTATTTATCGGTACATCATTTGTTGTTTGATAAATTGCTGCGTGATCATGGCTTCGATATTGGCGCCGGCAAAGACGTTGTATTTGATGTTGTTGCCCCTTCAGATATTCCCGAGATCATTGAATGGGATGAAAAAGGAACTGTGGGCGGATTTATCGTTGCTGAACCCTTCGGCAGCCAGGTTGTCAAAGCCGGTGATGGCGAAGAATTTCGCATCTCTCAGGACATCTGGAAGAATCATCCTTGTTGTGTGCTGGTTGTGCGTGAAGATGTTGTCGCCAATAATCCTGATGGTGTCCAAGAATTTACAAACAGCCTGGTTGAGTCAGGAAGTTTTATCACAAAGGATACAAAAGGTGCTGCAAAAATTGGTGCCGAATTCCTTAGTCAACAAGAAGATATTATTGAATCCGTATTATCCGATGAAAGGAATAAAGTCAGCTTTGATGAATTATTTCCGGTAATTGAAGATTATGATTTTATGCAGACATATTTGACCGAGACAATTTCAGCCATGTCAAAGAAAATTGATTTGGAAAAATTTGTTGATACACAATTTGCCCGTGAAGCTGGCGCAAAATAATTGTAAATTTATCTAGATAAAGGTGAGGGGCTGATGACAGAAAAAATATTGATCGATGCCTTGGCGTTAGCACAGCTTTCGTCTGAGGAAGATGTATTTATTATCGATACTCGTGATCCTCAAGCATATCAAAAGGGTCATATTCCTGGTGCGGTTAACGTCCACGATTTCTTTATATATATTTCATTACCTGAAAACGGAGGCCATCCGGCAATGGTTGAGCATTTCAAACTATTGCTGCGTGGTGCCGGATTAACCATGGAACATAAAGTGGTTGTTTATGAGGATGCCATGGATAATGGATATGGACAATCCTGCCGAGCATGGTATTTGCTTAAATATCTTGGGCAACCTTGGGCGGCTGTTTTACATGGTGGTTATCGTGCCTGGAAAGCGAAACAATTGCCAATCAGTCAGGATATTCCGAATTTAGAGCCATCCAAGTACAAACCGCAGTTAGTTTCAGATATCATTGTAACCACAGAACAAATGCAGGCTGCAATTGGTGATCCCAATATTCAGATATTAGATAATCGTGATTATGCGGAATGGATTGGTGCGAATTCCTCCCCTTATGGATATGATTACTGTCCACGAAAAGGCCGAATTCCGGGTGCATTATGGGTTGAATGGTATCGATTGATGACAATTAAGGACGGTATTCCCTGGTTTAAATCTGCAGAAGAGATCCGGACGATTTTGATGGACGCAGGATTTGACCCACAGAAAACCACTTATATTTACTGTTTCAAAGGTGCCAGATCTTCAAATTCATATACTGCATTAAAGTTAGCTGGATTTTCAGATGTAAGGAATTACTTCAATTCATGGAATGAATGGTCAAGAGATTTTAATCTGCCCATTGAAGATGGGTATCCTGATCAATAAAATGGAAAATGAGCCGGGAAACCGGCTTTTTATTTATATTAAAATTTGATAATAAAGATCATAAATGTTATAATAATATTATTATTCATTGAAATGGAGGTGGAAGATGACATTGAAAGTTGGACAACATGCACCAGACTTTACTTTACCCAGTCATAATGGCAAAGAAGTTCAATTGCGCGATTATCGCGGCAAGAATGTTGTGTTGGCTTTCTTCCCACTGGCCTGGACACCGATATGAACGAATCAGATCCCATCTTATGAGGAAAGGCTTTCCGAATTTGAAAGGGAAAATACCCAGGTTCTGGGTATCAGTGTTGATCATGTTCCTTGTTTACAGGCCTGGGCAAAAAGCCTGGGAGGCATTACTTTTCCAATGCTTTCAGATTTTTGGCCGCATGGAAAAATAGCCGATTTGTATGGCGTTCTTCGTCGTGATGGCACCACAGAAAGAGCCATTTTTGTGATTGATCCAGAGGGCATCATCAGGGATATTGATATTCACCCGATTAATGATCAACCGGATAACAATGAGCTTTTCACGATCCTTAAGCAGATTAACGGTCGCGAAGTGGTTAAGCCTGTACAAAATAAAGCTGATTTGGTCGTACCGGAAGGTGGCATCGTTATGTATTGCACACGATGGTGTCCGGATTGTCGAACTGCCAGAGAATGGTTGGCGTATCATGCAATTCCATATCAAGAAATTGATGTAAATGCGAATCCTGAAGCTGCCTTATATGTAAAAAAGCTGACAGGAGGTCCTTTAGTCACACCAACCTTTGATATTGATGGAAAATATATCTTCGATTTTGATGAAGAAAAGTTGAAAGATGTATTATTATAGGTGGTATATTGGTAGGCAGGCTGTCAGGAATTAGCAGCCTTTTTTTTATTGGCACTGTTCCAGAAAAGTGTATCTTGATTGGTTTAATTCACCGTCACCCATAGACTGATTTATTTATCTTTTTTTTCCTTCAAGTGACCAATTAAGCAGATGAGTGAAAAGAAATATTGTACAATAAATATTGTGCAATAAATTGTGGGTTCTAAAATTAATCTTCCATGTATGCCAATAGAGGTATTAATGAACAGACCTTTAAAAATATTAATTGTTGATGACTCTGATGATGACGCTTTATTCTTACAAAAAGCACTTCAAAACGGGGGATACGAAGTTACGAGTGTTATCGTAGATACAGCAACCTCAATGCGTTCTGCGCTAGAAAGCCAAAACTGGGACATAATCACATCAGATCACTCCATGCCACAATTCGACGCAAAACACGCCTTGGAATTGGCAAAGGAAATACAACCTAAAACACCTTTTATCATTGTCTCTGGAGAAATTGACATCAATTTAGCTGTTGCTTTAATGAAGGCTGGCGCAAAGGATTATATTCAAAAAAGAGAAATTATTCGTTTAGTTCCGGCAATTGAACGAGAATTAATGGAATCTGATTTACGCCGAATTAGGCTGAAAACAGAATCGGATTTACAACTATCAGAAACTCGATACCGGCGGCTTTTTGAGTCAGCACAGGATGGCATATTAATCCTTGATGCTAATTCAGGTTTGGTAATTGATGTTAATCCTTTTTTGATGACAATGTTAGATTATTCAAAAGAAGATTTTATTGGAAAAGAATTGTGGGAACTTGGAGTCTTTGCCGATGTGGAAATATCAAAAAAGGCATACACGGAATTGCAAAATAAAAACTATATTCGTTACGACAACCTTCCACTTCAAACAAAACATGGCAAGCATATATCAGTAGAGTTTGTCAGCAATGTATATTTGGTTGAAAATCAAAGAATCGCCCAATGTAATATTCGCGATATAACAGAACGAGAGGTTTCATTACTCGCAATTAATAAATTGAATTTAGAACTGGAACAGCGAGTGAAGGAACGAACTTCACAACTTGAATTTGCTAATATGGAACTTGAATCTTTTAACTATTCGGTTTCACATGATTTACGCGCTCCTCTTCGACACATAAAGGGGTTTGCCGATGCCTTACAAGACGAGAATTTATGCAATCAGAGCATTGAGAGTTTGCGTCTGATTCAGAAAATTCGTGATTCAATTGGGCGGATGGACGCACTTATTGAGGCTCTTTTGGTATTATCAAAAATTTCACGTTTTGAGTTTGAACAACAACCGGTAAATATAAGTGAAGTTGTTCTGCGAATATCCACCGAGCTTCAACAGAACCTGCCGAATCCTAATGTAGAATTTATCATCGCTGAAGATATTGCGGTTATTGGGGATGAAACATTGTTGCGTATTGTACTGGAAAACTTATTGAGCAATGCTTGGAAATTTACATCAAAAGTTGATAACGCCATTATCGAATTTGGTGCTACTGAAAAGGATGGTAGAACGGTCTATTTTGTTCGAGATAATGGTGCTGGTTTTAATATGGAATATGCAGATAAATTATTTACAATTTTCCAAAGGCTTCATAGTGAAAAAGATTTTCCCGGTATTGGAATCGGACTAGCTACTGTGGCACGTATAATACATCGTCTAGGTGGTCGTGTTTGGGCAGATAGTGAAGTGGATAAAGGAGCGACTTTTTATTTCACAATTGGAAGCATATAATTTAAAATCACTTACTTTCCATTGCAGAAGTTGTTTTAGTGAAATTGAAATCAATGATGGCAGGTACAAGAGGGAGCAACGGGAACAAGCCTTGTCGAATGTCTACCTCACCTGTGATAAATAAAGCCTTAAGTAACGGATATTTCCGAAACAAAGGATCAAATGGTTTATAAGATCGGTATTTAGAATTACGGATTGCTCGATGAACTGGCAGATGCAGGCCCGCATGTTTGGTGGTGCGAGGAGGGACGGTTAGTCACCACCTCCTACTCGATTTTGGAAATATTGCTAATATTAATTAGAATAAATAAGAACAAATCACATTTGTCAAAACAAGTTAATATAACGTAGAAACACATTTTACTGGGGCTGAGCGTATTTATTTCTAAGATATTCATTAAGATATGAATGAGCCATTGACTGTGCTTTCGGCAAAAGGTATAGTATTCAGTGGGGGTGGTTGGGCCCTGGTGGGTTCCCCGGTCTTCAACACCGGTGGCGGGTCGCGTTGCGGGCCGCGGTGGGTTCGACTCCCATCCACTCCCGCCAGAGGGATCGTTTGTGAAATTGACTCCCCCTTTTAACGGACAATGAAATTATGAATATCAATTATTGTTAGGATTATGATGAACAAAATAACCGAAGAAATGCGAATTGGTTTTCTTGATTCCACTGAAGAAATCCGCATGATAATATCGCGTCATTTTCATGTTGATATCCCTCAATTGGGGGATCATATAGATACCTATCTTGCCCGCTATGTTGGGTATTTGTATACAGAGGAATCAGAAAAAACCTATGATTTGCTGTCGGATGCATTAGAAAAATATCAGGTTACACCTTTATTTCGCATCGAAAATAAACAGCAGATTATTTACTTAATCCCGGTGTTGGCGAAGAAAAAACCTTCAAATCCATTGGTCAATTTATTATTGTTTATTTTAACAGTGTTTTCTGTTTCAGTTGCCGGGGGTTTTTACAATCTGGAAGCACTTCCTGAAGCTTTTGATTTGGCTTTACTATGGAATTTGGTTAAGTCTGGACTACCTTTTTCAATCAGTATGCTCGGTATATTGGTTGCGCATGAATTCGGGCATTACTTTGCTGGACGGTTGCATAAAGTACATGTATCACTGCCATATTTTATTCCTTTTCCCGGAAGCCTGATTGGCACAATGGGTGCCTTCATCAGTATGAAGGAAATACCAAAAAATCGGAAACAGCTTCTTGACATTGGCCTGGCTGGTCCCCTGGCGGGATTATTGATTGCCATCCCTGTTTTGTTTTATGGACTACGACTTTCCTATTTGGATGCCCTGCCACTGGCTGCGATACCTGGACAAAATCTGATGCTGGAAGGTAATTCAATTTTGTATCTGGCACTGAAATATCTTGCATTTGGACAATTGTTGCCAGCACCAGTGGATTATGCTGGTGTAGCCCCGATTTTATATTGGGTTCGTTATTTCTTTACTGGAGCACCGTTTCCTTACGGTGGATTAGATGTGCAAATTAATGCTATTGCCTGGGCTGGTTGGGCGGGCCTGTTGGTAACATCCTTGAATTTAGTGCCGGCCGGACAATTGGATGGTGGACATTTGTTTTATGTATTGTTTGGGAAAGAAGGCGCAAAACGAATCTATCCCTGGATATTAATAACATTGATTGCACTCGGATTTTTCTGGTCGGGATGGTGGTTCTGGGCAGTGTTGATCTTTTTATTTGGACGCATGCACGCTGAACCACTGGATCAGATCACACCTCTTGATCCCATTCGAAAGCGTCTGGCCTGGTTAGGCTTGATTGTTTTCGTGTTTTGTTTTATCCCTGTACCGCTGCTGATTGTTTAGCAATCCCCGTATCGATACATTGAAATTTGCTCCCTATCTGTTGTTATTCCCCGGCCTAGTAAATTTGCGGTCATGCAGCTATGTGCAGGAATGATACACAGAATATCCCCGATTTTGGCAGAAGTAATCGCTGAATCTGGCAAATGCAGAACACCGTGTTCCTGCGAGAGTGATTTTACATAAGCACCTGGCATTAATGATCCCCACTTATTTTGATCAGGGCGGGTAACAAAACCAAAATGTTTGAGTTGCCCTTGCTGAATGCTATCTTTTGATAGATGGATACCGCCGCCGTATATCACTACTTCATTTCTCTCGGGATGCAATGCTACAATCGGACAGGCAACAGACACGGCAATCTGCTCAAATGTACAAATACCCATGACATATTGTTGCCCATCAAAATATACAAAATTCCCTGGACGAATCTCATCAGCACCAGCAAATGAATCACTAAGGCTGCAACCCGGCGTATCTCCGACAGAAATTAATATCTGGTCCATTCCATTTTGCATAAGCGATTCCTTAACAACATTCATACGAGAAATGGATTCTTTAAACAACATTGGAATTTGGTTTTTTGGCGTATGATAATTATTCCCGCCGTGGGTGAGCAGCCCCATAAATTTCAGATTTTTGCTTTGCTGCACCGCAAATGCACACGTTGCAATCGTTGGCTGATCTTCCCAATTCAATCCTGTGCGATGATAACCGACATCAATTTTTAACCATACCTGTATGGACGTCGTCAACAACTTATCCAATGTTTGGATAACAGAAATATCTTCAACTAATAATCCGAGATTAATCTTTTCAGCTAGCTGATTAATCAATTGGATTTCTCGAAGATTTACTGGAAATGCAACAGTGATATCGCTCCAATTGTGTTTTGCAAAATAAGCTGCCATCCCTAATGAAGATACAGTGATCTGTGTTACGCCTGCTTGACGAAACCATTCGGCTACTTTAGCAGATTGATGTGTTTTAAAATGTGGCCGGAAAATCACATTTTGTGATTTCGCTTTATTAGCCATCCAATTTATGTTTTGTTGGCAAATGCGTTTGTCAATTAATAATGTGGGTTTGCTGATGGTTTCGTATATGGGCATTTGATATTTCCTTTATACATCATTCTACTAAATTAACTAAAAATAATCATGCTAATGCCTGGAAAAACGGATATGCAATTTGAAAAATATCCTGAAAATGCCATAAAGCTTGATCCTTGATAAAAAAGAACAAAAGTTCTATAATATGTATATGGAATCCATTGAGAAATTATCTGCATTGGTTGAGGATATGGCACTTGAAGTTACTGATCAGTCATTATGCTTGCCGAAAGTGAAATTATTACCGAGATTAGATCAACATCGTGAAGCACGTGTATCCATTAACAATGATCAATGGCGATTACCAATTAGCTATGTATCTGCAGGTCCCGGCGGACCAATGCCTCTGCTGAAAACAGCGCTGACCACGGTATGTGAAAATGATTGCCGATACTGTAGTTTTAGCTGCCAACGGGATTCACCAAGGCAAACATTTACACCGGATGAATTGGCATCTGTTTTTATGGCTGTTTATGAAAAGAAATATGTAAAGGGGCTTTTTCTCAGTTCCGGTATTACCGGCGGTGGCGTTCGTACACAGGACAAAATTATTGCCACCGCTGAAATTTTGAGATTCCGCTATCGATTTCAAGGTTATATTCATATGAAAATCATGCCGGGTGCAGAAAAAGCTCAGGTATTTCGGGCCATGCAATTGGCTGATCGGGTTTCAATTAATTTGGAAGCACCCACTGCTCTTGCTCTGGTTGAGATTGCGCCATCCAAACCGGTTTTAAATCAATTGGACCAGCGCTTATATTGGGTCAATCAAATTCGGGATAGTATGCATCCCTATCAGGGTTGGAAAGGGCGCTGGCCTTCCAGTTCCACACAATTTGTTGTGGGCAGTGGGGAAACAGCCAATGATCGCGATTTTATCAAGCTTACCCAACATCTGCATCAGCAAAGGCAGTTAAGGCGGGTATATTTTTCAGGCTTTAATCCCATTCAAGGCACGCCTTTTGCGGAACGCCCTAAACAGGAACCGTTACGTGTTTTACGTTTATATCAATCTGCCTATTTACTGCGTGATTACGGTTATGTGGCGGATGAATTAAGTTGGCAATCAGATTGCTCGCTTGATATTCACAAGGATCCAAAAGTGAGCAGTGCCGAAAGATTATTTTTGCATCAACCATTGGAGATCAATCAGGCTGACTATGAACAATTAATTCGAATTCCAGGCATTGGCCCTAAAACAGCCAGAGTTATTTTATCTGAACGAAAACATCATCTCATCGGGGATTCATCCAGCTTGAAAAAATTGGGGGTTAACACCAATAGAGCCATTCCATTCCTCTTATTAAATGGAAAAAAAGCAGATCGACAGCTTCAATTTTCATTTTATTAAGTCGAAAGAGAATAATATTCAAATAAAGTAACATAAATATACGAATAATTGAAAAGCACTTGACTTAAATTAATTATTGTGTAAAATATGTTTAGGAATATTTACTATGGATTAAAACTATGATAGATCAAATTGGTGGATATACAACATTTTCATATTTGGAATTGCATGATCATCAGCAGCGTATTGATCAAATGCCAAAGCATTGTGTTTGGCGGGAAGTACTTGGTTACCGTGTATTAAATAAGATCGGACGAGGTATTGTTGCTTTTGGAAAATGGGTGATTCGCATCTCTGATAAACCACAACATATAGTGCATGAAAATAATTCACAAATTTATTGATGGAGAGAGAAGATGTACGAACAACCTGAAAAATGTCCGGTATGTAAAGCAGAATTAATTGTAACCGGTTTGGCCTGCACCCATTGTGACACCCGAATTGAAGGGCACTTTCAATCACGCAGTAATCCGTTTACCAAACTGAATGGGGATCAGCAACAGTTTTTGCTGAGTTTTGTACAGTGTGAAGGGAAATTTAATCGATTAGAGGAAGAGTTGAGTCTTTCATATCCCACCTTGAGAAATCGTTTTAATGAAATTGTGCAGATTTTGGGCTTTCAACCCAGTAAAGAGGATCGATCCGGACGACCATCAGAAGAAGAACGACGGAAAATTTTGGAAGAGTTAGAACAAGGATTAATAACGCCCCAGGCTGCCCGTGAAAAATTGATGGGCAAATCAAAATAGCAATTTGGAGCAGTGATTATGAGCAGTGAAGAACGATTAAAAGTTCTAAAAATGGTATCAGACGGTATTATTTCTGTCGAAGAAGCAGATAAACTTTTAGAGGTATTAAACGAAGCAGGGCAAAAAGAGGAACAATTTACCAAGAATACCTCATCAGAGTATGCTGGCAAAAAAAAGGGAAAATGGGTACGTATCGTTGTCTCAGATACCAAAAGTGGCAAACAAGTGGTTAATTTGCGGTTACCATCCAAATTGGTATCGGCAGGCGCGAAGATCGGCACAAAGTTTGCACCTGAGTTGGAAGGTATCGATACTGGTGAATTAATGGAGGCATTAAACCAGGATGTTTTCGGCAAGATCATTGATGTGGTAGATGAGAAGGATGGAGAGCACGTAGAAATCTACGTAGAATAAATATTTTCCAGAAACGTATTTCAGGTAAATAGGAAATCTTTATGCAGGCATTGCGAATATCGTTATGTGAATTTCATGTTGGAGAAAATTAATGAGAAGCACCGTCGAGACATATAATAAAAAAAATTGGAAAAAACTATTCTTTACCATCTGGGGTGGTCAGGCATTTTCTATTTTTGGTTCCAGCCTGGTTGAGTTTTCCCTGATCTGGTATCTGACAGATAAAACAGGTTCAGCAACGGTATTATCAATCAATATGTTGTTTTACTTATTGCCGGCATTGTTTTTTGCTCCGTTTATTGGGGCGTTGGTGGATCGTTGGAATCGTCGACAGGTAATGATAATCGCAGATATGTTCATTGCGCTAACAACGTTGTTGATTATGGCATTGTTCTATTGGGATATTATTCTTCCATGGCATATTTACATTGTGATATTCGTACGTTCATCTGCCGGATTGTTCCATTACACTGCGATGCAAGCGTCAACACCTCTGATGGTGCCTGAAGATCAATTAAATCGTGTAAATGGACTGAATCAAGCCTTGCGCGGTGGTATGAATATCATTGCCCCTCCTATCGGTGCTTTAATGATCAGTGCCATACCTATGCATCAAATATTAATGGTTGATATCATCACCGCAGCATTAGCCATTCTGCCTTTATTCTTTATTATGATCCCGCAACCTAAAAACGTCTTGCAAGACAAGGTAACCATTGAGAATTTGCTTGTTGATATACGAGATGGGGTGGTCTATGCCAGGAAATGGAAGGGTATGATGCAGGTAATGTTAATCTCATTGCTGGTAAATTTTGCCTTCAACCCGATCAATGCATTGATGCCGTTGGTGATTAAGAAACACTTTTTAGGCGGTGCTTTACAATTAAGTTGGGTGGAAATGGCTATTGGTATTGGGATTGTTGTGGGCGGTGTGACATTGTCAGTGTGGGGTGGCTTTAAGAAAAGAATGATTACAATTATGCTTTGTTTAATGCTCACAGGCCTGGGTTTTGCTCTTATTGGTATATTACCATCAAGCGGCATTTTATATTGTGTGGGCATAATGTTTGTGATTGGCATCGTATTACCATTTATTGATGGCTTGATTTATTCCATTATTCAATCAAAAGGGTCTCCGGAATATCAGGGACGATTGATGACGCTATTAACCTTCTCCTCCAAAGTTTCGGTACCTGTCAGTATGGTTATTGCAGGTCCAATAGCGGATCGGTTTGGGGTTTTATTCTGGTATCAGTATGGTGGATTAATGATTGTCGCGCTGGCTGTATTTGCGGCATTTTCGCCTGCTCTGATGAATGTCGATAAAGGGAATGATTTTAAGGATGAGGTTCTCAATGAGATTGTTCAACCTACTTAGGTAGATTATAAAAAACGCGCTGAATAGTCAGCGCGTTTTTTTTATACATTGCAATGTTTTAAACAAATAATACTTGAGCACCTTCAGTGATATCCATAAATTCCATGGCACCGAGTACTTCAGCTTCATCCATTAAATCTTCTTTGGTTAATTTCATCATATCCATGGACATTTTGCACCCATAAATTTTTGCACCAGTATCGGCGATAATTTGCATGAATTCACCAACGGGGGGGAAATCCAATTTATCAATTTCTTTGCGCATCATCCAACTTGCCATGGCCGACATACCGGGCAGGGCACCGATTAAAGTAGGAATATGGAAGAAGGGATGCATATTGGGGTTACCCACAGTAGCTACGCTTAGTTTATTCATTTTCTTTTTGGTGATGATATCCAGACCCCAGAAGGTGAAAAAGATATCAACATCAATGCCGCTCATGCGGGCTGCATTTGCCAGAATCAAAGGGGGGTAAGCCATATCCAATGAACCTTTGGATGCGATCAGAGCCAGTTTGCGATTTTTTGTTTCACTCATATTTGACACTCCTACATTTGGGTCTGACTATATACAGCCAGTTGGTTTTTTTAATCCGGAAACTTTTGCAGCCAATTTACCTGGGCCGCCTGGGAAGAGGGCGTAAAGTTCTTTGGTGTCAACATCCGTTTGTTTGGTGATTTTTCGCAATGTGGGTGCTTCTCCAGTATTTTCATACTCTTTGCGCGCATAATTAATCACAACCCAATGCCGATCGGTTAATTCTATATCAATGGACTTTGCAATTGCAT
>JAEKNU010000069.1 GCA_016838895.1 Chloroflexota bacterium
CAAAATACAAGGAATACACCCCACCCCAGGTAGACAGAAAGTTTTTATCGCTCTATTTTACAAAATCAACGCAGCATCTGATTGGCAAAATGTTTACCAAGGGGCGCTTCAAAAACAAACAACATTTCATTATCATCCTCCCCAGGGTTATGAATGGAAAATGACGCATAAGAACGGAATAGCAAATTGTCGGAGGGATTGATTTCATAGAGTTTTTGATTGATCGTAAATGCTGATGAACCTTTTAAACACCATACAAAAACTTCACTTTTATTGGGTATCGCTTCAAAATTTATCGCTTGTCCCGGATCCATTTTCAAAATATAGGGCTCCAAACTCTGATCCCTTAAACCGGTGGCCAAACTGGCAATACTGACATGCTCTACTTCTTCTTCATCCATATCAGAATGCTGGTTGATTATCACATCATCTTCCAGTTCTTCCATGAAGAAATCAATTAGTTTTAATTCCATTGCCCGCGCTAGCCGTTCTAATGAAGATAATGTAGGGGATACCTGATCTCGCTCGATTTTACTGATCGCAATAGCGGATAGCCCGCTTATTTCTGCTAACTCACGCACAGACAATTTGCGCTTTTTACGTAAGGAACGAATTCTTTGACCAACTTTTGTATTGGCTTTAATACCGGTTTCATTGTTTTTCATAAGGCACCTGAATGTCCATATTTTTTGACTAAATAATAATTTTATCAAATATTCTTGACTAATTTGTTCAAAAATTGTTTTTATTCCCAAGAATGACCTTACAGTATTGCAAACTGAGGAATTCCTGAGAATATTTTACGTAATTTTTATGGCATAAATTGCTATTTTCTATTTTATTATAAAATATACAGCAATTCTTTTGAGAATGAAAAAAACAAATCACCCACTATCAATAAAGTATCCACCCACCAGCATTATTAAAATTAAACTCAACCACGGTTGTCTGATCTGAACGCACATGCACCATATGCGCTACCCAATGCTTGCCATAATCACTTTCCATAACCCCTTCTGGTTGATGCACAGCCTCTACCCAATACCATCCAGTCGAAATGGATTCATCCAAATATACACCGAGTAAATCGGTTATCCCGCTTCGCAATACTTCTTTTGAAAAGATTTTATGCACGCGTACTTCTGTATCCGGCAACACCAATTTGCTGGCATCCCCTGGTTTCCAGACATCAGTTTGCCAACTGACATTAACCTGCAACGTACCAATTTCCTGTGCTTGCGCTTGCGCCTGACAACCACTGATGAAAATCGTAAAGAATAGAATGATAATAAATATAGCTCGTTTCATATTTACAAATAACCTCTCTGCAATTATATGCATAAATTGCCATTTTTCAAAGAGGTAGCCCATATTTCAACAGTTTTTCGCTATAATAATAAAACGCATCAATAAAGGGTTTTAATGAAATCAACCTCAACCAGCACCGCACATAAGAAAAAGGCCATTCCAGTCGACCCAGCTCAACTGTTATCCGATGGAGCAAAGGTCGCATTTTTCCGTATTGTCCCGCAGCCCTCTGCGTCGTATGGATATCGCGTGGAATTTGCTTCAGGCAATATTCCCAGGTTGTTCAACATAAAGTCCAATCAGCCTTATGAGAGCTGGTTTTCACAGATTCACCCTGAAGATCAAAAAGAATTCAAAAAAAGTCATTTGCAATCCTTGCGCAAAGGACACATGACAGAGCAGGACATCCGGATTTTTCACCAGCAAAAGAAAATTTGGAAAAGCATCCATATTTTCTATGCCCCAGAATTGGGAGAAAAAGGCAAACTTCATGCACTAAATGGATTCGCTGTGGACCAGACAAAACAGCAGCAACTTGCCAGCGTATATGAAGAAGAGATTAAATATGAAAGCCTGATTGGGGATATTTCCACCAACTTTATTCACATTAGTCTAGATGAAGTAGATCAAAAAATTCAGCAGGTATTGAAAAAGATTGGCGAAGCCCTTGAAGTAGATCAGTGCTGTTTATTTAAAATGGATCAAAGTCATAAGATGCTCATCCTCAAACATACCTGGGAGCATGGCTCTTTCCGCCTGAAAAAGAAACCAGGCACCGAAATCCCCTTTGAACAAACACAAGAAATCCTGCAAGTCATTCGTACACAAAGCGGTTTCAAATGCAGTAAAGTAGATCAATTATCCAAAAGCCAGCAAAAAGAAATTCAGAAACTTTTTGGCAGCGGGATAAAATCAATGTTTTTGTATCCACTTTCCATCCTGCAGGCAGGTGACGGATTATTATGCTGTGTATCCCATAAGAAAAACATCTCCTGGAATAAACAGCACGAGCGCCTCTTTTCTACTTTTGCCCATATTTATAAAAATATACAAGATCGACAACGTTCATTGAACATTCAGGTTGGCCAGCAGCGCTTCCTTGAATTACTCGCTACCGGAAAAAATTTCTCCGAGACCTTAACCTCCCTGATCCAGATCATCGAAGAACAATGGCAAGGCAGATATGCGCTAATTATGTTAAAGCCGTTGCAATCCGATCATTTGGAAGTCGGTGCATTTGGTAAATTACCCGCTGAATTTGTCCGCCAAATTGAAATCAACGCCGAAAAATTACGCAAGTTACCCTCTTGCCTGGCGGTAAAATCCGGGAATCGTATCATCACCGCTGACCTGGCGGCTTCTATGGAGGAGCATTTCTCATTATTGGGTGTACCCCAAAACATCAAAGCTTGTTGGTCCGAACCGGTAAAATCATCCAACGGTAACATATTAGGTTCATTCTCCATTTTCAGTGAATTGCCTCGCAAACCCAACGAAGATGAAATTCACACATTGGAAATGATCGCCCACCTGATCGGTATCGCCATCGATCATAAACTCTCTCAGGAAGTGGTCGAAAGCGCCTATCATTCCATGGAACAGCGAGTCAGTGAGCGAACCAGCCAACTGGCAACCCTCTTTTCGATTCAGCAGGCTATCACCAGCCGCCTGGATACACCCACCATTCTGCAAATGATCGCCGATGAAAGCCAAAAAATTACCGGCTCTGCCTACTCAATGATCTTTCTGGTTGAGGGCGATTCAACGCATGTGCCCGTTACCGCCGGCGATGAACATCTGGCGCAGTTGGTTGGAAAAACCTATCCATATCAGGGTTCCATCGCAGAATATGCCATCAAAAAGAATGATACTGCCGTACTTGAGGTTATCGACCAAAACAACATGAGCACTTTCAATGGGCAAACCCGCCAGATGTTGTCAGAAATTGGGGCAAATAGTATGCTTGCTTTTCCATTCACCCCCGGCGATCAATTAACCGGTGCAATTGCCGTGTTTAATAAAGAAAATGCCGAATACGATGACAATGACGCCTATGCCCTCAACACACTCACCTGTAGTGCGGTTATTGGACTGGAAAACGCCCGCCTCTATCAGGATGAACAAAGCCTGCGCAAACAATCCGAGCAGCGCCGTAAAGCCGCTGAAGTATTGCGCGAGGCCATGCGTATTCTAAATTCTAATGCGACTTCCTCAGATACACTGGATTACATCCTTACCCAGGCTTCCCAGATCATCGGTACGCAAACCGCCACCGCCCTCTATCGTTTTGATTATGAACAACAAACCGCCATGCTGGAAGCCTCCTTTAATATGGCCCCGGCAATCCAGAAATTTAGCTGGCTGCCGATCGATAATCTAAACCGCGAAATTATGCAGAAACGCGAATCCCTCATCATCCCGGATGTACAGGAATATTTTATTCAAAATAAAAAGCAAATTAAGGATCCCCGCCAACGCAGTCACTGGATGGCTTTGCAATCCTATTACAAAAGTTTTCTGATCATTCCTTTAATCGTCAAAAATAAGGTATTTGGCTCATTGATCTTTTTTTCACCGCAGCACTGGCAAATCCATGAGGAAGATGTTCGTATGGCCTGGATTTTTAGTGAACAGGCCGCTTTGGCCATCGAAAACAACCGCCTCTTAAAAAATGAGGAATCCCGGGCAATTGAATTAAAAACGCTGCTTAAGGTAGCCGCGGCCACCACAAAGTCACTTAGTCTGGACGAAATGATTCAGGGTACGCTGCAGCAGATCCACGCCTTGCTCAAAAACACATCCCGCATCGGGGTACTGCTCTGGAATGAAAAAAAATCGGAATTCTCATTGAAGATGGTTTACCCGCAAAAACACGTCAAGGATCAGGATGTGATGATTCTGACCAAGGAGAGTATCAGTGTTATTCGTGACGGTGCCCGCAAAATCATCTCCTTTCCCCCGGAGCCGGGTATTTTACTGCCCTTGATCTCCCGCGAAAAAGTGCTCGGCACGCTCACCATTATGGGCTTTCAGAATCAGCCCTTCTCCAGCCAGCAGATTTCTCTCTTCGAATCCATTGCCGATCAGATCAGTGTGGCCATTGAGAACGCCTATTTATACGAACAAGCCGAGGAATCTGCGGTGCTTTCCGAGCGGAATCGCCTGGCACGTGAACTGCATGACGCCGTCACCCAGACCCTTTTCTCCGCCAGCCTGATTGCCGACGTACTGCCCAAAATATGGGAACGCAACCATAGCGAAGCTGCCAAGCGACTGGAAGAGCTGCGCCAGCTCACCCGCGGCGCCCTGGCCGAAATGCGCACGCTGCTCCTGGAGCTGCGTCCATCCGCCATCGCTGATGCCTCCTTCTCCGAACTGTTGGGGCAATTGCGCGACGCCTTTACCGGCAAAAGCCGCATACCCACTGAATTGCTGATTAAAGGGGACGAAATTGAACTACCCATTGACCCCAAAGTGACCCTCTATCGCATCACCCAGGAAGCATTGAATAATATCTCCAAACATGCCAATGCTTCTCAGGTGTTTATTAATTTGAATTATTTCAAGGATTCTCTGACTCTGGAGATTCTGGACAACGGCCAGGGGTTTGATCCCCAATCCATACCCATTAACAGCCTGGGCATTGGTATTATGGTAGAGCGCGCCGAAAATGTTGGTGCTACAATTGATATTGAAAGTGAACCTGACCATGGCACACATATCAAGGTAGAATGGAAGAAGAAAACAAAATAGGATTAAAAAATGGAAAACAAAAATATCCGTATTCTGCTCGTTGATGATCATGCCGTTGTGCGCAGTGGATTAAGCGCATTTTTATTGGCCTACGAAGATTTTGAATTGGTAGGAGAATGCAGCAATGGCAAGGAAGCCGTTGCTATGAGTGATAGTGAAGACATTGACGTGATCCTGATGGACATGAAAATGCCCGAAATGGACGGCCCAACTGCCACAAAAATTATTCGTGAAAAACATCCTGATATTCAGGTCATTGCGTTAACCAGTTTCAAGGAAGATGATCTGGTCAAGAATGCCCTTAAAACCGGTGCCATCGGGTATTTGCTCAAAAATGTCAGCGCCGATGACCTGGCCAACGCTATCCGTTCAGCCTTTCATGGAAAAACCACCCTGGCTCCGGAAGCCGCCCAGGTATTGGTAAGAGCCACACAGCAGCCCATCTATCCGGTCACTTCCCTTACCGATCGTGAAAAGGAAGTGCTGGTCCTCATGGTGGAAGGCCTGCGTAACCCTGAGATTGCCCAAAAGCTGGTCATCAGCCAATCCACGGTTAAGTTTCACGTCAGCAGTATACTGGCAAAGCTCAATGTCAGCAGTCGGACCGAGGCCGTTTCCGTTGCCATCAAACAAAAACTGGTCTAGTGGCCAGGTTTCAAACTACCCACAAATGTTGAGAAAACTCCCCATTGCGATGATGAAAACGGGGAGTTTTTCTTTTATCATAAGACTAGACAACAACAACAAACCACGCGTCTATTCCATTCTGCAACTCCTCCAAAAGTGCGGTGTGGAATAGTGCTTTAAAGGGGGGGAACGAATCGTATATGTTATGTGCACAGGATTTAGCCAACTGTAAGGTGCAGCTCGCCAGAGCGCACCAAAACGCCAATCCATCCAACACCCCCATGTTCGTCCATTGCTTATGACGGCACACATCCCATCAGGCACGCTGATCTACCCATGGGTCATACTTCGACTCCGCTCAGTACAAGCACGTCGATTCCATTATCCCGTTAGGGGCTCGATCAGCTTATTACAAAGGGTAGCTGCTCGCCAGAACACGCCAAAACCGCCAATCCTACACACCTCCCATTCGATATGTGAGTTGCCCATACACACGTGGAGATTGCCACGGCCTATCGGCCTCGCAATGACGCATGTTTGTCATTTCAATGATAACCATAGCCCAACCCGGTACCCCACATTTCAATCACGCCAACCGTTGGTAGGGGCGTATGGTTATACACCCAAAACGCACACAGGAAAAATCCCAGATCCGTTCCTGCCAGAAATGATGCAACGTTGTACGAGCATGCCTGTATGAATCATGATATTGATCCTACAAATTTTGGAAAGTAGGTTCCATTTTTCACATTATGAATTAGCTTGCATGCTATACTTTTACAATGCAATTTTAATCAAACGCCATATTTAGCCCTAACGATTTTAGGCATTACATGATCCGCTCAAAAGTAGTTATGCAATCCGCCCAAACACGCGTTGGGCGGTTCGTTTACAAATAAGAGGGTAAAGGAAACCTGAAAATGAAATTCATATGCAAAATAGCCACACTTTTTTGCCTGGCTGTGCTCCTGGCATCTTGTAACGTTGCTAAGGAACAACCAACACAGACAGCGAATACACCGGCAATTGTGCCGACTTTGGCTGAAATTACTGAAGCAACAGTACCACCATCTCCGCAATCGCCAGAGAATGCCGCACAATCGGACCAGATTCAATCCAATCCCGTTCCCATGACACCCATAACGCTTGTCCTGGAAAACGGACTTACCTGGACAGAATGCGCCCTGCCTGATCGCCATTTTGCGTACGTAACCCCCGATATGGAAGAAATTTCCAACTGCCTTAACATGACATTCCCCAGTTTGGACGAGACCGATAAAAACCGATTTGGCGAACGCCTTGCGGATGAAGGCGGAGCGGATGATTTTCGTCTGTTCATTGGCAGCGATACTTTCGAAACTAGACACACGAATGTAGATGGATTCACTTACAATTACGAATTGCTAAAAAATGGAACGGTAATCGCCCAGACAGATGCTTTATATGAAGTGTTCCCTCCAAATCAAAGTTTGGCAAACATCGCAGGAAAACCGGTTTGGGAAATCATTGCTCCACCAGCCGTGATCATCGTTGACGGTGTAAATTTCAACGAAAAATACCAACTAGATGGATCTTTTTTTCCTTACGAAATCAAGGGGAAATTGCTCTACATTGCTCAAACAAACGAGAAATATCATATTGTGTATGACGATAAAACCGTTGGACCTGAATTCGATGAACTATCCATGGCATATTGTTGCGCGGATATGTCCGTATCTTTTGGAAGTGGACAGTATTGGTTCCTGGGTAAGCGGGAAGGAATGCAATTTGTTGTTGCAATCTATTAGTATGCCCATCATGCCCCAACCATCCATCATAAACAAGTCAATCTTCCTATTGAGCGAAGGTTCAAATCCCTAACAATCAAATCAATTACCCATTTGATGTAGTGGTTTAGCGTGCTAAACCACTGCATCAAATTCTGATGATACTCACTAATTTTGAATACCCCCCCCACCTGATCAATAGACGAGGATCAATCATCACCCATTGTACAGCCCAAAGACTGCACCCTTGCAGGTCGGCAAGGGTTGTTTTTTATTATAGGATTAGATGTAACAATCGAGGTACCCATGAAAGTATTTATCGCAGATAATGAGAAAAAAGTACGCAATGCCATCCGTGTATTGGTTGAATCCGACGGCAGATTTCATATCTGTGCCGAAGCAGCCAATGTGCAGGAGTTATTCAGCTACCTGAATTTCAGCAAACCGGATATTCTGCTCCTGGATCAATCCCTGTACGGCATGAAAGCCACGCCACGAACGCTTGAAACAATCCGCGCTGTAGTTCCCGACATTAAAATCATTGTACTCAGTTTAGATGCGCAAAATAAAACTCTCACCCTTGCCGCAGACGCCATGATCAGCAAGTTTTCATCCCCGCAAAATGTCGTCGCAACCATTGAAAAATTCTCCCCGCGATCCATATCCATACCCCAGCGCTGTAATCAATCCCCCTGTTCGTTGTAAACAAGACAGAATTTTTGGATAAGTTAACCCAAAACCACAGTGTAGTATTAACTACAAACTACATTGTGGTTTTATAATTTAACGATGGAGGTTCATCATGGATCAGGTGGTATACGTAGATAAAAAAGCCAATGAAATGCAGCGCCTGCTGGATGGCGAAAAAAACATGCTTATTCGTGGGGCAAACGGCCGCAAATTACCCTACAACAGAGTACATGCCGGGGATTGTTTGTATCTGATAAATAACAACGCCGAAGGCGAAGCCAAAGCAAAAGCCATTGTAAAAAGAGTGGTTCAGTCAGAAAAAATGACAGAAGAAGAATCCCGACAAATGCTGGCTGCTTATCAAAGCGGTTTGCAGCTTACACCCGCGCAGAAAAAACGATGGGATGGGAAAAAATATCTGATCATCATAGCGCTCGACCAAATCCAGGCCATTGACCCGATCAAAATTGATAAATCCAATTATAGCAACATGGACGACTGGCTGCAGGTGGAAGACATCAATACGGTCATTATCAAATAATCCAAGAGAAGGAGTTGGTTCCTTTATCAATGCTTTGCATTCATTTCGATTAATTTCCCCCTGGCTTCCTTTTGCAGACAGCAGATTTTTTGGAATGCTTACTTCGCTTGACTATGTTTTCTTAATAAAATACAATAAATCATAGTGGTTCTTGAATTCAAGTAAATAGTTGCGCAATGCGCATGTAGCGTACATTTTGTATAGTAAGTTTTTTTACTTGCATGGGATACTTCATTCAGTGCAAGTTTTTCTTTATAATAATCGAGTTATCATTATAAAATTTATTGGCTTTCCGCGAAAACATTATCGATAAAAATTTTACTTGTTACTCTGTAAAACATTAGTGCATGGATCATTTGATTCGATAATTTAACTATAACGCCGGAGAACCAATTAATGATGACATCCTCTCGAAAAATCCTTATCCTTGCTACCCTGGTTTTATTCTTAAGCTCATTCATACCCATAAAAACCACATATGCATCTTCAGAGATGATCTCTGGCAATAAAATTATTGATGCAGGTAAATATCAGAATCATTTTATGGCACAGGCTATAACGTATTATGATTATGGTGATGCGCCAGACCCTGCCTACGCAACACTGGCATCCAGCGCTGGTGCAGTTCATCTACTGGGGTCAAATGTATATTTAGGTGCCTGTGTAGACGCTGATATAAATGGCCAACCCGATGCATCTGCGACAGGTGATGATAGTAGCACTAGCAGCCAGGTATTTGGAACTTGTCCAGATGTTGGTGATGAAGATGGGGTTATTTTTCCCTCAGCCTTGCTTACTGGTCAGAGCGCAAGCATTGATGTGACTGCAAATGCAGCCTGTGATTTAAGCGCCTGGATCGATTTTAATCAGAATGGGTCATGGATGGATGCAGGCGAAGAAATTTTTACGGGTCAGGCACTGAGTTCGGGCGTAAATGGCCTTAACTTCACTGTGCCAGCATCAGCCACAGCAGGCAGCACTTTTGCCCGCTTTCGTTGTACAACAGATGGGGCGGTTTCATTTACCGGCGCAGCCAGCGATGGTGAAGTGGAAGATTATCAAGTTTCCATTGTTGTACAAGAACCCGAGATTGACATACAACGTCCGGCGGGCACTTCCATCGCCAATGGCGCGACGGACAACCTTGGCAACCCACTACCTGGCACTACATACAACCTGACCTACACCATTGACAACTCCGCCGGAACCGCACCGCTAGGGCCCTTTCCTTATATGGAAACAAATTATCAAAATATCAGCTCAGTTTTTGTAGATGGATCATTTGGTTCGACAATCCCTGCTGGTGGTTCAATGACCTTCGATCTCAGCTTCACAGTGGATTCATCAGGCCCATTCGGTATGGATTTTTGGATTGAATCTAATGATAGTGATGAATCAAATTACCATGTTGTTGTATCCGGTATTGCTCAGCCAGTTTCTGAGATTGATGTTTCCGGTAATGGCAATCCAATTAATAATGGCGCACTTACACCAGCAATTATCAATGATACCGATTTTGGCATAATCAATACGCTCAGTGGTACGAAAGCCAATACTTTCACCATATCCAATACTGGGACTGCTGATCTTAATTTATCAACGGGAACACCGCATGTTATTATCAGTGGGACCAATGCGAGTGACTTCAGCCTGACAAATGATGCTGCGACACCCATTGCTTCCGTTGGTGGAACAACAACCTTTACCATTACTTTTGACCCAAGTACGCCAGGCACGCGCAGTGCAACAGTCAGTATTGCGAATGATGACAGCGATGAAAATCCATACAATTTCAACATTCAGGGTACAGGTACTTTTTACCCCGAGATTGACATCCAGCGCCCGGCGGGCACTTCCATCGCCAATGGCGCGACGGACAACCTTGGCAACCCACTACCTGGCACTACATACAACCTGACCTACACCATTGACAACTCCGCCGGAACCGCACCGCTAGGGCCCTTTCCTTATATGGAAACAAATTATCAAAATATCAGCTCAGTTTTTGTAGATGGATCATTTGGTTCGACAATCCCTGCTGGTGGTTCAATGACCTTCGATCTTAGCTTCACAGTGGATTCACCAGGTCCATTCGGTATGGATTTTTGGATTGACTCTAATGATTTTGATGAAGCAAATTACCATGTTGTTGTATCCGGTGTTGCGTCCGAACTGTTAGTACTTTCGTCAGCCAACACATCGCCCATAGATGGCGATATGTTGGCGGTTGGACCAAGTAATTTAAGTGTTCAGTTTAATCGGGAAGTTGAAACTGGCGGTGGCCCTGGTGCGGGTGATAATCCAGCGAATTACCTGTTGGTCGAAGACGGCCCAAGTGATAATGGTTTTGACACCGTCTCCTGCCTGGGCGGTCTGGTTGCCGATGACACCAGCGTTGAGATCAATAGCATCAGTTACGACAGCGCAACCGATACTGCTACACTGAACGCCAATGGGGGTGCCAATTTACCCGCAGGCAGCTATCGCCTATATGTGTGCGGCACCACTTCAGTGGAAGACCTGATTGGCAATGAATTAAACGGGGGGTTGTTTGATACACTGATCAACTTCACCGTCGCGGCAGCCGCTCCGCAGGAGATCTTGCCAATTGCCACACCGGCGCAGACGTTACCGGCTACCGGTTTCCCGATGGGATACAAAACACTGATACCAGATCAGCCGCTTGAAAAAGCCTATACTGCGTCCGATATGATCCTTGACCTTCCTGAACTGAATCAAAAATTATCCATCGTCGGTGTACCGCACAGCCAGGAAAGCTGGGACGTTAGTTGGTTGGGCAGCAGTGCGGGTTGGCTGAATGGCTCTGCATATCCCACCTGGGTGGGCAATACTGTGCTAACGGGGCATGTCTGGGATGCCAATAATCAGCCCGGCGTATTCGCAGACTTGAAATCGCTCAAATACGGGGATCAGTTCTATATCCATGCCTGGGGCCAAACCTACACCTACGAAGTACGGGAAAACAAACTGGTGAGTGCAGGAAACACGAAAGCCGTTGTGAAACACGAAACCCTGGATTGGATTACCTTGCTCACCTGCGAAAGCTACAACCCCAACGCACAGACCTATCCATTCCGGCGCATGGTACGCGCCGTACTGCTGAAAGTAGAGTAGGTAGCTATTTTTCGGAATACTAGACGTGCCAGGTTTTTAAAACCTGGCACGTCTTTTTTGTAGGGTGTGGTTGAAAACGTTTTTTGTTTTCAACCCACCACTTTTAGTCTCAATTAAATCATTTTTCGTGTATTTCGTGTATTTCGTGTATTTCGTGGTCCCCTTTTACGCCTGGTATTTACAAAACAGGTTGCGATATGCCGTCAAAAAAGATTTGCATCACATCATCAATTTGCTGCTCACGCAAGGTCGCATCCATCTTGAAATCCAAAAAGGGATAAAGCACACCGAGTAGTGCCCAGGTGGCGGTATGTGAATTCATTTTTCTCAACTCGCCCCGCTGCATTCCATCAGAAAGCATAGATGCTACAGGCCTCATAAATCCTTCCTGATAGGCAGTGGAAAATAATGCGTATTTCTCTGTACTCAGATTTTTCAAATCCTGCGAAGCCAGGCGAATCAAGATACTTTGATCCTCTTTCAATACGCTAAAGATTCCGTGTGCAAAATATTTTATCTTCTCTTTCGTCGGTGCCGATAATTGCAGGGCTGCCTGAACCAGTGCCGACAATACCTTCAAATTCTGATAAAGAATTTCCAGAAACAAATCTTCTTTGTTTTTAAAATGATAATACAGCCCCGCCTTGGATAGATCACATGCCTCTGCGATTTCTCGCATGGAGACGCCGTTATAGCCTTGCTGCATAAACAGGTTGGTCGCCTGCTGCATAATATTATCTCTGACCGGGTTTTCTTCTTCAGAAGCCATAAACTCACCCTGCTCATTTTCAAATATTCGGATACTACTTTCCAGGATGCCGACTGAGCCTACGGCATCCTGGTTTGCATACAGTCCTTATACAGCAGATTGCGACGCCTGATCGGCTAATTCACGTGCCCGGTTTTTCAAAGAAAAAGCAAGGAAAACCAGCAGTAAAGCAATCCCTGCAATAAACAGGAATGCCATGGCATACCCTGCCGCAGCGCCGCCGGAGACACGTGAAGCCGCAATAGCGCCCACAAATGCACTGCCCACCAGCTGCCCAATGCTGGTAAACAACGTGGCTACCCCCTGCGTGGTTGAACGCTCACTGGCATCGGATTCATTAAGCATAATATACCGAATCGGCGCACCCAGCAACGCTGATAAACCAAATCCAATGAAAATACCGGCAACAATAAACATGGTCAGTGAATCCGCGAATTGGCTCAAAAGGAACATGCCAATCACCAGCAGGAAACTACCGCTCAGAATAATCAGCCGTGAGCCAAATTTATCCAATAATCGCCCCACTGTCGGAGAACCTATCACCATAGCAATAACCACCGGCATCAACAAAAAACTGGCAGAACGTTCAGTAATCCCCGCATCACTCAAGGCAACTACCGCCAACAATGGCAAAAATACCAAACTGGCTTCACCTACCCCGGCGCCGGCAGATATGGCATAGGCCAAACCTAACTGCTTGCGATTAAACAACTTTCCGGGCAGAACTGGATTTTTTGCTTTCTTTTCAATGGGAATCAATATCGCTATTAATAACCCTGAAGCCACCAGAAATGGAAAAACCTGTCTGGAAATCAAGCTGGAAAAAATATTCGCGGTGTCCAATTGATTAATACCATAGGCAAAAGAAGCCAAAGCACCCGCCAACACCAGCATACCTTGCCAATCAAATGTGATATTGGTTTGCGGTCTTGTTGTGGGCAATACACGTAAGCCCAGAAATATTACCAGAACCGCCAGGGGTAAATTAATGAAGAACAACCAATGCCAGGTCGCCACACTCATCATTACTGCGCCCAGAATCGGCCCAATAATAAAGGCCAGGCCAAAAACTGCGCCGATTAATCCCAGCGCACTTCCTCTTTTTTCAGGTGGAAAAGTATCGCCAATCACCGCGCTGGCAACCGGGAAAATACCACCCGCGCCAAAACCCTGAATGGCGCGTCCAATTAAAAGTATTCCAAAATTATTTGACATTGCCACAACCAACGAACCAATCGCAAATAGAACAATATCAATAATGTAAATCGTTCTGCGGCCAAACATATCAGATAATTTCGCCATTAATGGCGTACTGATTAGATTGAACAAAACATAAATGCTGAATATCCAGGCCAGTAATCGTTCGCTAATTTGAAATTCGGATCGAATCGCTGGCAATGCCGGACCCACAATGGCGATATCCATCGCGCCCATTAACACACCAAGAAATAATACAAATAAAATTTGATTTCGCTTTTTATTTTCCATATGAAAGCACTCCTACATTAACTGACCGTACGGTCGGTAATATGTCTATAGTAAGAACTATTTGATCCAAATACAAGAGAGTTAATGAAACGCTAATATGCACGCTAATGACTTTCCATTATTCAATCGGTAAATGAATATTCGTGATTAATGCTTCAGGTGGATTCTCCTGCGGGGAATTGACATAAATTTCAAAGGGTGCGGCATTTCCCAATCGAAAACCACTCGCCGGAAGCCAATCCCTGAAAGCGGCACTCCAGCTCTGCCAGAGATGCTCATAAGGCCCCACCACACGAAATACAGCCCACTTGCCTGCCGCAATGAGCTCTTTCTCAATCTGGGAGATGATATGTGGGTCAATTTTCGCAGGGTCATGAAATATCACGCCGGCATGATAACGCTGCTCATCGGGTAGCGTAATGTCCGGTTCATCCGGCATTTGTCCCACCCAGAACTTTACCTGTTCAAATAATTGATATTCTCCAACCCACTTTTGTATCGCGGAAAATCCCGCCTGCGCCGCCGCAATTGAATTGGTAGCACTGCCACCTTTCCGACACACATAATAAAACCACTGCTCCGGCAAATCAACGATATGAGGTAAAAGCCCTGCTTCACCTACCGGTTGAATCCTCAAATATTGCTCTCGAAAGGAGATCAAGCGCAGATCCGCTTTTTTGCGAAAAGCACGGGGAGAGTATTGAAATGCTTTTGAAAATTCACGCGAAAAACTTTGCAAGGTGCCGTACCCGCTTTGATATGCAATATCAGAAATCGAATCATCAGAAGCAGCAATACGTTTTGCTGCACTCACCAGCCGCACATGCCGGACAAATTGATGCGCTGAAATCCCCAGCATTTTCTTGAACAATCGTTGAAAATGAAATTCTGAAAATCCGGCAATAGCGGCCATTTCACCGATATCGATCTTATCAACAAGGTGGGTTTCTATATGTTTGTAAATCCGATTGATTGCCTGCTGAAACAGATACTCTTCCATTATCCCTTTTTCTTCACCAAATTGAGTACAAAACTCACATACGAAATTAAAGTATTCAATGGGTACTTTATGCTACAATCAAATTAACAATTCGGGAACACTAACATGAACTATGATATTCCATTAAAACGGATTCATTTGCATTATACCGGTAAATATATATCATTTAATCCACTCTTCTGGTTGGAATATTCTCAGAAAACCATTTTGCGTTTTCGAATTGGCATTTTTATACCTATCATCCTCTCTATTCTCTCATGTACGCTTCATTTCCCTCAAATAGATAATAGCGATATTACTTCCCTGCTGGTTATTTTGCGTTTACGTTTCCTGATACCCTTGCTGCTTATTGCATTTTCACTCTCATTTTTACCTCGTTTTCGTAAAATTATGCTGCAAAGTCAAATCATTTCTGGCATTATATTAAGTGCTTATTTAATCGCAGTTGATTTTCTATTAGTTAATTCGCAACCCTATTTATACTTCACCTTGTTTTTGCTCTACATTATCTGCTTCATGCTTGTTTCTAAAATCAGATTTATTGGTGCATTAATTTTCGGTGCTGCAATCCCCCTTATATATACTGCTGGCGTTATATTCCTGAATTTCCAGATGTCACAATCAAGTATCGTAATGCACTATTGTTTGTTGTTTACTACTTTATTGTGTTCTCTCTGGTTATCCCACAACCAGGAAGTAACTGCACGAAAATTATTCATCATTGATCATTTGCTTGAGAACGAAATACAAAAATCGCGTATCTCACAAATTGAATTGGAACGCATGACCATGCGGCATACTTCTGAGATGATCGCTACCAATAAGCAGTTGTATTCAAAATATTCCGAGCTATTACATTCCGAACAACAATTACAGGAAGCCATCGTTCATGATACCCTAACCACGCTGCCCCATCGTTTCCTTTTCATGGATCGTTTGAATCATGCCGCGGATATTTCTAAATTAAACAAAACCAGTTTTACAGTTATGGTGATCAATATTGACCACTTTCGATCAGTAAATGATGCCTATGGCACGATCTTCGGTGACAGGGTTTTACAGGAAATAGCAAAACGATTGAAATCAAGTATTCATGAAGGCAATACCATTTCACGGCTTGGCGGAGATGAATTCGGCGTCATCATTGAAGATATGCGAAGTGACGATGATGCCCATAATGCTGCGGAAAAATTACGCGCTGATATCAAACAGGCCATCGTTCTGGATAATCAAACCCTCTATGTTACCGGATGTATCGGTTATGCCATCTATCCATTTGATGGTGAAAATTCCAATTTGCTCTTCAAAAATGCCAGTACCGCGCTTGAGAAAGCAAAATCGATGCAAATCAACACCATTCAACGTTTTGAACAATGCATGGATAATCACACCTATGAAAGAATGACACTTGGCAATCAATTACGTACGGCATTAACCAATAATGAATATTTACTGGAATATCAACCACAATATCATGCATTGTCAAAGCAAATCATTGGGCTGGAAGCACTTATCCGTTGGAATCACCCAAACCTTGGCATGATTCCACCATCTCACTTTATTCCACTGGCAGAAGAAATCGGCGTTATTTCCTCTATTGGTGAATGGGTTATGCGAACCGCTTGCCAACAAATGAAAAAATGGCAGGAAGAGGGCAATGCCCCGGTCCCTGTTTCAGTCAATGTCTCTGGCGTACAATTAAAACAAAAATCCTTTGTCGATGAAGTAAAAGCCATATTACAGGAAACGGAAATTGATCCGGGATTACTGGAACTGGAATTAACCGAAAATATTGTTTTCCAAAATATTGAAAACAATATGCAGCTTCTTAAACAATTACGGGGGCTGGGTGTAAAACTGGCCATTGATGATTTTGGTGCAGGCTATTCTACCCTCTCACATCTGGCGCGTTTACCCATTACTACTATCAAAATCGATCAATTGTTCGCATCAAATATTATGCAGAATCCACAGGATGCCGCTGTAGTCAGCGGCATAATTGCAATTGCTGAAAAATTAAATCTGAACCTGATCGCCGAGGGCATTGAAACCTATGAACAATTAAACTTTTATATCAATCAGGGTTGTTTTCATATTCAGGGATGGTACTTCAATCCTTCCCTGCCTCCAAATCAGATCATGAAAATGTTATCTCCAAGTGTAAAAACAAAATCCGAATCAAATTAGATAATTTAATATACAAAACCTGCAAATCGACCTGCAGCAAAATCTGTCACCTGATTGGTATTAACATCCAGAATGCGCAGCATAGGTGGTGGTTCATGCGCAGTAGTCGTCTGAAATAGAAGTTGATGATTCGTTAGCCACCCCAATGGTTTAGCCATACTTTGCGGGTTTTCTACTGAGCTGATCACAATATCCGTTGCCGGTATACAATTCGCAACCGCATTTGCAACAATATCAGCATAGCATATCCTGCTATGAAAAGTCGACGGTGGTGTCATAATTTGACCACCGGCTTGCATAAAAGCAACTTTCTGATTGTCCGGTGAAATCACCGCAAAACCTGATCCTAAATTTTGCCCTTCTTCTAACGCATAGGTCACAATTTCCCAGGGTTCCGGTAATTCAAAAATACTCACAGGGCCAATACCATTCGAATCGATATGGGAGAGCGCGACAAGTGAGCCATCCCGCGAAATATCCATCGGGCGATATTCCTCATTAAACAACCAATTTGTATTGCCGGTCGCCAAATCCATTCGATACAATCCATAATACACCGGGAAAACGATCGGTAAGCCATATTCATAGGCCTCGTTCGTAAACCAGGCTCCCTCAGGTACGCCATTGTTTCCAATCACATACAATGGCGCATACGCACGTGATACCATTGAGACAGTATTGTTATATATACGTGGATTAACGCCTTGTGGGAAATTGTATGATGTTAACTCTGTCTCCAGTCCGCCATCATGGAAATTTCCAGTGCCAACCAACAGATATGGGGTGCCAGCATATCCACGCATACTTGTCAGGTAGGGGATATACACCAAATCCTGTGTTTGGCTGTTGCTGGTTTGGCGCATCATCTTGTCGTCATTGGAAAAATAAAGTGCTGAGAAGATGCTCACACCTTGATCCATATATGTATAACCATGGATTAATCCTGGCTCCCTTCCTGAAAACCCGGGAGTGGCCAAATCATCCAATTTGTTTCCCGTAATATCAAACACCTCTGTCACCCCTTTTGTATCCCCGGAGATCAAGACAGCTAGCGGCGATCCTGATTCGGCAGTCACAACCAGATCACTCTGGGTTACGGTCACAACGGGTTGATGCTGCGCGGGGGTGTCGGTTATGCTTGGCGAATGGTTCAAGGGTGTTTCCGTCGCTGGTATTTCAACAATTTCAGGCGTAGCCGTAATGACATAAGGGGTTTGTGTTGCTGAAGGTGTTAATGGATTTGATACGCTGCAAGCGATCAAAATCATCCATACGATGAATAGCGAAAGCAGGATTATTTTTCTGTTTTTCATAGTTAATACCTTGTATGTGCTATTTTAGATATTTTGCAAATGATTTAATGCCGGGTTTCCCTCAATGCGCAAATTCAAAATTACTGTACGACTTCGGCATCAAATTATATTTTGATTGGGTCAATACTATATTGTATACAATTTTTTCAGGCCATACCACTCAATTCGGCCAGTCTGAACCAGGTGTATACCATCCATCACAGGAAAAAACCGCGTAGCCATGCGGATATTCTTTTCTACTACCCTATCAAAGTGTCCATAGGGAATAACCAGTGCCGCTTTTAGAAAAACCCGAGTGCTGAGAGCAAATCATGCATATACACTGGATGCATATGCATGATTTTCCATTCGTCTCTGGTTAAAGGGGGCGGTTATTTTATACCGCATCCGGAGCACCTGATTATTATGTTTTATAAATGATTTTGGCTCTGTTAGGAGAATCCTGATATACGTTACGTTTGATTTTCCTGTTTATATTCACATAAAATTTAATACACAAAACCTAAAAATCGACCGCTGCATAAATCAGTAATCTGTCCGTTATCCACATCCAGAACACGCAAAGTGTGGGTTGGTTCTTGTAATGTATATGCTTCATAAAGCAATTCATGATTGTTCAACCAACCAAGAGGCTGGGCTGTACTATTGGGGTATGAGACAGTGCTCACCACAAGTTGAGTAGCGGGAAGACAATTCGCCACTGCTCCCGCAGCAATATCCGCATAGCATAACATGCTGTGGAAATCAGGTGGTTCCGCCATCATATGTCCGCCAGCTTGCATAAAAGCAACCTTCTGATTATCCGGGGAAATAACCCCATAACCAGCACCTCGATCCTGCCCCATCAACAAATCATATGTCACAATCTCACTTGGCCCACTTAAGTCATAAATGGTAACACCGCCAAGCCATGAAGCATCTCGTTGGATAATGGCTGCCAATGTCCCATCAGGAGAAATGGATAGTGGTGAATAGTCATCATTAAATAACCAATTTACATTGCCACTGGCCAAATCCAGGTGATATAAGCCAAAGGTAACGGGATAAACAATATCGCCACCGATACCAAAGGCTTCGGTTGTGTAATAAGCTCCGGCAGGAACACCATTGTTGCCGTGTATCATCATTGGTGCATAAACATGTGACGCTGCAGAAACAGTATTCCCGTACAATTGTGAATTAACACCATTCGAAAAATCATATGCCATGAGCTCAGTAGCCAGACCGCCATCTACAAAATTCCCTTTTCCGATAAGAAAATATGGCGAATTGGCAAACCCTTGCATATTTGCCAGATATGAAATATTCGCCAGATCTGTCATTTGTCCATTCTCCACCCTTTTCATCATCTGCCCAATACTATCGAAGTATATCGTCTGCAAGCTGCTTACATTATTAACATCCAACCCGTATGCAAATATCCTGCCGGGTCCAAATCCTGAAAATCCTGGAGTGGCAATATCTCCTAATTGAGTGCCTGAAACATCGAAAACACTCACCATACCGTCAACATCCGCATAGACCAATAGCCCCGCTGGTCCATAAGGCACCTGGTTAACATGGACAGATCCAGTGGATTGCGTTGCAGTAGCCACTGGTTGGGGTTGCTCTGCGGTAGGTTCATTTTGTGCAGCATCAACAGGGGTTTCAGTCGGCTGGGCAATGCCCAATTCTCCTGTATTCGAAGTAGCCGTAATAACATATGGTGTCTGTGTAGCTGAAGGAGCCAATGGATTCGACACAGCACATGCAATGCCTGTTACCCAAAGCAGCAATAGCAAAATGACTTTCATATTTCGTTTTTTCATATTTAATACCTTGTGTGTGAGATTTTAGAAAGTTAACATTTGATTTAATTCCGGGTTTCCCTCAATGCGCATTTCCAAAAATTGCCGTACAATTTCGGAATCAAACTGTATCTCTCTTTGATCAAGAATATATTGCAATACCTTTTCTTCAGGCCATGCCTCTCGATACGGCCGGTCGGAACAAAGTGCATCCCATACATCAATCACAGCAAAGACCCGCGCAGCCATGGGAATGGTTTTACCCTTTAATCCACGTGGATATCCACTACCATTATAACGTTCATGGTGGCCGTAGGGAATAACTAATGCCGGTTTAAGAAACTCAATCGGTGAGAGCAAATCATGAGCATATACTGGATGCATACGCATGATTTCCCATTCTTCTTCTGTTAAAGGACCAGGTTTGTTCAAAATCGCATCCGGAATGCCCATTTTACCAATGTCGTGCAGAAGCGCACCCCGCCGTACATGAATGAGTTCCTCGGAGGAGATGCCCATCTTTTGTGCCAGGGTAATCGTCATATCCGTTACGCGCATGGAATGTCCTTTTGTTTCTCGGTCACGCAATTCCAATGCTTTGGACCAACCCACAATCGTAGCGTCATAAGCCAGGGATAATTCAATATTAGAACGTTGCAAACTATCAAAAAGTTCCGCATTATCCAAAGCAATGGCCACCTGATTGGATAATGTCTTCAGGAAATTCATCCACTCAATATCAGCCGGCAAGCTCTGATTATGATACAGCTCCAACACCCCTTTTACGGTCCCCTTTGAGATTAAAGGCACTGCAATATAAGATTGAAAGCCATGATTTGTAAACAATAAATTTCTTTTTAACCAGGGATGCTCAGCCGGGTTCTTTAAAATGATCACCTTTTGTTCTATAACCGACAAACCTGCTACCGATTCACCGACGTTAACCGTTATGCCACTCACATCTTGCGTCTTGAATCCTGAACCGGATGCATAATCCAACAATTTTGTTACTGGGTTAAACAATAATACAGCTACTGCATCAATTCTTAATTGAGAAATAACATGTTCAATCAGAACATTGAAGATGACTTTCAAATCCAGACTACTGGAGATGGCAGCATCTACCACACGCAAAGCAGTCAGACGTTGCAATTGATTTTGTGTTTGATCAAACAATTGAATTCGATGCGCTGCGGTACCGGTGATACTTGCCAGCGTTTCCAGTAATTGAATATCATTTTGCTTTACTTGAATCTCACCCGGTACAAATAATAATAACGCCCCAATATATTTCTTATTTGCAATAATTGGCAGCCAAAGCCCACCTGCATCCAGCGCATCCGATTTTTCATGTTTTCCAAATAATTTTCGAATCTCTTCTGAGAATACCGATATGCGTTGTGTTTGATTTTCCTGAATAAATTCATTGAAATAGGTGAAGGCATTATTGCATAATTCCGCTTCAAAATTGGATAACCAACCCTGCGTTGAATACCATTGAATTTTGTTCATTTCTGTTGAAAAAATCCATACGATCCCAGTCTCAAGCGACATAAATGATAATGCCTGATCCAGCAATTTGGAAAACATTTCTTCCATTGAATTAGCTGCTCTTGAAACAATCAAAATCTGATTTACCGTTTCAAGTTCCTCAACCCGTCTGCGGGTTTCTTCCAACAATACTCTTCGTTCAGCATCCGCTTTACGTTGTTCCGTCACATTACGGGCGATACCTTCAATGGCTTCTATCTCTCCATCTGAATCCCGTATATAAACATTCCTTTCTTCAATCCACACCAGCGTGCCATCTTTGTGGAACATACGAAAAACAATCGCTTCCTTGGCGTCTATCTCTCCTTCAAACATACTCGCAAATACATATTGATCATCCGGGTGCACAACATTGTATACCAATTCTGGTTGAGCATACATTTCTTCTGCTGAATATCCTAAAACTTCTTCTACAGCCGGACTGATATATTCAAAACCAGGATTTTGTTTAATGCTTATGCGGTAAATCATGTCACCGGCATTTTCTGCCAGCAAGCGAAAAAGATGTTCACTGCGCTGCAATGCATGATGCTCACGAATCAGTTGCGCCTGATGGTAAGCATTCTCGATCATAATAGGGAGTTGGAATAAGTAGCCAGGTGTTTTGATCAAATAATCAATTGCACCTAGCTGATGCGCCTTTAATACAGCATCCTGGTCACCCTGCCCGGTTACAATAATTACAGGAATATCAAACGCTTCATCCGCTTGCAGCTCTTCTAATAATTGCAATCCACTTTTTCCGGGCAGACGATAATCAAGCATAAGCACGTCATAGGCATTTTCGCCATCCAATGGATAAATATATTCCAGTGCTTCCTCAGCAGTATGCACAGAATCCATTCGGATATAGGGAGCAAAACGATTCATATGGCGATAGGTCAGGTCAATATCCATGGGGTTTCGTTCGGCATATAAAAGCCGGATAGAACGAAATTGTCCGTCTTTGGTGGCCATGCTCTTATAAAGTGTTTTGTCAATCACGGATACAATTGTTTTCAGATACGATCCGTTCTTTACAATGTAATCATTTGCCCCCGATTTTAATGCAGCGATGGCAATCTCTTCATCGCTGGTCCCTGCCATCATAATAATCGGTATACGAAAGTGATTCTCACGCAAGCGCGCCAGCAGATCAATCCCATTCCCATCTGGAAGGATTAAATCGATCAGGATTAAGTCAAATGGATGTTTGCTGTCATTAATATTGCGCCATGCACTCTCTATGCGATCCATAATCTGGATTTCAACATCAGGGATATCTTTTTCCAATACCCGTGCAGTTAAATCAGCATCTAGTGGATTATCTTCAACATATAATATTTTCATAAATTATGCCCATTTCATAAATTCAATAAATTTTCCGATAACCCTATTGTATCGGAAAAGCGGATCAAATGAAGCTCATAAAACGTCTTTCTCTATTTTCACATAAAATAAAGAGATTAAGTATAAATTTTATGTGATTTTCATAAATTCATTTCCAGAACAATCCTAATATAAAATCAAAATATAATTCCAGCTTGTTGATATAATCAAAATATACTTTCACATATCAAGCAGGAGCATTGTATGGCAGCCGAAAACATACTGGCAATTGATAACGGATCACAAAGTGTACGCGCATTGGTCGTTTCACCAAAAGGTGAGCTGATTGCCAAAGCCAGAGTACCCATCTCAACTCCAGATTCACCATCCCCCGGATTCGCTGAACAGCATCCGGATGTATTTTGGAATGCCCTATGTTCAGCTTGCCAGCAAGTATGGCAAATGCCTGGGGTGGATAAATCCAGTATTGCAGCCGTAGCCCTCACCACCCAGCGCTCTACACTAGTCAATGTCGATAAAGACGGCAAGCCGCTGCGCCCTGCCATATTATGGAGTGATCAGCGCCGCACCAAGGGATTGCGTCCGGTAGGTGGTTTGTGGGGCCTGGCCTTCAGGGCAGCCGGCGTGATGGATACCATCCAATACCTGCAAGCTGAAGCCGAGGGCAACTGGATACAGAACCATCAGCCAGAAATTTGGCAGAAAACGCATAAATTTTTATTTCTTTCAGGATATCTCACTTATTTACTGGTAGGCAGTTTTGTAGATTCTGTCGGCTGCCAGGTGGGTTACGTACCCTTTGATTACCAGAAACAAAAATGGGCCGGCCCTTCTGATTGGAAATGGAAAGCCGTACCCATGTCAAAAGAAATCCTGCCGGACCTCATCCCTCCCAGTCAATTGTTGGGTGAAATCACCAGTGCAGCCAGTGAAGCCACAGGCATTCCCAAGGGACTGCCGCTCATTGCCGCCGCCGCCGATAAAGCCTGCGAAGTGATCGGTTCCGGCTGTCTGGAGTCTCACATCGGGTGTTTAAGCTACGGCACAACCGCGACCATTAACACCACCCACAAAAAATATGTTGAAATCGTACCCTTTATTCCCCCCTATCCTTCTGCCGTACCAGGATTTTATAATCTTGAATTACAAATTTACCGCGGATATTGGATGGTGAGCTGGTTTAAAGAAGAATTTGGATTACAGGAACAGCAATTGGCCCAACAAAAAGGCATTGAAACCGAAGCCCTCTTTGATGAACTGGCCTTCGCTGCCCCGCCAGGAGCCAATGGTTTAGTCCTTCAGCCCTACTGGACACCCGGCCTGCGCTCCCCCGGCCCTGAAGCCAAGGGGGCCATTATTGGCTTCGGCGATATGCATACCCGCGCTCATCTCTACCGCTCCATTTTGGAGGGCGTTGCCTATGCCCTGCGTGACGGCGCCGAACGCACCTCAAAGCGCAGTCATAAGAAAATTACTGAACTACGCGTGGCCGGCGGCGGTAGTCAGAGTGATGCCTCCATGCAGTTAACCGCTGATATATTCGGATTACCCACAGCCCGCCCGCATGTCTATGAAGCCTCCGGACTGGGTGCAGCCATCAATGCCATGGTAGGCATGGGCATTCACACCAGTTTCGAATCTGCCGTTCAATCCATGACACACATGGGCGATGTCTTTGAACCCATCCCCAAACACCAAATGATATATAACGAGTTATATGAGAAGATCTACCAAAAAATGTACACTCAATTGCATCCATTGTACGAAGCCATCCAGGAAATCAACGAGAAATACACATGAACCAAGCTGATCGAGTGGAATCGAGATCCGCGCGCCTGACGTACCATATTGGGATGAAGTAGAATCATCCTTTGATCTTGAGGAAGAATATATGTACTCTTTTTCGTATCTGGACAATCATATTTGTAAAAAATTGAAACAATCTATATAGATCGCACATATTAGGTGATGCAAAAAATCTGTCTAATTTTAATAATCCGATGATATTTTTTTTGTAAAAAATGAACCAACTAATTCATCTTTATTGTTATCCTTTGTCCCATATATAAAGACATACAATTCTCCAGAAAAATTATAATTTCCAAAATCGGGAACAAAAAAAATGTTTATTCCATCATTTTCATGTTTTGATATCGGTAATGTTATCGTCTCAGCTGCATAACTGAATGCATTATTTATTTTTTTCCAACTATTATCACTATGTAAATATAATTCTATTTGAAAATTATTTTCAAAAATGATTAGGTTTTCAGATTTATTTATTGCGTAAAGCGTAAATAGTTCATTATTTTGTAAATTATTATTGTAAATAGCAATATCTTCTAATATAAAGGATTCATTGAACCCTTCTTTTGGTAAAAGTATTTCATCGGGAAATGAATCTTTTTTTGTATTTTGTGTACAAGATGTCAAAAATAGAGACAATAGAATTATTGATAAAAAATTTTTCATGATTTCTCCTTCAAATAGATGAAAACATCATTATGAATTTTTTTTTCAAAAATATTTCCATATTTACTATTTGGTAATCGGAAAATTAACGGGATTAGATTGATTACCCCATGAAATATTGCAACAGTTTTATCAACAGGCTCATTAAAATTAAAAAAATCTTGGAGAATCCCATATGCAATATAAGATATTAATACACTACTAAAAATACCAAAGGATGAAAGTATTATCTTTACGGTAATGCCATCGTCATAATCAAAATATTTTTCTAGGTGCATTTTTTTGTCATTAGTCATAGATGTAAAATATTTGTAGAAAAAAAGGGTTAAAACTAATCGTAAAAGAAAATCAATAAAATGATCACTTGTTCTAGGAGGATGTTCATTAAATTGTGCAACAACCATTAACCCAATAATAAGGAACGCCGGGTATACATATTTATAAAATATGAACAATAAACTATTTAATATATACATAATACTGCACTCCTTTTTTGAATATATAATAATTAATTATTTATATCATCAATATATAAAAATCTTGATTAAAAAATCCTGTAATTTATCTTTTTCATTCATAAGATGTGCGATTCAGATTTCCACCTATAGCAAAAAATTTTATTAAAAGAAGAAAGTAGGATGTGCTGTGTACCTTAACTTACAATATAAATTCCCCACCCAGCGCA
>JAEKNU010000070.1 GCA_016838895.1 Chloroflexota bacterium
ATTAGCTATTCGTTTTGAGGATCGTTGGCCTCAATGAGTTTTCAATACCATTTACACACAATTTCTGACATTCCCTTTATTTTTACTTACTGGTTATTAGTGCATATCCTCACGTAAGGCTTCAATGCCATTACGAACCTGGGATAAAGATTTTGCCAATTCATTTTCCAGTTTGGTCAATGTATCCAGGACATAGGCATCCGCTTCATGTCTGGTTTGTTCACATTCCATATTGGTCTGCTGCAAAACTTGTTCACTGCGTACTTTCGCTGCTTCAACAATCGCATCTCTTTCAATGACTTGTTCACTTTTGTCTTTAGCTAACGATAAAGTGCGATTGGCTTCTTCTTGTGCCTGAGCCATAACGCGATCTCGTTGAGCAAGCAACTGCTGCGCCTTACGAATCGCTTCAGGAATTGAAACGCGCATCTGATCAATGATGTCCAGCATCCGGTCTTCATTAACAACAACGCTATGAGTGAACGGAACTGATCGACTTTCGTTAAACAATTCCTCCAAACGGTCGACAAGATGCAAAATGTCCATTTATCCTCCAGAGGCTCCTCATCCCAAACTGTTAATGATTTATTATCAAATTATAATAAAATATACACTATTTTGTGTAATATGGCTAATCACGTAAAGAGGTCATAGATTGATTCTTTATTTGATCATCCATGTCCCCGTATTTTTCCTGTAATGCTTTTGCAACAAATGGCGGCACCATGGCGCGGATGTCTCCATTCAGGGAGGCAATTTCGCGCACTGTTGTTGACGATAAGAAAGTATGGTCTTCGCTGGTGATGAGCGCAATTGTTTCAACATCAGGTGCAAGATGATGGTTGGCTAATGCCATACGAAATTCATGCTCGAAATCGGAAAATACACGTAAACCACGTACAACGACCTGAGCACCCACTTCACGACAAAACTCAACTGTCAGACCGGAATAACCTCTGATTGAGATTATTTTATTATCTACAAAAGTTTGGTGGACTAATGCCAGTCGTTCTTCGGGAGAGAATAATGCATTTTTGAGGGGGCGATCATATACAGCGATGATCACTTCATCAAATAAACGGGCTGCTCTCAAGGCGATATCAATATGCCCATAGTGAATTGGGTCAAAAGATCCTGGAAAAATAGCACGAACCATTAGCTGATATCTCCTTTACCATCCTGCCAGAAAACATGGCTGATTACGTTCAATTCTTTATGTTGCGGTTGAACCAGGTCAGGGTCTTGTTCAAATATTTTTTTGGCCAGGTTGCGCGCTTTTTCGATTAAACGTACATCTGTAATATCACCAAATTTTAGATCTGTAAAACCGGATTGTCTTGTGCCGAGGAAAGCACCCGGTCCACGTTGTTGCAGGTCTTTTTCAGCTAAAACAAAACCATCGTTTGAGGCTGCCATGGCTTTGAGACGTTCATTTTCAAGAGCGTCATCGGTTTCAGGAATCAAAAGACAATAAGATTGTTGATCACCACGTCCAACGCGACCGCGGAATTGATGCAATTGAGCCAATCCGAAACGATTGGCACCTTCAACTAACATGACAGTCGCATTGGGAACATCCACACCAACTTCCACAACTGAAGTAGAAATCAGAATATCAATTTCGCCACGATTGAAGGCAAGCATAACCTCTTCTTTTTCGGCAGGTTTTAGTCGCCCATGTAAGAGACCCAAGCGAAACTTGCCAAAAACCTCAGTCTGTAATTTCTCAAACTCATCAACGGCTGCCTTATTTTGTTTTGTTTCATCATTTCCACCTTCAACGAGTGGGTAGATAATGAATGCCTGATGACCATCTTGAGCATGTTTGATAATAAATTGATGTCCACGATTTCGTTCAATTGGTGCGAGAATATGCGTTTCAATGGGCAGTCGGCCTGCCGGCATTTCATCCATAACAGACAGATCAAGATCGCCATAAACTGTAAGTGCCAGCGAACGAGGAATTGGTGTAGCGGTCATAACCAACAGGTGTGGGTTATTCCCTTTTTCACGCAACGTAGCCCGTTGTTGTACACCAAAGCGATGTTGTTCATCTACAACCACAAATTGCAAATTTTTGAATACAACCGGATCCTGCAATAAGGCATGTGTGCCAATGATCATTTTGATGAGACCTTTCTGCAAGCCTTCGGCAATTTCTTGACGGACATCTTCTGGTGTGCTGCCAAGCAGTAAGGCAACTTCTTGCTGCTCTACTATACCTTGAGGATTATCCTCAGTTTTCACCATCATGCGAGAAAAACTATTGTAATGCTGTTCTGCCAGAATGCTGGTCGGCGCCATGATGGCTGCCTGAGCATCCTGATGCATAACCATTGCGGCTGCGATAAATGCGACAATTGTTTTTCCAGAACCAACATCACCTTGAATCAACCGATTCATGGGGTGCCCACTATTCAAGTCCGTGCGTACGTCCTGTAAGGCCGTGGACTGGGCATTGGTTAATTGGTATGGAAGCATTTTTTCAATCTCTTCCATCCATTCATCGCCGACTGAATATTTGGCTGCTTCTAGTGCCTGCCAGTTTCTTTTTTGGCTGAGAACACCCAATTGCATAAGGAAGATTTCATCAAAGGCTAAGCGATATTTAGCGCGATGTAAATGATCGATTGAATCAGGGAAGTGAACCTGAAGAAGCGCTTCCTGGAGAGGCAAGATATCTGCATCGAGACGAATTTGCACTGGAAGGTGATCGAAAACCCGCGGCGCCCAATACATGACTGTCTGGTACATGGCTTTGCGAATCCACTTTTGAGTGATTTTGTCTGTTAAGGGATAAATTGGAACAATTCGATTTGTGTGTAAATGTTCCTGTTCAACCAATTCACAATCAGGATTACTGATCATCAGCCTGCCAAGATACATATCCACTTTTCCGGATATGACCAATTGGGTACCTACAGGATAATTTTTAGCAACCCAGGGTTGATTGAACCAGGTTAAACGCAGAAATCCAGTCCCGTCTGTAACCACAGCTTCGGTGAGTTTCATTTTCCCGCCACGTATAGGACGTGTTGTTATGGAATGAACTGCAGCGATGATGGTTATTTCATCTTGATATTCAACCCGATTGATGGTTTTTAGTTCACTATAATCATCATAGCGACGTGGGACATAGTACAGTAAATCGCCAAGGGTAAACAAATCCATTTTCTTTAGTGCCTGATAGTACTTACTACCAATGCCTTTAATGACATCCAATGGCGCATGCAAACCTGTATTAGGTGTCACATTTGAAATTGACATCGTTTCCCGCGGCATTGTAGGTGTTTTGGATACTTTCCTGCGGGCAGGTTCACTAACCGGTGTTGATGTCGGTGCGACAGATTTTGGCACAGGCTGGGTGATCGGCTTTACTTGAATTTGCTGTGAAATTTCCCCGAGCAATTCAGTTAATAAAGCTCCGCGGTTGGATATATCAAGTTTAGAGTATTCAACCAACTTCTCTCGAATGCGATTGATAAACTCCTTACGTAAAGATTCAGAGCGAGCTTCTTTTTCCCAGGATGGCAGAATTTTGTCCAGCCCTCCGACAACAGCGCGATTGTCATATTTGCGTTCAATCTCAAGTTTAAAAAACTTCTTTAGTTTCTCAGTGGAAGATGACATAGCATAATTTTACCGCATTCTGAGAAAGAGCGATAATTTCCTATAGGTAAAAGATTTCATCACAAATTAGTGATTTGATTCGACAACAATTAACCCCATACTATTCGGACCAAATAGGGTAGCTAAAGGCAAGTTAAAGGCATGCTCGCTGAAGGGTGTATCGGGATATGATTCTTGTACAAATTCGCGCAGCATGCGGGCTTCTTGTTGATTGGGTGGCGAGCTTTGCAATAATGCAATATGTTGAAGCGCAATAAACTCGTCAATAAACTCCTGAAAGAAGAGCGTACTTTGACGATGAGACTTGACTTTTTCCAGTGGTGTAAGCACACCATCCTCAAAAGAGAATAATGGAAATAGTTCTAGCATTTCAGTGATCGTGGATTGAGTGAAATCGACAAAGCCATTGGATTCAAGATAGGAGAGCCCCGGCACAGTAACCACAGTGTAAGTGTGTTTGATCATATTGCGAGCCATGCGGTCAACCATGCTGGAACTTGCACCATCATGGATTGCTTCGGCAATTGTTTGAACCAGTAAGCCCAATCCAATCGAAGTTGTTTGAGAATCTATCAACTGAATGTTTACGCTGTTTCTAAGAGAATCAGCGGCTTTTTTTGCATTAAAAAAGCAGTCGTTTATAGACGATGATAGAAAAACGCCTAATATGACATTATAAGATTTACCCAGCTGTACAAAAAATCTTTGGAAATCCTGTACAGTTGGCGGTAATAATTGTGGTTTTAACGAAGCATCTGCCGTACGCGGTAAATTATGCGGCTTCATAGAACTGCCATTATTCTGTAAATCACCATATAGGGATACATTAAGATCAATGACATTAATAATTTCCATCCCTGGAAAAGAAGGGCGAGGAAATTGAGCTGAATTGTCAGTTAGAATGCAAATTGAACTCATAGGGCATACTTATTCGATAGCAATAATGAATTGGTAATGTGGCTGGTCACCCTCATGTAATTCAATCTCATGAGATGGGTACTGAAGACGAATTTCATCAACAATTTTATTGACTTCATTCTTGGAGATATTATCACCATAAAATAATGTGATACGTTCTTTGTCATCCGTTTCGGCAATTTTTAGTAATTGCAGGCATGAATCCAAAAGATTATCACTGGAATCAACCAATTTGCCGTTCAATAAGGCAATGACTTCACCTTGATTTACATGGACACCATTGATTTCGACAGAACGTGTGGCAACTGTGATTTCACCTGTATCTACTTCATCAAGTGATTCTTCCATTTCAGCAACAATTTTTTCAAAATCTCCATCAGGCATTAGCCGCAGCATGGCATTCAAACCTTGCGGAATATTTGTGGTGGGAATCACAGCCACCTTTTTTACCGTTATTTTTGCCGCTGATTGGGCCGCCATAATGATATTTTTATTATTTGGCAGAATGATGACTTTGTCAGTTGGCAGATTTTCGAACGCATTTAAAATGTCTTTTGTGCTTGGATTCATGGTTTGGCCGCCTTCTGTAATGGCAGCAACACCCAGACTTGCGAAGATACGTGAGATACCTGCACCAGGTGAGATTGTAACGACTGCAATTTCGCCTGGCTCAATAGGCGCAAGATTCAATTTCTTGTTGGCAGAACTGGCGTTTTTTTCATCTTCCATTTGGGCAATCAGGTTTTCAATATAAACTTTCTGGATTGTGCCCAGATCCATTGTGCAATCAATGGGTTTATAGCGGTTTTCCAATGGAACATGGATATGCATGCGATACATACCATCACCTTCACCGACCTGAATAGACGTACCAATTTCGGAGAGCAGCGTATAGTATGATTCCAGATTAAACATTTGAGTAGGCTTGAAATCGATTACGACTTCATAATCTTGTCCAGGTTCAATGGTATCCATGGCATCGTCTAATTCCATTGTTGAAAGCGGCTGAACAGTAAATTCAGCGGTCTCCAGTGATTGATTATTTAAATATCTCAACATGCCTTCCAGAATGAAGAAATATCCTTTACCGCCTGAATCAACCACGCCGGCTTTTTTCAGAATAGGCAATAATTCCGGCGTATATTGTACAGATGCATCTGCAGCTTCAACAGCGATTTCCAGCAATTCTTTCAGGGATTTAACGTTTGGCGCAACTTCTTTTACTTTTGCAGCGGTATCCTTAGCCACAGTGAGGATGGTACCTTCAACTGGACGAACAACACCTTTGTAGGCAGTTTTACTGGCTTCATCCAAAGCATTTGCCATTAAGCTTACGTCCATTGTGTCCAGGCTGTCCAATCCACGAGCAAATCCTCTCCATAATTGTGAAAGAATCACACCAGAATTTCCGCGAGCACCAATTAAGGCACCTTGAGCAACATCATGTACAATCTTTCCAATATTGTTCTCACCGGAGGTGGCAATTTCATCAAATGCTGCCTGCATGGTAAGGAGCATATTAGTCCCGGTATCCCCATCAGGAACAGGAAAAACATTCAGTGCATTTACATTTGCATGATTGGTTTTTAGCCAGGTCATGCCTGCAACCACCAGTTCTTTAAATTTTTGACCATCGATTCTGCTGGCGTCAGATTCCATACTTGTTTGATGGGGTTCTTGATTTTTTAAATCACTCCTCATAATGCTCCTAACTTTCTATTTTCATAAAAATTTCAAAGAAAAAAATAAAATTAATAAATTTAATCGGGGTCACTAATACGTAAACCACGAACATTGACATTAACTTTTGAGACTGGAATGCCAAGAATTTTTTCTACTTTGTAACGAATCTGGTCAGCAATACTTTCTGCGACAGAGATAATGCGGGTGCCGTATTCAATAACGATATAAAGATTAACCTCAATTTCTTTTCCATCGTATTGCACGTCAACGCCCAGGGAAGGGTCCTTCACCAATACTTGCGCAATTCCTTCAGCCAGGTTTTTTGCTGCAAATCCAACCACACCATAGGATTCCAGAGCAGATTGGTAGGCAATGGAAGCAATTGCACGATGTGAGACAGAAATTTTTCCAAGTAAATTTGATCCTTCGTTCATTTTTTATTAACCCTTTATATGATCAGTTATCTTGAGTTTCATTTGACTATATGGTAGAATTCGACCGATAAGTTGCATATATGTTACCAATTATATTACGGAAAGGAAAAATGTGATGGCTAAGTGCGAAGCATGCGGCAAAGGGACTACATTTGGTCATAATCGGAGCTTCTCCCAACGGGCAACGAATCGTGCATTCAAACCTAACTTACAGAAAGTTTCTGTATTTGAAAATGGTACGAAAGTACGAAAAGTGTTATGTGCAAAATGCATACGTACGATGGTGAAAGGCTCATAATCGATTATCATCTTTACAGATCCTATATTATTCAGAAATTGCGGCAATGATGTCGCGATTTTTGTTTAAGGCAATCGTTTCGCGCATCGCGTTTAATCCGGCTTGAATTCCTTGCGGATGACCATAAATAGCTGTAGCAGCTACAATTATATTTGCCCCTGCTTTCAGTACTTTAGGCAGTGTCTCGCTATTGATACCACCATCCACTTGCAGATCAGCAGGGTGAGCACCATTTTTAATCATATTATAGACAGATGAAATTTTTGATAGCATTTCAGGAATAAATACCTGTCCAGAAAACCCAGGGTTGACTGTCATTACCAATACCTGATCAACAAAAGGAAGTAAACTCTCAATTGCGCTGGCTGGTGTTCCTGGGTTCAATACAAGCCCTGCACGTACATTTTTTGATTGAATATACTGTATTGCGCGTAGCACATTTGGATTATTTTCTACATGGATACTTAAAGTGGATGCACCCGCTTCAATAAATGCATCAATGTGATTTTCAGGGTGACTAATCATCAGGTGAACGTCAAGCGGTAATGTTGTGATTTTCTTACATGTTTTGACGATAAATGGTCCCATAGAAATATTAGGCACGAATACGCCATCCATGACATCAATATGAAGCCAGTCACAGCCTGCAGTTTCAGTTTCCTTTATTTGATTGCCCAACTCAGCAAAATTAGCGGATAGTATGGAGGCAGAGATTTTTATTGTGTTCATTATTTTGCCAATGCTCCTAGAATATTGGTTTTATCCGCAGCCAGATATATAACCAGAAAGGAATTAAACCACCAGTAAGTAATAATGCAAAGAAACCCAAAAGTATCGTCATCCAATCCATTTGGGTCGTTGTTTCAGCAATATTCTCTGTGTTTGATAACACCGAATTATTGATTTCGGTCCGTTTTCGAGGAATTGGTTTCAATGTAATTGGTGCTTTTCCTTGTACTTCATCTGAATTATCATCTTGTTGAACTTCTTTGATTATAGGTGCAGGGGTATTTTCATATAAAGAATTATGATTTGGTATTTGCTTCACATCTGCTATTGCAGCTGATGTGTTGGATTTCTGTTTTTCAAGGAAGGCACTCAATATTCGGGCTAATTGATCAGCAGTGCGATACCTTGCAGAAGGTTCTTTGGAGAGAACTTTCATGACAATCTGATCCAATTCCATCGGAATACTGCTATTAAAAGTACGCGGCTGTGGTGGAATTTCTTCCCGATGCATTCTTGCCAGCTCAGTACTATCTGGATTATTAAATGGAAGCTTTCCTGTCAGCAATTCAAAAAGGATCACGCCTAGGGCATAAACATCTGATGCCATCGTGGGTGGATATCCAGCAGCTTGTTCCGGTGAAAAATATTGCGGCGACCCCCATACAACCTGATGACGTTCATCAGGTGAAATTGAAGATAGGGCGCGAGCGATACCAAAATCTGTGATTTTTACACGACCAGTTTCAGTTACTAATATATTTTGGGGTTTCACATCACAGTGAATGATTCCTGAACGATGCGCGTAGCCTATGCTAGATGCTGATTGAATCAAATAAGGTAATGCTTTTTGAATAGATAATGGGCATTGTTGTTTAATAATGGATTTCAATGTTGTGCCGTGAACATATTCCATGACCATAAACAAACGATCTTGATCCATGCCAAAATCATATATTGTAACAATGTTCTTATGGGATAGATTAGCCGCAGATTTTGCTTCAGTTCGAAATTGTTCAACGAACTGTCTGTCTTTTGAGAGCTCCATCTTGAGAATCTTAACAGCAATGACACGTTCGAGCAGGGTGTCAAATCCTTTATACACAATAGCCATGCCACCAGCACCGATGGCTTGTTGGAGCTGATACCGGTTATTGAGCCAGATGGATGAGTCTTGTTTTGTTTCGGCCATAGCTTTGTATGATTATATCATATGCACTTTCTGTAAATCTCATATCAAAACAATCTGATTTATCTATTATAATATTGAAGAGAAATCCCGGGTTCAGGAATATTTGTGAATACAAACGAATATAAGCAAACAAGCAATCGAAAAATCGCAATAGGCAGCATGCTAATTGGCTTTGGCATTTGCTTGTTTGGATTGATATTGTTTTTTGTTTTGGCTAAAGTTAGTCAGGAAAACACAAATGGGGTTGTATCTGCTAAATTAGGTATTGTACCTTATATTGAACCGTCAAAGACTTTACCAGCGACAATAACGCCTAATGAACCAACAATGGAAGTGATTGATGGTATACAGCAAGGTAGTGCAGTACAAATTTTTGGTACTGAAGGCGCAGGATTGAAAATTCGTAATAATCCGGGTATCGCATCTGTTCAGAAATTCATTGCATTGGATTCTGAAGTGTATGAAGTAATCGGTGGTCCCAATCGAATGGATGGTTATGTATGGTGGGAGTTAAGTTCACCGTATGATGATGAACGCAGCGGATGGGCAGTATCACAATACTTAACCCGAATACAATAAAATTGAAGGCAAACAATGCAATCTTTATCACCAACAAAAATTGATGCGAAAAAAGCAGAAAGAATTTTAGTTGTAGAATGGAATGATGGGCATGCAAGTGCTTTTCCATTTGGGTTATTACGGGCAGGTTGTCCATGTGTAGAATGCAGGGGTGGGCATGATAAGATGCGCTCAGATCCTGAGCCATCCGTATTTAATCAAGAGCTGCCTGAATCATCAGCTACGAATCTGGCTGATTTATCACTTGTTGGTTCCTATGGTTTGAATATACAATGGAATGATGGTCATCACCATGGTATTTATCAATGGGACTATTTACGAAAATTATGTCCTTGTGAACAATGTAGATTCGAAAAGCAAAAATAAATTGCAAATATAAAATTGAGAGCTTATAATAATAGATCAGTATTTTTTCGAGGAGGAAAGTCTGAGCAAGCCACGTTCAATCGAAGATGATAGTAAGCAAGCTGCTCAAGATAATCAGCTTGCTACTGGTACAGTCCTGATAAATCGATATCTGGTGCATGATGTGGTCGGTGTTGGTGGCATGGGTTCGGTTTACCGTGCTCGTGATTTACATTTTAAAAATGCAGAGAAACTGGTTGCTGTAAAAGAAATGATTAACAATGCGCCAGATCCTATGATTCGTCAAACCATTGTCGAGAATTTTGAACGAGAAGCGAATATCCTTGTTACACTCTCCCACGCTTCTATTCCCGATATTTTTGATTATTTCACTCACGATCAACGTTCATATCTGGTTCTTGAATATATTCAAGGCAGAGATATGGAAGCAGTATTAAATGATACAAATGGATTTTTACCGGAAGATCAGATAATTACCTGGGCATTGGAATTATGTGATGTGCTTGATTATTTACACAATCACACACCAGAGCCTATTATATTTCGGGATATTAAACCATCGAACATTATGATCAATCAGGATAATCATATTATTTTGGTTGACTTTGGTATTGCAAAAGTATTTAAATCCGGCCAAAAGGGTACGATGATCGGCACCGAAGGATATTCACCACCGGAACAGTATCGGGGCGAAGCATCACCAGCCGGCGATGTATATGCATTTGGCGCTACGCTCCATCATTTACTTACATTGATTGACCCGCGAATGGAGACGCCCTTTACATTTCCTGAACGGCCAATACGTAAAATTAATCCAGCTGTATCCATTGAATTAGAAGCTGTAGTTAATACAGCATTACAATATAATCCACAGGATCGCTTCCCTAGTGCCAAAGCCATGCAGGAAGCCCTGATGATGGTTGCCCGAAAAACCGGGGCATTGAATTCAGGTCCATTGCGCACATCTCCCTTTGCTTCCGAGCAAGGTATTAAACCAATCTGGACTTTTGAATGTGAAGATGAAATCAGAGGGACACCTATTTATAATAATGGTGTGGTTTATGTTGGTGCATACGATCATAATATTTATGCGGTTGATGCTTCAAATGGCAACTTCAAATGGAAGTATCCGACAGATGGGGGCATTGTTGGACGACCTCTTCTACATGATGGTTTGGTCTATATCGGTTCTGAAGATGGTAACTTGTATGCAATTTCAGCGCGAACGGGCAAATTGACCTGGAAATACTCGACGAAAGCACCCATTCGTAGTTCACCGCAGTGTACTGAGGGACATATACTGATTGGATCAGACGATGGCTATTTACATGCGGTCAACTTAAATACCGCAATAGCAACCTGGAAATTTGATGCTGGAGATGCAGTGCGCTCGACGCCATTTTTCACGCGTGAGTATATTTATTTAGGATGCGAGAGTGGCGAATTTTTCTGTATGGATTTTCGGGGACAAATTCGTTGGCGATTCCGTTCAAAAAGGGCAGTTACATCCTCTCCGGTGGTTGCTGATGGACTCGTATTCTTTGGTTCCCATGATTCATCATTCTATGCATTGGATGCCAAATCGGGTTGGTCAATCTGGCGTTTCCGTATGGGAAAAGGATCAGTGTCAAATCCATGTGTGTTTGATCATAAAGTTTATTTCGGTTCAGCAGACAATAATATCTATTGTGTAGATACTGCGAATGCCAGAGAAATTTGGCGATTTCGTACTGAACATCAGGTAAGTGGATCACCTGTGGTTCACAAAGAGTCTCTCTATTGCGGATCAGCAGATGGGTACCTTTATTGTATAGAGAGTAAAACCGGACGTTTAAAGTGGAAGTATTTAGCAAATGGACCAATAACCGGAACACCGGTTATATCCAATGACGTCATCTATTTTGGATCATTTGATCATAATTTATATGCATTATTGGCCTAAGCCTTTTGCCGATAATTGAGAGAGGATAATATACCGTGTTTCAGTTAATCAATAAGATTTTTCGCAGAGGACAGCAATCAGCATCCGTCGAAGTTAAAACGGTTCCATTAAGTGAAGAAATTAGTACAAATGGCAGAAAAAGTGATCTTTACATGCCACCTCAATTGGTTGTCGGTAGTTCACAATCCATCGGTAAGCAGCGTGATCATAATGAGGATGCACTATTTAGCCTGAATATAATGAAATCAGATGAGAAATCCGATTCGCCTTTTGGTATTTTTATCGTGGCGGATGGTATGGGTGGACACCAACATGGTGAAGTTGCCAGTAGTTCTGCCATGCGGGCAATGTCTGAATATTTGATTAAGAAGATATATTCGCCATTAATGGGCACCAGGCCAGAAGCTCTTGATGAACCTTTGCAAGAGATAATGGAATATGGTATTAGCGAAGCCCAGCAGGCGGTATTGCGAAATGCTCCCGGTGGCGGTACAACGATTACGGCTGCAATTATTATTGATGAGCAATTAACAATTGCGCATGTTGGTGATAGCCGGGCCTATTTATTAACCCCGGGTGGCCAAATGAAAGCCATTTCGCAGGATCATTCACTGGTACAACGGTTAATTGATTTGGGTCAATTAACTGAAGAGGAAGCAGCGGTTCATCCTCAACGCAATGTATTGTACAGAGCGCTTGGACAAATGGAACCGTTTCATCCTGATGTCAGAACATTTACATTTCCAAATAATGGCATTTTATTACTTTGTAGTGATGGATTGTGGGGCGTTGTATCCGAATCAACGATGTTTGATATTGTCATGCAGAATGACAACCCAACAATTGCGTGTAGGAAACTGGTTGATGCTGCAAATGAAGCAGGTGGTCCTGATAATATTACTGTTATTTTGGTGAAAAAGATAAAGTAATCTTAATTTTATTTTGTTTATTTGGTATGGGTGATGGGCATCGTAGCGGATTATTATTCATTATTAAAATTGCCACAAGATGCATCTCATGAAGAAGTTCGAGATGCGTATTTTGAGGCTGCACGCATGTATCACCCGGATGCCAACCCAGATCCGTTTGTTAGAGAAAGATTTATTCAAATACAACAAGCCTATGAGGTTTTGTCCAACCCGAGGCAGCGTTCGAAATATGATCTAGCATTGGTTGAAAGCTTTATTTTGCCTGATATATCCATTGATGTTAAAAATTCGCGTTCAATCATTCCAAGATTAACAGAAGAGCAATTATTTTATTCTCTGATTGATATCCGATGTTCAGCGACGTATGATGCTTCAAAACGAGCTCCATTCTTTTTATGTATGATTATTGATACTTCCACATCTATGACTGGAAAACGATTGGATATGGTTAAATCGAATATGATTAGCTTGATGAATGAACTGAACCCGGAGGATAAAATTTGTTTTATTGCATTCAATGATCGAGCCGAAGTAATCTTGGATCCGATTCAAAAAGCACAAATACGAAACATTGATCAATATGTACATTTACTTACGCCAAAAGGTGGAACAGAGTTATACCAGGGATTATTACGAGGTTATCGAGTTATTAAGGAGTCAGCAAAATCTTATATTTCCAAACATATTGTATTATTAACAGATGGGCACACCTATGGTGATGAAGATGCATCTTTGGCATTATCCAAAGAAGCGGAAGAGAATGGTATAGTTATTAATGCATTTGGGTTTGGAGATGAATGGAATGATAACTTTCTGGATAAATTAACTTCCAATACAGGCGGGAATGCCGTCTATGTAAGACACCCTGATGATTTAAAGCATTACTTAATACAAAAAGTACAGGTTTATGGTAAATTATATGCAAACAAGATCATATACAATTTTTATAAGGATACTTGTGTTGATTTGAAATATGCTTTTAGAATTCATCCCGATATTACGCCATTATCTTGCTCAGACGGTTTACATTTTGGCAATTTGCAATATAATGGTAACTTAAAGGTGTTCCTTGAATATGCAGTAAAACCGATTCAAAACAAAAGGAAAAATCTTCGAATTTCTAGTGGTCGGTTGAAAATGAACATAGCAAATGTGGATACAGTAGCACAAATGTTTTTAAAATTAAATGTGCCAGTATCCGACAAAAAGTTTTCAGAATCACCACCACCTGCAATTGTAGAAGCAATGTCGAAATTGATGTTGTATCGAATGCAAGAAAAAGCTCGGGAAGAAATTAACAATGGTCAAATAGCTGAAGGGACAAAACATTTACAGCATTTAGCAACACATTTGTTATCTCAAGGCAATCGAGAACTTGCACGTGCAGTATTATTGGAAGCAGAACATATCAATAAAAACAAAAGCTTTAGCTCGGAAGGGGATAAACGTATTAAATATGCCACCCGATCCTTGCTACTGCCATCAGGTTTGGAGTAAAATAAGACTATGACACTATGTCCGAATTGCCATCATAGAGAAATTGCGGGTGCACTATTTTGCAGCGAATGCGGTGCACAGTTGGTTTCAGCTTCAGAACATTATACGACCCAAAATTTGCAAAGTGGAACTGCTGATATATTTGATGAAATTGATCAGCAAGAGCCACGTAAAACTGATAAACCCTCAGATTTGTTTGTCAGCAGCATTGACGGTGGTATCGCGTTACTGATGATGGACTCTGGCCAGGTACTCCAATTAGCAGATCGTAAAGATTTCACCCTGGGTAGAATTGCTGAAGGCCAACCGATTTTACCGGATGTTGATCTTTCACAGTATGATGCCTACACCTTGGGTGTATCTCGTTTGCACTCGTCGTTAAAGATCATCGATCGCCGAGTTTTTATATCTGATCTTGGTTCTTCAAATGGAACCAGGGTGAATAATAAAAAGCTTGAACCACAAACTGATTATCCCTTAAAACATGGGGATGTAATTGCACTAGGAAAATTGAAAATAAAACTACAATTGCATAAGTAAAGGGATAACATGCCGAAAGTAATCGTACATATCAATAATGAAGATCCTGTAATTGGGGAAATGGATGAATTGCCTGGTGAAGCAGCGGTTGTTATCACGGTAAAGAATCCAGTAAAGCGCGATGGAAAAGATTTGCATTACATTGAGCCAAATGTGACCACAGTAATTTGGCCTATGTATAGGATTAATTTCATTGAGGTTCTTTCAACTGATGCGGAAGATGAGATTATCTCATTTGTTCGTGAATAGGTACTAATTAATGGATGAACAATTCAGAAACCGAGTCATTCTTGTTGTAGATGATGAAGAACGAATGGCACGTTTTATTCGTTTAAATTTGGAACATGACGGTTTTCAGGTCATTGAAGCGTACAATGGCATGGATGCCATTCAGGAAATTCGGGAGAAAATGCCTGATTTGGTATTACTGGATGTGATGCTGCCTGATATTGATGGCTTTGAAGTCTTAAAAATGATCCGTGAAGTCAGTGCGATTCCGGTCATCATGTTAACCGCTAAGGGCGAAGAAGATGACCGAGTACGTGGATTAGAATTAGGTGCAGACGATTATGTAACCAAACCATTTTCACCACGTGAGATGGTCAGTCGTATTCGGGCTGTTTTACGCCGGAATGACGCGGCAGCAATATCCACTCATACTCATAGTTTAATTGAAGTAGATAAGCGCTTAAAACTGGATTTTAGTCGCCGTGAAGTATGGGTAGCCGGGGAGTTGGTTAAACTTCGTCCCACTGAATATCGTCTGCTTTATCACCTTGTACAAAATGCTGGTTGGGTGATGACTTATGATCAGTTGCTGTCCAAAGTTTGGGGATATGAATATCGTGATGAACCCCATTATGTGCGTTTGTATATTAATTATTTGCGCCAGAAATTGGAAGAAGATCCTGCAAATCCAAAATATATCCTCACGGAGAGAGGTGTAGGGTATCGTTTTGTTGATTTATCTCGCGCTTAAGTACCTCTGTTGATAAACAATTAATGAAACGTTTGCATTAAACATATGCAAACGTTTTATAATTAAATGAGATAAAATTGGTGAGGTAAATTATGCCGACATATCGTTATTATTGTCAGAAATGTGGCGAATCTTTTGATAAACGTCTAGCGATTTCTGAACTTGAGCATACTAGAATCAAATGCCCTCGGGGACATGATCAGGTTCAGCGTATGTTTAGTGCACCAGCAATTATATATAAGGGAAGTGGTTGGTATAGCAAAGATCATGCGAAACAGTCTGCCTAAGATCAACAACTTGTTTTTAAATTGTTTATTGGTAAAATCATTGGTGACGGTATATTGAGCAAATTTAGGATAGGAGATTCTATGATAAACGAACCCATTAATGTTGCAGATGATGCTTTTGAAAAAACTGTACTTGAATCTACAGTACCTGTTATTGTTGATTTCTGGGCACCCTGGTGTGGCCCATGTAAAATGGTTGCTCCGATTTTGGAAAAGCTGGCAAAGGAATTTGAAGGCAAACTGCTTGTAGCAAAAGTAAATACGGATGAAAATCAGATGTGGGCTGGTCAATACGGCGTACAAGGTATTCCAACCATGCTCTTTGTGGCTGGTGGAAAAATTGTGCATCGCCAAACTGGTGCATTACCAGAAGCCATGCTGCGAGACGTGGTCAATCAATTCCTGGATGTATCCAGTCAGAATTAAAAAAAATGAGCTGCACTTTTTGAAGAGTGCAGCTTTTTTTCTCTTTATTGTTCGCGTTCTCTGATGATTTTTGCTCCGAGTTTATTCAATTTCTGATCGACAACTTCATAACCGCGATCTATCTGGCCGATATTCCGGATGATTGACGTTCCTTTGGCAGATAAAGTTGCCAGCAGTAAAGCCATGCCTGCACGAATATCAGGACTTTCCATCTTTTCCGCATTCAATTTCGTTGGTCCCTGTACAATACAGCGATGAGGATCACATAAAACAATATGCGCACCCATGGAAACCAGTTTATCTGTGAAGAACATGCGGCTGGGATACATCCAATCATGGAATAATATGGTTCCTTTTGATTGTGTTGCTACTACAATGGCGATACTCATTAAATCTGTTGGGAAAGATGGCCAGGGCATGACACTGATTTCGGGGATGACATCCCCCAAATCCGGTTCAATGATCATAAGTTGATTGTTGGGCACCAGAATATCATCGCCTTCTTCTGTCCAGTTTACTCCGATACGTTGAAATACAAGTTTGATCATATCCAAGTATTCAATACCGGCATTTTTGACACGAATGGATCCATTCGTGAGTACGGCTGCCCCGATGAAACTAACTACTTCAAGGTAATCAGGTCCAATTGTAAATTCACCGCCATGTAAACGATCTACACCTTGAATATGCAGCGTATTTGAGCCGATGTTTTCAATTTTCCCTCCCAAAATATTAAGGAAATGACAAAGTTCCTGAATATGAGGTTCGGACGCTGCATTTCGAACAACGGATTGGCCTTTTGCAGTAACACATGCCATGATGGCATTTTCGGTTGCAGTAACACTGGCTTCATCAAGCAGTATATCTGCTCCGGTCAGTCCCTTTGCGCTAAAGTGAAACGATTTCTCAAAATCAATTTGTGCGCCGAGTTTTTCAAGTGCAATGATATGGGTATCTACCCTTCTGCGGCCGATAACATCACCCCCAGGTGGTGGAAGCTGTAATTCACCTGTACGGGCCGTCATTGGCCCGGCTAACAGGATGGAGGCACGTATTTTTTTGCACAGGTCGGGGTCAAGATCAGCGGGACACACATTTTTAGCATGGAATTCCCATGAATGGGACCCCACCTGATTTACGGATACTCCCAAGCTTTGAATGAGCATACGCATGTTTTCCACGTCCCGAATATTCGGCATATTGTGAAGGATAATAGGTTCGTCGGATAATAAACATGCTGCCATAAGGGGCAGGGCTGCATTTTTATTGCCTGAAGGGATTACCTCACCATTAAGAGGAATACCACCTTCGATAATAAATTTTTCCATGAAACCTCCTGAAAGATTGTTGCCGTAAAGTTTTAAGGAAAAGAGATTATTATATCTCTTGCTAGAGGCATATAATAAGCCTATGTCTACCGTTGATTTTACCCTGAATTCCGGGGATTGCGTGACCTTGTTTTATATTTGTAAAAATGCTGGCGCAAAAAAAACGCTGCTTTTTTTACATGGGCTGGGAACGACACACGAGTCCTGGAAGCATCAAATTGAATATTTTCAAGCTGCAGGCTATTGTGTTGTTGCAGTTGATTCACCCGGATTTGGACAATCAAAAATTAGTAAAGGGCATTTTTCTGTTGAGTTAGCTGCAGCGTGCATACAAAATTTGCTTGATTATCTACATATATGCAAAGCAATCGTTGTGGGGCATTCAATGGGAGGTCCCCTGGCGATCCATTGTGCGATTCATGCTGCAGACTACTTTGATAAATGTGTATTGATAAATACATTTGCCAGAATAAAACCAACCAATCTGGCAACGGCGTTCGCATTTGTGAAACGTTTTGTATTGGCAAATCTACAGGATACAGTGCATCAGGCTGAGTTTATTGCTGAGAAAACATTTCCCGGGGAGAGCGAAAAAGAATTAAGGGAAACATTCAAGAAGCATATACTATCAACTGATAAAGTGATTTATCGAGAGGCTGTGAATGAACTGGCACGAATAAATTATTTGAATCAACTGGGTTCGATAAACATTCCCACTTTGGTATTAACTGGTATGCAAGACCAGACGATTTCGCCAATCCTGCAAGACGAACTTTTTGAGCGAATTTCAAATGCGATTCAGATCAAGGTTAAAAATGGCAGACATGGCATGATATTCAGCCAGCACGAAGTTATAAATCACTATTTACAGGGGTTCCTAACAGATGACCATTTAATTCGTTAATCGAGTTGACTAAGTATTGTTTGATAATCTGTGATCGGAGCTTGGCAGGTGTTATTTTCGCATAGATATAGGGTCAATTGATTCTCTATCGGATTTTTATCTTGTAATAATTTCGCGTGGTCTGTAATTGAATTGTTATCCCATTGAAAAGCCAAAAACATGCAACCTGGGCGAACCTTCTGATTGTATTTTCTTCTAATTTCATGGAGTATTTGCAAATCATCTTCATGATAAACAAAGATAAAAGATTTCTGAGGTGAGTAATATGCCAGTGATTGTTGCAACCAGTATGCATATGCCGCTGGTTGTGCACTAATTTTATTCTCCATTGAATTCAACCAATCATGTAGTGGTTCAATTAGAGGGGATTGTGGTTCCAGCCAGGAATATAACAATAATGCATGCACTGCTTGTGCCATCCCCGATGGTGTGACCATATCCATAAATTCAAGTATGGGTGTCAAGAGATGAGGATGACCCTGCGAAGTATTTTGAAGGAATCCGGATTCATGGGCAAATAAGGTTGTCATGCTCAGGAGAAGAGATTTTACATATCCCAGCCATTTTGTATTTGATGTCGCCTGGTAAAGCATCAATAAAGCACTGGAAAAACTGCCGTAATCTTCCAAAAAGCCTATATCACTGGCTTGATTCTCACGCCAGGTATGGCTAAGCTTATCATCCATAAATAGATTTGAAATTAAAAAGTCGGCACATTGGATTGCAGTTTCTAAATATTCTTGCTTGTCGAAAGCTAAACCAGCTTCGATGAAGGCAATGATTGTTAATGCGTTCCAGGATAAAATGATTTTGTCATCAATTTCAGGGGCTGTGCGCTCTCCTCTGATGGTGAGTAATTGCTTGATAATGGGGTGTATTTGCTCAGGTGGGAATGCACGAGAATTTTCAAGGGAATAACATGGTGTATCAATATTTGATTTAATTTTCAGCAGATATTGAGATTCAAGATGTCCTCTCTCAGGTAGATCAATTATAGATAGTGCATCTTGTGGGATATCACCGGCTAATAATTGTTCTTTCGTCCACAAATAATAAGTGCCTTCTCTGCCATCAGAATCTGCATCCTGACTGCTATAAAATCCACCAGAGGGACTTCTTAATTTGTTTTGCAGAAAATTCAGCGTAGATTCTGCAATATTGCGAAAAGCAATATTGCCTGTTGCCTGATATGCATGAATGTATGAAGAAGCTAATTGGGCATTATCATAGAGCATCTTCTCAAAATGTGGCACAGTCCAGGTTTTATCAGTACTGTAGCGATGAAAACCACCCTCTACAAGGTCGAATATTCCACCCATGCTCATTTTTTGAAGGGCATTTATTGCAATTTCTGTGGCTTTTGAATCACCAGCCAGACCGCATTGCAATAAAAAATCAATTGTCATTGGGGCAGGGAATTTTGGTACCTCGCCCCACCCCCCATCTTCCCAATCGTAGCGGTTCAGAAAATGTTGGGCCAGTTCAAGAATTGAGTTTTGATTCATTGGAACAGGGGATTTCGTTATGTCAACCAATTGTTGTTTTTGTATATGGGCAGTAAGATTTACGGCTACTTGATGTATTTTTTCAGGTTCAGATTGCCAAGTATGATGTACACCTCGCAAAATATCAGAAAAAGCTGGCATGCCATAACGAGAGATAGGTGGGAAATATGTGCCCCCATAAAATGGTTGCAGATCGGGTGTCAAAAAAATGCTCAATGGCCATCCACCTTGACCAGTTAGTGCAACTAAGGCAGTCATATAGATTTGATCAATATCGGGTCTCTCTTCACGGTCAACTTTGATACTGATATAATACTGATTTAGCAGCTCTGCCGTGATAGGGTTTTCAAAGGATTCATGTGCCATTACATGGCACCAATGGCAAGCTGAATATCCAATGCTTAAGAATATCGGTTTCTTCTCCACCTTTGCTTTATTAATGGCAAGTTCATTCCATGGGTACCATTCAACTGGATTGTTTTTATGCTGCAACAAGTAGGGTGAAGTTTGATTCGCTAAATGATTCATGGAAAACCTCAAAACATAAGAATATGTTAATAATAATAACATAAATGATATAAAAGGATGGCAAAATGAATTTATCAAAAATTAAAATAAATGCTGATGAAAAAATGCAAGCTGGGTGTAATTGTTGTGAAGCAGTATATTGGAGTTTTTTAGAATCAAATGGAAATCACGATCTTCCTGAAGAGGACTACAAGATTGCTTCTATATTTGGCGGGGGCATTGCCAACAGCCACGATGAAATATGTGGTGCATTAACTGGTGCTCTTTTCATACTGAGTACGCAAAAGGGACGATTGTCTTGTGCTGAAAATAATGATGCGCTGATGGAAAACGGGGCCAGGTTGCGAGAAGATTTTATTAAAAAAATCGGACCGACGAAGTGCAGTTTATTAAGGAAAAAAATTGAAAAACCAGATGGGGAAATCAATTGTCGTGAGGTGGTTCAGAAAACAATTGATCTATTATCCATGATTGAAATTAAAGCATAGAAACGAATTATTTATTTCGTGTTTAATAATATAATCAAAAGTATCATATCATTCAAACCAGTATTAATTATGGGGTTGATACCGGATTATATTTATTCACGAGGCAATCATGATTTCAATTGAGCAAATAAATGCAGATTCAAAAAAAGAAAGACGCGCATTTGTAAATTTTCACTACCAATTATATCAATCCTGCCCGCAATGGGTGCCACCTTTTCGTGTAGATATCGATACAATGCTGAATAAAAACAAACATCCCTTTTACGAACACTCGGATGCTGAATCTTTTTTAGCCAAACGGGATGGAAAAATTGTTGGACGTATCACTGTTTTAGAAAATATGCCTTACAACAAGTATCATCAAAAGAATGAGGCACAATTCTATTTATTTGATGGCATTGATGACAAAGAAGTTTTTGAATCCTTGTTTTCGACAGCTTTTGACTGGGCAAAACAACGTGGTTTGACTTCATTGGTGGGACCAAAAGGGTTTAGCCCATTCAATGGATACGGTATGCTTTATGAGGGGTTTGAGCATCATCAGATGATGACCATGATGAATTACAACTATCCGTACTACATTGAACAGATGGAAGCAATTGGTTTTGAACAGGCCGTTGATTTTGTATCCACTTACCTTCCAAGTACCGGGACTGCTTTACCAGAAAAAGTTATGCGTGTGGCTGAGCGTATTATTGAAAAGAAAAAATTTAAAGTAAAGAAGTTTGCCTCTAAGAAAGAATTGATTTCCTGGGCTGACCCAATTGGACAGGCGTACAACGATACCTTTGTGAATAATTGGGAATACTATCCACTAACCAAGAATGAAATCACCTTTGCAATGAAAGACATATTGATGGTGGCTGTCCCTGATTTGATGAAAATCATTACATATGAGGACCAGGTGGTTGGCTTTTTACTGGCCTTCCCCGATGTTTCAAAGGCCTTACAACGCCATGGCGGCAGATTAACCCCATGGGGAATTCTGGATATGATGCTGGAGATGAAACGGACAAAATGGGTTTCGTTAAATGGTGTGGGGATCATCCCTGAATATCAGGGCCGTGGTGGAAATGCACTTTTGTATTATGAAATGGAAAAAATAGTCCGCGATTATGGCTTTGAGCATATTGAAGAAACACAAATGGCTGATACTGCAGTGATGGTGCGAAAAGATATGATCACCCTGGGTGCAGAAATCTATAAAAAACACAGAGTATTTAAAATTGATATTCCCTGAGTAAAAACAACTAAACGACCGGCTTAGCCGGTTGTTTTTTTATACTGCTAAAGACCGTTGTGAGAAGCCATGACGTGAAAATCGATGTAAATGGCAGCAGGATGATCACATAGCGCTGATATATTGAGGATAAGAAACTGAGTCCAAATATGCTGACCATGAAGGTGCTGTAAATCATAAGCCATAAAATCAAATTTGATTGCGAAGATTTGCGTTTTTTAAACCAATGCAGAAACTGGATAAGTATTGCAGTTAGAACGAAAATGATGTTTACAGTACCCATGAAAAGATTGCGAGAATGATTGTGGAAAATACTATTTTGATATTCATCAAACGATCCTTGTTGATCATCTCGGTAATTGGTAATGTCATCCAATGCTAAAGATTCATAAAAAGTATGATATGTGACGGACAGAAAACGTTCCGGCAAAGTTCGGTTGTATTTTTCCGGATTATTATCCTGCATAAATGAATCGATCCCTTGCATCAGAATTGCCCTCTCATTGATGGCTGCTGTGATAGTAGGAATCGGTTCTGCCCAGGAAACAGGGTTTAACAAAAATGTTAGCAGAAGAGGTACTATGATATAGGAAGCTGCTGATTTCAACCAGGCAAAAATTTTATTACCTTTGTTTCTCCAAAGAAAATAAATTAAATAAGCAGGCACCATGAAAATTGCGGTCTGTTTACTGTTAATTGCCAATGCGATGGTGATCGGAATTAAGACGTTATGCTTTTTATCATCAAACATCAATATGTAAACTGACATGATTAGAAAAATCAGAATGCCATCCGGCATACTGTGGCGAGTATGCAATACAATTAAAGGGTTTAGCGCAAAGATAAGAACTGCAAGTATGCCACCCCAATGATGGATAAGCTTTTTCGTAATGCGATACAGGAAAAGACATGTGAATGGGAAAAGAAGTAATATGCTTAAGCGACCGATAAGTATTGCTTGTTGGGTTGGCATATTTCCAGCCTGCAGATTTTGTTGCCAGGATATTGTCCAATCCCAGTCATTTTCAATGGGTGAGATACCGGTTAATAACCTGCCAGCTCCTATTACCCAGGTAACCATAGGTGGATCCATGAGACGGTAATGTGTTTTTAAATCAATGGATTGACCCTGCCGATAAAACAGGGAGGAAGGAGCATCAATTACTTTTTCGATATCATCACTCATATATAGATAGGTAGCTTCGTCCGGATGAAATGGAACATTATTGAGCGTGATACAATACATAAAGAAAATGATAGTGATCACTGCACCTATCTGAAAATTGGGGTTGATGAATATTCGCTTTATGAAAGATACTATTTTTACGAAGTTTTCACGCATTATTAAATCCCATCAAAATGATTGTTGGTTGACAGCAATCATCATATTAATGCTGTTGTGGAAAGCAATCCTCATATCCAAAAATGTCTTTCCCTTTAATAGCGATGAAGCTATTGTTGCCTTAATGGCAAAACATATTTTATCTGGCGAACGCCCCATATTTTTTTATGGACAGGCGTATATGGGTAGCCTGGATGCTTATTTGGTGGCATTTGGTTTTGCCATTGTCGGGCAAAAAGTTGTCGTAATAAGGATAGTACAGAGTTTATTATATGCTTTTACGATTGTTATTACTTATTTTATCGGAAAAATGGCTTTTCAGTCAGCACGTTCTGCTTTGATTACAGCACTTATACTTGCTTTTCCAACAATAAATGGCATGATTTATACAACAATCAGCCTGGGGGGATATGGTGAAGCATTATTATTGGGGGTATTGCAGATTCTCATTACATTAAAAATTAAGAAAACACTTGATGAAAGTAGCTTTTCATTCCATTTATATTTGTTTATGGGCTTTTTAACCGGTTTGGGGTTTTGGGTGCATGGTATGACCCTGGTATTCAGCATCCCATGTTGGTTGTATCTACTTTATAAATTTATGTCAAAAAAAATCCCCAGAAAATCTGTTTTGTATACTTTACTTTTTATTATTATTGGTTTTGCGCTTGGTATTCTTCCTATGATAATCTTTGTATTTCAGCAAGGCAGTCAGTCAGTCTGGATGGAGTTGTTTGGCTCCGCTGTTTCAGTTGAGACTGGCGGATGGTTTAGCCGAGTGTTGAACCATCTGCTATATTTACTTATTTTTGGTATACCTGTGATGTTCGGATTGAGACCACCCTGGACAACTATCCTGCAAATTCCCTGGTTGATTCCTTTCGTTGTCCTAGCTGTGTTATTGATTGGCTACGTTCTTTATCAAGAAATTCGCAAACGCATTTTACCTGAAGCTGCATATCTTTTTCTTGGCATTATTCTGATTTTGTTCGCTGCCTTTGTGGGGACTTCCTTTGGGGTTGATCCTTCCGGGCGGTATTTTTTGCCGCTAATTATTCCGGGTTCATTGCTGGCCGGCTATGCGGTGGGAAAATTAATTGGTGTAAACAAAGCCTTTTCTTTCATCGTGATTGTCTTCTGTCTTTACCAGATAATGGTAACCTGGCATTTGGCAAATAAACCACCATATTTGACGACTCAGTTTTACACGCCTGCCATGCTGAATCATGATTATGATGAGGAACTAATCGCATTTCTGAAGGAAAATGATTTAGAGACCGGGTATAGCAACTATTGGGTGGCTTACCCATTGGCATTTCTTTCGGACGAGGCTTTGATTTATATCCCCGCTTTACCGTATCATCCGGATTTCCGATTTACTGAAAGAGATAACCGTTACACCCCATATACGGAAATTGTTGAGTATAGTGATAATGTGTCCTATATTGTTACGAATAACCCTGATTTGGAAGACGTGCTAACTAGTGAGTTTAGTTGGCGGAATATTTCATTTTCTTATCAGGAAATTGGGGATTTTCATATTTATTATGATTTGTCTGAACTTATTCGACCAGACCAATTAAGACCGAAATTCTACGTGAAATAAATTTTGCCAACAATTTCACCCCAGAAGGGTGATGAGAGTGACTGAATTCACTTAA
>JAEKNU010000071.1 GCA_016838895.1 Chloroflexota bacterium
GGCGGCCTGACCCTTACCAGAACTGGACTCTCACCAGTGAGCAGACGATGATTTATCAGGACACACCACGCTTTGTTGGGCCGCCTTTCAATGTAAAAAGCTCTTTGCCTTGCTCAAAAAAACATCTCAACAGATTTTGAACAAAACGATTCAGATAGCCATGCAGCACCTGGTTATGCCTCGCGTAAGTTTGATTCTAAACGACTTCGGTTTTCCAGAAAGGATTGAGATTCTCTTTGCCAGTGCGCTAAATGTCCTTCAGTATCAAGCTTATGAGCTGCTTCATGCCCAATGATTTTCTGCACCTGCTTTTTATTCCCCATTTTGCATAGTTTCTCGTATGCCATGTCTAATAGTTCCTCATTCACGCTGGTACCATAAGTCTCGCAAAATAAGTGTAACCTTCTGCTGCCATTTTGGATATCCGCCTCCGAAAAGCGTAGCTGATCGTCGCTATTAAAAGATAAAGGGGTGAGCCAATAAGCTGCATATGCAATATCGCTCAACCTTGGACCAGGCCCGATTAAATCAAAATCAATGACGGCATAGGGTGACTGAGAGCGGTAAATAAAATTGTAAGGACCAAAGTCGTTATGGCAAATGACTTCATGCCGTGAAGGATCAGGATGAGTTATTCCCCAAATCATAGATGTATTTTTGGCAAAATCGAGCGTTGCATCATGATAGGCTCTTAGGAGCCTGGCCGCGGCTATTAAGGGTTTATCATCACGCCATATATAGGTAGGAGTACCTGTCTCACCTTCTAAAAATGACAATATCTCGCGCTGCTTATCATCTATACCTAAAAAACGAGGGCAACCTGCAAAGCCTTTGGCTTCTAAATGTAAAAGTAGTTGGTGAACGGTAGGACTAATACCTGTAGTCGAACGACGTACTGTATTTCCTACACGGACAACATTAAGATTGACATTACCCCCCGGTAAAGGTATTTCTTTTTCATCCATTTTGATACTTCCGGTTCATAAGTTATGCCGCCCAACGAGTGGATATACTGCAAATATGCCGTATATCAATCCGAATGGTTTTGTTATTCCGCTTCAATCCAATATCTACTGATTTAAACTATGAATACTATATCAACTTATTCAAATTCGCATGGTAAAAATATGTACTTAATTCTTCAAAGAAAAATCATCAGTGAAGGAGTCGTAGGGCGAGGATAGGAGTTGATGATTTATTGTTAATGTGTGAGCTGACAAAAAACATCTACGCCACTGCGTTTTAATTTATATAGAAAAACAAAGTAGCACAGCGCGTTGTGCCACTCCTTTTTTTAGCTAATTAAGGCCTGCCGCGACACTATGCTACGCTTAGTTCAGGTGGCAGCCCCTAAAGTTTTAATAACCTCCCCTATTTTCGCCATTTAAAAATGGTCGCGAAGCACACTGGAATTGGGCAGGAAATGCTCGCACTTGTCCGCTTCAAGCGTGTTAGGCGGCTAATAATTACCTTATGGCAAAACTTCACTACTAAATCCAAAAAGATAATCATCCATTTCCGAGTCAAGCAATTCTTCTTTGGGAATCATTATTTCACTTGGTGTCGTGGCCCGATAACCTTGTGGCGGCGTGGCCTGAAGTATAAGTTCATACTTTTCAAGAGATACGCAAGTATTTGGAAAAATACTCAAAAAGAATTCTCCATTTTCATCACTTATCGGCTCATATAGGTAATTGTAGTCACGTTGACCATCATTTAATTCGAAAAACACGCCCATGAGAGGCTTTTCGGTATTATCCCAGACACCATTATCATTCTTGTCAATCCAGGCTTTTGCATATCCAAGATAACACCCATCTTTGAAAGCAGGTAATCGGCCGAGAAGTGAACAAGCCAGTGTTTGAGGAATAATGACCAAAATAGATAGCAACACCCAATATGCTCTTCTATATTTCATCATCTGAACTCCAATCATGACCATTGAGCATAAATAAGCTGTCCAACTAGGGGACATACCGTAAATATCCCTTATATCAATACGATTGGTTATATTATACCGATTCAACTCAGCCGTAGGGCTGGATCCTTCCCGCCGCTTTTGGCAATCGTTCTTGAGTAAACCATCAAGCCTAATGCTTCAAAAACAAAACCTCTCCCTTCTCCTCATAGAGATCACATCTCTGCATAGACGACATCAATCTGTTAACCCATCGCCATTCCTGGAAATGTCGGATTTCAGCTGGTTTTTCTGCTTCAATGCGACCTACATCTCGGCCAGAGCTCCGGCTAGGAAAAATAAACCAATAATTATAAAAACCAGACCACCGTACAAATTCGAAAATATTTCTTTCTTTCTATTTCTATCCAGCATTGCCATTTCAGGCTTTTCCGGATTGTAGTAAACCGTGATCTCATCGCCCTCAGCATATTGATCGAGTAGATCATTAGCATAATCAAGGGTACAAGGAAAAATTTGTCCGAAGAAAATTTTCCTGGACTCAAATGCTCCGGCATTTGCGCGGTATGAATACACAATGTCAGGTATATATGCCCAGCGCATCCGGGGGAATCCATTGATGTCATAACCTTTTCTGCCACCCATTGGCACTCGTACACTCTTTAGATCGGATTGATTGATTTTACCGCGCGTGGAGGGCCATGCTTGACTTTGTTTCCATTGCAAGATTAAATTGACAAAATGATAGAACCCTTTTAAGCCTTGAAAGATGAATAAACACCCAATGGCAACAATGAAAATCATGAAAACCCCTCCTGTGCTGCGTTGATATTTTAATTATAAACTGAAGTGGTATTTTTGCTTCCTCGACCTGGACTCGAACCGGGAACTTAGCGCCAGGTAAATCGGTTCAGGGGGATGAAGAACAACCAAATGCACCCGTAGTTAATCTTTACCAATCCAATCAGGCAAAGATTCACCTGTGAGCTGACATACTTTACGAATGGAATTATCTCTAATTTGGATTTTTTCTCTCACCAAGATAACAGCCTCTTCGTCAGTCATAATGGTAACATTTACTGTATTCTTTAATTCATTCCTATGACCTAAAATACCACCAGGTTGAGATTTAGAAGCACCATCATTTGTAATTAATATTGACTCATCAGCCAAAGCAGTAAATACAATAAGCACATCATTTTTTTGATTATTATTATTGGCTCCATTAGGAAATATTATGTTCTCAATTTGCTTAATCACCTTTAAATCATTAGTGTTATTAATAATTGTTATAGAGTAAATATATGAATATGCTTTACTAACTCGCAATTCATTATTCCCAACAATAGCCTCTCCCTGGGCAATATCAGACATAATAAGGTTTATAACTTGATCGTCGGACCATTTATGAATTAGGTTCATATTAGGTAATGTTGAACGACTATTTATTTTATTCGTGTCAATGTGAAATCTGCAATTTACAAATCGATAAAATCTTGACATATATATATCCACGGAAACTAGTTTTGATAATGCAAATCATCAAAACCAATTCCCATCAAACCCCGTTTATTATATATGAATAGTTTACCCATAATCCGTAGAAAAGCATAACCCTATCCCCACCTTCACACACCACATCCCTCAATCGCAAAATCTCTATTTACTTGTCAAATAATCGAAAATATCCTCTATGTAGTTATTAATGGTCGAGAAATGTCCGCCGTTTTCCACTTCAATCAAACTGGCATTTGGCAGCACCTGTGCAAAATAGCGCCCCATGCCGATCGGCACCTGCTGATCATAGCGGCCGTACCATAATCTTATTTCACGTTGGATATCAGAAACCTTAAACCCCCAATCGTTGACATACAAATGCCATTCCCATGCGTCTCCCTCTATGCCGTTGCGGTGAGATTCTTTACTGGCTTTTGCAAATATGCGAATAATATCCGGGTTTTGATCAATAAGTTCCACATCCGGCAGGGGCAAGGCCTGCTTCATCCGTTTCAGCATTTGCTCTTCATTGCTGTAAAAGCTCGCCATTTGTTTTAGAAGGAAACGGTTTATGAAGGGCATGCTTTTGGCAGTTGCGAAAATAAGTTTCACCGGCGGCCACATGCCCTTGAATTTATCCGCCATGTCTGGGGAAGCCGTACCGCTTATCACGGCGGCTTTCTTTATTCTTTGCGGCATTTGATACAGCGTTGCCAGTACATGCGGTCCCCCGCCTGATAATCCGAATATTGAAAAGGAGTCAATAGATAAAGCATTGGCCAAAGCAAGCACATCATTCGGCCAGTCCAGGAGCTGGCGATTCGGCTGAAAGGTTGATATCCCAAACCCAGGGCGGTCCGGGACGATCAGACGGATTTTCTTTTTGGTCGCGGCCTGCTCAAACCACTCCCCCTCAAAACGGGAGCTGTTGCCCCCTGTAAAATAAAATACCGGTTCACCATGCTCGTCACCAAAGGCGGCATAACCAAGCGTACGTCCATCCGATAATTGAATTGTCTGATTCATTTTTTCAGTTTGCATATTTCATCCTTGGCATTCACACCATTAAAAAAACAAGTACCTGACGCGTTGCCAGCAAATCAAGATCATTAACTTGCGTTTCTATATATACGACAATTTTACTCTTAATTGCAAGAAAGGTGAAATATCCATTGAAATCTCCTTTTGCCGAATCCAACAGCCTATGTTACAATTGCGCCCGATATTTTTTACTTAGGTATTTATTGATTTATGAGCATTGCAGCCAACATAGCACAAAAATCCATCGGGCAAGTTACCCGAGGAAAAACCGCACGCAATCGACTGCGCCGGGTGGATATTTTCCTTTCCATGTACGCCACCGAACTCATTCGCAAGCAAAACCCACAAAACCAACCTTCCTGGCTGGTGGACCTCGGTTACGGTGCGGAACCTTACACCGTGCTGGAAAGTGCAACGCATTTGCGCAAGATAAACCCCAACCTGCCGATTTTGGGCGTGGAAATTGAACCCGAACGGGTGGCCAGCGGGCTGCCCTACCAGGATGAGCACACCCAATTCCGCCTGGGCGGCTTCAACGTGCCCCTGCAATCCAATGAATCCATCCGCCTGATACGCGCTTTCAATGTGCTGCGCCAATACGATGAGCATCAGGTGCTGGCTGCCTGGCAAAGCATGGCCATGCACATGGAAACTAACGGCTTAATCATCGAAGGCACATCCGATCCCTTTGGCAAACGCTGGGTGGCCAATCTGCTGCGGGTTCGCCGGCAAGCGAACGGCGAGCGCGTATTGATTCAGGAAGGGCTGCTCTTCAGCACCAACTTCCATGACGGCTTCACCCCGGACATGTTCCAACCCGTGCTGCCCAAGAATCTCATTCACCACATGCTGCCGCAGAATGAAATATATCAATTTTTTGAAAAATGGAAAATTGCTACGGAGCAACAATCCGCGCTGCAAAGCTATGGTCTGCGGCAGTGGTTTGCTGCCAGTGCCCTGGCCCAATCCCGAATGGGATACCCCATCTTGACCCGCAAGAAAATGCTCCGTCAGGGTTTTTTGTTCTGGCAAATGCAGCGTCCGATTTGTTCACTGGCTCAAGATGCGCCAGCTTTATTTCTGGAAAAGAAATTATCCAGCATATTATCCACCATATAACCTTATTTTCCCCAATTCCTTTATTTTCAAAACGCAACAGATATTGTTCTACCCAAGTGTGATAAAATGCAAATAATCAACCTTCATGCAGGAGTACTTCTTTGAATAAATGGGTTCGCCTTCAGGACAAAATTACATCCATGCGCGCTCCGGCAGGGATTCTATTGATTATGTTTTCATGTATTGGTCTGGTTTATCTTGCCCTGGCTGGGCCAAATTTGCGGCTCTATTTTACCCATCAAACAAAAGGGGTTATTACGACCTTTGAACCGCTTATTGAGGATGGCATTGCAGAGCACTATTTTCAAACGGTAAATCTTTATGGCTGGGTGCGCTATGATAAGCCCATGGATCTTATCGGAGATCATAATCACGTCCTGCTGCGCATGATTATTGTTCAGGATGAGTCCAGTCAGTATGCCATATTGCTGAATAATCATAAAATGTACAGTCTCAGAGATAGCGATATGAAAAATATCTATGGTGTCGTCCGAAAAATGAGTGCTGAAACCTATGCCCTTTTTATGGATGCCTATGGGGATGAAATAACTGCCTTACAGTCCGCAGGGTGGACAGTTGAACCGCAGTATTATATTAATGAACTTGAAACGATCACTGATCCGGGCAAGATGAAAGGCATTCTCATTTTCGCAGGTGTAAATGCAAGCCTGATTGTGCTATGCCTGATTCCGTTTTTGGTTCCTCATCCTAAAACTATTGTAAAAAATACACTATTTAAGAATAAATAACCCATTTGGGGACTGTTGTCAGACAACTAGACCTGTTTTAGTCTATGCAAGCGCAGCATACGGGGTTATACTTTGTCAGACAACTGAACAAGTCCCTCCAGAACCACCCGTATCAACGGCGTTTCTCTGGCAACATTATCGGCGACATTCAGGCACAACCCTTTCCAGAGACACAACTCTGATTCACTCCGGTAACCCTTTCCGGAGCCGACAGAAACCGTATTGCGGTGGTTTTTTGTTATTAATTCAGCAATTTTATATTGTTATTCCGCGGAGATTATATATGATGGTAAACGAACAGGTCGTTCAACAAATTCAAGAAAGCGTATCCTCATCACGAGAGGATATCATCCAGTTTTTACGCGATATCATTGCGATTCCCAGCATGAACTCACAGATTGAAGCTGTGGGTGAACGTATTGCTGAAGAAATGCGTAAACTGGATTTTGACGAAGTACGTTTCGACAAAATGGGCAATATTCTGGGCCGCATCGGCAATGGTCCGAAGGTGATCGTTTTTGATTCGCATATCGACACGGTCGGTATCGGCGATTTCAGCGAATGGCAGTGGGATCCTTTTTTGGGCAAAATTGAAAATGGCGTGTTATACGGGCGCGGTGCCTGCGACGAAAAGGGCAGTACCCCTGGAATGATATACGGCCTGGCAATCGCCAGAGACATGGGCCTACTGGATGGCTGGACCGCCTACTATTTTGGCAACATGGAAGAGGAATGCGACGGTATCGCTCCCAACTCCTTCGTCGAAAATGATCCACAGGTCAAACCGGATGTGGTCATTATCGGTGAACCTACCCGCATGAAAGTTTACCGCGGACATAAAGGCCGCATTGAGTTCAAAATCACTGAAAAGGGACGCAGTGCGCATGCCGCCAGCAACCAGTTAGGTGATAACGCCATTTACAAAATGCTGCCGATCATTGCCGGTATCCGTGATTTGGAAGAAAAACTGGGAGATGACCCTTTTCTGGGACACGGTAAAATCACCGTCTCGGATATGAATGTACAAACCCCCAGTATTAACGCCGTGCCCAACGAAGCCGTGATCTACATCGACCGGCGCATGACCTTCGGGGAGACGCGTGAGGATGCCCTCAAACAGGTACAGTCTCTCATTCCGGACAAAGACAAGGATTCTGTGCAAATTGAAGAGTTATTCTATGATCAACCTTCCTATAACGGATTTGTCTTCCCCGTGGATAAATACTTCCCGGCCTGGATGATTGAAGAAGAGCATCATCTGGTGCAGGCTGGCAAGAAAGCCCGTGCATTGATGGGCATGCAAGAAAGCCCTGCAGGTAAATGGGAATTCAGTACCAATGGGATTTATTGGGCTGGCAAAGCCGGTATCCCCTGTATTGGATTCGGCCCCGGCGATGAAGTGACTGCCCATACAGTCAATGAAAATGTACCCCTGGATGATGTGGTCAAGTCCGCTGAATTTTATGCACTCATCAGCAGCTTGATCGAAGCAGCATAAATAATTATTGAGTCCTCAAACGGCCGCTTGTACAAGCGGCCGTTTTTTCATTAAATGTAGGTCAGCGGTGAGCGGATACCTCAAGATATTGCTATACACAAATCGCCTTTTCTCAACCATAAACGCTATTATCCTGTGATACAATCACAAAATATCAATATTAATGGATGCCTTAACCGGGGGAGAATATCGTTTCTCTAGCGAAACAGGACGTCTACAATAAAATTGCAAATAGGTGCTTGATGGAAAATCTTATTCCAGTTGATCAAATTCCAGAAAAATGGCTTGAAAAATCCCGCTGTCCGGTTTGTTCCACTGCGCCGCTGTTAATTGACCATCCTGAAGGGGAACCCGACCGGTTTTTTTGCCCCACCTGTGAACTGTGTTTTCAGGTGGCAAAAAATCACCCTAGTATTTTTATCCTGCAAGATCCCCTGGACTCGGCAACAGGTTATCTGGGCCAATGGGTGGATATGAAAACACTCATCGAAAACAGCCGTGCACAGAAAAAAGCGCCAGAGCGTGTTTCGCCTGCCTATCCTGCGCCAGCGCCAAAGACTGCGGTGGAAGATAAAGAGGATGAAGAAAAACAGGATCCGATATATAAAAAGTATCCAGCCAGCTTAATAAACAGTGCCGCCGATTTACATGAAATGGGAAATTCCCGTCAGTCTATCAAGGATGCGCTCGCGCGTAATAAACAATTATCCGAGGATGACATCGATGAGATTCTGCATCACGTTTCACGCCAGAAGCGTAAAAAGGATGCCGGCTCGTTTAAACTTCCACGTTGGGCAATGGGCTGTATCATTGTCCCAATCCTGTTTCTGATCTCCTACCTGTTGATGACGTTATATTTTCAATATTCGTTTTCCAAAAAACTCGCTGCCGCTTCGGAAGCGATGGAAATGGCGGTAATCGATTTTGAGAAGTTGCCTGGGGTAATTCTGAATTTTATTCCAGAAGATGTTCAGAGTATGCAGATGCCGAAAGCAATGGTTACTAAATCAGCAGCGACTGGTTTCGCACAGGCGGCTTGCCCGGCAGACGTGCAAAATGCTGTGTCGTTGTTCGGTGGACAGGCTGCGGACTGGCAATTCAGGGATGGACAAGATGCATGGATCCTACAATCTATTAACGTGCGTACACTAAATCTTCCGGAGGGGTATATCGCAATCATGCCCTATTTGAATAAAGGGTTGTATATCCAAATCACATCCGGCCCTGCCAGAATCCAGAATGCGTATCTGGTGATGATCAGTTGTCCATAAAGATATGATCTGCACGGGGGATAACAATAAAATAGCGATTCAATGAGGCTGTCCTGGTTTTCTAGGACAGCCTCATACGAACTTTTACTTCCATGTAGGTCGGCGGTGAGCGGGTATTTCAAGATCGCTCATATTCCAAAATATAAAGCGATCCCGGACCCCTCGACAAGCACTTCGGCTATGCTCAGTACAAGCACTTCGGCTATGCTCAGTACAAGCACTTCGGCTATGCTCAGTACAAGCACTTCGGCTATGCTCAGTACGAGCACTTCGGCTATGCTCAGTACAAGCTCGGGGCAGGCAGTTCACATTACGCACAACAAATACCAATTCCGTTTATTGTCAAAAGCGGCGGACATCAGTCCGCCCTAACCAGAATTTTCTTCTTTAATGCATCCATTAAATCCTTATCACGTGCGTACTTAAATACCGTTTCCGGATCATCCATGGCCGGATTGGTCCAGGGTAATGCCTGCTTCAATTCAGCCGGCTCGGATGCATAACGTGGGACGATATGCGCATGCAGAATGGGCATAGAATTTCCCAGCAAGGCATAATTAATCCGGTGAGCTCCCGTTACTTCAAGAATGGCATCCCCCACACAAGTCATATCGGCAAAAAAGGCGGCTTGCTGATCCAACGCCAAATGATTGATGGACGGCACTTCAGGTTCGGCCTGCAAAATGCAATATCCGCGCAAGAACTGCATCTTACTCAAATAAACTTTTCCTGAAGATACCAGGCAAATCAATCGTTCTTCATCATCCGGTTTTCTGCTTTGTTCTGATTTATCCATATGTCATCCCCGTTGAATTTTCTACCTGAATTGTACCGGATAAGCGGAAAGGGTATACCTGTGACAAACACGCGGAAATAATAACTTATTCCATACCGCAAAACATTACATCCCTAAATTTATTTCCCTCTATAATTAATGCAAATCGTTGTCCGGGAGGATGCGCATCATGAGTTCAGATGAGTCAATCATTTTATCTGGCGTCAAGAAAATCTGGGTTAAGCTGATTCTGGCCCTTACTGCTTTACTGGCAATCTCCATTTACATCGTAGATTGGATGAACTACTTCAATGACACAACCTATACCTACACCGTGTACGCCAAACCCGTGATTACAGGGCTGGCGTTTTTGTTGGTCGTGTTGGCTGGCCGTAACAGGCTAGGCGAAAGAGATTGGTGGTTGGTCTTCCTGGCATTCTGCTGTATGTTGCCTACGGATATCCTGATGAGTCTGGTGGTTGTCAGCCCTGAATTATCCGTTGGATCCTCCGCATTCATGATCGGCGGTATTCTACCCATTGTTGCGCACATTTTCCTGATCATCCGCATGAGCAAAGGGTTCAAATTTTTCAGAAAATTCCGCATCCTGGATATATGGCTGCCGATTCTGATTTATGGCTCTGCTGTCGCAATTCTTTTTGTACTATGGGAAGATATTGTGCGGGTTGGACATGCTGCCATTGCCCCGGCCTATACGGCATTCTTTTGTACCACCGTTTGGCTCTCATGGGAGGCCTTGCGCCGGAATTTACTACCTAAACCCAACGCCTGGATGGCCGCTATCGCAGCAACCTGCTGGTACGCCACCGAAATTCTGGGCGAAATCTATAACTTGGGCATGGGCAACCTGTCGGAAATTACCTTTTGTCTGGTGTGGGTTTTCTACGGAACCAATGTAATACTCTGGGCATTGAGTGTTTACCGCTGGGTGCCGGAGATCAGACGCAAGCGGCATTAGTTTATATTGTCGAGTTAAAAACACCTCGCCTTTTTTCCCAAAAAGGCGAGGTGTTTTCTTATTCGAAATTGGGATAAAAAATCAACAGATTAAATTTTATCAATTCCTGTCCGGAATTATGATAGGCATGTGCCTGATCTGCTTTAAACCGGATCGCATCACCCTCAGAAACATTGTATTCCTGATCTGCAACCCGAATGGTCAGCTCACCCTGAAACACCTGAATGAATTCTTCTGCCCCATCCGGATGGGCTTCGGCACTCAAATAACCACCTTTATCAATTTCAATGACATACGTTTCAAACTGGCGGCCTTCTTCAATTGGAAAATAGGGAATGGAGCGATATTTTCCATTATCGCCTAATAAAGGGGATGCCTCAGATTTTCTAATAATGCTGATATCACTTTGTGGAGAGCTCACCAAAGAAGTAAAGGATATCTTCAGGCCGTTTACGATCTTCCATGTCACTGAAATGGTGGGGCTGGAATCGCCTCTTTCGATCTGACCTAACATGCTTTTGCTTACCCCGGTTAGTTCTGCAAGTTTATCCAGGCTAAGGTTTCGCTCATCACGGATTCGTTTCAGGTTTTCTGCCACAACAACGGTAATATTTTCCATCGAATTCCCTCAAAGGCTTGTATGATATAACACACACATGTATAATACAGCATTCGTACAATATAACGGACAATAAATATATTATAACATACAGGCAGGCGCGCATGGCAAACTTTTATCCGTTCCTTATTTATGTCTTTGTAACAACCTTCACACCGGGTCCAAACAATATCATGTCCATGACCAACGCCATGCATTACGGCTACAAACGGACGCTTCAATTTACTTTTGGCGTTGTTAGTGGCTTTTTTATTGTGATGATATGTGGTGGTATTCTAAACATGGCATTGGCAGCGACATTGCCTGCTGTGAAAATCTGGCTGAATGTACTTGGTGCGATTTACATGCTTTATCTGGCGTATCACATCCTGATCAGCAAACCCGTCCCGGATGATCTTCAGCCCAACAAAAATGCCTCCTTTAAAGCCGGATTCATCATGCAATTCCTCAACATTAAAGGTATTTTGTACGGCATTACTGTTTTTTCAATGTTTATCATTGATTCATTTCATTCCCCGCTGATGGTATTGGTCTTCTCATTGATTCTTTCTGGTGTTGGTTTCACGGCTGTTACCTCCTGGGCATATTTTGGAAATCTATTTCGTCGTTTCTTGTTACAGCATTACAAAGTTTTTAACCTGGTGATGGCCGGTTTACTGGTTTACACTGCCCTGGCTAGTTTCTTTGAAAAATAGTCACTACATCAGGAACTATTACGGAAAATGACAGCCTTCTGAAAACCAAATTGGCAGAAAATCGAATTCTGGTTTGAAAAACCCTTGACAAATCAACACGATCCCGGCATAATAGCAGTATATTAGCAATTACTAATATCAAAGAGATGTAATGGACGAATTTGAATCATTGGCGCAAATAACAAAAGCATTATCCGATCCAACACGCCTGAAGCTGTTGCAATTACTGAGCAATACACCAGAAGAAAAATTGCATAAGCACTGTGAAAACGCGCCTGATGGACCGCTTTTTTTGTGTGTCAACGCCATGACAAGTTATCTCAATGTGACACAATCGGCTGTTTCGCAGCATTTGCGTACCCTTCGACAGGCCGGATTGGTACGCAGTGAACGCAGAGGGTCTTTTGTGCACTATACGCTTGATCTTGAAGGCATAGAGAAGTACAAAGCAGTGCTTGTGAATGTGTTGGGGGATCCCTTCATTGTAAGATAATGTGTTTTTTTATCTATACAATTTAGTTATTGCTAATATGATAATATTCTAATATAAGGAGGTATAAACGTATGTGCTGTCAAAATAACACGCATCAAACGCATGCTTATGGACATGGGCATTCAAATAGTTCCTGCGAATGCGCAAAGAAACATCAATTTGTACGCCGTTTCCAGACACGCGATGAGCAAATCACTCATCTCAATACGTATCTGAGCGAATTGCAAGCCGAAGTCAATGCTGTTAATGAACAAATTACACAGTTGCAGGCTGATTAATCCATTATTACCGTCATGGGAATAAAACACCCATGGCGGTAAATCAATACCGATTGAGGATAACAATCATGAAAAAAATACTCATTGCATACGCATCGAACGTCGGCTCAACTGCAGAAATTGCTCAAAGTATCGCAAATGACTTAATTACAGAAAACACGCAAGTGGATGTACGTGATATCCGAGAGGCTGGTGACCTGAAAGCTTATGATGCCGTCATTCTGGGTGCCCCGATGATGATGGGCTTGCATCCCGGCATGCTCAAATACATACAGGCACATCAAAAGATCCTTGCCGATAAACCGGTAGCCTGCTTCATTACGGCACTTCGTTTAACGGACACAGGTGAAACCCATATCCAGGATACTGCTATTTTTAAAGATGAACAACTGGCCAACCCGCCGCGCGACCAACACAGGCTGAGTTTTAAAGAACGCCGTACCAGTATTCATGCTTATCTGGAATCCATTTTTTCGATAATCCCAAATTTTAAACCTGTCAGTATCTCTTTTATGGGCGGTGCCCTGAATTTACGTAAATTAAAATGGCTTCAATTCCTTATCGTTACCCTGCTCTTCCAGTTCAAATCCACTGATCGTCGTAACTGGAACGCAATTCACACTTGGTCAAAAAAACTGCCTGATCTGCTGCACACGACTTAATATCTTTTGGACTAGTTAAAAAAATAATGGATACATTCCATAGCAACTATTAGAAATTTGCAAATTCATTTTTATCCTATTGACAAAAATCTCGTGAACAGCTATATTATTCTCTGTATGGGGAGTAGCTTGCCCTTATGGGATTGAATAACCGTCAGGACGGAAGAGATTCCCGGTTATTCAGACGATATCTCGACGTCAAGCAAGACCATCACACATGGTGTGGCGGTCTTTTTTATTTAACTATTGTTATACAATAGATATAGAATCGCCAACCGCACAATGTTCTAAAAGTTAGATGTATTGGAGGTTGTTTAATGAATACCTGGTTTGAAAAGGATTCGCAAAAGATTCTCGAGATACTTGAAGTTAATGCGCACACAGGGTTGGGTGAAGAAGAAATTCGTGTGCGCAAAGAACGTTACGGCAGCAATGAACTCATTGATCGGGGCATGAAAAACCCCTGGAAGATTATTCTCGAGCAGCTCACCGGCTTGATGATTATTATTTTAATCATCGCCGCAGCAATCTCCCTGCTGCTAGGTGAAACTACTGACGCCATTGCCATTCTGGTGATCGTTATCTTAAACGCAGTGCTGGGTTTTTCACAGGAATACCGTGCCGAAAAAGCCATGGCAGCACTGAAGAAATTATCGGTTCCTAAAGTGCGTGTACGCCGTATAGGCAAAATCATGGAAGTATCCGCCCAGGAATTGGTTCCCGGCGATATTGTGCTGATCGAAGCCGGTAACGCCATTCCTGCTGACGGCAGCTTGATTCAATCCAGCAATTTACGTATTCAGGAATCGGTATTAACCGGTGAATCAGAAGCTGTTGAGAAATCGCCCAAACCAATACAGGCCAAACAGCCTGCCCTGGGTGACCAAACCAATCGTTTATTTATGGGTACCATTGCCACTTACGGACGGGGTGAAATGGTTGTTTCCGAAATCGGTATGCAAACCGAACTGGGCAAAATCGCCGAGATGATTCAAACCGTGGGGCAAGAAAGTACTCCGCTACAACGCCGTCTGGATCAACTGGGTAAAGGCCTGGCTGTTGCTGCATTAATCATTGTTGCCGTGGTCTTTGGCCTGGGATTAATGCGCGGCGAAGAAATACGCCTGATGTTTTTGACGGCAATCAGTATGGCCGTTGCAGCCATCCCCGAAGGCTTACCCGCCGTGGTAACCATCGCGTTAGCCTTTGGTGCTCAGCGCATGCTGAAACGTCAATCCCTGATTCGTAAATTACCGGCAGTGGAAACCCTGGGATCCGTAGATGTCATCTGCTCTGATAAAACCGGCACACTCACGCAAAACCGGATGACAGTCACTGTTCTGGATGTAGCTGGTTCCAGCCTGGATTTATCCCAGGAACTGGATTCATTCAGTCCGACGCTCAGAAAGAGCAAAATTGCACCACTGCCATTAGAAAACAGCGCCATTGCATTGATGTTGTTAGGCGGTAGTTTATGTAATGATGCTGTTCTGGAAGAAAAAGACGACGGTGATTTCAGCGCCATTGGTGATCCGACAGAAGGTGCGCTGGTAATTGCCGCGGCTCAGGCGGGCCTGTGGAAATCTGATCTGGATACACGTCTGCCGCGTATCGGTGAATTACCCTTTGACTCCGAACGCAAACGCATGACTACCGTGCATCAAGTTCAGGTGGATAACCTCCCTGAGGCGTTGAAAGAAACATTTGAAAAACACCCGGATTCGGGTGACATCAATGCCATTGCGTTTACCAAAGGCTCCGTGGATGGCCTGCTGGAATGTTCAAATCGGGTTTGGGTGCGCGGTACCGTTGAACCCATGACTAACGAATGGCATGAACGAATTCTGAAAGCCAATGATGATTTGGCTAAAAATGGCATGCGCGTATTGGGTATTGGCTTCCGTAAGCATACCCTGACAAATGATGAAGAACAACATCCTCTGGAAGAGAACCTGATTTTTATCGGGATGGTTGCCATGATTGACCCGGCTCGTCCAGAAGTAAAAACAGCCGTAAGAGTAGCTAGTGAAGCTGGTATCCGCCCGATCATGATCACTGGTGATCACCCCCTAACTGCTTTGTACATCGCGCGTGAGCTGGGTATCACGAATGAAGGCAAGGTCATGACAGGGCAGGAACTGGCTGAGATTGACATGCAAACACTGCGTGAATCCGTCCATGAGGTTTCCGTATTTGCCCGTGTATCCCCTGAACATAAGTTGAGAATTGTTGAAGCCCTGCAGGATCAGAACCATATCGTCGCCATGACCGGTGACGGTGTCAACGATGCACCAGCTCTGAAGAAAGCGGATATTGGTGTGGCAATGGGCATCACCGGCACGGATGTCTCCAAAGAGGCTGCCGATATGGTGCTGCTGGATGATAACTTTGCCACCATTATTGCAGCCGTGGAAGAAGGCCGCCGTATTTATGACAATATTCGTAAGTTCATCAAATATACGCTTACTTCTAACGCAGGTGAAATTTGGGTTATGCTCCTGGGACCATTTATGGGGTTAGGTCTGCCTTTGCTGCCGCTGCAAATTTTGTGGGTCAATCTGGTCACGGATGGATTACCCGGCCTGGCACTAACCGTTGAACCCGTTGAACGTAATACTATGAAACGTAAACCGTACCATCCAGATGAGAACATCTTCGGGCGTGGGTTAGGCCGTGATATTATCTGGATCGGCTTGCTTATGGGCCTGGTTTCATTGGTTGTTGGTTTATGGGGACAGCATTACGGAACCAGCGGATCCTGGCAAACGATGGTTTTTACCACATTGACCCTGGCTCAGATGGGAAATGCCTTTGCTTCCCGTTCCCAACGTGATTCGATCTTCCGTCAAGGGTTCCTGAGCAACAAACTCATGTTTGGGGCAGTGCTGCTCACATTCATCATGCAAATGGCAGTGGTCTATTTTCCACCTTTGCAAAGCATCTTCAAAACCACTCCACTACATTTTACAGAACTGATGGTAAGCCTAGGAGCCAGTGTGTTGGTATTCTTTGGGATTGAATTGGGTAAGTATCTCTTCAATCGAAAACAAAAAGGATAAACAGATTGAACGACAATGACCTCCTCTTAAAAACGGAGGTCTTTTTTCTATTCAGGACAAATACAAAAGAATAACTATTCTTCTTCCAGTATTTCTGCTGCCAAAATCAGCTTTTCATAAGCCTGTTTGGCAACCGTTTGAATCGTTTCATTGTTGTTAAATGGGTCGACATTCATCAACGGTATCGGATTTGAGAACAGCACTCGACAGCGATCATGTGCAATCTGGATAATTACAACATTGCATGGCAAGAGAATTCCGATACGTTCGTCACTCTGGATCGCCTGATAGGATAGCATCGGATTACAGGCGCCCAAAATAACATATGGTTCCAGATGATTACCTGTTTTCTCCTCAATTTTTTCACTCACATTTACATAAGAGATAATGCCGAATTGCTGCATTTGCAATGCTGAACGCACCTTTTCAATAACCTCTTGTACTGTTCCATAAAGCTCAATGGTTTTTGTAATTTCCATTTTTTCCACCTCTCCCAAATAACAATAAACCTTTCTCATATTGTAATCAATCTTATGCAATTATAAAACTGCCAGACGGTTTATAAGTTTTCAAAATTTGTTTATTTTTGCCTGTATTCTGTTTTTTATCAAAGCTTTTCAGGGATTTTTTCATTTTATGGAATAATTATTATATTCAATACTCAAATTGATAATGGTATATAAATTATCATAGATGGATTTGTCAGATTGGCTTGGAAACCACATCCTAAATATTGACACATAATTAAAGGATTGCGCTATTTTATTGTGTGGTTTTATTTCCTGTGTTGTATAATTACCCCATTATCATTAGACATTAAAGGGAGCGATAACAATGAGCAGCAAGTGGTCATCAGCGTACCTTACTGGTATCAAGGAAATTGATGAACATCATTTCACGATTATAAAAAAACTATATGAGATTGGTCAATTAATCAACTTACCGCATGCCAAATCGGAAATCATGGATGCATTACTCTTCCTGGAATCCTATACCAGCATGCATTTTAAAGCTGAAGAGCAGGTGATGGCCGAGAAAAACTGTACTGCGGCTGAAATAAATAAAAAACAACATGCTGTCTTTATCAAATATGTTCACGCTCTAAATCAAAAATTTGCCCAAAATGATACGATGGATGTTAACTTGTCTGATATTGAAAAGGAGTTAACGGATTGGGTACTCAACCATATCATGGAAGTAGATTTGAAATTAAAAGGTGAAGAGAGTTTGAATTAAGGAAAAGGAAATATCATGACAAATCAAAATCTGGAAGCTGAAATAAAAACCAAATTACTTGCCATGCAGCAAGATGAAATCAACAGCTATCATACCTACAAAAAACTATCCAGGGTCATTAAAGACCCTCAAAACAGTAAAGTACTGGATACAATCGCCGATGCTGAACTAGGGCATTATGATACACTGCGAGAAATTACGCAAAAAGATATAAAACCAAACTGGTTTAAAATCAATCTATTCTTCTGGTTGGCAAAAATCCTGGGACTTACTTTTGGCATCAAGTTGATGGAAAAAGGCGAGGAACTTGCGCAAATCACTTATAAATCGCTGGTATCCATCTACCCTCAACTTGAACAAATCTGGAAAGATGAGGAAATGCATGAAAATGAATTGGTAGAGATGTTGGATGAAGAAGGCCTGAAGTATGCTGGTTCAGTTGTTTTGGGATTAAACGATGCGCTGGTGGAATTAACCGGTGCACTGGCAGGACTTACCTTCGCTTTTCAAAACACGAATATTATCGCTTTGGCCGGCATGATCACTGGTATTTCGGCTTCCTTCTCAATGGCAGCTTCGGAATATCTTTCCAATAAAGCTGATGAAGATGGCCAAAATCCAATAAAATCCGCCATCTATACCGGTATTGCCTATGTTGTTACCGTTATCATATTAATCTTCCCCTATCTCATCGCCAAGCACTATCTGGTTTGTTTGGCCTGGACCATCCTGAACGCCATACTGATTATTGCGGCATTCAACTATTACATTTCTGTAGCCAAGGATTACAACTTCAAGAAACGCTTTACCGAAATGACAGTCATCAGTTTAGGTGTAGCACTGTTTTCTTTTGTTGTGGGTGTAATTATTCGTTCCGTTTTCGGAATTGATCTCTAGCAGAGAAATATCACAAACTATTTACTCGTGCGCAATCTATCCTATAGATTGCGCGCTTTTTTGTTACATCAATGACAATATCCTGTTCCAGTATCTGTAAATCCATCCGCGTTAACAGGGATATATTCCCATGTGTAATATCCATAGTCCAAAAATAATTTTAGTACACCATGACTGCTTGAATAAAACACTTCACTATTTTCGTTATTTCCATATTGTTTGCGCAGCGGTGCCCCGCCAGTGCCAACAATAATTTGGCGTGTGCCTGTTACAATGTTGACTTCTCCATTTTCGTCCATGGGTGTAAATCGTTCGTAATCATGTTCATGACCATTCAGAACTAATTCCACATCATGCGCAACAACAGTACGCCAGATCGTATCCAGACTATCATTACCTCCATGATAACCGGTACTGAATCTAGGTATATGCCACATCGCCAATGTGCAAAGATGATTATCAGTAGAAAGATCATTTTCCAGCCACGTTATCATCTCTGATCCCGGATCACAACCACCAACCTCATCGCAGATACTGTTTATTACCACGATATGCCAGGCCCCAACATCCCGGCTGTAGTAGCCTTTTCCTCTCTGCCCTGCTGCATCTCCAAAATAGTCAAAATAACCGCAGGCATTTTCTGTAAAATATTCGTGATTCCCAACTACCGGAATCATTCGATCTTTATACTGCCCCCAACTCGCGTCAAAACAGCGACTGAAAGTCTCTGGTTCGCCTTCATCATTTTGATTATCACCCAACGCGAATATATACCCTGGTATATCTGCCAACAATGGTGCCGTTTGATCATCACCGTCTTCCCCACAGATGGAAATATCTCCAGCACCCGTTAAATATACGCCTTGTGGCTTTGGCTGCATGGTCGGCGTACTCACAGCTGGCATAAACGGAGTTGGCGTGATAGTATTCTGAAAAGAATTCGAACTTACGTTTTGATCCACTCCCGAAGGAATGAAAAAACTGGCACCACAAATTGTGATGCTAATGATTAAAATGATGACGATCAGCTTACTTTTCAATGTTTTTGCCCCTCAATCTCTTGATTTATATCTTCCGTAATTTGAAGCAATATATATATTGGAGTAAATAACAATGATGCAAGATTCCAGCCAAAAAACAAAAGCCATTCTAGCCGCTCTATTTGTTACCGTATTATGGGCGACCTCCTGGGTATTGATAAAAATTGGACTAAAAGATATTCCGCCCATCCTGTTTGTGGGGATGCGTTATTGTTTGGCCTTTATCTGCCTGATACCCTTGTTTATTCGCCAAACACGGAATAAAAATGCTCAGCCATTAACCAAATCACTTGTGTTTCGCCTTCTCGTCTTAGGTTTGCTATTGTACGCTGTCACGCAAGGTGCCAGCTACATAGGTCTTTCCCGCTTACCGGCGATTACCACCAGCCTCATTCTAAGTTTTATCTCCATATTCACAGCCTTATTGGGTATCGTATTTCTCAGAGAGAAACCCGCTGCTATTCAATGGCTGGGATTAGGCTTAAGCATTGCTGGTGCTTATACTTATTTCTCTATCAATGATATATATACAAACGACTGGATCGGCATCCTGATTGTTTTTGGTGGCGTTCTGGCTGCCGCTTTTGCTGCTGTACTCGGACGGGATATCAATCAAAACAGCGGATTGCACCCGATTCAGATTACCACCATCAGCATGGGCAGCGGTGGCATACTACTGCTTGTGACCGGTCTTCTATTTGAACAAATGCCAGCCCTAAGCTGGCAAAGTATTCTGATCATCCTCTGGTTGGCAGTGGTAAATACGGCTTTTGCATTCACCCTGTGGAACTGGACCATGAAATTCATTAGTGCTGTTGAATCTACAGTAATAAACGGTGCCATGCAGGTCGAAATTCCCATATTAGCAGTCATTTTTCTGGGGGAAAAGTTGAATCTTCAACAATTGATCGGTTTAATATTAACCGTGTTCGGCATCTTCATCGTTCAAACAGGAAAGACATGCCGCTGGGGCAAGAAAATAAAACCCCAGCCCCAATAAGATCTTAACGATTTGCTCTAAACTTGTTAATCTGAGGTTGTACCATCCGGTAAAATAGCACCGGGCATGGATGCGCCAACAGTATTTGACCCCATAATATCAGCACCTGTCATATTGGCCTTACGCAGAGAAGCACCGCGCAGATCAGCGCCAACCAGGTTTGCATTGGTCAAGTTTGCATCATTCAAATGCGCATTTTGCATTAATGCACTTCTTAGATTTGCCCCGGATAAATCCACACCATTCATATTAGCATCAATTAGAATTGCATTTGGTAAATAAGCATCCTTTAAATCCAACCCACGTAAATCAACACCCTCTAAATTTACACCTGGTAACCAAAGGGGTTTGGGTTGGTTCAACAACATATATATCTGATAACGATTAAATTCTGCCATAGTTGTTCCTGTCTACTGATCCATTGGATCAATCGTGTGAATTTTCTAGAAAATCTTTTACCACCTGCTTTACCTGATCGGCAAATAACAGATGAACATGATTACGACCCTGAGCAAAACGATGAGCCTTTGCTTGTGGGTAAAATTTCTTCAACGGTGTAACACTACCCAATGTTATCGTATCATCTTCTGACGCTAAAAATAATACTTCTCCTTGCCAATTATGGATACGTGAAACCTGAAATTCAAATTCCTTTTTCATAGTATAAGCGTTTTGTACAAATTCCAAAACTACTTTTTTCTGTAAACTTTGTATTGATTCTCGATAATAGGCTATCGTATAAGCAGACCAATCACTTTCTCTGGATAGATCCTTTTCTAATTGGCGCAGCATCATTTTGCGGATCATCTTTTCAGGTGTACGGCGATAAAAATCAAGTGTTCTGCGGTTTCGTGTATCATCTTTGATTGACCCATCACCTATAATATCGCAGTGGGAAAGGATTAAATGCTGCACGCGCTGAGGATGTTGGTGTAGGAAATATTGTGCCAAATCTCCACCCGCAGCCAGTCCAATAAAAACAGCTTGCTTGGTTTGTTCCTCATCCATCATTGAAATGATCGCTTCACAAACCTGATCAACATCAAAAATTCCTTGACGTGCGTATGCATCCGGCATCAGAATTCGATAATCCGCAGCAAAGGCCTGTGCAGTTTGCATCCAGATATCCGCCAGGGTAAATCCACCAGGTAATAAAATCATGGTTTGGAACCCATCGCCAAACACACGATATCGCCAGGTATATGCGTTTACCATTATTTCTTTGTATGGTGCCTGCTCACGAAATGTTAGCAATTGCGCAGTTTGTTGCTCAGGAACATCAGCAAATAACTGATCGAATGATTTTTCTTTTGAAAAGAACATTGTCTATATTTTCTCCAGAAATATGGGTGGTAACTTCTTTGATCACTCAAGCATTATACAGTTCTTTTTGCAGACCATCAAATCATTAAAACAGACTGGTAAAATGCCAATCTGTTGGTAATTATTAAAAATATTCATAATGCATTACTGCCCTATCCTGAATTTACACAAAGCCCTCAGGAATCCAGTCCGTATCTGGTCTAACCCAGTTGCTTTCCTCTTTCCACTTTAATGCTTCTGCATCCATTTGTGTGATGAATCCATCTTTTGCATCAGAATATCCTTCAGGATCATAACGATATTGTTTTACAAGCTCTTGTTTTAATGCTGAGTACGCCTGAACAGCGGAGGGATGAGCCCGTAAATAATCCCGGAATAGCAGATGCCGGTCTACATGCGGTGAACTTGATTCAAATGCATGGATATGAACCGTATGCAAAGCCCCCCCTTTATAAAAATAACGCCTACCCGCAATACCATACGCGCCTTTAGGGGTATATCCTAATTCACTGATCGCATCATTAAAAAGATCAGATTTTTGCACATCATGAACGATCAACAGAATATCCACAATTGGTTTGGCAATCACCCCAGGAATAGCAGTGCTGCCTATATGATAAACAGCTTCCCAACACATCCAAAATGCCGGATACATGGTAGAAACCTCTTTGACAAATTGATGCTTCCATTTTGGTTGATAAGATTCGAGTATCACTTCTCTTTTATTCTCATCCATGAGTCTCACTTCCTTTTCTCCACAGGGTTATCCATTTTTTATCCACAATTCTTCCACATCCATACTTATTTTAGTGGAATACTGGTTGATAAGTCATCATTTTTATTGGATAAGTTTTTAACAGCTTTTCCAAATATCCATAAACCAAAAGGAATGCCCACTGCCCACAATATCCCCACGAATAAAGGTTGAAATACTTTTAAGAAAGATACTGCAATAAGGGAGTTTATTGCAAATAATAGTGTCGCTGCTACCCAAATACGATTAATTTGCGGAATGATTGATATTTCTGGCACTTCGGTAACCTGATTCCCACGTTGGGATCGATATAATAAAATTCCAAAAACCAGATAGGCTGTTAAAATCATTAGGTGTCCAATCCAGCCAGGAAAAGCTTCCGGACGTGTATCGAATAAATGTAAACCATATGTCACTAATATTCCTGCAAATATAATCCATAATCCAATACCGCGTGGTAAAAAATCCACCAGTGATTTATCCGATCCGGCAAATAAACGTCTGGTGAAAACCAACAAAAGATACATAATTGCAGATGTACCAAACACGGACACTATACTATCAGCAATAGATAGATTGCTAATGCCATTTGCAATACCAAAAAATACAATCATTAAAATGACAAATGCTCGTTTACTGAATAGTTTTTGTAGTCCAACAGGTAAGCTGTCAAAGATTCGTTGATCTGAAAACACAAAATGCTCAACAATCAATAATGGAAAAATAAATGACATCCAAGTGTGATAGAAAAAAACCAAAACCAAAAAAGTGAAAACTGAAACCTGCATAAATGTAATTGATTCTGTATTCCAGGGCGGATTCCACAGGACTTTGGTTATGTATGCTTCATATAGCCCAAACAATGCCCCTGCAAAAATCAAGCTGGAAAAACGCACTGTTTGACTCTTTTTCATTGCAATGGAAGACAAAAATAAAATATGCAGGGTGTAAAGTGGCAGTACAAACAAAATACCATAGCTCGAAAAAAAAACTAATGGGCTGCTTGATATACTTACCTCTGCTATAGCTGTTGAGAAAACACCCAACAGCAACCACAAAACACCCTTTCTCATCTTCCGCTACACATCCTCAATATAGAATTTAATGTATCATCTCAATAAAGCGGGGCAAACGAAAAAGAACTGAAGCCTATTAATTTTTATCATAGGCTGTTAAAA
>JAEKNU010000072.1 GCA_016838895.1 Chloroflexota bacterium
TAAGCGCGTTCAAGCACAACCATCACCCCTCCAGGGTGAAAATGGTGGCAAAATTTATTCGACGTGGAATCCGGGTAAGACTATCCCCATATAAAGTATCATTTCCGCTACCCCCATATAAAATATCATCGCCATTATTGATTTCAAATAACATTCCTAAAACTGTTCTTGTATCTCCGATCAAGGTGTCATTGCCTGTATTCCCATGCAATGTGTCATCGCCATTATTTATGACTGCAACAAATGCAGTGACTGAGCGATTATCTCCAATTAATGTATCATTTCCTCCACCCCCTGAGAATGTTTGATCCCCATTGTTCAGAGTACTAAAATCAACTCCTGCATTATTTTGATCTCCAACAATGGTATCGTTTCCAGGAGTTGGGGGAGTTGGATCTGCCAATACAACGGCTGGGCTGAATGCGCCAAACAACAAGGCGCAGATCACCAGCGTGTGGAGTAGTTTATAATTTCTTCTCATGATTTTCTTCTCCCATTAAATTAAAAAAAACCGACCCAAAACAAAATCTGTGGCCGGTTTCGCTACTCGCTCCATGAGGTTATGCCCGGGACATACCTTCCCAGGCGAAGCAACCAAATAATCGCCTCATATCATCGCATCCATCATCCTATTCAATTGGTATGGGTAAAGGTAAAATGCCAATAAATACAGATAATATTAAGTATATAAGAAAATGGTGCGAAAATCTACCCCTAGTAAAATCTCCGTAAAAAATATTTACACAAATTTTACGCAGAATTTATGGATGTGTTTATGGTGGGAACTTCCTCCGGTAAACTCAGGACAAGCCCTTCGACAAGCTCAGGACAGGCCCTTCGACATGCTCGGGGAACATAGGGGTGGCGGGACAGGCGGATAGCTTAACCCTGATGGTCTTCGTACCAGCGGTTGAGGAGTAGTTCATAGAAGGATTTACTGTTTTTACTGACCGTGTCCAGTATGATTCCGCAAACCAGCGAGAGCAAAGAGATGGTGAAGATCACACCGGCGGTGATCAGGGTGGGGAAACGGGGTACCAGACCGGTGTTAAAATATTCAAACAGGATGGGGATGATCAGGACGACGGCGACTAGAGTACCCAAAGCGGCCAGCAAGCCAAAAAAGGCCAGCGGTTTCAGATTTTTATACAGATTGACTATGGTAAGGATTACTTTATATCCATCTCCAAAGGTGTTTAGTTTAGAGATACTGTTGGCCGGACGATCACGATATTGAACCGGGATTTCCAGAATGGAAAAGTTCTTATCCAGGGCGTGAATGGTCATTTCCGTTTCAATTTCAAAGCCAGTGGAACCGATGGGAAAATTCTTAACAAAAGCCCGGTTGAATGCCCGATAGCCCGATAATATGTCCTTCACTTCACTCTTGAAGATGCGGTTGATTAGAGAGCGGACCAGCATATTACCGAAATTATGAAATTTCCTTTTGTTTTCACTGAAATAAGTGCTGGAAAGGCGATCCCCAACCACCATATCCACCTGGCCGGAGAGGATGGGCGCAATCAAGTCCTGCGCCATGGCGGCGGGATAGGTGTCATCTGCATCCACCATGAGGTAACAATCGGCATCCAGCTGGCGAAACATGCTGCGGATGACGTTGCCCTTGCCCTGGCGGTATTCATGGAAAACCACGGCACCGGCAGATTTTGCCAGCTCGGCGGAGCCATCCACTGAATTATTATCATAGACATAGATTTCCGCTTCCGGCAGGGCTGCTTTAAAATCCAGAACCACTTTTTGGATGGTCTGGCTTTCGTTATAACAGGGGATAATGACCGCCACTTTTTGTTGCATGCTCGCTCCTAAAACGGAAAATGTTAATGGTCTTGTACAAAATAAACCATTGGTTTACTTACGATTGCCTATTGATTTTTATTTTACTCGATTTGAGCGGCAAACTTAAAAATGATTGGAGAGATTGGCAAGCACACTGAAGACCGCACTGAGGATGAATAATAATCCGGCCGTCAGGGAGAGCAGGGGTTTCCAGACAGGGTTATCCTGTATTTGCTGTCTGGCCCAGTAAAACCCAACCGTGCTGAGTAATAAAATCATGGGCAGCACATCCGCCAGATAGCGCATGGAAGCGGCATTGAAAATCAAGAGGATGAAGAAAAGGATACCTGCCGTGCCGCCGCCTATCCACCAAAATTGACGGAGTTGGAGACTGGCTCCGGCTTCAGGGAGCGGGTTATTTTCCAAAAGCCAGTCTTTAAATTTCTTGAGCCCGTTCAACAAGGGCAAAAATGCCAGCCAGACGACAGGCGTGGTGAGCAGGATGCCGGCCGTGGGTTCGGGATAATAGTAATATTTAGGCAGACGGATAAAGAAAGGCCACATCTGTTCACTGATAAAAGGAACCGAGACATAGGGGGTATGTCCTTCGATGAGGAAGGGTCGGATGAGATAGCTGTACAGGCTGGGCAGGAGATAGCCCAGCGACATCACCTGACTGTACTCAGTCGGCATGCCGGGACCATTGAGTTGATACTTGTGGCCTGTTTCCAGGGGATTGCCAAAACGAAGGAAATTATAGCCTGCCATGGCGCCCATCCACAGGATTAAGGGCAGGGCTAACAGGGTCATTTGCTGCAGCCAGCGCGTCCAATGGTTTTTACGAAAGAGGAAATATGCCAGACAGAGGCCAAACCAGCCGACGCCCACGGCCAGATTGAGGCGGCAATTAACTGCCGCGCCCCAGGCAAAGCCTGCCAGGAGCAGCCATCCGCCGGTTTTGGATTCACTCCATAATGCCCGCAAGGCGGCATACAGCCCAACTAACAAGAAAAATTGACCACTGGCAATGGCGGATTCATAGACGCTGGGGCGGGTGGTCAGCCAGAGCATGGGCATGGCGATGCCAGCCAGGCTGGCAAAGGGGAAGAGCATCCAGGCTGGTTGGGTGGGAAAGAGCTGTTTGTGCAGCAAAGACACAAGCAGGGCGAAGATGATGCAAATGCCGATCCAAAAAGCCCAGACCAGGGATTGATCCAGCAGGATCATGGGGTGGATGAGTTTGACCAGGGCGGCGATGAGGGCCGGGACGGCGCCCCAATAGAGATAGTATTCACCCTGATAGAGGGTGGCATCCCAGAGGTAATCGATGCCTTCGCGTTTAGTCCAGTCATAGGGATCATCCAGGGCCAGCAGGGGGGCAGGCGGGTGTTCGGGTAAATGCACCTGACCGGCAAGAAAGGCGTCCGCCAACTGATCATAATAATTGCTGGAACGGGTGGGGGTGTTGCTTGAAATCACCGCGCTGAAAACAAGCAAGGCCAGCAGTACGCCAGAGGAGACAGCCAGGGCGCGCTGGAGGGCAGGGGATTGAGAAAGCTGCTTCAGAACAGGCAGGCTGGAGAGAAATCCGGGGGCTGCCGGTACGGTTTTAGCGGTTTGTTTTGGAAAAGGAAGGCGGCGGCTGAAATGCTGCCAATAATTGTTAACTTGGGCGTGGAAATGGGTCATCAATGCGCTGATGATCAAGAGAAGACCGGTCAGCAGCAGCAGGATGCGGCCTGTACCCCAGCCGGCGTCATTGTCGAGGCCAAGTTGGACGGCAAAGATACTGAGCAGGGTCAGGCTGATGCCCGCCAGGAGAAAGAGGTTGGATACAAATCGTAAGAATCGTTTCAGACGCATAGATTTAATTCATCAGTCAGGGGCATATCATGGGGAGAAAACCCTGCCTGTAATTTCCTTTTCGGATTGTGGCGTTCCAGTGCAACCAGACGGCTGGAACGTCCTACAGTGATTTTATACTGATTGTCTTTTTTTGGGGAGACTAAAGGAATTAAATGGCGTCCAATTCGAGTGAAACCTGCCACCATTATTTGGTGGTGTTGGAGGTTAGCCAATTCATCCAAGTACCTTCCAAACTTAAAAAAAGTAATCGACCACGAAATACACGAAATACACGAAAAACTACTGGTTACGGAAAAACGTGTCAGCTCAGTCTGCCCAATTATTGAGAAGAGGTATGCGGCCCCCCTCTATCCCCCCGACCTCGGGGGGAGGCAGCGTCTGCCCTATGGGGCCTGGATAGCAGCCAGGTTTTTGGTTTCCAAAATGATGAGACGGAGCTGCTCAACCCGCCTAATTTCTGGATTGGGTGATGTGTGTGATTTATTGTTTTCGCCATTAGTGGAAATTTAGCTTGGTTATTTAGCCCCCCTCAGTCCCCCCGATCTCGGGGGGAAGGCAGTGTCTGCCCAATTTTTGGATCGGTGATGCTTTTGGGCTTTTCCCGAAGTTGGGCGGGTGAGTAAATACCGGAAAATCTATCAATTAATCCATTGGGACTTATCCTCAACCTCTCTCAGGGTTCTGAAAATTAACTTATTTCGACTGAGATTACCTGGAATTCGTAAAAGCGGGCAAGTCAGGATATATATTGATTGCCTAATTTTGGGGGAGAATACAGGCATTAAATAGCGTCCAATTCGAGTAGAACCTGCTCCAGAACGCGGATGGCCTGAAAATAATCACTCAGCAGAATGTGTTCGTTGGGGGTGTGATCGAGGGTGGCGTCGCCCGGGCCGTAGGCCAGGGTGGGGACGTTCCAGGCGGGGCCGATGAGATTGAAATCCGCGGTGCCGGTTTTGTAGACATAACCGGGTTTCCCGCCCGCGGTGCGGATCCCACGTAGGAAGAGGCGCGCGAGGAAGGAATTTTTGTCGGCCTGAAAAGCCGGCAGAGGTTCGCCGCGTACATTGATGCGCATAGCCAAGTTAAGGGACTGTAATACCGCCAGCCATTGGGCAGGGGGCAGGCTGAGGGGCAGGCGGCTGCCCACGGTCAGGACGGCGCTTTCGCTGAAGCCGTCGGTTTGTGAGTTGAATCCGCGCAGGGTGAGCTGGAGCTGCTCAAAGGCTTTGGTTTTGTCCTGGTTGAACTGTGCGGCGAAGCGCTGCATGTCCGTCCAGGTTTGAATGGCCGTTTCGCAGGCGCTGGGGAGCTGGCTGGCGGTGTGCGCCATGGCCTGCTCAAAATGCAGGTCCATCCAGACGGAGCCCTTATAGCCCAGGGTGAAGCGCTGCCATTGACTGGGCTCGCCGATGATTACTGCGTCGGCCTGGTAATGCTCGCGCACGTATTTGGCACCGGGGGAATCGGCTTCCTCACCGACCGCGCCGATGAGCAGGATGCGCCAGGTGTCGGAGGTGAAGCCGGCGGCGGCTTCGGTAAAGGCGGCCAGCGGACCTTTGGCGTCCACCGATCCGCGCCCGTAGAGAACGCCGTCATCAATGCGCAGGGGAATCTCACCGGGGACTGTATCGATGTGGCCCAGCAGCATGAGGGTTTTCGAGCCCTGTCCGATGATGCCCACCGCGTTGCCGGCGGGGTCGATATAAGTCTGCGCATAGCCTAGTTTCTGCATGCGTGCGACCAGCCAGGCCACCGCGCCTTGTTCACTGCCGCTGGGGCTGTAGCTGCCCACCAGTCCTTGCAGGGTTTCCAGCGCGCGGGCTTCGTTCATTCTGCCATCACCCTGGCTACGGCGGCCAGCACCTGGTCGATTTGTTCTTTGCTGATTACCAGCGGGGGCAAGAAACGCAGGACGTTCATCCCGGCCGGCAGAGCCAGCACGCCTTCCTCGGCCAATTTTGCCAGGGTGGGGGCAACTTTACTTTTAATTTCCACACCAATCATCAAGCCCAGGCCGCGCACTTCACGAATCTGGGGGGAGGAGATGGCGCGCAGGCCGTCCTGGAAATAAGCGCCCAATTCGGCGGCATTTTCCACCAGATGATTCTCTTGAATGAACTTCAGGGAAGCAATGGCAGCGGCAGCGGCGACGGGATTGCCGCCAAAAGTGCTGCCGTGAATACCGGGCTGCAGGTCGGCGAATTCTTTGCGCATCGCCACAGCGCCCATGGGGATACCGGCGGCAATGGATTTACCCATGGCGACCAGATCGGGTTCAATACCGGCGTGCATGTAGGCAAAGAGCTGGCCGGTACGGGCGAATCCGCTTTGCACCTCGTCCAGGATTAACATCGCGCTGTGTTTACGGCACAAGGCCTGGGCGGCCTGCAGGAACTCGGGGTCAGCGGGATAAATGCCGCCCTCGCCCTGCACGGCTTCCAGAATCACGGCCGCGGTCTGGTCATCAATCATGGCTTCCATCTTTTCGATGTTGTTGTAGGCGAAATGATCAAACTCGGGCACCAGGGGCAGGAAGGGGGTGCGGTAATGTTTGTTCCAGGTGGCTGAAAGCGAGCCCATGGTGCGTCCGTGGAAACAGCGCATGGCGGCCAAAATCTTCTGGCGGCCGGTGGCGAAACGGGCGAATTTGAGGGCCGCTTCCACGGCCTCAGTACCGGAATTACAGAGGAAGACGCGGTTGTAAGCCGGGCCAAATGCCTGAAGCAGGTTCTGATAGAAAACCGCGCGGTTGGGGTGGTAGAAAATCTCCGGACAGATCATCAACTGATTAATCTGTTCGGTGATGGCCTGCACCACCGGGGGCTGAAAGTGGCCGATATTGGCCGTGCCCTGCCCGCCGACGCAGTCGATGTATTCGTTGCCCTGGTCGTCATAGAGCAGCGCGCCCTGTCCGCGGACCAGGGTCATTTCGCGTTTGGCGTACACGCCAGAGGTACAGGTCTGTTCCATGGTCATGAAATCCATGTAGGTGTCTCCTGGGTGAGGATGGTATATTATTCAAATGTAGGGGCGACCGGTGTTTACTGAGCCTGTCGAAGTACCGTTCGCCCCTACGCCATTATTATTTTCCTCTCAAAGACCCTTAGGGTTATTTGAGTGATTCTTATTTGCTAAACATCGTCCCATGACCGGCCAGGGCCTGCACCAGGGGTTTATCTTGGGTGCTGCCGTCGGCGATGATGACCTGTTTGACGCCGCCATCCAGGGCTTCTTTGGCGCCCAGGACTTTCTTTTTCATGCGGCCTTCCACCAGGTTGATCATGGCATCGATTTCGTTATAGGCTACTTTGGCAATCAAGGAAGCCGGGTCAGGGAAGTTGCGCAGGATGCCGGGGACGGCGGTGAGCAGCATGAGCACATCCGCCTGCAATGCGCCGGCGATCATCGCGGCTGCCCGGTCGGCATCTACATTTAAGGCGTCACTCTGCTGGCTGATGGCAATGGGGGCCACCACCGGTACGAGCCCGAGTTGGAAAAGCCCCTCGAGCAGGGCGGTATTGACGGTATCAATTTTGCCGGTGAAATCATCGCGGATCAGACGGATCTTGCCGTTCTCAATGCTCTTGATGCTCTCTTTACGGGTAGCCTGCAGCAGACGTCCGTCCAGACCGCACAGGCCAAAGGCGTTTACGCCCACTTTTTGCAGGGACTGCACCAGAAAAGTGTTGATCTTGCCATTGACGGCCATGGCGAAGACGTCCATGGTTTTGGCGTCCGTGTAGCGCGAGGTGTAACCGGAAGGCGAGCTGATGAATTTGGCCGGGTAGCCGACGGCATCCCCGAGCAGGTTGGCTTCATTGGATCCACCGTGCACCAACACAACGCGTTCGCCCTGGCTGACCAATTCGGCCACATCCTGGCAGATGGGATCAAATTGTACCCCTTCGGCGCCGCCGAGTTTAATCACAATGGTTTTCGTCATAGGTTTCCTCAACTCAAGCGGGATGCAATCCGCAGAAGCGCATGCCTTCGGTTTCGTCCAGGCCGAGCATCAGGTTCATGCACTGTACCGCGGCACCGGCGGCTCCCTTCATTAGATTATCAATGGCGCAGATGGCGATGACGTGTTTGTTTTCTTCGTCGAGTTCAAAACCGACATCGGCATAGTTGGAGCCGGCCAGAATTTTGGGTTCCGGCATGCGGTAGATGCCTTTCACTTCCTTCACCACACGGATGAAGGGATTCTCCTTGCTGAACTGGCGGTATGCCCCCCAGACTTCTTTCCTGGTGACACCGCTGTTGACGGTGGCGTGGCCGGTGGCCAGCGCGCCGCGCACCAGGTCCACGGAGGTCATGGTAAGAGAGACCTGTTTGGCGCCCAGCACCTGCATCACTTCGGCGGTGTGGCGGTGACCGTAAGCCGCGTAGGTGCGGATGACGTTGGCGCGTTCGGGGTGGTGCGAGCCCGGGTTGCCGCTGGCGCCGCCCTCGGAGGAACCGGATTTGACTTCAAAGATCATCGGTTGGGACAGATCAATCAGCCCGGCTTTGACCAGCGGGACCATGGCCAGGTTGGAGGCGGTGGCATTGCAGCCCACGCCGGAGACGTATCTGGCCTGTTTGATCTCCTCGCGGCAGATTTCCGGCAGGCCGTAGACGAATTTGTCCAGCCATTCCGGCGCCTGATGTGCCTGGCCGCACCATTTCTGGTAGGTGGCGGCATCTTTCAGGCGGAAATCGGCGGAGAGATCGACAATATAGTTGAATTTTGCGGCCAGCTCGCCGATTTTCTTCTGGGCTTCACCGTGCGGCAGAGCCAGAAAGACGATATCGGTGGGTCCGACAGCATCGGGAGAGATGAATTTGAGTTCGCTTTGTTTGCGCAGATTGGGATGCACCTGGTAGACAAATTGTCCCGGGTACTGGCGTGAGGTGATCTGGGTGACCTGCACATGCGGATGCTGCAAAAGAATGCGCAGCACTTCCCCGCCGGTGTAGCCCGATCCGCCGATGATGGTGGCACTCAGCATACGACCTCCTGCATTAAAGGAAAGGACGGCACGTCACGACGTGCCGTCTGAAGGGTGTAGTCAACGATCATACCAGCGATATTGACGCCGGTGGTGGGCTGGGCGGTGTGAAATTCCATGGTGTGGTTGATTTCATTAATCACCAGGCCGCGTTCGGGGTGTTCGATGACATCCACGGCCAGGATACCGCCGCCGACTGCGCGGGCCGCTTTGGTACAAATCTCGGCCAGTTCGGGGGTGATGGGACAGACTTCGCCCATGGCGCCACGGGCAGTGTTGGTGATCCAGTGCTGCGAGACGCGGTACATGGCAGTGATGGGTTCTTCATCGACGACGAAGATGCGGATATCCCGTCCAGGCTTGGCGATGTATTCCTGCAGATAGAAGATGGAATGCTGGTAAGAACCCAGGACCGATTTGTGTTCCAGAATGGCTTCGGCGGCTTCACGGTCGTTGATTTTTGCCAGCAGCCTGCCCCAGGAACCGACCACCGGTTTGAGCACAATGGGGTAGCCCATCTCTTCAATGGCTTCCAGGGCGGATTCGGGGGTAAAGGCGACCTTGGCTCGCGGCTGCGGCACGCCCGCTGCAGCAAGCACGGCGGTGGTCTGGATTTTATCGCCGCAAATTTCGGCCGTGTGTGCTTTGTTTACGGTGGGGATGCCCCAGCGATTGAAAAGCTGCAGGGCGTATAAACCGCGGGCATAGCTGATGCTGCGCTCGAGGATGACATCGTACTGCTGCCAGGGCTGCGAATTTTCCGGCTCGAAGTGGACAGTACGATCATCGATTATCTCGTAGTGGATGCTGCGCTTTTCCAACTCAGAGATGATCCACTTCTCTTCCACGCGTACGCGGGACATTAATAAACCGACACGGACATCTGTCATGATAGGGTCCTCTTATGGTGATGGGTGATCATTCGCCCCAGTCTTCTGCTTCCATGGGGGCTTCTTCCACCTGAGGCGGATCCAGGGAAATGACTTCCAACTCGATGCCACATTCGGGACAAACAATAATTTCATTGAGGACCGTGCCCTCGGGTAAATCAAATTCTGCGCCACATTCCGGACAAGTTACCATTTTATATTCTCCTGAGGTATGAAATAAAAAAAGCCTTCCGATTGGAAGGCTTTGTCTTTCAAAAAATGTTGTTGTCAAAATCCGAAAACGGATTTAGCCAAGCGTCAAGCCTCCCAACTGTATAGCACAAAGGGGTCGTCGAACTCGCTTGATGGCTGGCAAAGAAACTTTTAATAACATAGGCATGAGTTTATCACGGTTGTTTGGACAGGTCAATAGGTTTTTGGAAGGAAAAATCAGATGAAGCCATGAAGATGAAACCACGAAACACACGAAATACACGGAAGTGGGATGGAATTTTGAGCCGTAAAATGGGCGACTGAGATATTTTGGTTAGGTACGCGGCATGGCTTCCCATTGGAGGCAGGCCTACGGACTGTATAAAGATAGATAGAAACCATTGACCACGAAACACACGAAACACACGAAAGTCGTAGGATGGGTGGCCGAGAATTGGTGGTTGGAAATCCGGAATTGCCACCCATCGGAAGCAAACCTGTTGGGTTACGGAGCGGGGTGATTGCTGGCAGGGGGGAGTCCGGGGGCTCCTAACCCAACCTACGGACTAATGAAACTCCATCAAACATGGAGATTGCCACGCCCCGCCAAAATGAACAAAGGACAGCGCTGGATGGGGCTCGCAATGACACTCGGTGGGGTCAGTCAACAAGCGATAGATTGTCAGTTCAAAGACATTTAAGTCGTAGGATGGGCGGCTGAGCATGATTGGTTGGATATGCAGCTTTGTCACCCATCGGATGCAAACTTGTTGGGTTACAGAGCGGGGTGATTACCGGCAGGGGGGAGTCCGGGGGCTCCTAACCCAACCTACGGACTACGTATAAAAATTCTAGGGGGATGTCTCAAGCTGTAGTCGATTGGCAACCGGGTCGTATGGAAGTGATCTGTCCTCTTCACTTAGCCAATATACGGACAATATTTTTGCATTTTCCACTTCCACGGCGTAAATTTCGTTTTTAAATGGATAGGGTACTGCAATCATATAATACCCGGATTCCACGTCGCCAAATCAGTCAAATTGCGGAATTTGGATAATCCCCCCACTTCAAGTGTAAAAACAGGTGTATTAAGCCAGTATTTCATGAAATTAGAGCCAAAACAAACACTTCTCCCCCACTTTTAATGTTATTTTAGGTTTATCGACATTCGCAGGATTTCACTTAAAAAGTGAATCAGATATTTTTGGTAGAGATACCATGTTAAAATTTTTGAGTGAAAGAAAATATGATGTAAGGATGCTGCCGTGATCAATAAAATTGAATTCTCTGCTAAAAACCTCACCTCCAATGCTGGATTATTTTTACTGCTCGAGCATGCCAACAAGAATGGGATTTTTAACCTGATTGATCACAATCTGGTTTTTGACAATGCATCGACCAATAAAATCAAAATGAACCATATCAAGACCATGCTGTGCGGCAACTTCATTGGAATTGATAAACTGGAACGATTGAAATTGCTGCAAAGTGATCCGTTGATCAAAGAATTTTCCATCTCGATCAAAGAACCGGAAACGGTATCAAGATTTTTGGGAAATTTCAGCTACAAAACAACCCACATGCTGAGAGAAATCAACTTCAAGGTCTTCAAAAAGCTGCTGCAAAAGAGCAAGCTCAAAGTCATCACCATTGATATTGACAGCAGTGTAATCAACGTGGAAGGCCACCAGGAAGGCGCTGTAAAAGGATACAATCCCAAAAAGATTGGAAACAACTGTTACAACATTCAGTTCGCTTTTTGTGATGAACTCAAGGCTTATATCACTGGATTTGTGCGCAGCGGCAATACATATACTGCCAATGGCGCTGCTGAAATGATCAAAGAAATCGTTGCCCATATTAAAACCGATGATTTGGAAATCCTGTTCCGCATGGATAGTGGTTATTTTGATGACGACATCATTACAACCATCGAATCAGCCGGTTGCAAGTACTTGATCAAGGGAAAAGAGTATCCAACGCTCGCTTCTCAAGTCACGGCTCCATCCATTTCATTCATCAAAGGTGATGAAGGTAGGGAAACAACCGAGCTTATTACAAAACTTGACACATGGGGCAAAGACAGAAGATTTGTCGTCTCGCGGGTATTGAAACCAGAAAAAGACAGGTTGCAATTATCCCTTCTGGAAGGTGAAGAATACAAGTACTTCTACTTTGTGACCAATACCGAAATTCCTTCAGAAAAAATAGTTATTGCATATGAAAAACGCGGCAATGCTGAAAATTACATCAAAGAAGCCAAATACGATATGGCCGTTGGACACCTTCTGCTCCAATCCTTTTGGGCTAATGAAGCCATCTTTCAGTTAATGATGCTGGCCTACAATTTGTTTTTGTTGTTCAAAATGGATTTTGCAAATGGAACAGAATACCGGCAGCAGATCAAGACGTTTAGATTGAAGTACATTTTCCTGGCTGGGAAGATCATCAGAATGGCAAGGAGTGTTGTGCTGAAACTCTCAAAAAAATATCCTTATCAAGAGACCTATGCAAATTGTCTTTCCTGAAAAAACACGTTTTTATGTTCCAATCTGTTGTTTGTATTTAAACAAGGCCGAGAAAAATAATTTTCTACATCCGTTTTTATGAGATGGATCGCTTAAACCGCTGGACAATGGAGGTAATCATGCTAAACTTAAGTGTGTTCAGCCACAACCATCACCCTTCTGGGGTGAATTTGTTGGCAAAATATATTAGATGTGGAATTCGGGTGAGCCTAATATATATGCGTATAGCTATACCATTATTTCGGCCTTTATAGCAAAATGGGGTGGGGGGGGTATCTCAAATAAAGAAAGGCTCTCAGCCGGAAAATTCGGCAAGACATCAATTTGCTGATGTAAAATTCAACTTGAGAAATAATTTATAAACTCATTGATTAATTAATAGGGTAGGGGAGACAGGAAACATTTTTCCAGGTGTTCCACTGGATGAAGCAGGTTTCTCATTTTTCAAAAGAATCGTAATATGCCTGGTCAAGTTCCTGGTTAGTCAAATGTGTATACCTGGTGGTGGTTGCTATGTTACTATGTCTGGCCAGCTCCTGAGCAATGCGCACATTATTGGTGGTATTGAGAACAACAGTAACAAAGTAGTGCCGGAATGAATGGGGGGTAATGGAACCAACGGCATCAGGTCCCAAGCACTCAAGAACTCTCAGTTTGATAATCTCTCTTCCTGTTTCAGTGGATATGTTATCCAGCTGGTATTTTTTACTCTTTTTACCCACATGACGATCGTGGCGCATAAACAAAGGCAGCGAGGATAGTTTTTTTCCCAGATCCCCATCAAGAGTAGAGCGAAGGCCAATATAATCTCGAATTGCCCTCAATGAACGGGCGGTAAAGCGAATCACTGCATCTTTGTTCCCTTTCCCGGTAATGATGGCTTTTCCTTCATCGAAATCAATTGATCCACGCACAAGGTTACAGGCCTCATGGATGCGAAGGCCGGTATCAGCTAAGGTAAGGATTAATGCTTTATCTCGATAATTCCGCAGTTTTTCTTCGTAATCTTCAGCCGGCATTGCGTCCAAAGACTGCGCATAGATAATCACTTTATTGATGTTGTCCTTTGAGAACTGCGGGAGCCTTGCAGGATTCTTTTTCATTGCAGACGCTTTTAGAAGCTGCATATTGACATGATTAATATTGATGAGATCCATGGCAATGAGATAAGAGAGAAAGCCAGTTACAGCAGTAATATACAAATTTCTGGTAGCATCTTGTTTCTCTGCCATAGAGGCGAGCATCCAATCGTATGTGTCAATGGTAAGCTGATCAAGCGAACCATGGATGTCAACGCCATTTTCTTCAAGGACGGACAGGTAGCGATTGATGCCTTGACGATAGGCTTTTACGGTTTGTTTGCTCTTGCCAATATTACTTAGGCGATCAATGTAGATCAATTGAGCTTCTTTGATAGTGGAATTATTACTTGCTTCCATACTGAAAATCCTGTAATCTAATAAGGAAAGGTATAAAATCCTGTTCAGAAACGATCAGTCCCGTTTTATAATGGACTGAAAAAAGTGACCTGTAATCATTATACCATGGGGATTGGATAATAGTCCTTATCCAAACCCGAGAGATGTTTTTTAAGAACCCCTGGGATTTTCAAATGTGAAGTCCACCGTAAAATGAGAATGGACCAAAAGGAAATTTATAAAACGAGAAATATTCTAAATATTTCTCGCTTAAGTCCATTGTAAAATGAGACAAATCCTGTTTGGAATAGTCTATATATTCCAGAGAATTTACAGTACCCCCCCACCCTGCTAACAAAGAATTATTATCCCATTGCTGCTAGGTAGATGATATCAGAAGTGAAGCCAAACACCGATGTATAGACAGCGGAAGGTGATGATAGTGATGATACAACGAACGATAATATTAAGTGTAATCTTGCTTAATCATCGATTATATAATGGAAAATGCCCCTGGATACTTAGTGTCTAGCAACTTATTCCTAAATTTATAACTTCATAAAAATTATTACGCTATACTACTATCATAAAGCTAATATTCAAAAACCATTGGAGGATTCGTCCCATGAATGTTGTTTGTCCTTTGTGTGGATCAGAAGAACATGTTTATAAGATTTCAGGCATTGTATCATCTGGCACTAGCCAAGGAAATTCGACATCTACAACTACAGCAGGAACGTTTGCTAATGGGCATTTCATACCAACCGTTGGAGTAAGTAACATATCTACAATACAAATTACTACTTTAGCTCAGAAACTTTACCCAAGATTGACCGCACCAGAAAGTCCCAAGGGCCTGGGCTTATTCACGATACTAATAATTATTATTCTTCTAACATTTGGAGGCGGTTTCGTAATATTTGATCGAGCAGTTAAATTAAGGATTGGAAATCCTTTTGTTATTGGCTTCATTGCTGTGTTAATTCTATTTGCGATAAGCGTGTACCTTGTAAAAAAAATGAATGTTTCTATTAAAAGAAATAGTATAAGCAGGTATCAAAACGAGAAAAAAATTTTTGACGAATATATAAAAGTATGGCTACGTTGTTATTATTGTCAAAAAGATGATATTGTATTTGACCCTCAAACTGGTGAGTACGGACATCCTGGGATGTTTCCTTGAGTTTTTGAAAGTGTTTCACCCCTCGATTCGGAGTTTCTAGGATCCTAAAATAAGCTAGTTCATTATTTCCGAAAAAATGGCGTTGTAATAAGGGGAAAAGTGAGAAATCCATTGTAAAATGGGAGTGGACCGAAAGTTAATCTGTAAAACGGAAAAATTTCTGAAGTATTTCTCGTTGTAGATCATTGTAAAACGGTACTAATCCTGTTTGGAATAGGCTATAAATTCCGGGGACATTTGAGTAATAAAAAGCCCTACAGGAAATATTTTCACCTGGTTTTTCGCAGATTACCCCGGACCAATTTGTATCATTCCAAGGTACCCGAATAGAAAGATGCCGCAATGGGAGCATTTTAGCGCCATTCCAAAGTGTGTTCATGATTTCTCCTTTCCCGAGAAACTAATTTAATGGTTTACATCCCATGTCAAAAAGGTGCTGATTTTCATGATCTGCCATGGCAAACACTATTTTACCCTCACAAATCCACTGCTTACATTGTTGTTCCTGCTTGCCTCCCTGACTGGCATGCACAATAATGATCTCATCCACCAGATTGGCAATGGTTTCATTCCTTTGTTCTGCTGTTTCCTTGGTAATGCGATGAATGGGTTGTGTGAACGGAGAGATAATTTGTAAACGCCCATAGGTAGCATGTTCTTTCCAAACAGTAGGCATTCGAAATTTGTGCATACTCCTTGCCAGAACTACAGTCATTAAGCAATTTCCATTGAGTAGAATGGATAAAATATCTTTTTCTATGGAGGTATGAAAACCACCAACAATTATCAAATGTTGTTTTTCTCTTTCATATCGTGCCCAATCATAAGCAGCAAAAATAAGGTTACCAGGACAACGGTTTGAACAAAAAACACCCACTTTTTTCATATATATCTCAAAATTGTTTTGGCTAATATTTCAACTCTTTCTTGTTAATTTACTCTAGATGATTATGGATGGGACTGTAGATTTATTATTCTAATTCGTCATCTTTAGACAATTATTCATCTACATTGTCTAGCAGTTCATCTCCCATGCGGTATTTAATATCATAATTAATTATGAAGTCCAATTCTTTGTCAGTAAATCCATAATGTTGGGCTAGAATTTTATCTATTAGGTCAATAATATGTTTCGATTTTCTATTATTATATCGAAAGGTATTATTGGCTCCTCGTGTTTTGCTATTAATGGTGTACTCTTCAGCATTTTCTAAGTAGCTTGACTCTAATTCATATGCTAATTTTGTTAGGCTATCCACAACAAATTTATTGTTCGGGTAGGTGAATTTAAAAGAAAAAATCATATAATCTTTTAGATTGAATAAATCAAAATGAATATAGTAATACCACCAAAATAATGAAGAATTTAATAAACTCATGAAAACTGGTGCTGAATAATCTGTTAAAAAAGATGCTTCTTTGTTGCTTAATGACTCCGTGTTAAAACCGTTCAATAAGAAAGTAAGCCAATAACCGCCACCCGCTGTTCGGAAGAAAATACTATTATTATGATCATTGAAATTGATTTTATAAGAATCGATTATCTTTTGGGTTTGTATTTTATTAAATATGATTTTTTCAATTGGATCTCCTATCTTTGGGATTGCAATATCAGATTCATAAGTGTGAACGTAATTAAGATATTGAAAGAGAAAATCTCTATTTTCGGAATACCATCTTATTGGTTGTGTGGTGAATGTTTTATTATTTAAATTATTATTTAATGCAATGAATATTGAAAGTCTTTGCAAGACACCATCAAATAACTGTGCAGGCCTTTGATGAAAACTCGAAATGTATACATGGGAAAAATTTTCAGAAATATAAGCACGTAAATTTGTCATGCTTGAGTTTGCAAATGCGGATATTGGAATAATCACACCGAATTTAGAGGTTTGATTAATTAATGTCCGGGATCTTTCAATAACAAATGCATATAAGTTTCTACAATTCTCTGTTTTATAATTTTGAATTGTATATTGCTCGCGAATTTTATTGTATTCAACATAGGGAGGATTTCCAATCACAATGTCGAACCCCCCTTTTTTAATGATTTCATAGAAATCGATTACCCAATTGAATGGCTTGTGGGAATCCGCCCATTTTTTTAAAGCGTCTGTATCATCTGGTTTGACATTATAACTTAATGCTAGAGCGATATTTAACTGTTTGTTGAGTTTAATTAAACGATCCTGAATTTCTTTTTTAGCAGACATGATGGTTTTGGTATTCATGCCATAATTTGTTTGCATTTCCTGAAAGCGATTGTATGCTAGGCCAGCCAATTCAGCCTCTTCTTGTATCATTTGAAGTTGATTTTCTTCTTCTGGCATCATAAGTAGAGCTTCTTGACGAGCGACTTTACCACCTTTAGAAAAATCCTTTGCTCTAGATAGTGCTTCTTTGACTTGAATCAAGTTAGTGAAACCTATCAAAGTATTTCCTGCACGTATATTAAAGTCGATGTCGGGCAATGGTTCGAAATCCTTGCGGTTTTGCACCTGTGAGACTAATTTTAAGAATAAGCGCAATTTGCAAGTTTCCACTGCTTCTTCCATGATATCGACACCATAAAGATTTTGCAGCGTGATGGTCTTGTAAATATAATATTTTTCGTTGGTATGCTGCTGAATTTGTTTTAGGATAATTTTAAAATCTTTATATTTGTCTGGATGATCTTTAGAACCCAGTGCTGAAACGTAATGTTCCATTTGTTCGATGCAATCTTCATAGAGGGGTTCCAGAATATTCATGGCAGCGAAGAGAAATGCCCCTGAACCAACTGTAGGATCGAGAATTTTGATGGTGGTTAGAGCCTTCCAAAAAGCGCGTACCAGTTCTGGCCCTTCCGCATTTTGAATTACATCCTGGGCGAATAGCTCAATATCCAGGTTATAAGTAATCAGATCATTGATGGCTCGAATTTCTCCATTAACCAACTTCGAATGAATTTCATCGTAGTGTTGCCGGCGCGCAATGGTTTCTCGCCAAATTTCCGTTGGCAATGCAAATTCTTCTGGTGCGGGGGTGTTCCATAAAATTCGTTGACTAACATCCTCAATCCCTGAGGCAATTTCTGTCGGTAATTTCAGCTGGCAACCTGTCTGAACCGCCTGATAAATATATCGATCTGGTTCTTCCTGCAATAAATCCCAAACAGATCGTTTCCCTTCAAAAGCAATTTTACATTCCTTTTTTGCCTGATCGAACAGCCAGGGAATAATGGTGTTTCGACTGATATAACCTGTGATATCTTCTTTTGTGTAGTAAGCTCCCATCTGTTTCTGGTTGATGTACTTTTCAAAAATGTACCCTAAAACATCGGGGTTTATCTCATTTTGCTCACCGGTGGGGCGATCATCCAGATGCCAGCGAAATCTGTCAAAGAACTCAAATATTTGATCAAAGGCTTTATCCGGAATTTGGATGCCTTCGCCAAACCGTTCTTCCAATTGATGTTTTTGGAAGATACCGCCATTTAGATAAGGAACATCACCCAATAGTTTGTTGATTTCAGGATTATCTCTTTCCTGTTTGGCGAAACCCTCAAAGAATAGTGGGCACAGGAAATTGCGATAAAACAAATCCGCCCCACGTTTCTTGCTGTCCGCCAGTTTGTCAACTAGATATTTGCTATTATTGTCCAAAAAATTTTGCTTTTGTATGAAATAAACAAACATCAAACGGTTGAGGGTAACAGAAACGTACCAGGGTTTGAGATCCTGGTCGGGAATCCCTTCCAAAAATTTCATCAGGGCAGTATGTTCTTTCTTAAAATTATCGTAAAAACTTCTGGTCACCCGATCAACATCAAAGTTGCTGCGGATTCTGGAAAGAACCTCAATGGGTGAGAGGGTCTCTTCCTGTTGAATTGAAAATGAGATATCTTTCAATCTTTGATATAAATCATCGTTTGGTTCATAAACATGAGCGCGGATTGTCTTGCCGGGATCTCGCCATACAAAAAACCATTGTTGAGCAGTGTGCTTTTTGTCCGTAAATATGATGAAATTCTCATGACTGATCTTCCGGGTTTCGGCGTGGATCTTTTTTTGAATCGCACGATTTGGGACTATCTCAGAGCAGCATTCATATACTACTAACAAGCGCTTTTGGGCAATTGGCTTCAACTCATAATTTATTTTGTCAACGCAAATGGTAATTGACTTGTTAAAAATGTTGTCCCACCCCATTTCCTGGGTAAACAGTTTTTTGAAATCAAATTTATTGAGTTGTTGTTTTGCAATTGTAGTGTCAAAGTTTGGCATTTATTGCTCGCTTTTTATTTAGTTTGAAATATTTTGTTTTTTTCAGCCCAGAAGCGTTGGAAGATTCCCATAGTAAGTAAAAATACAAACGGAATGATTTCTAGCACGCCAATTATTAACAGGAATAATACCCAAATGGAATGATTTAATTGATTCAAATGATTTATTGCTAGAATCCAAAATAAAAGCAAATTTGACAATCCCATTACTGTTGGAAAAGCCGCCTCAAGGAAACCCAAAAATCTGAAGTAAAAAACTTGAATTACTCCTTGTTTATGCAGAAAATCAACATATTTTCCGTAACCGGAAAATATATTATTTGGAGAGGTAATACCATTATTCTCAATATCTAAAGCGATTTTCCGTTCTTGATAGCTTGCATTGACTAATAGCCAATAATGATGCTTTAAATAGGATACTTGTAGAAACAAGAAGATAATTGGAGATACAAGTAAAATGGAAAGGATAAAAAAAATATCTAGAATTTGTTGGTTGAATAACCCAAGAATTGTAACCACGATACCTGTGGTTATGATGGATTGTTCAAAAGCTCGTTGCATGCAATTTAATCGAAAGAGTATTTCACCTCGACGAGCCTCATATTCTGCAATTTTTATGGCTGTCCAATCTATCTCTTTTTCTGAGGTCATTCTGTTTTTTCTCGCAATCCTAATGAACAAATCACCTTTGGCTCTTCTATTTGTGCAGTTTCATCAGGCACAATACAAAGCATATTTTCACTTCGTAAATTAATTGCTAATTGTGCGAGATCGGCATCGTTAATATTTGCTTTAATCTGCCTATTGATCGTATCTTTAGCTGTCTCGCGTAATGGATATTGATAAATATCCATAATTACACTTTGAAGTTCCTGAGTGTCCCAAAGTGTTCCAGCCACCTGGTTGGTATAGCGCTTGAGTCTTTCGTAGCATTTAAATCGCGCACCGGAAGGCCGGCCTAATTGTCCACCAGTAAGCAAAGTAGCATTTTCTAACATGAGATCTACGGCTTTACCGACCAAGATATGATGGTTTTCGGTTCGTTCCAATGCTGGTGTTTGCAAAGAACATGCTGCGGCTTGAAGAATTTCATATTGTGATTCACTAACTCGATTACCATTTGTATCCAGCCAGGCGAGGGCATCATTCCCAAGTGCCGAGCGCATATATACCAGTACGCCATCCGGGTGAATAAGCGTTGGTTGATGCCCTTTTGTTGAATAAACAACATCTGGCATTTTTTTGATTTGATTTGTTAGTTCAGGATTTGCATCCGTAGCATTTTTCCATATTTGATAAGCGTATGATGCCAAATCAACATCCTGATCATCTTCCCCATCCAGAGTGCCGGATTTTTCATTATAAAGATTAATCAAGATTTGATCATTATCATCATCTTCAAAAAAGAATTCATCACTACCAACAACTTCTGAGTTTTGTTGTAGTCTGCCGCGAACGCGGTCACGCAGGTGCAGAATGCGGTCAACACCCTCTGCAGGCAAGAATGAATAGCATGATATTTCTTCCATCATTTGGCCGATACGATCAACACGGCCGGCTCGTTGAATTAAACGTATTATTGCCCAAGGGAGGTCATAATTAACCACGATGGCACAATCCTGAAGATTTTGACCTTCTGAAAGTACATCCGTAGCAATTAAGACACGCAACTCATTTTCAGGAGAGACTTTGTCTTTTTTCTTATTGCTGCGTGGGCTGAACCGCCAGGCCAGATCCGTTGGATTTTGAGTATCCCCTGTAACTCCTTCTAATTTTGTTAAACCTCGGGCTTTTAATTGTGTCTCCAGATAGCGAACCGAATCTGCAAATTGTGAGAAAATGATCACTTTTTCATTTTTATGAGTATGTTTTAGTAAATTTTCCAGTTGTTCAAGTTTTGTGTCTTTTTCTGATTGCCACTGGCCACAAAAATCAAGGATATCCAATATTGCGTCTGCATCACTTTGTAGATGTTTCTCCAACTGTTTGGAGAAGAGATCAGACCGAATCCATTGAAACCTATTTTTATATTGGTTCTGGTATTGAAGATAAATGGCTTTGGCGCGTTCTTTAAACGCCCTACTATTTAGATCGATTTTTAAATCTTGAAGATCAGCAATGTTATCAATATCGGAATCCTTTTCATTTGCAAAGGAGTCGTTTCCAAGATCGAACCATTCCATTGTGTCTTGCTCGTCTTCGTCCTGATCATTCACCCGAGCATCCAGAAGTTCGGCACCTTGTGTTCCTAATGGTAAAGGCAGCCCATTCTCTATAGCATATAGGAAAACGTAATTTCTTAAGACGTGACGTTCAAGGGAAAGTAAAAAAGCGTGCCCACTGCTTTCCAGTCGTTTGAAAAGGTTGGTACGACAGAAACCCATTAATCGTTTTCCGGCATGGCCCAAGTCATCCAGTTTTTTCTGTTCAGCAGGACTGGGTCTTTGTTCTGGATTACCGGCAATGTAGTTTCCAAGACCATAGCGTGGTAAATTCAAACCATTAACCGCATCTACAACTTTTTCAGAATACAAACGTGCATATTGATCATCAGGATTTTGATCATCAATATTGAATTTTAATGATTTCGGTATACGATCAGGGAAATATGAACGCTGACCGTCTTGCATCGTTAGGTAGACCCTATCATTCTCAGGATCAAGCGTGCCGTAATTGTTTTTGATGAAACTTCGTGTACGTCGTACCAAGAACAAGCGCATCAACTCACGCCAATCATCCGGAAAGTCGCTTTTCTCGAAAGCGGCCAAGGTGGTTAATCCTGCCTGATGTCGTTTGTTGAATTCGATTTCACCAATATCACGCAGTAAATTTTCTGGACGGATTCCAATATCGTATTCTTCCGGTAAAAATAATCGAATTTGGTTCGAAAGATCAAGATAGGTTTTATTATATGGCGTTGCAGTGAGGAGAATTACTTTGCAGTCATTGCGATCAATATAGTCTCGGATTGCGTGATAGCGTTTACCTTCTCGATTTCTGAGATTATGGCTTTCGTCAATGATCATTAAACGATATCGAGGTAATTTTGGCAATTCTTGCTGTACTTGACTGATTGATAAAACTTTGGCGTGCAAACGGTACTTGTGGACATAATCCTGCCACATCTCAACAAGATTCTTTGGGCAGATAATTATAGTTTCTAGATAGAAATCGTTTTCAAAGATGCTGGCAAGGGCAGTGGCCATGATCGTTTTGCCCAAGCCTACAACATCGCCAATTAATACCCCTTTTCTCTTATTGAGATGATGGGCTGCAATTTTTACTGCTGCGACCTGATATGGAAATAATCGATTTTCAAAAATTGTAGGAATTGCAAACTCTTCTAAACCAGTACGGGCTTCCTGTGAGAGGTGATAGGCCATCTTTAGATAAATCAAATAAGGTGGGATAAGATCTTCTCTTGCCCAACTGTCTTCAATAATATCTTTAATATCATCGGATATATCCAAGCACCAATCATTTTTCCATCGATCCTTAAACCATTTTGCTAGTTTTTCGCTAGCATCTTGATCAACAACATCTACATTTAATTCGCCTTGTCCCTGTAAACCAGAAAAAGTCAAATTACTGCTACCAAGATAAGCAATTCTTGGTTGATCCTCATCGTTGCGGTGAAGTAGGTATAGTTTTGCGTGTAATTGAGATGCTAAATAAAGTTTAATACAAACCTTACCTGCCCTAATCTGGTTTGCAAGTTTCCGTAAGGCAATTTCATGAGCATTCGTAGGTAAACCAATGGTTAATTGTTCGCGTAGTTCCCGAAGAACACGTTGTTTTAATTTATTTGCAGTTTGGTTATCTAGAAGGGATTCATCATTGCGCCCCATTAATTGTTTTACATCATCACGTGGTAATTTTTGCATACCAATCAAAATTCGAGCTTGATATTCCTCTCCGCCAACAAAACGATCAATATCTTCAGAAAGTTCATTCCAGCCCCGTAAATTGAAGTATCCTACACAAATATCTGCACGATATGCTTTAATTATTGATTGTTTCAGAGATGGTAGTAATGGTAATTTTATATTATCGAATATTCTTGGCAATATAGACTCCAATTGGTTTAAAAATTTCCCCACAAAGAGAAACGTTGGTGTTTATTTTTCTTTTTAAGAAAAACTAGATACTACTATTATATTACTAATATGTGAGGAGTATTTCAAATGATTAAATGGACTAAAAAAGGAAAAGGGTAATATGCAAGAATTCAAAAATTTTTTTGTTTTTAGACTACCCTGTCAAGTAGGAAACAAATATTGTCTCTGTATAATTAGTTAGAATTCTGGGAGTAAATATATCTTGGATAATGATAGTTATCGAAGATGTTAAAATGTATGTATTGGCGTTGCAATATCCTGAACTGCCGCTCCATAACAATGCGTCTGAACTGGGAGTACGACAGCGAGTACGAAAACGAGATGTCAGTTTTGGTCCGCGGACTGATGATGGAGTGAGGGCTTGGGATACTTTCGCGAACCCTGGCCGAGACTGCTAAAAAGCTGCGTGTAAGTTTCTACCACTATCTTGTTGACCGGATTTCCGGTACAAACCAAATCCTACCTTTGGCTGACCTGGTGTCGTTACGAGCTTCTCAAATTAATTTGGGTTGGTCTTTTCCTAAATCTTAGCTCTACTACCCCGTTTTATTGAGATGATACAGAAAATTATTAAAATCATTATTGTTTTTCCATTGTAAAATAAGAATAAACAAGAAATATGGCTGGATTTGTGAGGAAAATGATTTGTAAATCATCATATCAATGAAATACTCACCATATGCAATCAAACTGTATTGTCCCGAGTTATACCGGTATCAAACTGGTAATTTAATAAACGAAAAGGTATCATCTCAATAAAACGGGGTAGAGCTAAGATTTAGGAAAAGACCAACCCAAATTAATTTGAGAAGCGCG
>JAEKNU010000073.1 GCA_016838895.1 Chloroflexota bacterium
AAATTTTAACAGCCTATGATAAAAATTAATAGGCTTCAGTTCTTTTTCGTTTGCCCCGCTTTATTGAGATGATACCCAAAATCTATGGATGCACCAACGCCTGTATTACTCTGGTTCCACGGCGGCGGGCACATAATGGGACGACCTGAGATGGATGATCATTATTGTAATCAATATGCGAGCGAGCTAGGGATCACCGTTGTTTCTGTCGACTATCGATATGCGCCTGAATATCCATTCCCTATTGGCCTGGAAGATGGGTACAGCGCATTAAAATGGGTGGCATCCCATGCACAACAATTAGGGTTTGATGCAAAGCGCATCGCAATTGGCGGCGCGAGTGCCGGGGGCGGATTGGCCGCAGCACTGGTTCAACTCACTCATGATCGTCAGGAGATCCAACCTGTGTTTCAATTGTTGGTTTACCCCATGCTGGATGATCGCACCGTTTTGCGTACGGATATTGATGATAGTAGCAGTATCGCCTGGAATCAAAAGAGCAATCGCTTTGGCTGGAAATCTTATCTGGGGGAAAAGTGCGGCGCAGAAAATGTGCCCGACTATGCAGTACCAGCCCGCCGTGAAAACCTTTCCGGATTACCCCCAGCCTGGATTGGCGTTGGAACAGTGGATATATTCCATGATGAAGATGTGGCGTATGCGCAAAGATTGCAGGAGCAAGGTATTGAAAGTGAACTTTACATCGTCCCAGGTGCATTCCACGGATTCGATGCATATGGCCCTAAAGTATCTATCGTTGAAGAATTCCGCAATTCACAGATAGCTGCCTTAAAAAAATACATGTTCTCGTAAATTCGTCAATCCTTCTCTTTTACGTATTGGCGTGCGATTAGATTTTGTATTGAATCGTATTGATGCCGTTGCAGGTAAATTGAGTTTGAATGGGCCTGTCTATACTCATCTTAACCATACAAACGACCAGTACCATCCCGATTATTGCGGTGTTACAATGACCCACATGATAGACATACAAAGTGATAGTTTTCCCACACTACAAACAGAACGCTTGCAGATTTCTGCACTGACATTTGATGATATCAAGCGGTTTTATGCTTATAGAACACATCCCGATATCGCTCGTTATCAGGGCTCGTTCCCGGAAAGTGAAGAGCAAGTTGAACAATTAATTCATAATCAAAGCAGGGTGGCTTTTGGTAAACTGAACCAATGGTTTCAGTTTGCTATTCGTTTGCAAACGGAGCAAACCTTGCTTGGGGATATCGGTTTGCGTTTTGTCTCGCCATTTATTCCTCAGATTGAAATCGGGTATAGTATCTCAGTTGAATATCAACGACAAGGATATGGTAAGGAAAGTGTAAAAGCCGTTTTGGACCACTGTTTTTCCAATTTAAACCTGCAAGTGATTTCCGCCATCATTGATGTGCGCAATACAGCCTCGCAGCGTATGCTGGAAAGTCTGGGTTTTCAGCGCATGGCTTTCCGTCCGCATGCCTGTTTTCTACGCGATGAATGGTGCGATGAAGCCGATTATGCACTGTTTGCTGATCAATGGCAAAACCAACAAATCTAATTCCTTTTGAATGATCAATGCCAGACGAATTTCTCGCGCAAGGATATTTGCCTTTATGTATAATGGAATGAACAAAAGGATCATTAAATGAAGGATTTCTTTATTAAAGAATTTATGACATTTAACAAACTGATTCTACGGTTGAGCCGCGGACGCCTTGGCAGTAAATTCGGCAAACAGCGCATCCTTATCCTGCATACAACTGGGCGTAAGTCTGGAGAGGACCGCGCCATTCCGATTGCCTATTTTAAGCAGGATGGACAGTATCTGATTGTAGGATCCAATTGGGGCAGAGAAAAACATGCCAATTGGGTGCTCAATTTACGAAAAAATCCACAAGCGAAAGTAGAGATTACTGGCAGGGAAATTCCGTTGACAGCGCATGAAGCACAGGGCGAGGAATACCAGCGCCTGTGGAAGCTGGTCAGCGAGATTTATCCACCCTATTTGGAGTATCAAAAAAAGACCACCCGGCACATACCCATCATGATGTTTGAGCCGATAGATGAATAGGGCAGTAGTATAAAAAAGATTCCTTCTGAATGTTTAAGCAAACGATGAAAATTCTTAAATGGTTCCTACCCATACTCCTGCTGACATTGACCTCCGCATGCCAGACAACCCGCGAGATCAGTCGGGACGGTTGTGTGGTTGGCAGCGTCCCACAGAATTTATCCCTTGATCCTTTTTATGAAAAATATTGTGATGCCGGCGGCATCCCCATCATCAGTTCCGCCGCAGTGAACGACCTCGCGCTGCAGCAGGCCTACTATATTGTGATGAATATGCTGGCACCCATTCCGCATATCCACCAGGAGCTGGTTTTTCAAAACGCATATTTTGCCGTCATTGGGAAAAAGGAACAGCTTACCAGCCTGCCTGAATATGCCCATATGGACAGCAGCTATTGGGATGAACGAGCACGCGGATTAGGCGCTGGAACCGGTATCAGGATCACATCCACCGCAGAAGAAAATTTGCTGTGCCTGCCAAATGATCGCTGGTGGGGGGAAAGCATTGCCGTGCACGAATTCGCCCATACAATCTCACTCAAGGGATTTGGCGATGATTTCGATCGTTTATATGCTGAGTTTTCCCTAATATATGATTCAGCAATAGATAAAGAGCTATGGCAAAACACTTATGCGGGCAGTGATATTCAGGAATACTGGGCCGAAGGGGTACAGGATTATTTCAGCACAAATCTCGAATCCATCCCCACTGACGGGGTACATAATCATGTCAATACCCGAGAAGAATTAGAACAATACGATCCGGGGTTATATGAGTTCATCGATACAGTTTTCAATGGCCATCAATGGACGACAACCTGTCCTGAAATGAAATAAACAGACTGATAATGCTATAAAAACCTTTTACTAAAAATCCAAATCACAGAGGAAACCATCCATGCTCAATTTAGGCACCACCTATCTCATTGTAAAAAACATGGCAGACTCCATTGCCTTTTATCAGGCATTACTGGATATGCCTGTCACATCACAAAACGACAACCGCTGGGCACAGTTTGATATTGGCAATGCCAGCATCTCTTTGCTTAACCCTGATTTTGATGAAGAGAAAATGGGCTCTGGAGAAAATCTGGAGAAACTATACAATCAGGCCTATATATCCTATATCCAACGAACCAAAATCAGGTACGGTAATAACGTGGTATTGAATTTCTGGGTGAATGATCTGAATGCCGAATATGAACGTGTCAAGAAGCTGGGCATTGGCACATTATCCCAGATTTTATACATCAATGTCGCCGCACCCTACTATTGTTTCATGATCGACGACCCGGACGGTAATCCGATCGAGATTACGGGAGATTATTCACCCTTCAAATGAGCGAGAGTATCACCTCATCACAGGAGATTTGTGGAGCCGTGAAATGGGATATATTTGTAAAGAGATTGGATTCGCAGGGTAAGTCGCTTGCCCACCATCTTTTGAAAGAAGTCAATTTCATCTAGTAAATCTCCTCCAATTCTCATCCCCCGTTTTTCAACACACATCATTCATCATCTTATATATAATCAAATTATGCTGGAATATCGATGCAACAAACTCCAGGCTGATACAAAATTTTGTTTGTGGAATTTGCGCCGTATAGGTGGGTCAGCAACCACATCCTGCGAACTAATCCAGTATCAGGAAAGGCAATAGAAATTTTTAGATTGATCTATTAAAAAAAGGAAAAGCCCATGAAAATAGAAATCGGAAATACCAAACCGGATCACTTCGCCACCTACTGGCCGGAACAATATGAGCTTTTTTCACATTTTGAATATGCTTGCGGTATCCCCAGTGTTTTGCACACCATTACAACCCTGAAGGAAAACGGCAAGCCCAATGTGAACTTCAACTTTGCCGCGAGCTTCACCGGCGATGGGGATGGTTATTTCGCTATTGTTCCATTAATGCAGCATTCGCACACCTATCAAAATATCAAGCGCAGCGGCGAATTCGTGATCAACTTTGTCAGCAAGGATTATTACGACCACTGTTACGACACCATTACGCACAACGAAGAAGACACCGATGAACTTGAAGCCGGAGGCTTCCATCGCGAAGCAGCCAAAACTGTGAGCTGCCCGCGCATGCAAGAGGCTTTCCTTGTTTTGGAATGCAAACTCGAAAAAGAGCTCGATCTATCCGGCAGCGGCAAAGCCGCCCTGCTGATCGGGCGGGTCAACCACATCGCCATGGAAGAAAAATACGCAGAAGGTATTGACGCCAAATATGATGACAATGGCTTCATGCAAATTATCCATGCCCCCAAGAACCTGAAAACCGGCGAGGGCCAGGCTAGCGCCGTGGCCGTATGTAAGGTGGTCAGGGTGAATGAGGAGGGGTGAGATTTCGCAGCAATCATCTCCTCAATCACCGGTTATCATGCCTCTTATTCCTAAATAATTTTTGATTCTTCCTCTATAATACCTATAATACTTTCAATGATATGCAACTCCGTATCGATTGTAAAAATTCATATTCCTTATTTGGGTGGGTAACCATGAAGCAAAAAAAGGCAGCCATTAAGTTATCGTCAATTGGATGGATCATCCTCATTGCAGCGGTTTTTAAATTTGCCATTCATCTCATTTACGGTGAGGGATACGAATACTTTATGGATGAACTTTACACGCTCGCCATGAGCCGACACCTGGCACTGGGCTATATTGATTTGCCCCCGCTGGTCCCCTTCCTGATGGCCGTCAGCCGCGCCATGCTGGGAAATTCTTTCTTTGCATATCATGTATTTCCCGCTTTGGCCGGTTGCTTCACCATGTTGATCCTCTGTTTGATCACCAGAGAATTGGGCGGCAAGGAAATCGCCGTCGCCCTGACAGCCGTCGGATTCATTATCGTTCCACTGTGGCTGGCGCTTGATTCCTTCTTCTGTTACGATGCCTTCGACCAGCTCGCGCTTTCCGCCTTTCTGTTTGCCGTGGTGAAACTCTATTCCACTGCAAACCGCCGCTACTGGCTGTTGATCGGCCTGCTTGCCGGCCTGGCCTGCCTGTGCAAAATCACCATTTTATTCTACGGCCCCGGATTCCTGCTGGCTTTGTTAATTTCCAACCGCAGGAAGGATTTACTCTCCCCCTGGCCGTATCTTGGCGCCGCTGTTTTTCTGGTCGTCGTTTCTCCGTACTTGTACTGGCAAGTCGCCAACGGCTTTCCTTCCCTGGAATACTGGACCAATTATGGAAGCTCCCGCTTGTATGATACCTCCCTGAAGCAATACCTGATCAACATTCTCATCTTAACCAGTCAATTGCTCCTGCCGCTCTGGCTGGCCGGGCTATACCGCATCTTCCGGTCCTTCAACAAGGTCAATTACAGCGTGTTGGGGTTTCTCTTTCTCTTTACCTTCGGTTTCATGTTTTACCTGAGCGCCTCTGTGCGCCAACTCATCGCCCTGTTCATGCCCTTGCTGGCAGCAGGCTCTGTATTCACCGAGGAAATGATCAACAAAATCCGTTGGCGAAAACCCGTACTGGCGGTGCTGTTCAGCTATCTGGCAGTGGTGGGTGCACTCAATATCACCATGTCCCTGCCGATTTTACCCGCATCTACGTTCCCATCCCTGGTGGATCAATTCGGCGGCTTCTCCCGCCAACTGCGCGAATTCAACGGTGACCTGACGTACTACCCCATCACTTACTCCGGTAGACTGGGCTGGACCCATGTCGTCGAGGAAATCGCCGATGTGTATTACAGCCTGCCCGAAGAGGAGCAGGCAATCGCCGGCATCTACGCAGGCCATTATATCTACGCCGGTGCCGTGGACCAGATCGGCCCGCAATACGGCCTGCCCCACGCCGTCAGCGGACACCTCACTTATTACCTGTGGGGACCGGGCTACTCCTGGGATGTAATGATCATCCTCTCCGGTCGATCCAATAGCATGTCCATGTTCTTCGACCAATGCGAACAAAACGCCCAAATCACCGACACCATGGGCGGTGCTGGATATCCGGTTTATATCTACACTTGCAAAGGTAACCGGGTGGATGCGGAGACGATTTGGGGAAGTGTGAAGTCTTATAGATGAGGGATTTGTCTGCGGTAAATGTGCTACATCTACGCCCCAAAAAATCTGAAAACCGGACAAAACAAGGCCAGCGCTGTGGTGGTGTGTACGGTGGTCAGAGTGAATGAAGGGGGTGAGGCGGTAGTGGTAGAGTGGTTATGAACCAATTTATTAAATAGTAAATTATTAATTGTTATGTATATAATTAAATAAGGCTATGGCAAATGAGCAATTGCTATATTGAATCATGAAATCATATGTGGGAATCACTGACTGGGATTGGTTTGATCTCCTTCGATCACAAGACAATATCGAAGAGGTTAATTTTTGGCAACCATCAGGGAAAACTCAATTTCGGGCTTTACAACCTGGTGAATTATTCTTATTTAAACTTCATAGCCCAAACAATTTTATTGTCGGTGGTGGATTTTTCGCACATTCAACTTTATTACCTATCTCATTAGCATGGGATTCTTTTGGCATTTACAACGGTGCAACTAATTTATCTGACATGCGTAAACGTGTTGAAAAATATCGTCGACAACCCTCAAATAAATTTGAGGACTATACAATTGGATGCATATTATTAGAACAACCTTTTTTCCTACCTAAAAATTCCTGGATACCTGTTCCGTATAATTGGGCTCCTAATCTGGTTCAAGGACGGGGTTATGATTTATCTGTAGAACCTGGCAAAACCATATGGGATCAATTACGAATCTGCTTACAAAGCCAACCAACTTCAACATTAATTAAAGAAGAGAGGCCTCAATATGGCAATCCTGTGATTACATATCCAAGATTAGGACAGGGATCATTCAGGGTATTAATCACCGATACATATGAGCGAAAATGTGCAATCACAAATGAACGAACCCTTCCTGCGTTAGATGCAGCCCACATTAAACCATATTCTGAAAATGGCTTACACGAGGTTACAAATGGTATTCTTTTACGAAAAGATTTGCATGCACTCTTTGATACAGGGTATATAACTGTTACACCTGAGTATAGAATTGAAATTAGCAAACGGATCAAAGAAGAATATGAAAATGGGCGAGATTATTACCGCCATCACGGAAATTTAATACGAATACCTAAAGATAAAACAAAACAACCTGATTTTTCTTATTTATCATGGCATAATGAAAATATTTTTCGAGAATAAATATAAATGTTATTACTTTATGGATTATCAGTAGGTGGGGCGCTGACCTATCCTTCCCACCCTGGAAGGAAGGCGAAAAAGGGTAAGCAGTAAATGAATATCAATTGGAGTGAATCATGAATATCACAAATGTAATATCAGAAACGGCCATCATAACCTTGAAATCAAGAGTGATCGAATTCCAAAAAGAAGCACCCATTATTAATGATCCCGTTAGTCTGACGTGTTTGGAAAACATCGCAAACCATGTACCCAAAGAAACCTATCAAAGGATAGTAGACAGAAAATTGCCCTCAACCCTGACCACACATGTCGCCATCAGGGCGCGTAAATATGACCTGTATACAAAGGAATTTCTTGAAAAATACCCCGACGCCCTTGTCGTCAGTCTGGGCTGCGGATTCGATACCCGTTATTGGCGTGTATCCGACAGCAAGTGGAATTATATTGAAATCGATTTAGCAGATGTTATCGCAGCCAAAAAGGAAATCCTGAAAGACAAAATTGATTACTTGACAATTGGTTGTTCAGTCCTAGATGAAAAATGGATACGGGAAGTACTAGCAATTCAAGACAAGCATGTGCTCTTCCTTGCAGAAGGCTTATTCATGTATTTACCTCAAAAAGAAGTGGAAAGCCTCTTTAATAAATTATCCGATTCCTTTACCCATTCATGTATTGTTTTTGAAACCGTCAACAAAAAATATACAAGCGGCATATGGAAAAAGATGGTCGAATCGAAGATGAAACGATCCCTGGGAACAGATGCTGGTTCTTCTTATCAATTCGGTGTTAATAAGGCGAAAGAAATTGAGTCTTTTGGGCAAAATATCAAGCTTGTCGAAGAATGGTCGTATTTTGAAGACGAAGACATTGAGCCAAAAATTTTATGGTATTTAAGAAACATGAAGTTCTTTACTCGAACACAATGGACAATAAAAGCCGAGATTGGATGAAGATGCCCCACAGATAGTTTTGGGATTGGCACCGTTTTGGTGGGGTATAAACCCATAAGAAATACGTATAATACAATAGCCGGCATCAAAAAAGATACCGGCTGCTAAAGGTATAATTAAGAAATAATGATCACAAAAAATCTACGCTGAAGTCCCAGCGTTTTTATCAACACCAGTATTTGACCCTGAAAGTTTCCAATAAACTAATTAAACAATTCAGCCCATGTTTGCGATCCAACCACACCATCTGCGGTTAACCCTTCATCACTCTGAAAGGCTTTTACTGCATTGGCCGTCTTTGCGCCATAAACCCCATCCGCGATCCCCGGAGTATAGCCAAGGTCAGCCAGGCGGTTTTGTACTTTTTCAACATCATCTCCCGTCATACTTGGACTTGTTACTTTCAAGGTCCGACTGAAATTGACTGATGGAACTTGAACCTGACTGCCTGATGATCCCGATTCTTCTGATACAATCTGCACCCAGAAAGCATTGGCTGCATTCGCCCCAATACCGAAAGGAGTATTGGATCCATCCGCCAATTTGAAATAACTAAGATACGTTCCGGCTTCTTGCGGTGCAGTAAAGCTCACACTTACATTTATAATACCGCCGGGTGAGACACCACCGGTGGTCAATTGCGTGCTGGCAGCCGCCCCCATTTGGTCACCGGATACGAAAATCACCGAATAAGACGATGTCCAGGCGCAGGTACCAACATTTTTCAAGCTCCATGTTTTTACAAATTGACTCCCTGCAATGATGACCGAATCATCCGGGTAATTCACATCACTTACAAATTCAGCCCAATTACAAGGCGTGGTCGCAGCGGTTACACTCGAAGTGAGGGATGCTTCCGTAGTCTGACTTGGCTCCATTGTCATTGTTGGTGGCATCGGGGTTTCGGTAGTTGACAGCGGCAAAGCAGTCTCTGCTAAGGTCTCTGTCACAGCCTGAGAGGAATTACCTGCCGGTAAAGAACAGGCTTGAATCACAAAAAGCACAAATAATAATCCAATTAATACGATCTTTCGATTCATCTGTTTTTCTCCGTAATTTGCTTTTGATTTATGCATCCATAAAAGACAGATTATTAACACCAATAAATAGGATACTTGGTTTTGAAAACCAGGCACCAAGATTTAACAACTATGCCACCCATAAAATATTTTGCTGCCAATAAAGGAAATATGATTTGGAAAATAGTTCTGGAATTACTACTTTGTTTTTAACCAATAATTTTGAAAATATATTAAAACCTAAAATACACTTTGTTCTTCCAGCTATCTTTGAAGGATAATCAAAATTAAGTACTCGCATTATATCACTTTGTCGGAGGGGACAGGACCGTCTATACTGATACCGGTGGACCCGCCAATAATTTTCGCCACTAACAATCCATCATTCATTTTATATATAATCAATGTATACCAGAATATCGGAAAAACAAACTTCAGCATGGCACATAATTTTGATTGTAAGATTGGCGCTGTTTTGGTGGGTCAGCGACCCTACCATGATAAAAACACCAAACTATACTTTTGAATAGGGTAATCTCTACCCCGTTTAATGATCTACAATTCAAAGCAATTTGATAAAATCCTACCCATGAATCTACACTGTCCCAATTTGGATGATAAATAAACAAGGAGAAACAATGAAATTACATCACATTGCATTTTGGACTAGAGACATTGATGCGCTGGTTGCTTTCTATTCAACCCATTTTGATGGTGAAGTATTATTCAGGCATCAAGCGGGAGATTTCAAATGTGTTTTTGTTAATATATGTTCCAGTATTAACCTTGAATTCATGACACGCTCCAATCTGCCGAATGGTCAAGTTACTGAACCGGTCGGTTATTCTCATTTTTCCGTGGAGGTTGAATCCAAAGAGGAAGTCAATCGACTAACAGATTATTTTATTGCCAACAATATCCCATTACAAAAAATAAAAGAACAATACGATGACGGTTTCTATGAAAGTTCAGTGATTGATCCTGATGGCAACATTATTGAAATTGCCTTTGTGGATCGTACAGTCAACAATGCCGTATAAATTTCTGTGTCGATCTTGAATCTCTAATTCATCAGAGTAGTCACCCCAAATTATTACCCCATCATCAATCTATTTATATATAATCAAATCATACTGGAATATCGACGAAACTACAGATTTTATTCAGTTAAGGGATATGATACCGCCGATGTTGCACAATTGATGCAATAATTCCGCAAATGTTACTGGACGGCAATGGATCGTTTAACCTATTTGTCACTTGTCATAGGAGGGTGTTTATGATCGGCAATCACAGTCGTTTGAAAATAATGGATAAAAAATTTACACCATTATGGGTCGCTATTTTAATAGGCATCATCGCTGTTGCTATATTCATCATCGTACGTACAGGTGCTCCTGCATCCGGTGAGACCCGCATTGCCGAGAAGGATGGTATGATGCAGGTTTATATTCCGGCGGGTCCCTTTACCATGGGCAGCTCGGAAGAAATCATGCTGGCTGAGTGTCAGAAATATCGCGATGATTGTCTGCAAGGTTTTTACCAGGACATTGAACCCCAACACACAGTAAATCTGGAGGCATTCTGGATAGATCAGACGGAAGTGACAAATGCCATGTATGCCCAGTGTGTTTCGGATGGACCATGCCGTAAGCCGGATGAGTTCATCCTGTTTGGACAGCCAGGCTATTTTGAAGTACCGGAATTTGCCGATTACCCGGTCCGTGAAATTCCTTGGGAGGATGCTGTAGCCTATTGCACCTGGGTCGGACGCAGGTTGCCCAGCGAAGCCGAATGGGAAAAAGCTGCCCGCGGAACGGATGGGCGCCTTTATCCCTGGGGGGATGATCCGGTTAGTGGGAATCTGAACAATTACTGTGATATGAACTGTCCACGTAGTTTTCGCGATATGGCTGTGGATGATGGTTTTTCCGGTACAGCTCCAGTGGGCAGTTTTCCGGATGGCGCCAGCCCGTACGGTGTACTGGACATGGCGGGAAATTTGCGGGAATGGACCTCCAGCCTGTATGCACCGTATCCATACCGGCCGGATGATGGTCGTGAAGATCTAACGGTAGATGGAAATCGGGTGATTCGTGGCAACCATTGGGACGGTACCGCTGATTTTGCGCTCTCGGCCTATCGCTTTGAAGATCCACCAGATTACTATAGTGATTGCGTTGGATTCCGTTGTGTAAGCTCACCTTGAGCAAACATCTGGATCATTCAGCAAAAGTTATCTCATCCCTGGTACTGGATTAATAAAACGACCAGCCCTGATCTGGCATTCAAATTCAGATGTCAAACTCTAAATTCATGCGATAAAAATAATATACCTAAAAATTACTAACAGGGATGGAAAACATGAACGCTAAAGATTTCTGGAATAAACTGGCCGACAATTACGATGTTAATGTCAACAAGACTTATGCAGATGCTTATCAAAAAACCATTGATCTCAGCAAAGAATATGTGAAACGGGATGATCGTCTGCTGGCTTATGCCTGCGGCACCGGCATTGTCAGCAACACCCTTGCTGCACATGTGCAATCCATCAAAGGTATTGATATCTCGGAGAAGATGATCGCCAATGCGCAGCAAAAAGCCGAACGCGAAAACATCAGCAATGTTTCCTATGCAGTTGCAGCCCTTGAGGATGAAAGTATTCAGGCAGGCGGCTATGATGTCATCACCGCATTCAATGTGCTTTATTTCCTGTCCGATCTGGATGCAAAACTTGAGCTGATTTATAAGATGTTGCCCGAAAATGGCTATTTCCTATCCGTCACGGATTGTGTTGGAATACGCAAAGGACTAAAGCATTTTGTTATGGGCATCCTCATGAGACTAAATTTGATGCCTTATATCCGCTATATGACCACAGATGAACTAACCACCCACATAGAGAAAGCTGGATTCAAAATTGTCCATGTTGAAAACCTGCATCCTGAACCACCCAATCTGTATGTGGTGGCGCAGAAATAAATCCTGCTTAGGCATATGAATAAAAAAGGTGGATTCAATTGCGAATCCATCTTTTTTATTCATTCTTCTCAATTGCAAAAATATAAATTGGATAATTTAGATATTTATGATAATATATATTTAATATGAGCTCCCCGCTCATTTAAAATTTAATTGGAGGCATACTGATCAATATGGATGAAAAAATAACCGTTGAAAATGTAAATGTTCCCGGGTATACAACGCGCGTAAACAAGGCGAAGTATGACGATATCCTGCAAGCTATGGGGAAAGTACTGCCCTCAAAATCACCCGGGTTGACTCAAAGTGAGATCTTCGAGGCGATTCTTCCCCACCTGGATCAAGCCTTGTTCCCTGACGGCGCAAAATCCGGGTGGTGGGCAAAAACCGTGCAGTTGGATCAGGAAGCGAAAGGGACCTTATTTCGAGAGGCAACTAAACCACTGCGTTGGTATCACATTAAATGACGAATATCATTATAAGGAGAAAATCATGGAATTGGGTAATTTTTCTATAAGTCTGGCGGTCAAAGACCTTGAAACTTCAAGGAAGTTTTACGAGAAATTAGGCTTTATTGTTTTTTTTGGCGAAGCATCTGAAAATTGGCTGATCATGAAAAACGGCGATCATTTAATCGGTTTGTTCCAGGGCATGTTTGAGCGGAATATTCTCACTTTTAATCCTGGCTGGGATGTCAACGGTCAGGAAATACCCGAATATACAGATATCCGCGAGCTGCAGCGCCAATTGAAATCAGCTGGGGTGCAATTTCAGGAAGAGGCCGATGAGGCTTCCAGTGGCCCTGCGCATTTCACCGTTCTGGATCCGGATGGCAACCCCATCCTGGTTGATCAGCACGTTTAATAGATAAAGAAGTTTGGGTATATAGCGATGAGAAAATTGGTTTTATTTATGCATATTTCAGTAGATGGATTTGCAGCGGATAAAAATGGTGACATTGGCTGGGTACATGTGGATGATGAGATATTTGAATACGCCGGACGCCGCACCGGCGTGGCTGATACTGCGCTTTATGGACGAAAAACCTATGAGCTAATGCAATCCTATTGGCCCACTGCAGCCGAGCAACCCAATCCGTCCAAACATGATCTGGACCATTCCAAATGGTATAAAAATGTAGATAAGGTTGTTTTGTCAACAAGCCTGCGTGGAAAAAAGCTTCCAAAAACGAAAATTATTTCTGACAATATCGTTGATGAAATTCATAACCTCAAACGTCGTTCCGGAAATGAAATTATCATTTTTGGCAGTCCGGGGGCGTCGCATTCACTTATGGCTGCCAACTTAATTGATGAATACTGGTTATTTGTAAATCCGGTTTTACTTGGTGCCGGCACTCCGTTGTTTACAGATATTTTGGATCAAACAAATCTGACACTTGTGACCAGCCATGCATTTTCTTCTGGTGTTATGTGTTTGCAATACCAGTTGCAGCGATGATGAACATGGTAGTCTGGTTCATACAAATCAATGCATCATAGCCTGAACATTTTTCCAGCAAAAGGAAACTGAATCATGCGAAAACTAAAATCACAGGCATTCCCCTGCGGTGTTGTGGTGCTCTGCTATGAACCACACAGAAAGTAAATACCATATCAAGTAACCTGTAATCAGTGATAAATTAAACCACTGTAACTCTTTTCCGTAAATTGTGATATGGAAATCAGGACAGTGGTTATTTTTTTAAAGTACAATAAGAAAGTTAACCCAATTTCACCAATAAAGGATCATTCATGCAAGGAATCTTTGAAGAACAGGTAGCTGGCAATAAACGCATTCAAATCGGTACGGCTGATCAAAAAACGGTTTACATCTTTTATGCTGTTGCCATTCCAATACTGTTGGCTCTAGCTGTCTGGATCTATCAATCATTGACCCAAACTAACTGGCAGGTCCCGCAATTGGTGATTATTTATTTGCTGGCAACGTTATTCTATCTCAACGTTGGCGTATGGCTGCATGAGCAATTACATTGTCTTGGATTTCGCGGCACTGTCAACGAAGCAAATACAACCATCACCTATGAGCGAAAGTTTGGCCTGATTTTAACAGGCTTTTATCGTGTCAAAGGGGATATCGAATGTGCCGTCATCCAGCGTGCCCTGCTTATGCCCTTATGGTTGTCGGCGGGGTTCATTCTGCTTGGTATCCTGGGTATGTTTTTTCTTCCTGACTGGTGGCTGCCTGTAATGCTCACCCTGGCCCTTGGTTCCATGTTTGATATGATCCATGATGTTTATATGGTCAGCCAGATTCGAAAGATTGGGAAACAAGGAGTTTATCAAGATCATGGACATTATCTGGAAGTAATTATCAAGGCATAGACTGAATACATGTTTACACTCATATCAAATGGAGGTTCATCATGTCGGAAGAAAATTATCTCTACAAAGAAAAGATTCAATCAAACAGCACTTTATTATTGTTTGTTGTATTGACCATCGTTTTCTTGATTTCCGGTTTATGGCGCATGATAACCTATTCATTGGATAGCTTCGCTATGGTTTTGTTTTTCTTTGCTGCTTTCTTCCTTTTCTACTCCATCAATTACCGTACCTTGATCATTACCATTACCGCTGATACAGTGCTGCTCAGGTTCGGAGTATTCAAATGGGAAACCCCCATGCAGGAAATCATGATTTGTGAACTGGATGACAAATTACCCAACGCCAAAAAATATGGCGGTGCCGGCATCCATTTCATGTTCATTGAACAGCGTTACCGCGTTTCTTTCAACTTCCTGGAACATGACAGGGTGGTCATCAGACAAAAAGGTGATCAAAAACGGGTAAAGGATGTTTCTTTCTCAACACAGAATGCGAATGAGATTATCCGCATCATTAAGGAATCCCTTGGATAATCATTCGGCAGGATTGTTTCGTTTACCAGTTCCTTTGGAGAATAACCCACCCATTTTATAAATCACTATTGTTGATTCGACGACTTGCGATAAAAGGAGTAAGTAAAATCAGGGATGAAGAAATTTCCTATCGAAGCACTCGATGAATACATCAGGCTCCAAACAATAAGCAATGATCACCAAATTCGAGCCGTTCTTGTCTTTGATGGTTTTCTGGATATCAATAAGATCAAAGAAGCGCTTCGCAAATCTTTTGCCATGATCCCGATTCTGGGATGTAGCTATCAGGAAGACGGGAAGCGTGCTTTTTGGGAAAGACGCGATTTTGAGGATGATAACTTCATGATGTTTCATGAGCATCCTGAAGTTGAATTGAATCTGATTGATTATCTGCAGAATATCGCCAGCGATACTGGCCCTCAAATCTTTGTTCAAATGATCAGGCAAAAGGATCATGATAGTCTGATTTTTTGCCTGAACCATATGGCTTTTGATGGATCGGGATTAAAATCATATCTGTATTTACTTGCTGATCTTTATTCAAATCGTCAGCACGAAGCACATACATTCAATCAAGTACGCCAATTACGTGTATTGCTAAAAAACATCTCCCTGCGGGATAAAATTAGCGCGCTTTTCCAAAAACCCTTTCAAGGAAGTAATGAAGCTTTCCTGGATGATAGCACTTCAAATCTACAACCCCGTGTTAAGCTTTTTAATATTTCTGCGGAGCAGTTTCTAATCATTAAATCAATTTGTAAACGAGAACAAATCACCATTAATGATTTCATTCTAGCTATATTCGCGCATGCCCTGCTCCAGGTCTCCCCGACGCCCTTTTCTTCTGAACTGATCATGCAGGTCATGTTTGATTTACGACGTTATATCAGGAAACATCCGGTTTCATCGTTTGGGAATTTTTCATCAATGGGGAGCCTTATCATCCGAAACAATAAGCATACTTTTCTTACCTTGGCAGCCGAAATCCACCACACCATGGAATGGATAAAATCAGGGTATCCCGGAATAAAAAATGTTCTCCTGGTGGATGCAGCATATCACTTGCTGCCGCTTAAAACATTTGGCCAAATTGTGACAGGAAAAATCAAAGCCGTTGGTATTTCGACCTCAAATTTAGGCATCATTGACGATCAAAAATGTTCTTTTGCCGGATCAGGATTGCAAAATGCTTATATGCTATCCTCAATAAAAAAACAACCAGCAATTCAATTGAGTTTTTCTACATTTAAGAATAGCATTACATTAAGTATTCTGGGCAGGTATTCAGCGCAGAATTGGCAGACGATTGAACAACTTTTTATGAACATGCAGAACGAGATCAACAACCAATGTGAATTGTGATAAGCAATTGGCAGGGTGAGTTTGTTTCTGCTCCTTTTTTAACTAAAATTTAGTATGAGTAAACCATCACAAAAGACATCAAGAGGGAAAACATGGACAGCAAAACCAAAAACAAAAAGACTCGCCAACAAATTGAAAAGATGGCGGAAAGAGCCTTTAACGGTGCAACGCTTTCATCTGACGATGATGCCGTTATCGAGTTGACAGACGGCTTTTTCAATGCTGTTTATAAAATCAAGCTGAAAAACGGCAGACAGGTTATTCTCAAAATAGCGCCGCCCAAAGATGCTGATGTTCAACGATATGAAAAGAACATCATGCGCACCGAGGTCAACTGTATGTGTCTGGTACATGAACATCCTGATATCCCGGTTCCTGAAATCTATTTTTATGATGATACACATGAACTATGCGATGCAGATTACTACTTCATGGAAAAAATAAGCGGTGAGAATTTCTATCAGGTAAAGGATTCTCTCTCCCTGGAAGTGTTGAGTGATATACAATTTCGTATTGGTGAGATCATACATGCCATCAACGGGTTCAGAGGTTTGTTTTTCGGATATGAAGGAAATACGGATCTGCAAAGTGACAACTGGAAAGAGACCTTTATCAAGATAATAGATGCTCTGTTGGATGACGGCAGACAGAAAGATGTTGACTTTGGGTTTGGCTATATCGAAATTCAGGAAATTGTCCTGAAAAATGCTGCTGTACTAGAGGAGATAATCATCCCGCAGTTAATTCACTGGGATGGCTGGGATGGAAATTTCTTTGTGCAAGATGGCATAATCAGCGGTCTTATTGATTTTGAACGTGCCCTGTGGGGTGATCCACTGATGGAGATGCAATTCAGGCCACTATTGCTAGAAGGAAATACCAATAGTATACGAGGGTACGGTAAAACCGATTTCACACCAACAGAAACCATGCGCTGCCAACTCTATTCGCTGTACCTTGCCCTGGCGATGTACACGGAAAGTTTTTACAGAAATTATGACAATGATTATATTTTCAATATCGCCGCACAGATGCTGCAAGGAAGCATGCGTTGGCTGAAGGAAAACTAGCCCTTTCGATTCACAAATTATTAAAGTTGACTATAATTTTATATCGTCTTACACTGTGAAGAGCTTCTCAAAAGAAGCACACAGTGGATTCAGGCTTTTCCGGAATTTGATCGAAGTCTTTGAACCCTACTTCCAAAATAAAAATCTTAAACAGTAAGAGGTACTACGTGAGTAAACACATCACCATTCAAGGTGCTTGCATACACAATTTAAAAAATATTGATGTCGCCATCCCCAAGAACAAACTTGTGGTGGCAAGCGGTGTCAGTGGATCCGGAAAATCCAGCCTGGTGTTTGACATTATCTTCGAAGAAGGCCGTAAACAATACCTGCAATCATTGGGTGTCTTGTCTGATCTGGATGAAGAAAATAAATTCGATAGTATCTCCGGTCTTTGTCCGACGGTTGCCGTGCAGCAAAACATCATTCGGCAAAGCAATCCGCGTTCTACAGTGGGTTCGCGCAGCAATATTCTCAATATGTTGGCTGTGTTTTATGCCGCTGAAGGACAAATGCATTGTTCCATATGCGGTAAACCGGTCAATGAAAATTTGATCTGTGAAGACTGCGGCATGATCGCCGAAAGGCTGCAGACCAGTTACTTTTCCTACAATGATGCCAATGGTATGTGCATCAAATGTTCGGGGCGCGGTTCGTATTTTGAAATTGATTTTGATAAATTAATTCCAGATGAACAAACCACACTGCAGCAATTGGTGGCTGGCCTGAATATGACCTCCGGCTACGCCAATCTGATGAAACGGCATTATCAAAAGTATATGCAAATTCCCTTCTATGAGCTGCCCGATGAAATCAAGGAAGAAGTGATCTATGGACATCATGTAAACAGCAATTCCAACAAACGCAGTTTTTGCCTGATGCGTCATTTTGAAATGCAAATTTACAAATATGGCGAGGATTTCAGCGGCGTTTATCACAAGAGCAACTGCGCAGATTGTCAGGGGTACCGTGTCAGTGAAGAAGCCCGCAGCGTAACGCTGCACGGCAAACACATTGGCGAGTTGGGCTTGATGTCCATATCGGAATTGCATTCCTTTCTGCAAAGCTTGTCAGCGCAGCAATCTCTCTCAAACTTTGCAAAGAAGATTCTGGATGAGATATTAGCGAAAACCCAAAATCTGATCCACTCCCGTCTAGGGCATTTATCCCTATACAGGGAAATGCCCACCCTCTCCGGCGGCGAAATTCAACGCCTGTTCCTCAATAATCATCTGGACACCAAAATGGATTCCCTGATTTATATCCTCGATGAGCCCACAGTCGGTTTACACCCTTCGGAAAAGGATCAGTTATTGCGATCCATAAACGCGCTGAAAGAAATGGGCAATAGCGTGATCATCGTGGAACATGACAAACAACTGATCGACATGGCCGAACACATCATTGATATTGGTCCGGGAGCCGGTGCAGAAGGGGGTGAAATTGTTTACCAAGGCGATTTATCAGGCTTATATGCCTGTAATGATTCCCTAACCGGACAATACCTTTCCGGGAAGACTGCCATGCCGATTCGCAAAAAGAAAACCATTGAAGAAATTGAAGCAGCGCGAAAACTAAGCATACATCATGCCAAAACAAATAATTTACAGGATGTTTCGGTTTCTCTGCCTTTGGGCATGTTGGTCGGGATTGCCGGCGTCTCCGGCAGCGGCAAGAGCTCATTGATTTCCGACACCCTCATGCCGCTGTTAAAAGGTCATTTTCAGGATCAATGGCTTGAAGAAGCAAACGAGGATTTACCCGAAGACAATGAAGAACAAGAATCCGGTGCTAGCCAGGCTATTGCCGAGAAGCTGGAGGGAATGGCACACCTCACCGGATTTGCCGAAGTCTCCCAGGCACCTATAGGCAGGAATTCCAATTCCAACCCGGCAACCTACATCGGTATCTGGGATAAAATCCGCAAGTTATTCGCCAGTCTGCCGGAAGCAAAAACATTAGATCTGACAACCGGACATTTTTCATTCAATTCAAAAGGTGCCTGCACCGAATGCGGTGGTAGCGGACGGGAGAAAATTTGGTTGGGCGGTTCCATGTTCATCAAACGGACCTGCCCGGCATGTCACGGCAAGCGCTATAACGAGGAAGCCTTACAGATTCAGTACAAAGGAAAAACCATCGTCGATGTGCTGGAAATGAGTGTAAGTGAAGTACTGGAAATTTTTGTAGACCAAAAAGCCATCATCAACACCCTGCAGGTTATGGATCGCATTGGCATGGGATACATCAAGTTGGGACAGGCTACCCCGACCCTCAGTGGCGGGGAAGCACAACGCATCAAGCTGGCCAAGGAGATTGGCAGACTGCGCAAAGGCAATATCCTCTATGTGCTGGATGAACCCACCAGCGGATTGAGCCTGTACGACACCGCCAAATTGATTGAATTGCTGGATGAACTGGTGCAGCAGGGCAATTCCGTGCTGGTTATTGAGCATGATTGCACCGTCCTGAATTGCTGTGACTGGCTGATTGAACTGGGTCCGGGCGGCGGCAGCGCTGGCGGCAATATCATTGCCGAGGGCACGCCGCAAATGCTGGTTGAAACCCCGATCTCTGTAACCGGACCATATTTAGAAAACCTCTCGATGCTCGATGAGCGGATTTTGAAGGTACAGGAGGGTGAATAGATGAATATAGATACATGGCCAACTCAAAACTGGCAGGTTGTGAAACCTGAAGATGTAGGCATGAAACCTGAAAATCTGGTTGATCTGGAAATGCGTGTCAATGCACAATACAAAACCATCACCAGTCTATTGATTGTTCGCAATGGCAGCATTGTGTTTGAAAAATATTATCACGGTAATACAGCAGAGGAACCACAGAACGTGGCCTCCGTGACCAAAAGTTTCATCTCAGCGCTAATTGGCATCGCAATAGATCAGGGTCTTATTCAAAGCGTGGATCAAAAAGTATTGGATTTCTTTCCGGAATACAAAACCACACCGCAGGATTTTCAGAAGCGATCCATTACCATCAAGCACCTGCTCACCATGACAACCCCCTTTGCCTGGCAATATAAAATGGGCTATGAACCTCTGGATAGGCTGCGTCGTCAAAAGGATTGGGTACAATTTATTTTGGGTCTTATGGGCAGTAATGGGCAAATGGGGAAGTTCCAATATTCCAGTGCGGGTGTGCACTTACTCTCGGCCATCCTTACCCGTGCTACTGGTATGCCAGCCCGAGAATTTGCCAACCAACATTTGTTTCAGCCATTAGGGATGAAAATTATTCCGGAACCGGATGCCAGCAATTTTACACTGGATGAAGTGTTTCTTAAAAAATTGAAAGGCTGGATGAATGACCCACAGGGCAATACCGTTGGTGGCTGGGGGCTGACCATCACCCCACGTGATATGGCGCGTTTCGGCTTCCTATATCTGAATCATGGACTGTGGGAAGGGAAACAAATCATTTCGGAACAATGGATTGCAGATTCAATATCTTCACAAAATAACAACAAAGACTATGGTTATTTATGGTGGCTGCAAGTACAAGAGGACATCAACATGTACGCAGCATTGGGGTCCGGCGGCAACGCTATTTGCTGTATTCCCCGGGAGGATTTGATTGTGATAATCACCTCTCCGATTATGAGTAAACCACGAGATCGCTGGATTCTAATTGAGGAATGTATTTTGCCATCGATCATCAAATAAGTACGGCACACCTCTTGACATTAACATTACGTCATCATTTATGATCTCCTTATCCTGGATACCCACAAGGGTATCCGGAAAAGGAGATACGATGAAAATAAACCTAATACCCACAAATGAGTATTATCAGGAGATCATATCCTGCATTGATGAAAAGCGGCGGAATGATGTATATCTATCGCTATTTGTACAGCCCTGGCAACAGATGATGGATATGATGGCAGCACAATTTGATTCTAACTCGGAGGATGTGCTCACAGGCCCACGAATATGGGGTTGGTTATTGCCGAATCAGGTCGACCAGATAAGCACCTTGTTACAAACAATGGAAAAAGCAGATGCATGGAATGTGGCAAGAATTGCGCTAGATAAAGCCTGTGCTCGATTTGAACCGTTTGCTGAGAAAATTCCGTTTGATGATATAACAGGTTGGCTTGTCCTCGCTGATGCAGCTCGCTCTACTTCAATGGAGTTAGGTTATTCAGGAGCAACGGATTGGTTTAATCCAAGGTTTGTTTGCCAATATTGGGAACCATCGCCTGAAAACCTTCAAAGGTTAGGTGGTATCGTTTCCCATGAAATGCATCATCTGATTCGGAATCGCATCTTTCCATTTGGCCCACAAACATCCGTTGCAGACTATATCATTGTGGAAGGTACGGCTGAAGTATTTGCAACTTCCATCTTTGGTGAGGAGAACCTGGGCTTATATATCAGTAATATCAAAGAGGCAGATCTGCAAATTGCACGGCAATTAATCGGAAAAGCACTTTCGGATACCGGTTTTGATGTGATTCGTGGTTATATCTTCGGAGACGAAATTGCGCAAAAGAGTGGTGCGAAAGTGGTAGGCGGCATGCCTGTCTTCGGTGGATATGGCGTAGGATATAATGTCGTTCAGGCATACTTACAACGCAGCGGTAAAACCATTGAGGAAGCGACATTTGTACCCTCAATGGAAATTATTGAGCAATCCCGGTATTTTCGTTGATAACAAAGAAAATATGAAAGGTATAAAAGTGGTGATAAATAAAAGTCACCACTTTTTATTTCTAGAAAGTCTGTATAATTATGCTGGTTTAGGTAATGTAACTAAACCACTAAGGATCATAAACAATATGCGAATTCCATCAGATGGATTTTTAGCAAAACCAACCACACTAGGGACACACCAGGCCATCCTGGTTTTGCACGCCTGGTGGGGATTAAATGAAACGATTAAATCAATATGTACAAACTTAAAAGATGAAGGATACCTCGTATTCGCGCCTGACCTCTATCACGGGCGGATGGCGGATACGGTCAAAGGGGCAGAAGCATTAAGCGAAACTTTATTTAAGAATTTTAATAATGCCCGTATGGATGTTTCAGATGCTGCTACATTTCTCATGCAGCATCCTGACAATTTACATTCAAAGGTATCTGTGTTGGGTTTTTCTCTGGGCGCCTTTTATGCTCTGGATGTATCCATCACCATGCCAAAACACATTCAATCTGTGGTGACTTTTTATGGCACTGGTCCAGAAGATTTTTCAGGCTCTAATGCAAAATATTGTTGCCACTTTGCTGAAACGGATGATTTTGAACCTTTTGAAAATGTGGATGCGCTGCATTATGCATTGGAAAAAGCCAAGCGTCCTGCAAAGTTTTACAAATACCTCGGCACCGAACATTGGTTTATGGAACCGGATCGTCCTGAATACAATGCGGCCGCCGCTGACCTGGCATGGGAACGTACGTTGAATTTTTTACGTGAATAGACACGACCTGTCGTGTTAAACGTAACGCCGAAGTATGTGCTCATTTGGATTAATGCTGAGAACATTTTGCCGAATTCCCGATATTAAATTATTTACCAAAATAAAGTATCATCTCAATAAAGCGGGGCAAACGAAAAAGAACTGAAGCCTATTAATTTTTATCATAGGCTGTTAAAATT
>JAEKNU010000004.1 GCA_016838895.1 Chloroflexota bacterium
CGTTTATACTTATATTTATGTGAATATGAAGTCCCTTGAACACGAATCAAAGGACTTCTTGTAGTATACTTTCTGTTGCAATTCAGGAAACGGAAAACGGTGAAATGCCGTTGCGGACGCGCCACTGTAACTGACAGGAACCTGCTGCTGCCACTGCGATGAGAGACGCGGGAAGGTTCAGCAATGATGAGTCAGAAGCCAGGAGACGACCTGAATACCGGGCACGACTGTCTCGCGAGTAGACGGCATGCAACAAAACCTGTACGCTGTACCATGTGGCTGGCTTTGTTTTGTCTCATATTCGAGTTGTCGTTGCTCCTTAAATTTCTTAAGTGAAAAGGAGTAACAAACATGAAAACACATATTTTGGGGTTCCCAAGAATTGGGGTAAACAGGGAACTAAAAAGAGCATTGGAATCCTATTGGAAGGGGAATATATCCAAAGAGGATCTCCAATCGAGAAGTCAACAATTAAGAAATCAACATTGGACCATACAAAAAGAAGCCGGTTTGACGTATGTCAGCAGTGCTGATTTTTCTCTCTATGATCAGATGCTGGACACAAGTGCCATGCTGGGTGCGGTACCGCTACGATTTGGTACCCAATGGGATCATGTCGATCTGGACTTGTATTTTAAAATGGCGCGAGGGGATGCCGCTGCAAATCTTCCGGCGATGGAAATGACCAAGTGGTTTGATACCAATTACCATTACATTGTGCCCGAAATTTCGCACTCATTTGCAGCAAAATTTGCCAGTCGAAAAGTGATCGAAGAAACACATGAAGCGCTTGCTGCCGGTTTTAAACCCAAACCTGTTTTAATTGGTCCAATCTCGTATCTCTCGTTAGCCAAAGGCATGCATGGATTCAATCCATGGCATAAATTCGAGCAGATCATTCAAGTTTATACCGATGTGATTGCCGAACTCTCTTCTTTATGCGATTGGATTCAGATGGATGAGCCGGTTTTGTGTTCAGATATGTCTGATGATGCCCGAAAATATTTCTTGCCTGCTTATCAGATATTGAATCAAGCTGCAAGTCAATCAAAACTAATGCTGACCACATATTTTGATGCGATTGATGAGCATCTTGATCTGGCACTGGGTTCTGGTTGTGCCGGATTGCATCTGGATTTAGTGCGTGGGAAAAGGCAAATAGAAAATGTTCTCCATCAATTGCCGGATAGCATGCTCATTTCTGCAGGTATTGTGGATGGACGCAATGTCTGGAAAACAGATTTTCAGCAAACAATCCCCATCTTAAATATAATGAAAGAAATGCTGGGAAGTGAACGTTTGATGATTGGCTCCAGTTGTTCCCTATTACATTCCCCAATGGATTTGGAACAAGAAAAGATACTGGATAATGAAATTAAAAATTGGATGTCATTTGCGGTGCAGAAATGTGCAGAAGTAAATATACTGGCAGAAGTATTGGAAGGCGGAAACAATTCTGATGCCATTGAAGCCAATATTGCTGCAATAAAATCGCGATCAATCAGCAGAAGAGTGCATAACGAAGATGTTCGGGCGCGTTGTGCGGAGATTGTGCCTGAGATGCTTCAACGCCAAAGTGAATATGCAAACCGTAAAATGGCTCAAAGCTGGTTAGCATTACCACTTTTTCCGACAACAACGATTGGCTCATTTCCGCAGACAGCAGAAATACGCATTCAGCGCAATCGTTTCAGGAAAGGTGAGATTACAACCAGCCAGTATGAATCATTCATCCGTGATGAAATTCGACATGTGGTAAAGCAACAAGAACAGATAGGTTTGGATGTTCTTGTTCATGGAGAAGCCGAACGCAATGATATGGTTGAATATTTTGGACAGCAATTGGATGGTTTTTGTTTCACTGAAAATGGCTGGGTACAAAGCTATGGCAGCCGCTGTGTAAAACCCCCTATCATTTTTGGTGATGTTGAACGCCAGTCTGCGATGACAGTGGATTATCTAACCCTTGCCCAATCGTTAACCGAAAAACCAATGAAAGGCATGTTAACCGGACCGGTTACCATATTATGCTGGAGCTTTGTACGGGATGATCTGGCACGTTCAGCGGTGTGTCAACAAATCGCTTTAGCGATACGGGATGAAGTTTCTGATCTGGAAGCAGCCGGCATTCGCATTATTCAAATTGATGAGCCTGCTTTCAGGGAAGGTTTGCCTATAAAAAATAAAAACAGGCAGGATTATTTAACCTGGGCAGTGCAGGCTTTCCGATTAGCAACAACCGGCGTGGAAGATGCCACCCAGATTCATACGCATATGTGCTACAGTGAATTCAATCAGATTATTGAGGTAATCGCAGACATGGATGCTGACGTGATTAGTATTGAATCCAGCCGCAGCAAAATGGAATTACTGGATGCATTTCAAATATTTGAATATCCAAACGAGATTGGTCCGGGTGTATATGATATTCATAGCCCACGCATTCCCAGCGTGGAAGAAATGGTGGTGTTGATTGAGAAAGCACTGGAACGCATTCCTGCTGAACGCCTGTGGGTGAACCCTGATTGTGGTTTGAAAACCCGTGGTTGGCCTGAAGCAACACAGGCATTAATCAACATGGTAAACGCTGCCAAAGACTTGCGAAAAAAATATCCAAAGTAAATTGCACCAATGCGCTGATATTAATAAACTTTATGCAGGAATAAAATAAATCCCTACCTGAATGTCAGGTGGGGATTTATTATGGTGGAGATGGCGGGAGTCGAACCCGCGTCCGAAAGAGATACCCCTCGGATATCTACGAGTGTAGTTGGCATTTATGTTTAACCACTTGTAAAAAAAACCAACCAAACTACAGTGGCGAGTCACTCAGACCCGAAAGCCCTCTTAAAACACAAGGCGTGACAACTTGTGCAGCACTTCGACATTTTGTCGCCCGATTCTGACCCGGTCGAAGAACGGTCCAGGCGGACGTGCCTCTTATGAGGCATCGCTCATTCAATAGCTTATGCAGCTAAAGGAAGAGCTTGGAAGTTTGTGCGTTTGGCACTTAATTTTTTTGTGCTGATTTGACGAGATCGGCACCTCTCGACTCGCAATCCGGGACCACCTTCCCCCGTCGAAACCGGTCATCCCCTGATAGTCTAATTATACCAGAGAATCATTTCGTTTGAATCAAACAGGCAGTCTGTAGTGTTGTAAAACACAGGTGTGGAGTACAATTAGGAGGTGTGTTTCGGACACATAATATCCAATGCGGAGGTGATTCATGATCGAAATTTTTAAGAATACGATCAGTGGGTTGGAAAGTCTCCATAAAGTGGTTGAAGGATGCTGGATTAATATTTGTGCACCAACTGCTGATGAGATTGTACAACTCACGAATCTGGGCATACCCCAGGACTTTGTGACATACCCTTTGGATATTGATGAACGTCCGCGTATTGAACGGGAGGATGACGGCTCAATGTTGATCGTTATCCGAGTTCCTGAATATGAAGGACAAAATGAAGATGTTCCTTATGTCACCGTTCCATTAGGTATTATCTTAACCAAAAAATATATCATGACAGTCAGCCGTGAACCGAATGAGATTATTCATCAATTCTCGTCAGGGCGCGCACGACGATTTTCAACAGGCAAGCGCAATCGATTCTTGTTACATATTCTGCTGCAAACAGCAGCCACCTATTTGAGCCATTTGCGGGAAATTAATAAGATTGTTGATAATCTGGAAGACCAGTTACAGCAATCCATGCGCAACAAAGGGGTGCTGGAATTGCTAAAATATAAGAAAAGCTTGGTATATTTCACAACTGCCTTGCGATCAAATCAATTGGTGCTGGAACGGTTACAACGAACACAGATCTTTATGATGTATCCGGATGATATGGATTTGCTGGAAGATGTTATTACTGAAAATCAACAGGCAATTGAGACCACCAGTGTGTCCAGCAACATTTTAAGTTCCATGATGGACACATTTTCATCCATTATTTCCAATAACCTGAATAGTGTTATGAAATTTTTGGCATCTGTGACGATCGTATTGAGTGTACCTACGATTATTACCAGTTATTTTGGAATGAATGTATCCTTCCCATATGATACACACCAAGGTGCCTATTTGGGTATCATGGGCATTATTTTTCTATTATCCGTTGTGGTGATCGCTATATTTATGAAGCGTGATTGGTTTTAGTATCATTGTAGGCTCCCAGGTGTTATCAATAAGGGAGCTATTTTTATTTCCAGAAAGTCATTAAAATAATGACGTATTAAACTAAAATATCAATTAAAATAAAAAGATGTGAGAAAACACTCACATCTTGGAAATATCTGGTGGGCGGAACAGGACTCGAACCTGCGACCCCATCCGTGTAAAGGATGTACTCTAACCAACTGAGCTAACCGCCCGACGATAAAATTATACTGCATTAAAGCAGATTTTGAGAAGGTTATCACGAAAAGTGATTTCAGCCAGGAGTAGCAAATGCGTTTTGTGCGATACCAACAAGATGACAAGCCGGTTCAATATGGATGGATTTATGCAGACCAGGTTGGTCCAATTGAGGGAACGCCATTTGGTGAATATCGACGTCTGGAAGTTGACACATCTATACAATCCGTTAGATTACTCTCTCCCGTTATTCCGGGAAAGATTATTTGTGTTGGAAGAAATTACGTTGAACATGCTCGTGAACATCACGCTGATGTGCCACAAATTCCTTTGTTATTTATGAAACCTTCCAGTAGTTGTATTGGCTTGAATGATGAAATTATTCATCCACCGCAAACAAAACAAATGGAACATGAAGCGGAATTAGCAGTTGTCATTGGAAAATCCGGACGCTGGATCGCTGCTGAACGTGCTTTGGATTATGTGTTGGGGTACTCCATTGCCAACGATGTTACAGCGCGGGATTTGCAACGGTTGGATGGCCAATGGACGCGTGCAAAAAGCTTTGATACATTCTGTCCGCTGGGGCCCTGGATTGAAACTGATTTTGACCCATCCGATGCCTTGATTACTTGTCGGGTTAATGATGAATTACGGCAAATGGCATCTACTCGGGAAATGGTGTTTACCGTATCCCAGTTAATCGCTTTTGCATCAACAGTGATGACATTGGACCCAGGAGATGTTTTGTTGACTGGTACGCCTGCCGGGGTAGGTGTTCTTTCGCCAGGAGATAAAGTGCAGATTGAAATTGAGGGGATCGGAACATTATCTAATTCGGTGATTCTTGAAACGAGCCATTTATAATTGCTTAGGGACTGTATTGGAGGTGCAGATTGTTGGATTCTCATTCTTCTAAAAAAAGTACAGGTGTTGATCTGGATGCTATGGACAGGTCCCAAAGAGATGTTATTCTGGTCATTGAAGACAATGAAGATACAGTATTTTTATTAAAGCAAATACTCACAATGGCTGGTTTTAATGTTGTCAGTGCATTGAATGGCAATGAAGGGATCAAGAAGGTTAACGAATACGCTCCTGATTTGATTTTGCTGGATATTATGATGCCGGAAATGGATGGCTGGGAAACCTTTCAACATCTCCGCAGAATCGGTGATCAACCAGTGATTATCATTTCCGCGAAAGAGTCTCGTGAAGAAGTTGTTGAAGGATTTCGTAACGGAATTGACGATTACATTACCAAGCCATTTTACAATGCCGAGGTTATTGAAAGAATAAAAGCTGTATTGCGCCGCAGACCATCAGAAAGAGAAGTGCAAAATTTGGTCTACCCTGAAGCCGGACTATCGGTTGATTTCCAAAACCAACAGGTTACTTTTGAGAACAACAGTATTCGTTTGACGCCGCGCGAATTTTCAGTTTTCGCAGTGATTGCCAAGCAGGCACCTAATCTGGTGGGGTATAGCACAATAATGCAAGCCGTTTGGGATGAGACGTCACCTGATGCACGAAAGAGAATGAAATATCTTGTATATTTGATACGGAAAAAACTAGATAAAATTGCCCCGGGCGTGGAATTACTGGAGAACGTTGATCGTCTGGGTTATCGTTTACGCTTGCATGAATCAACGAAATAATGACGGATTCGTATATTTTAACTTGATGGTATAATACGCTTGATATTTGTATACCACTTGATAACAGGAGAAATTTATGTCAGGTCATAATAAATGGTCTACAATTAAACGAAAAAAAGGAGCCACTGACGCAAAACGCGGAAAGGTTTTTACCCGATTAGCAAAAGAAATTACCATGGCAGCCCGAGAGAGTGGTGGTGATCCCAATATGAACTTCCGCTTACGCCTGGCACTTGATAAAGCTCGTTCAAATAACATGCCCAAAGATAGTATCGATCGTGCTATTAATCGGGGTATCGGCGTTGGAAAAGATGCCGAGACATTCGAGGAAATCACTTATGAAGGTTATGCCCCGAAAGGTGTTGCCTTGATGATAGAGTGTGTTACAGAAAATCGGAATCGAACAATTGCTGACTTACGTCATACTTTGTCCCATTTTGGTGGAAACATGGCTGACATGGGATCAGTTGCTTGGCAATTTACCAGAATCTCATTTTTTGAACTGGATGCCAATAAAGCAGATTTTGACAAAGTATTTGAAATAGCAGCCGAAGCTGGTGCAGAGGATGTTGATTCAGATGGTGAGTCCATTGAAATTATTGCTCCAGTGGAACATTTTAAATCAATTAGTAATGCCTTAAGTGATGCTAAGCTGGAAATGGAAGAAGCCGGGATTCGTTTTCAACCGAATCAGGAAATGGAATTAACCCCTGAAGAAACCATGCAAGTAATGCGTTGTATCGAAGGCATTGAAGAATTGGATGATGTACAAAACGTTTTCTCAAATATGTCCATTTCTGATGAAGTGCTCTCAACATTAGACGAATAACCCGTGGGCTCCATTATCGGCATTGATCCTGGAACAGCTACAACCGGTTTTGGCATCATTGATGAACAATCTGATGGCAGCCTGACTTGTATTCAATATGGCATCATACAAACCTCACCATCATTAACCATGCCTGAAAGATTGGCACAGATTTATGAGGATATGCAAGAAATTTTACTTCTCCATCAGCCGCAATTTGCAGCAGTGGAGAAGTTGTTTTTTCAGAAGAATGTAACCAACGCAATTTCAGTGGGGCAGGCCAGAGGTGTTGTATTGCTTTCATTACAGCAACAACATATACCAATTCGGGAGTTTACCCCCAACGAAGTTAAGCAGGCTGTATCCGGATATGGCGCTGCAGGAAAAAAACAAGTGCAGGCCATGGTACGTACGATTCTGAATTTGAATGAGATACCGGAGCCGGACGACGCTGCAGATGCTTTGGCAGTGGCGATCTGCTATCAGCAGACAAAACATTTACAGGACCTGATAGAAGATTAATAAAAATGGAAATCACAAGTTTTTCAAATCCAAAAATTAAATTACTTCGCAAGCTGCGGGATAAAAAACACCGCCATGAAAATGGTTTATTTTATGTTGAAGGACTCCGGATCATTGGTGACGCATTGGAACATGACGCTATATTTGATGCTGTATATTATTGCGAAGATTTATTAAACAGTCATTTTGGTGAACATCTCCTGAAAATATGTGAGCAACGCAATATTGATATGTATCACTTACCAGCCAATGTTTTTGGAAGCTTTGCGCTAAAAGATCATCCACAAGGTATTGCTGCTGTATTAAAAATGGAGACATATGAAGAGCCAAAGGTAATACCAGAAAAGCGTCAAATTTGGGTGGGTTTGGAGGCTATTGCTGATCCTGGCAATTTAGGCACCATATTTCGAACCCTGGATGCCACAGCAGGAAGCGGTGTTTTTTTGATTGGCAATTGCGTGGATGTTTATGATCCAGCGGTGGTTCGTGGCAGTATGGGTTCCTTTTTTACCCAACCTTTTTATCATATGAAAGCAGAGACACTTTCAATATGGAAATCAAAGAACAACATTCATGTGATAGGAACTTCAGATAAGGCGATCAAAGACTATCAGGAAATTGAATATCCTGGTCAGATGATATTAATAATGGGTAGTGAACGTGAAGGATTGCACCCTGAAATTGAATCGTTATGTGATGACATTGTTTCTATTCCAATGAGTGGTTTTATGGATTCGTTAAACCTTTCCGTGGCCACATCACTGATGCTTTATGAAATTTACAATCAACACCGAAAATCCGGAAAAGTACTGGGAGGTAGAAAATGATCGCGTTTATATCGGGTGAGGTGATTGATGTTTTGGAATCATCATTGGTGGTCAATTTGCAGGGCGTTGGTATTCAGGTTTTTACAACAAATGAAGTACTTGCCAAAACCAAAGCAGGAGATCTTGTTCAATTGCACACCATCTTGATTGTACGTGAAGATTCATTGACCCTGTATGGCTACCGTACAAAATCAGAAAAGGAATTATTCCATCTTTTGATTGGGGTAAATGGCGTTGGTCCTCGTCTAGCAAATACGATTTTATCAACGATGAGCGTAGAAGCCATACGCCAGGCAATTCAACAGGAAGATGCATTGTTGATCAGCCGCGTACCAGGCATTGGCAAGAAAACAGCGCAAAAGATCATACTTCAATTACAAGGCACTTTCGAGGGAAGCTTTGGTGAACTGGATCAACAGACATTGGTTGATCATCAGATGTTGGCAGACGCGCTGACATCATTAGGGTACAGTGTCATTGAAGCGCAAACAGCTATCCAGGCAATGCCAAAAGATCGGCCGGCTGAAATTGAAGAACAAATACGCATTGCATTGAAGTATTTATCTGGTGAATAATATGAGCACTCTGTTGAGAATATCAGCAGAGTGTTTTTATATATGAAGCTTTTCGATAAATCGTATGAAACCCTTGCCATGTATAGGGTTATATCAAATGAAAAGAAAATTTAATTCACATTAATAATGATTTATTACGCATCGAAAGTTTTGAATCTGTATAATTATTGAGTGCTTGAAAAGATATATTCGGAAGAAGTTTATTCTGGTATATCAAATACAGACAATTGATTTGAGTTATTCATTAATCATTTGAGGAGATTATGTAAATGAGTGCACAGATAAGCGAAGAACAAAAAAGCTCCGAAAAAAGCGCCAAAGACCAAAAAGAGCACAAGCGAGCCATTAATGCCTGGACGATGTATGATTGGGGCAATTCGGCTTTCGCAACAACCATTATGGCTGCTGTTCTGCCTGTATATTATGCCTCTGTAGCAGCAGAAAGTCTGGCGCCACATGTTGCTACTGCATATTGGGGGTTCACCTCATCCATTGCGGCATTACTTGCTGCTATCATCAGTCCAATTTTGGGTGCGGTTGCTGATTTCAAAGGGTCCAAAAAACGGTTCCTGACGATTTTCATGATCATCGGTGTTACTGCTACTGCGTTGCTGTACTTTATTCAATCCGGTGATTGGCTACTGGCTTCGATCTTTTTTGTATTTGGTAATGTGGGTTTTGCAGGCAGTTTAGTATATTACGATGCATTACTACCCCATATTGCTGAGCCAGACGAGATGGATGCAGTATCGTCCAAGGGTTATGCAATGGGTTATATCGGCGGTGGCATTTTACTTGCCGTGAACCTGGCCATGATTATGGTGCTTCCTGAGATCATTCCTGGTCTGGATGCCGGATTGATGACCCGTTTAAGTTTTATCACAGTCGCAATTTGGTGGTTTGTTTTTACGCTGCCATTGTTATTGCGTGTCAAAGAACCTGTTCGACGGATTGAAGCCTCAGAAGCTGGATATTCACCGCTCAAAGCCAGTTTTACTCGTCTTTATCATACGTTCAAGAGCATTCGTAAATATCGTGAATTATCCATGGGCTTATTGGCTTTCTGGGTTTATTCGAATGGTATTGGTACCATCATCGTTATGGCTACCATATACGGCTCAGAATTAGGCTTTTCACAAACCACCTTGATTGGCACTTTGTTAATGGTTCAGTTTTTGGCCGCTCCTTTTGCTTTCCTTTTTGGCTGGCTTTCAAAAAAGATGGGCACGAAACGATCCATATATCTGAGTCTGGGCATTTACAGTGTGATTGCCATCGCTGGCTATTTCCTCTATCAGGAATGGCAATTCTGGGCATTAGGTGCGGCAGTGGCAACAGTGCAGGGTGGTGCTCAATCGCTTAGCCGTTCGCTGATTGGCAAAATGATGCCGAAAAGCAAATCAGCTGAATTCTTTGCTTTTTTCAGCGTTTTCGAAAAATTTTCTTCCATTCTTGGACCAGCACTTTTTGGTGTGATATCTACAATTATGGGAGAATCCCGTTTGAGTATCGTTTCTCTGATTATCTTCTTCGCACTGGGTATCTTTTTGTTGACCAAGGTAGATGTGGATAAGGGGATTGCTGTAGCTGAACAAGAAGAACTTGAAATGATTGCTGTATAGTTGTCAATAAAATAATTGCTGAAAAACGCTATTGCAGGCTGTTATCCCATCTGGATAACAGCCTTTTTTTGTATATTTGTGCAAAAGTTTATTTTTAATTCTTCTCGTGCAATAAGCAACTTTTATCTGTTAAGAGCATCTCACAACAAGTACAAAAATGAGTAGATAGAATATGAGCAGAAAATAATATATGGAAAATATTTTCTATTATCTGGTATAATTAGTACTGTTTATTTTGTAAGATCAAGTAAAGAGATGGATAAAAATATGAAGAATGTAATAAAAGTGATTGGCGCCCGCCAGCATAATTTAAAGAATATTAATGTTGAGATTCCCCGAGATCAATTAGTTGTCATTACAGGTTTATCCGGCTCTGGGAAATCCTCTCTGGCATTTGACACCATTTTCGCAGAAGGGCAGCGCCGCTACGTGGAATCTCTTTCGGCATATGCACGGCAATTCCTGGGTCAGATGGAGAAACCAGATGTAGATTTGATAGAGGGCTTATCGCCGGCTGTATCCATTGATCAGAAAGCTACATCACGCAATCCCCGTTCGACGGTTGGAACTGTTACTGAAATTTATGACCATTTGCGATTATTATTTGCCCGCATTGGTATTCCTCATTGTCCGGTTTGTGGGCGAGAAGTGGTTAAACAATCGGCTCAGGAAATTGTTGAACAGGTTGAGAAGCTTGCAGATGATACCCGAATCCTGATCATGGCACCGCTTGTACAAGGCAGAAAGGGAACATATCAGAGTGTATTGGATGAAATTCGTAAAGCCGGATTTCTCCGAGTGCGTGTAGATGGCATTGTTTATAACATTGATGACGATATTCAGATGGATCGATACAAAAAACATGATATTGATGCGGTAGTGGATCGCTTTATTATTCGAAAACATGATGATGAAGAAGCAGAAAGTGCGGATCGGACTCGTTTAACGGATTCCATAGAAACGGCTTTAAAAATAGGTGAGGGATTCTTGCGAGTCCATCAAATGTTGGATGATGGTGGGGAAGATTTGCTATTTTCTGAACATTTTACTTGCCCTGAACATGGCATTAGTATATCTGAGATTGAACCGCGGACTTTTTCGTTTAATACGCCACATGGTGCCTGTCCGGATTGTCAGGGGCTGGGCAGCAAACTTGAGATTGACCCCCAATTACTTGTACCAGATGAACGAATCTCCTTGAGTGAAGGTGCGATTACCTCCATGGAATGGAATCGCAAGGATGACAGCGGTTATTACTGGCAAATGTTAAAATCGACTTGTAAAGCGTATGGCGTAGATATGGATGCTCCGTTTTCAAGCCTGGATGAAGCCAGCAGAAAGGTCATTTTCTTCGGAACGGGAAAAGAAGAAATAATTATTCGCCTGGAAGGCAAGAACGGCAGATTCTCTGAATTTAATACTACATTTGAGGGAGTCATCAATAATCTCCAGCGGCGATATCGAGAAACGAATTCTGATTATATTCGCAATAAAATTAACTCATATATGAATGATCGTAAATGTCCAACCTGTCACGGTGACCGCTTACGTCCAGAAGCTATCGCTGTAACTGTTGCTGAAAAGAATATTATTGAAGTAACCGCATGGCCAGTTTCAACCACTTTACACTGGGTAGAGAAGCTGGAAAACTCCAAAAATGAATTAAATGAACGTCAAAAATTGATTTCTGAAAGAGTTCTGAAGGAAATTGAAAACCGACTGGGCTTCCTTGTGGATGTAGGGCTGGAATATCTGACATTGAATCGTAGTGCAGCTACTTTGTCCGGTGGTGAAGCACAACGTATTCGTCTGGCAACACAAGTCGGTAGTCGCTTAATGGGTGTATTATATGTTCTTGATGAACCTTCGATTGGTTTGCATCCACGAGATAATGATCGACTTTTAAAAACATTAAAAGGGTTAAGGGATTTAGGAAATACTGTTTTGGTGGTTGAACATGATGAGGATACGATGTTGGAATCTGACTGGATTATTGATATGGGTCCTGGCGCAGGTGAACATGGCGGCATGGTAATTGCTGAAGGACCTGTAGATAAAATCATTACTGATCCAAATTCACTCACTGGAGCATATTTATCACGGCGCATGCAAGTACCATTACCAGAAAAAAGACGAAAAGGGAATGGTAAACGACTGCTTATCTTTGGTGCCGAAGAAAACAATTTGAAGAAAATTGATGTTGATATTCCATTGGGAAATCTAGTTTGTATTACAGGTGTTTCGGGTTCCGGTAAATCGACATTAATCGTAGATATTTTGTATCAATCATTGGCCAGAACATTAAATCGAGCTCAAACTAATCCTGGGAAGCATACCCAAATTGATGGTACCGAACATCTGGATAAAATAATCAATATTGATCAATCACCTATAGGACGAACGCCACGCTCAAATCCGGGAACATATACCGGGGTTTATGATGAAATCCGCAAGATATTTGCTGAACTACCAGATAGTAAAATGCGTGGGTACAAAGCCGGTAGATTTTCATTCAATGTTCATGGTGGCAGGTGTGAATCCTGTCAGGGCCAGGGCCAATTAAAGATTGAGATGCAATTTTTGCCAGATATCTATGTGCCATGTGATGTTTGCCATGGAGCAAGATTTAATCGGGAAACATTGCAAATAAAATTTAAAGGGATGAGTATCTCGGATATATTAAATTCAACAATCGAGAATGGCCTTGAAATATTTAATGCATTCCCTGCGATTGTACGGAAATTGGAAACCTTAATAGATGTTGGATTGGGTTATATTCGTATAGGCCAACCGGCGCCTACGTTATCCGGGGGAGAAGCACAACGCGTTAAACTATCCAAAGAATTATCGCGAAAGGCTACAGGTAAAACAATCTATGTACTAGACGAACCATCCGTTGGCTTGCATGCTGCTGATGTGCATCGTTTAATCTCTGTTATTCAACGTCTGGTGGATTCAGGGAATACAGTATTGATTATTGAGCACAATCCGGATATTATTAAGGTTGCGGATTATATTATTGATTTGGGTCCGGAAGGTGGGGATAAAGGTGGAGAAATCATTGCCGTTGGAACGCCAGAAGAAATTTGCGATAATGAAAAATCATATACAGGAAAATATTTAAAACGCTATCTTACCCAAAATCATGATATTTAATTGGCTGATCTGCTGGTTTAGGGTTAAAATCAATATGTTTTAGACATATAAAATATAAATTTGGGATGATAATCTTTTAAAAGATAAAGGGTGAAACAATGACAAAAAAAGAAAACCCTCAAAAATTTATTTCCTCCTATCGAAAGCAGCAAAAGTTTTTGCCTTATATGGCAGCTTTAGCAGTTCTGTTAGTTACTGTAGGCCTGATAATCCTTTTTGTCTGGCTGACAGGTCCAAATCGTGGGAGTGGTATATCGTTATTTGCGACGGATACGCCCACACCAACTGAAACATCGGTACCCACTGAAATACCACCAACAGCAACAGAATCACTGGTTCCTACAGAAACGCTGGTACCAACTGAGACAATTACATATACCCCAAGCGGACCATTTCAATACGTCGTTCAAGAGAATGACACCTGTTGGGATATTGCTTCAAAATTTGAAGTTGATATAAATGTGTTGTTGGCGATCAATAGTTTCACAGATTGTCCAATTCAACCTCAGGATACGATTTGGATACCAGCCAAGGATCAGGAATTGCCTACTGAGACACCAATTCCGTTGGATATGCCACGAGGTACCAAAGTGGACTATACTGTGAAAACTGGTGATACGATCCAATCAATTGCATCAAAATTTAATTCTACGATTGATCAAATTATTGCGTTGAATGATTTGGAAGATGCCAATAGTATTAATGCCGGGCAATTGTTGGTGATCCCGGTGAATATTGCAACGGCGACACCAACATTAGCTGCGAGTAGTACGCCTAATTTAATTGTTGCCACAGAAGAACCTACCGCAAATTAAATTAACACTATACAAAAAAAGGGAGCTGACTCTAGCTCCCTTTTTGCTTTAAATATTTTTCAAGAAGAAATAATTGTTCTTCCAGATAAGTTTCAGGCATACTAACGGAAATCTGATGCATCAGAGATCGGCTTTGATCAGTATTTGAATTTGCCAGTCGGATCATGCAATTTCGAAGAAACCCCAGTTTTCCGGCTCTACGAATTGCTCGATGCGCAAAATAGCGATGAAAAGAATCAAGCAATTTTGGTAGATTTTTCTTGATATCAAAAATCTGTGGCTTTTTATCCGGAAAGAATTCTTCCATTCTTGGCTCTAGCTTCGCGTTCGCATTCCATGGACATACAGCCAGGCAAATATCACAACCAAAAATTCGATTATCAATAGCTTGAAAAAAATCTTCAGAGATTAATCCGCGATGTTCAATTGTTAAGTAGGATAAACAGCGATTTGCATCGATTGTTCGATTAGCGTTGATACAGTTGGTAGGGCATGCATCAATACATTTTGTGCATTTCCCGCAATAATCCTGAAGGCTCTGTTTATCTGGGAGAAATGGTATATCAACCAATATCTCACAAAGAAACATTGCTGATCCAAATTCAGGATTGGTAAACATACTATTCTTTGCGATCCAACCCAAACCTGCCTGAATGGCCAGTTCACGCTCAGCCAGTGGTGTTGCATCAATTGCACTGATCCATTGAATTTTCCGGGTTGTTTTCTCGGATATTATTATCATCAGTTTTTGGATTTTTTGAGATAAAACCTGATGATAATCTTCACCATATGCATAAGATGAAATTATTCCGGAATGATCATTTGGCAATGGTTCTTCAGCTCGTTTTGCAGGATTTGGAAAAAGTGCTCCTAACGATATGATAGATTTGCAGGCGCTAAAAATATGCGAAGGGTTTTGGTGTGCGTATAGTGTTTTCGGGTTTGCCAAATACTTCATCCCGGAATTTTGTCCGGAGTCAATCCATTCTTGATATTTATCAATATCCATATTTGTTGGGGATGAAAATCCAATGACGCAAAAGCCGAGGTTTATTGCCTCGGCTTTGATGGTTTGTTTTAAAAGGTCAAGCTCACTCGACATTAATGATTAACCAGAATGAGAGAATGGCAGCACCATTGTTATCGACCATTTCCCAATAGGATGTATGTTTTCCGCCTTGCCCAGGTGCAACATAATCAACGGTGAAATCAATCGTGCGACCTCTATCAACCAGATCACTAATCATGATCTGAGTTTGTTGAGGTTCCAAGTCACCGCCAACGAAACGAATGTAATATCCCATTGTCCAATTTTTGGTGCTGTTATTTAGAATTGTAAAGACTGCATCAAATGATTCACCAGGTGAGAACGTCGTATTATCATAAGGGGTTTGTTTGGTTAATCTGGCTGGTCCCCAGGTTGCTGTTGGAGCAACATAAGTGTAAGAAGAAGCTGGCTTCTTCGTTGACATTGGGGTAAATGATGGAATCGCAACTGCATCTGCTGAAGTTGGTTCGGCTGTTGCTGTTATGACCCATGGTGTATTTGTTGGAGGTTGAATGGACTCAACAGTGGGATTAGCCAACGCCTCTTGTGTACCAACTTCACGCATTGCGATGGCAACTTCAGTGCGGATAATACTCATATCCATGGTTGGTGCAGGTGCTTGCTGTGGTGTTGTACAGGCTGTTATGGTAAGTGTAAAAATGAACATCAAGACTGTATAGAACAGGTATTTGTTTTTCATAGGTTTCCTCCAGGAATTGTTTGCGAATGGTCTCAAACATTCCGTTCACTGATTTTCATATGGGTGAGTGAATCTGTCAAGTCTTACATTGAATATTTTCAACTGCTGATCATCTACCTAATTTTTATTATATCGTTATAAATTACAATGAAATATCAATCATGATTCATTAATTATTAATGTACTCTCTTTCTTATACCGGTACTTAAAATAATATTACCAAATAATAAAGGGCTCCCCTTTTCTTCTTGGACAGCCCTTCGTGACTCATTTCTCTTTATTGTTGGAAATAGTCATCTACTAGTCAGGTGGAAAATCATTTATAACTTCAATTTGAATTGTCAATACCTGGAAATTTACACCATCAGGATTGGTTAGTACCCAAACGCTTTCATATTTTCCAGAATCATCAGGATATGACGCAACAATTTTTAATGCAGCCTGTTCTCCTGGTGCTACCGAAATATCTTTTGGAAAACTAAATTCAGTTTCATTTCGGAAAAACTTATCACCTACATAATAACGCAGTTTATAGGAATCATTCCAGGTGGTTGTTCCAGTATTTTCAACGGTCCAAAATATGTCAAAAAAAAGGGGTACCTCCTCTGCATTGCGTAAATAAAACTTTGTTCCATCATCGGGTTCCTGAGAAATCCATTGCGCTTTGTCGCCGGTATTGACGGCTCCAACAACATTGCCGGTCGCTTGAGTAGCAACGGGTTGAACAGCAGAAGTCGCAATACTAGGCAGTGTTGCCTGAGCCAGAGTGGTTGTTGGTGCTAGGGTATTTGTTGGCAATGGTGTTTCAGTTGGTACAGGTGTTTCGGTAGGATTAAATAATGCTTCCTGCGTCATTTGCGCAAATGCTGTTTCAAGAGCTTCAGTTTTGATCAAATTCGTATCAACTGTAGGCTCGGCAGGGGCGCTGGGTCCGCAAGCACTTATGCTGACTGCAATCAGAAGCACAATCAAGCTTAAAAGTACTTTATTTTTGGATTTCATATCAACCTCCAAGAGATTATCATTTTCAATGTTATTGTTTTCATATTTCAATCAATAATTTTACTATAAAAACGGAAATCTTACGGTATTAAAAAAAATTAATCATTTACTGATGTCCCAATATTCTCTGGCACAATTGGAATCTCTACGGTATTGTTTTGACCTGGTAAATCAAAGGAGAAGCCATTTTCTCCTTTAAAAGTGCAATATGTGACAGCACCTGGATATATAGACAAATCTGTTCTTTTCCATTTATCAAGATATTTAAGGTATACAGTATATGTGCCCGCTGGTAAATCAGATAACACCATATTTTCGTTGTAATATTCGTCTTGATTGACGGTGTGCTTGCCGTAGGTTATCACATCCCATTCCTGATTGGTTTCAAGATTTTTGACAAAGATCGTTTGTTTTGTTAATAATGAACCATTGGTGTTCATAAAACGGCAGGTTAAAACGCCCCAACCTTGGGGTGGCACAATCCACAATTCAGGATTACGGGTAGCAAAAAAGCTATCCGTATCCAAACGAACTTCAAAATGGAGATGTGGACCGGTAGTGAATCCGGTTGTTCCAATTGTGCCAAGCTGATCACCAGCCTTTACCAGCTGCCCGTAAGATACATTGATGCTATCCATATGTGCGTAAACCGTAATTAGCTGCCGGTTTTTATAGCCGAAATCATGTTGTATCGTCACTGCTAATCCGTATGGATCATTAATATCGTTTCCTCCATTAAATAATCCATAACCCGCGAAGACGACCTTACCAGATCCAGCGGCGAGAACAGGTGTACCTTTCGGGTTAGGAATATCAATGCCAGTATGCACAACATCGGGACCAAAGAAAATGCCGCCATAGCGATAATCTGCTAATGGCCAATTTACTTCATCTGCTGCAATGGGTCGAACAAAATAGAAATGGTCATTTGGATTTAATGCCCAAGGAACTTGATAAAGTGGTGGACGCCATAATGATACAGGGTTCATACCCGGGGTGGGAAAAGTAAAGACCAGAGGATCCTCTTCCACTAGTGTTGAGAAATCAGGAATAGCTTCTGGTGTACTTGTAAGCAAAATATTTGCAGATATATTATCATTAGCGAGGTTCGTTTCCTCGGCGGCTGTATTTTCCTGGGGAAGCGCCTGACAAGAAGCACATATGGCACAAATACTTAATGTCACCAGAAATTTTAGATATGTACGTAAGCGATATTTTTGAATCATGGTTTATCTAATCCTGGTACTGGCGTCCAGGTGGGACGTATATTCTGGGAATCGCCTGGAATTTGGGTGCCCAAGGAAGATACCGCAGGTTGAGGATGCATCACAGAACTATTATCTGAGTAGCTTTGGGTTGGGATTAATTCAATGGGGATAATTTCCAGCATTGCATGCGACCAATCAATACTCTGCTTAAAAATGAAAATATTAAATCTAGCAGCTGGATAATAGGTTTCCCATTGAATACTGGCGGGTATTCTTTCCCAATCGTACCTGTACGCCAGCTCGGTGAAATCAATCCAGTATCCTTCAGGAATATCTGTTAACATACCACCTTGATCATAAATTTCGGGATTGCCTATTAAACGAGCATCAAGATTGAATGGCCGGACTTTCAATGGTTTTCCCTGAGAACCATCCTGATAGCGGCATTTTAAATACATGCGCCAGTAGATTTTCCCATTGTTTTCTTCCTTAACAATGGTCATCCATCCAGCATCCATGGGTGAGGTATTTAAAGCAATTGCACGTCCGGTATAAAACCAGTTTTCATTGTTCCAAATTTCTGAAGGTACCGTTATCGGAATAAAGGCATTTTCCAGACTGTTTAAGGTATCCCAGCCGGTTTGTTTAGAGACCGTTTTTCGTAAACGATCAAAAGATTCATCAGCAAGATCATGAATAAAGGGGTATGGTGCGGATACATTATTTAATGGCACAACAGCAAAACGATTCGAAGGTGGAGGTGGGTCAGTATCAATATCTGGTTCCCATAGTGAAATTTGTGGTGTATCAGTAAACCCTGAATAGGGGTACTGAAGCACGTTTTCTACAAATGGATTGCCAGCCCAATCCAACCCGAATATATTTCTTTTAGTAAATTGCAATGGGAATACCGTTTCCCCATTATTTTGATAAAAATTGATCGATGACCCATTTGGATGCTGAATGATTGATAACATGGTTAACCCATCAGGAGACCAGGCAAATTGATCACTCTCGGTAAAGGGTGTTATCGTTTCTCCAGTTTCATAATTATATTGATAAGCTCCTGCATGAGAATTTGATGCAGCCGACCAGGCGATATATTTTCCTGAGGGTAACCAGGCTGGATTTTTTTCTTCAATGCTGGCACTTTTTGTGATATTTTCAAATCGATTATCAGTATTATTTAGATCTGCAACCCAAACATCATTGGATCCATCCTGATCGGAGATATAAGTAAGAAATCTTCCTTCAGGTGACCATTGTGGCGAAAATTCATTTGTAAATGATTGTGTTAGATTAATCGGTGCTTCGTTCGTATTTTCCAAACCATGCAAATAGATGTCAAAATTTTTATTGGCATATTTTTCATATACCAACCATTGACCATCGGGTGACCAACTGGGATGTCCTTCATACGCTGCTGTATTTGTTATTCGTTTTAATGTAGCGTCTGTCATGTTCAATAAGTAAATATCCCAATACCCGTTTCTTCTTGAACTAAATGCAATTTGGGAGCCATCCGGACTAATCGCTGGATCAATGTCATCACTATTGGGATTCGTGATGCGCTTGAAGGTCATATATTGTGGATGATATAGGAATAGACTGTTGTTTAATCCATCAGCCATGGAGAAGACGATAATGCCATCCAGAGCAATTTCTTCACTGAGTAATCTTGTACTTTGAGGTTGATCTGCGCTGCTGGTTGAATTCCCTGTTGTTTGTGAATTATCCTCTGGCGATAAAATATCGGATAGTTGCTCAGTATCCACAAAGGGTTCAATAATCGGATTACGAACAAAATTTGTGAAATATGGCCATCCAATAACAGTAATCGCGGAAATACCTATTAAAAGTAAAATGAGTAGAAACATTCGTGAAAATCGAATCGGTCGTTTTTTGGCTTTCATATTGTTTTATATCCACGCCCACCATCAAATGATTTTTACCATTATACCGTTAATCAATTTTCAAAAAGCATTTCAAAAAAAATGATTATGATATAATCGAAAAGAATTAATCTGGAATAAGAGCGCATCGAAAAAAATCTCAGGAAGTATTGAATGGGCACTGAACAATTATACGATGCAATATTTGAAAAAATAAGTCATAATAAACAAGGTCTTAATCCTCAATACTATTACATTCTTCTAGCTGTAATACTAAAGGTAATTGGCCTCTTTGTTGGTATAGCAATGATGATGGTCTTTGTACTTGATGTACCGCAGGCAATCACTGAACAAATCAGGAGTATACCTACAAGGCCCCCCAGGGTGATTGCAATAGAGAATACTGCTACATCAGTTCCAGAACCCACTCAAACATACACAATTGAAGTCGTAGAAGCCACAGAACATATTTTGCCAGTTGATGTAACACCTCAGGCAGAATTTATTATCGTTCATACAGCAACTCCGGTTCCTACAATTGAGCGTTTTGATCCCTCAAACGCATCACAAAATATTGAAATTGGCATTCCATTGAGCGGATTTACTGCACTAGAACTACCATTGGTGATTTCCCAAGACTATAATATGATTAATGAAAATCGCGATAATGGGCACCATGGTGTAGATTTCGGATTTTATGATTATCAGGGAAATTATATTCTTGGTTTACCGATCAATGCAGTATTTGCCGGAACAGTTGCGGGAATTATTGATGATAGACCCCCTCTGGGGCATGCTGTGATGGTTGAGACACCATATGAAAGCTTACCTGTGGAATATTGTAATGCATTGAGTATTGTTCCCGGACAATCGTTGTATATCTTATATGCTCATATGATAGAGGCACCTCGCTACCAGGTTGGAGATGCAATAGCCTGGCAACAACAGGTGGGAAATGTTGGGAAAAGCCAAACAGCAGAAGCGCATCTACATCTTGAAACACGAATTGGCGAATCCGGATATACATTTGACAGTATGGCGTATTATGATACTGCTACTACAAAAGAAGAGAGAGACACATATATGGATTGGCGAACCAGTGGCAGTTATCATCCATTTGATCCCATGATATTATTCACGGAGATGTATCCTCAATGAACATCTTGATGTGCAAGAATTGGAGTGACAAATGAAGCGAAGAACATCCAATATGTTTGTAGGTGCGGTGGGCTTAGGGCTATTTCTAATTATTTTCTGTAGTGTTTTAGTTATCACAGCAGGAATTATTGGCGTTGGCTATGGGTTACAAACTTCTGCACAGGGGACGCCCTATACTGGATTAAATTTTGCTGCTAACGCAACAAATACAGTTGATTTTACAAATATCGCAGCCACAGCAGCAAATGAAGTGATCAATTCAACAACACCAGACATCACTGAAACAGAAATTGAACAACCTATTGAGACCGCTACAGTCAGTATTCCATCCGCAACGAATACAGTTGAAATTACTTTGACTGAAACACAGACACCGATTCCGCCTACTGAAACAAACACGCCTACTTTGGATGCTACAGCATTTGCATCTGAAATGGTAATTGAGATTCAAAATTTATTTGATAGTGAAATTATCTCAACCACGGATGGTCAATTCTATGGTCTTCCTGATTATGGAAGTAGTTGGAATCAATTACATGTATATGAACAAACCCCGACTGGTTTTTACGAACTGGATGATTTTGTGTTGAGAGCTGATGCATCATGGGCAGTTGATGGAAATACAGGCGATTGGCGTGAATCGGGCTGTGGTTTCATATTCCATCAGGATGCAGACCTGAATCATTACATGGCCTATTATAGTTTGGATGGAAGGGCACGTTTGTTTCGAAATCTAAATGGTGGGTCTTCATTACTTGGCCGTACAACGATTTATGATGTAGATCGTGAGAATGGTTATGGAAAAATTATGATTGTTGTCGAAGGCGAGTATATCAATCTTTATTTTAACGAGAAAGAAATATTCAGGAAAAGGGATCCCTGGATTGCATCCGGGTCGCTTGCTTTCACCGTTGTATCCGGCAATATGTACGGATACGGAACACAATGTAATTTATCAAATATTGAACTTTGGGAAATCAATAAGTAGATAATAAATTTGATTTCCATGGAAAAGGAGAAGTAATCTATGACTAGCCGATCTGTTCGTGATGGTGTATTTCTTGTAGGTGGGTTCCATTATTTTATGGCAGGCGTTATCTTGTTGGGAACTGCCGGGTTATTTGTATTTTCATTATTGCCACCCATGCAAAATGGAACCGTTGGATTGACTCAGAACCTTTTTTTGCCGTTTACTGGCATTATCTTAGGATTAATTCTTTGCGGTATGTATGCAATCGTTGGTGCAGGATTGATTAGGCTAAAGAATTCATCTCGAATGACCGCCATTTTCTTGAGTGGCCTTGGGCTCATGGGAGGTTTCATTGCGGTACTTGGCACAGTTGGTGCAAGTGTATTTGGGAATCCAAACCCCAATTGGTTAACGATTACTTTGATTGGTGCGGGTACAATTTGTTTTTATGCAATAGTTGCATTAATGGATATTTTCATCTTATTTTTCTTGTTCAACAAACGGGTTCGTGAGGTGTTTTACGCTGAAGAATGGGCGACAAATATTGCTGAACAAGATGCGCTTGGACTGGAAGAGAATCCCCAATTAATGGTTGGATTGGAAACTGATGAATCTGAAGAATAGTTATTTGTAAAATGATATATTGAAATCTATTAGTAGTGAACATTGTATTTTAGAAATATGCTGTTGAGGTAATTGACGTGTTAGACGAACTACAATTAATGGCTGAAGAGGAAGTAAAAGCTTTCCATATTTATGGTGATAAATTTCGAGCTTTGAATCCCTTTCCTGTTAAGCCATCTCCTGTAAAACAAGGATGGGAATTTAAAGCATACTTATTGGTAAGTATCGCATCTGTGTTACTTGCATCCATGCGTACTGCTGAAGTATTTTATCGAACGGCTGTGTTCAGCAGTTCATCCCCAATATTAGGATATTTTGAAGCTGTTTTGGCTATGTTTACTGTGGAAGCAGGCATTGTAGTTTATGCTGCTGTATTAGCCTCCAGGAGTAGAAAAGTTTCACCATGGGTATTGGTCATTGGTATATTACTTTTGGCTGCAATATCCATTGTGGCTGGGTTGGCACAGAGCTTGAGTTTGGCTACGGAGATTGATCCAAATATCACTCAATATGTAGAATCAGCGTTAATTATCTTAATTGGACCGGCCGCCTCAGTAGCTGCTTTGATAGGTGGGCATATTCTTGGCCAGCAGATTGCCATGGCTGCAAAGCAATATGAGGAATTAATTGAAGAATATGAAGGTTCTGTTGAAGAGTATTATCTGAAATTGAAGAAAACCTGGGAAAGATCAGAAGAACGCAAGACAGCAAAAAAGAATGCTACTACAAGGGTAATGTTGCAGGAACAAGCATTATTATCTGCTAATGATGATCTCTTGGTAAAGGATTTGGTTGCTGAAATAAATATTAATGCACCAATAGAATCCCCACAGGTTTCAATTGATGCAGAAAGCACTCAAACTGTTGCAGCATCTTCACCAGTAGTTGAAAACATTACTAAAGTAGTGACCAAAACAAAGATTGAGCCAAAAGCGGAAGCTGAAAAATCCATTGAAATGCCCATGCCGTCCATTCCAAAAAAAATTGAAACTGCTGAGAAAATGGATGAAAAAGTAAAAAACGGGAATAATGGGAAACGAAATGGCAGCGCTCAAAAAATTGACTCTGTAGCAATTAAGCAAATGCAACAAGCGGTTATAAAATGGTTATTGCATAGTGGGAAAACGCCATTCGATAGTAATTTAAACTATCAAGCAATTGGTATTGAGCTTGGTATCGATCCCCAATATGTATCCAAAATTATTGAGCATATGCGAATTGCATACAGTAAACGTTTATAAGAATAAACCAAGAAGCTGCCCCAATGGACAGCTTCTTGGTTTATATTTCAAATTGAATTGTTTTCTGATCCACTATCCCGATATCCCTATATAAAACTTCTGCAGATAGTGAATATTTTCCGGTTATGGATTCTTTGTTTTTGCGGATATGCATGACGAAATTGATTTGATTCAGGACAGATTCAATCATATTAACTGATGATACTTCTGTATCTGATGCATCAAGTATTCGGAAATTAATATCCGGCAATTGAGTAAATGGCGAAAGCTGAATTTTTACACGCACTTTTGTTGGTTCAGACATTAATTCAATTGAGAGTGACAGTATTCTTACTTGTTCAGGATTAACGGCATCATCGTCAGGTGTAAAAGAATGTACATATTCAGGCATTTGGCAAGACCACCTATATTGTTGAGAGATTAAATTTCAATTTTGCGGCACTCTACATAAAACCGTTTCTCATGGGCTTCGCCCATCGAAAATGTTTTGCGTGGTAAGGCGCCATCCAAAATAACAGTTTTAAAGAGATCACTTTTTGGCATTGGGGGCAGCAATAAACCAAGATTACTTTCTTGTTGACCTAATCGCAATACGACATCATCCCCATGAACATAATCAATTTCTTGTACGCCACCAGATTTTACCCACTGATCCAGAAAAGGCTGTAATGTTCCTACTGGTAAATTTGAATTAGTTTTGGTGAATTGGATAAGTGCAAACTCATCTTTTGAAACCAGGCCAATGGTATGTCCTTTGAATGCCTGCGTATAGACACCATCGATAACCTGCTGATATGATTTACACGGATGGTATACAAATGAATCACCGTAGTAGCTTTTCAAGGCTTGTTTGTAGTCTTCCTTACAGGAGAATAAGACCCGATGAATGGGTTCAAATTTCAATCCGGTATCATGAACATTTTCTAATTCAATCAAAGCATAGCGGGCGGGGTGGTCCATACCGACATCGGATTTTATACGCTCCCAGATTGCTTTTGCTGTAGCCAATGAGTGATTGCCGTCACCCATTGCAAAGAGCAACACACCTAAATCAGTTTGCACATCATATTTTTTATGAAAATGATTTGGATCTGCCAGCATTTCCAGCGCTGAAATCATCTGGTTTTCGATTTTTTCATCTTCTATCGCATACCCTGTAAGATGACCGCTATCTTTCATCAAGTCAAAATCATACAATTTTCTAAGCTTATCTTGTTGGGCGACGATAGGTTCAATGACCGTACGATCAGGATCATCAATCAGGACAAGAATATGAGGTAGTTCGAGCAAGGCGTTCTCGCGAATTTTTATTCTCGGGGGCAGACGGTCCAATATAGTGCCTTCTGTTGCGCGAGTCAGGCTTTGTGAACCTACATTAAAATCATAGGATTCCAAATCCAAAGCCAGTAAAATGCCATGTCGTGTCTTGCCATCTACTGAACGTTTAACTAAAATGAATCCTTCGTGTTCAACAAGGATACCTTGGTCCAGATAGTTGCTCATATTTTTTTGCGTCGTTTGGGTTATCTCTTTTTCGTATGCTTTGCCAAGATAGACCTCTGGCAAAATTAAATTCAAAGTAGATGGTGCATCAGCTACAATTTCTTTCACATCCTGCCAATACTCAGGTTCGGATGTGAATTGATCACAGGCGATGACCGCCCATTGATTCATGTTTATGTCTTTTCTAGGAAGTAAAATATCAGGTTTGCCAATTGCAATATTAGGGTACATTCTCATCTTGATTTTCCTTTATCTTGTAATGGATGATTGTTTTTGAATCATGCCGGGTGTGGAAAGAAAAACCCAAAGAATTGTACCCTAATTATGGAAAAATGAAAAAAAAGAGATCGAGATCGATCTCTTTAATCTAATATTTGATAGGATATCCCCACTGTTCCTGGACCTGTGTGTGTGCCAATAACTGGACTGACATCTGTTACAACCCCTTCAGATACCCGGTCTTTGCCAATCGCTTCTGTGGCCTTTTCTAAAGTTTTATAGGCCTGTTGCTCTGCATCAGCATGGATAATGCCTAATGCTATATGTTTATGATCACCCATGATTTCAACCATTAGGGCAACTAAACGATCAAGCGCTTTGTTTAACGTGCGAATTTTTTCCTTGCCTTCAATTTTTCCATCTGATAACCAAAGAATCGGTTTAAGTTTTAATGCCGTACCCAGAAAAGCGGATCCACTACCAATACGTCCACCTTTATGCAGGAACTCAAGGGTGCTAACTGCAAAGATTGCGCCACTTTTTTCCGGCATTTTTTCTGCCATTGCAATACATTCCTCTAAGGACGCGCCATCTTTTGCAGCCCTTGCCAAAATTAGCGCATTGAAACCCAAAGCCATAGCGGTTACCTTGGAATCAAAGATGGCGATATTCTCTTTATTCAATATTTGCTTTGCCTGAGTAGCTGATTGAACTGTTCCAGATAATGCTGCTGAAATATGAATAGAAATAATATCAAAACCCTGATCAAGAAGTTCCTGATACTTATCCTGAAAAACCTTGGGGGAAGGCTGGGAGGTTGAGGGAATAATATCCGATTCCGAAAGTTTTTGATAGAAATCTACCGGTTTGATATCTATGCCATCCCGATAAGTTTCTGCACCCCAAATTACTTGTAATGGCAAAATATGTATTGGCAAACCTTTGATAAGATCCTCAGGTAAATATGCAGTACTGTCTGTAACGACCGCAACTTTTGACATTATGCCGACTCCTTATTATTCAAATGAAAGATTCATGGATAATCATAGCTAATAACCCTTAAGTTCTGTTTTGGTTACGCAAATTTTCACAAATACTAATACGAAAGTATATTTTATCATCCTTTTTTAGCAGAACTGGAAAACCTTGACCATTTATCTCATACCGAATACAATCTAGCAGTATTTCCCGCACTGGTGGGAGCCTTATTTCATATTAATAAATGTTTTCAGAGGATTCCTTGTTCGAGAATTTAAGCAACCGGTTATCAAATATCTTTCAGGATCTACGCAGACGCGGTAAATTGTCTGCCGAGGATGTTGATACTGTTTTGCGTTCTGTTCGAATGGCATTGCTGGAGGCTGATGTACATTACAGTGTGGTTAAGGATTTCACCAATCGTATTCGTGAACGTGCTGTAGGGCAGGAGGTTTCCAAGGCGTTAAATCCAGCCCAGCAAGTGATTAAGATCGTTCATGAAGAGCTGATCGCTACTTTGGGTGAACCAGATCGTTTAAACCTGACTGGTGAAAAGCCCAGGGTTATTATGCTGGTTGGTTTGCAGGGCTCCGGTAAAACAACGGCTAGTGCCAAATTGGGTAAATACCTGCGGGCAAAAGGCGAAAGAGTATTGCTGGTCGGTGCTGATCCATATCGTCCGGCTGCTGCTGATCAATTGCGTACACTGGGTGAACAAATCAGCATACCTGTCTTTCATGAGGCCGACAAGAAAGTACCCCAAATGGTACGTCGCGCTTATGATCACGCCAAAAAGGGTGGCTTTGGGGTGATGATTGTTGATACAGCGGGACGTTCTCAATTAGATCAGGAATTAATGGTAGAATTAAAGGCCATTGCCAAGAATATTACGATATCAGAAACATTGTTGGTAGTGGATGCTATGATTGGTCAGGAAGCTTTGGCGATTGCAGAAGGCTTCAGGGATGCAGTACAAATCAGTGGCTTGATCTTTTCAAAAATGGATGGCGATGCACGAGGTGGTGCTGCTATCTCTATAAGAAGTGTTACCGGTGTTCCAATTAAATTTATCGGTACTGGCGAAAGTGTTGATGCACTGGAATCTTTTGATTCAAACCGTTTAGCATCTCGTATTCTTGGTATGGGTGACATCCTCGGCTTAATTGAAAAAGCAGAGATAAATTACTCTCAAGAAGAAGCAGAGAAACAAACCGAGAAAATGCTCTCTGGGCGGTTGAATCTGGAAGATTATATTGATCAGATTCGGCAGGTTCGTAAGATGGGTTCGGTAGATCAATTGTTATCTATGATGCCAGGCGAAATGAATCGAATGACTCAGCAGGTTGATCCGATTCAAGCCGATAGACAATTGAATAGAACCGAGGCAATCATCTTGTCGATGACTCGTGCGGAACGCAAATCGCCAGATTTATTAAATGCCAGTAGACGGCGACGTATTGCTGCAGGCTCTGGTACGACTGTGCAGGACGTAAACCGCTTATTAAAGCAGTTTAAAGAAATGCAAAAGATGATGAAAATGATTAAGAAAACAGGCGGTAAAGGTTTATCCCGCATGTTCAAGTAACTGTTACTGTCCGTCATGTTGTTTCACGCTTCCTTCGGCGTCCCTAAACTTCATGGAAACAGCAATAGTTACAATACCGTGATATTAATATGAAAAATAGGTAATAGGAGAAATTACTCAATGGTTCGAATACGTTTACGTAGAGTAGGTCTGAAACGTCAACCCAGTTATCGTCTGGTTGCCGCAGACAAAGAAAGTCCACGAGATGGCAAATTTCTTGAAATTTTAGGTCATTACAATCCCCGTACTGAACCTTTTACTTTTGAAGTAAAAGAAGATCGTATTTTTGATTGGCTAAGTAAAGGCGCCCAACCCTCTGATTCAGTACAGCAACTTTTCAAGAGCGTTGGATTAATGGAACGCTTTGAGCGTGTTAAATCAGGGGAGTCCCTGGATGCTGTTTTAGCAGAATCAAAAGCATATTATGAAAATCGAAAAGTAGATCCACGCACCCGCCGTGATTAATCATTTGATTTTGGTGCATAATCCTCAGTAATAAGGAGAAGCCATGAAATCTTTAATTGAATACATCGTTTTGTCTCTGGTTGATAATCCGACAGAAGTTAAAGTAACCCAATCTGTAGGTGGTGGCCGTGTTCACCTGGCACTCAATGTCGCTCCTGAAGATATGGGGCGTGTGATTGGAAAAGGTGGTCGAGTGGCCAATGCTATGCGGATTCTTTCCAGAGTCACCGCAGCCCACGATGGGAAACAAGTTACCCTGGATGTTGTTGAACCGCATGAGAACTAAGCAAGACGACAATTCCCTGGCTTCAGATCAAAATAATACTGGCTCGCCTGCGAATGGCGAGCCTGTCTTCTTGCGTATTGGTAAATTACGCCGCGCTCATGGTTTAAAAGGTGAGATCCTGATGCAAGTTACAACACACTTTCCTGAGCGGATCATACCTGGTAAGAAGGTATACATTGGTGATCATCATCAAGTAGTAATGATTGAGCGTCTTCGTTGGGCCAATAAAAACATTTTGCTTAAATTGGAAGACGTAAATTCCCCAGATGAGATCGTTCCGTATCGGAATCAGCCAGTATTTATTGATGCGGTTGAATTACCGGTTTTACCTGAGGGAGAATATTATCATCATCAACTGCTTGGTTTAAGAATTGTTGATGAAGATGATCATGAGTTAGGTGTCTTGACAGACATTCTTGAAACAGGCGCAAATGATGTTTATGTCGTTAAAACCGAAGAAAATAAGGAACTATTGTTACCTGTTATTTTCGATGTTGTTTTAAATTATGCGCTGGAAGAAGGAAAAATCATCGTTCGTTTACCTGCGATGTTGTAATTTTATTCAGGGGAATGATGGATCAACGAAAATTCTGGGTCGCCTTCAATGCAATACAAGGAATAGGTCCTGCACGCCTTCAAAAATTAGCTTCCTATTTCCCCGATCTTTCAACAGCCTGGTATGCAAGTAGAGCAGAACTCTGTGCAGGTGGATTGCCTGAACGAGTATGTGATTATTTTATTACCGGGCGCAAGAAAATTGATCCGGATCAGAAATTTGATGAAATCCTGCAAAAGGGTATTGATGTCCTTACGCTTGATGATGAATTATATCCCCGCAGATTGAAAGAAATTAATAATCCACCCTCCGTGTTATTTTTTAAGGGAGAATATATTCCTACTGATGAATGGGCTGTTGCCATTGTTGGAACCCGCAAAGCATCTTCCTACGGTAAGCAGATCACAAATGAATTGGCAGCTTTTTTAGCAAGCCATGATATTACCGTGGTGAGCGGTATGGCACGAGGTGTGGATGCAATTGCTCATCATGCGGCTATTAAGGCAAATGGTAGAACAATTGCAGTTTTGGGCTGTGGTGTTGATGTCATTTATCCACCGGAACATCGTGGCTTGTCAGAACAGATTGTTCAACAAGGCGTTTTGATTAGTGATTATTTCCCTGGAACACCACCAGAAAGCGTGAACTTTCCGCCACGAAATCGAATTATCTCAGGGTTAAGCTTGGCGACAATTGTGATTGAAGCTGGACAAAAAAGCGGCGCCTTGATTACTGCAACCTATGCTGCTGAACATGGCAGAGATGTATATGCATTGCCAGGACCTATTTATGCACAACAAAGCAAAGGCACCAATCAGCTAATTGCCCAGGGCGCGATACCATTATTGGATTATGATCAACTACTGGATAATTTAAATATCAGACAAGACGCTATAATGGAAAAACCACGTGCCATGATTCCTGAAAATGAAAATGAAGAAAAAATTCTGACATGTTTAGGATCAGAGGCACTGATAATTGATGAAATATTAAATATGACAAATTTACCCGTGCAAACAATATCCGCCACATTGAGCATGATGGAATTAAAAGGGTTTGTCACCCAAGTTGAGGGGGTAAAGTACAGGGTTTCCCATGGAAAATCTGTTCTTCAGAGGAGTACAAAAAATGAAAAATAATTATTATGCGGTAATTATGGCAGGGGGTGGCGGCACCCGTTTATGGCCATTGTCTAGAAAATCCACTCCAAAGCAAATGTTAACTTTGACAAATAACCGTACGATGTATCAATTGGCCTGTGACCGTTTGAAGAATCTGTTTCCACCAGAACGCATTTTTGTGGTTACGGTTGCAGATCAGATTGAGGCGTTATCTGAACAAACACCAGAAATTCCAAATGAAAACTTCTTGATTGAACCGATGCCAAAAGGTACCGCGACGGTGGTGGCGTATGCAGCCAGCGTATTAAAAAAGGTTGATCCTGATGCAGTTATGGCAGTACTTACCGCTGATCACTTGATTGAGAATATAGCCATGTTTGAATCTGTTCTAAATACTGCGTACGATGCAGCACAATCCGGATATTTGGTTACATTGGGTATTGTTCCAAAATTCCCATCCACTGGATATGGATATATCCATCGTACAAACGATGAGATATCAGGTTTTGATTTGCCAATATACCGGGTGGCACAATTCCGTGAAAAACCGGATCTGGAAACAGCACAGTGTATGTTGGCTTCAGGTGATTATGATTGGAATTCCGGTATGTTTATTTGGCGGGTCGCAAAGATACTAGATGCATTTGAAACCTTAATGCCTGAGTTAACTGAAAAAATGCACTATATGTTTGCAACAAATAGTAGTTCTGAAACTGAACAGCGAATAAAAGGAATTTGGCCAAAGATAAAACCGCAAACGATTGACTATGGTATTATGGAGCATGCTGAAGATGTCGTCGTCATTCCGGCTGCCAATCTGGAATGGAATGATGTAGGAAGTTGGGATTCCCTTTTTGATGTATTGCAATCTGATGAAAATTGTAATATTATTCTGGGCGCAGAACATTTAGGAATCGACACGAGTGAATCTTTGGTGTGTTCGAATCAGCAAGACCGCTTGATTGTTACCATAGGCGTTAAAGATCTGGTAATTGTTGATACGGGAGATGCAATTCTCGTCAGTGATCGGAATCGGGTACAAGACGTCAAAGAAGTGGTTAAGAAATTATTGGAGCAAAAGAAAGAAGCTTATTTATAGGAGAGTTGGCTTGGAAGCATATTGTGTTAAATGTAGAGAAAAACGCGAAATTCAAGATCCGCGAGCAGATTTTAATGCAGCAGCAGCACCCGTTACCATAGGTCTGTGTACGGTATGTGGAACAAAAATGTACCGTATTGGAAAAACACCGGCACATGAGGGTATGATTCCTCCAAAACGGAAAGTTGTTGAAAAAGTACGCAAAGGAAAATTGGTTATTGTTGAATCGCCAGCTAAAGCAAAAACAGTTGGACGATTTTTAGGCAAGGATTATACTGTCAGGGCATCTGTCGGACATGTAAGAGATTTATTGCGTTCAGAGTTATCTGTAGATGTAGACAATAATTTTCAACCAAAATATCGCATCCCAAATGAGAAACGTAAAGTTGTAAAAGAGTTAAAAGCTATTGCCAAAGATGCCGCAGAGATTTATCTGGCAACTGACCCTGATCGTGAGGGTGAAGCGATTGCCTGGCATTTGCAGGAATCTATCGGTGAAGATGAGAAGTTATACAAACGTGTCGTCTTTCATGAAATTACCGAATCGGCAATTGATGACGCTTTTAATCATCCGCGTGACATTAATATGTCATTGGTGGATGCGCAACAGGCGCGCCGCATCCTTGATCGTCTCGTGGGATATGGTATCAGTCCATTGTTGTGGGCAAAAGTACGCAGCCGTTTATCTGCCGGAAGGGTTCAATCGGTTGCATTGCGATTAATTGTAGAACGTGAACGTGCTATCGCCGATTTCGAGCCAGTAGAATATTGGAGTATTGCCGGTTCTTTCTATTCCGCATTAAGTGATGCAACTTACAAAGCCAAACTGGTAAAGATTAATAGCGAAGATCCGAAATTGCCAGATCAGATGACTGTGGATGATGTTGTGGCGGATTTGGAAAAAAGCAAATTCGAAATCAGCAAAGTAAAAAAAGGCTCGCGCAAGAAAACACCATCCGCGCCATTTATTACCAGTACTTTACAGCAAGAAGCTTCCCGCCGATTAGGTTTTACAGCCAAACGCACAATGGCATTGGCTCAACAACTTTATGAAGGAATTGATATTGGCAGCTCTGGTACGGTTGGTTTGATAACTTATATGCGTACTGATTCAACGAATATCTCTGCGTACGCTCAAAAAGAAGCACGTGATTTGATTTTAAAAACGTATGGCAAAGACTATTTACCGGATAAAGCACCAGTTTATCGCACTCGTGCGAAAGGGGCGCAAGAAGCACATGAAGCCGTTCGTCCTTCATCTGTAAAACGCCGCCCTGAAGAATTGAAATCATTCCTTAGTCGTGATCAATATCGACTGTATCAACTTATCTGGAAACGGTTTATGGCATCGCAGATGTCGAACGCGCTCTATGATACGATCACAGTCGAAATTACTGGAAAAGCTGTTGATCACAAGTATTTATTCCGGACGACAGGTTCATCTATTCGCTTCCAAGGGTTCTTGGTTCTATATGAAGAATCCAAAGATGAAGATAAAACGGATGAAAATGGTGATGCATTTGATATTCCTACTAACTTGCAGGAAAATGAACCTCAGGATCTAAAAGAACTTTATCCGGAGCAGCATTTTACACAACCACCACCTCGGTTTACGGAAGCCTCACTGGTTCAATTGATGGAAGAGCATGGCATAGGACGTCCATCGACTTATGCAGCGATTCTTTCTACTATTCAAGAGCGCGGATATATTTACCGTGAAGCCAAGCGTTTATATCCAACTGAAACAGGTGTGGTTGTAAATGATTTATTGGTAGAACACTTCCCAAGTATTATTGAGGTCGGCTTTACGGCTAAAATGGAAGAAGACTTGGATGAAATTGCTGGTGGAACCAACAACTGGCCGGAATTAATCGCTGAATTTTATTCGCAATTCAAACCTCTGCTTGATAAAGCAGAAAAAGAAATGCCTGAAAAGAAAGCTGAATTGGAAAAAATTGGCCGTGAATGCCCCAAGTGTGGTCACGATTTGGTGATTCGCTGGGGACGATATGGAAAATTTATTAGTTGTAACAATTTCCCGGAATGTCGTTATACAGAACCCTGGCTGGAAAAAATCGGGGTATCTTGTCCAAAGGATGAAGGTGATATTGTATTACGCCGAACACGCAAAGGACGGGTATTCTATGGGTGTTCAAACTATCCAGAATGTGATTTTACTTCCTGGAAGCAGCCTATTGCTGCAAAATGTCCTAGCTGTTCAGGAACATTAGTGATTGCAAACAAGAAACAAGTCAATTGTATGGATTGTGAAACCATATTTTCACGCGATGAGGTTGAAACAGCCGAACAGGAATCGGCATAATTCTTGCATCTAAAATGTTGCAATAAGATAATGTTTGCATCAGATGCAAACCTCATCTAAAATACATTAACAGATTGGATAATTTATTAAGCAATCTTTCAGGAGCAATACGTATGGATATCATTCGCGGGTGGCTAAAAAATCCTATTATCTTGGCTGCAGGGACGTTTGTCCTTGGCTTGTTCATCGGTTTGGTCGTGTTGGGTTGGGGCTTATGGCCTTTGCAATGGGAAGATGCATCTGCTCAACATCTCAGGGATGATTTACAGCAGGATTACGTTCGTATGATTGTCGATTCATACGCAAAGAATAATGACCGTGCCAAAGCAATGACGCGTTGGGAAGAACTTGGCGAAAATAAAACTGCATTGCTCCAAGCTTTGCAAAGTGACCCAACTATGAATCCTGAAGATGTAGCTATGTTTGCAAACATGGTGCAATCTCCGATGACCTCTACAGAACTGACATTCCCAGCCTTGGAAGGTGAGGATAATACAATTGAATCCAGTCTGGCCGACACGTTGCCAACGGTTGAACCAGAGAAAAGTACATCAGGTAGTGTTTTATTATTGGTTGTCTCATGTTTATTGATGTTGGCTTTTGCTGGCGCGTTTGCGTATGTAATGCTGGTGCGGAATAAGAAATCTCGTGCAAATCGCAATAAAGAACCAGATGTGGCTGATTATAATGTGTCTGCTATGAAAGAAGCACAGGAAATTTCCCGACAGGCAGAATTTACTGATTATGATGAAGCGGATATGGGTACAGCGATTGCCCAATTCATGACGACTTATATGATTGGTGATGACCTTTATGATGATTCATTTAGCATTGATTCACCATCTGGAGAATTTCTTGGGGAATGTGGTGTAGGTATATCTGATACGATTGGTGTTGGTGATCCAAAGAAGGTTACTGCATTTGAAGTCTGGTTATTTGATAAAAATGATATTCAAACGGTAACAAAAGTATTAATGAGCCGACATGCTTTCAATGATCCGACAATCAGTCAGCGACTGGCTTCAAAAGGTGAACCCATTCTCTTATCACCTGGCGAATCTGTCTGGCTGGAAACGGCAACGCTGAAATTGGAAGCCCGTGCAGTTGATATGAATTATGGCCAAGGTGCATTACCGGATGGAAGTTACTTTGAACGGATGACATTAGAGTTAGCTGTCTGGCCAAAGTAATTTTGGATACAGAAAAAAAAAGAGGCCTTCCATTTTGGACGGCCTCTTCTGTATTTAATGTTTCGAAAAAAATTATTCAATTTTGATTATTTTCATACAAGTCTCACCGCCAGGTGTTTGAGCGGTCGCAACATCGCCAACTTTTTTTCCAATCAGTGATTTACCGATAGGGGAGAGATGAGATATTCGGAAATTGGCAGGGTCAGCTTCTTTCGGGCCAACAATAAAATAGGTTTCCTCAGGAAAATCATCTTCCTGAATAGTGACATGATCACCAACGCCAACCTCATTTAAATCTTGTTTAAGATCATCAATAATGACCATATTACGCAGAATTGACTCAAGTTCCTGGATACGTCCTTCCAGGAAACCTTGTTCTTCCTTAGCCTGAATGTAATCGGCATTTTCTGATAAATCACCTTGTTCAATGGCAGCGCGCAATCTTTCGGCTAGGCTATTCCGGGATGGCCCCTTAAGATTTTCCAGTTCCTCACGTAATTTTTCAGCGCCTTCTGCGGTTAGATATGATACATTTTTTGACATAAATTCTCCAAAAATCCTATAAAAGTTTGATTGATCTTAAGGTAGGGATTTTGGATCGAACAGTTTCTGATATTCCTCGATGGCGTATCGATCCGTCATTCCTGCAATATAATCACATATGGTTCTTTCCAGCCCCTGATCTTCGATTAATCCCTGTATGTGCTGCGGTAATATTGTTGATTCACTTTGATACGCTTTGAACATATCCGTTAATATTCTATCTGCTTTTACCGCCATGCGTTGTACCCGGTAGTGACGGTACAAATTTTTATATAGAAAATCCTTCAATACGCGTAAACGTTGCTGAAGCTCATCTGAAAAGCAAAGTACATTATACGATAAGCGTTGTAATTCGTCCACAGACTTGATTTTACTTTCCAGGATTTTTTTCTCAGTAGCCTGGATTACATCAGAAACCAGGTAGCCAATCAGTTCACGATTAATCTGATGGCGGGAGAGTTCATCAATTTGTGTACCAGACCAGCGGAATGGATTGCTGATGATTTCCCATAATTCTATCCCCTCAAGCATTCCAGTATGAATCATACCTGACCTTAATCCATCATCAAGATCATGGGCTGTATAGGCCAGTTCATCAGCTATATTACATATTTGAGCTTCCAAATGTCCACGTAAATCCGGATTAAAATCTTTTGCATCAGAGCTGTCATATTCTGATTCATGTTTCACAATACCTTCAAGTGTTTCCCATGATAGATTTAATCCTGAGAATTCAGGATATCTTTTTTCGAGATCGGTGACAATGCGATATGTGTGTTTGTTATGTTCAAATCCACCGTAATCCAGCATTAATTGATTCAATACACGTTCGCCTGAGTGACCAAATGGAGGATGTCCAAGATCATGTGAGAGGCAAATGGTCTCAGTAAGATCTTCATTGGCCCCTAAACCTCTGGCAATGGAACGTCCAATTTGGGCAACTTCAATTGTGTGGGTTAATCGTGTGCGATAATAATCCCCTTCGTGATTGATAAAGACCTGTGTCTTATATTCTAATCTGCGAAAGGCAGTGGTATGGATGATGCGATCACGGTCTCTTTGAAAAGCAGTACGTTGAGCGGATTCTTCTTCGATATATAAAAGGCCTTTTGAGTTTTTGCTGCGCACAGCATAGGGGGCTAACATCTGATCTTCAAAGGCTTCTAATTCCTGTCTACGGAAAATCATCTCCGTTCTCCTGTCTGACACACATTATCCAATATGAATTAATGTCCCAAGCTGTTCGCCGTCCAATACCCTGCGGATATTTTCCGGTTGTTCGGCTGAGAAAATTTGTATTTTAAGATTGGGATGATATTGTACCAGATTCATCATCTGGTTCACCTTCTCTGCCATACCACCGGTTACATCCACTGCGTTTGAACCAGCAATAGTACTCTCTTGGCTCGCTAAAATACTGGGCGTGAGCTCTTTCATTAACCTGCTACAAGCAGGAAAATCATGCCAAACCCCTTTTTCAATCCCTGCGATGAAAATATAATCGGGTGTGATAGTTTTCGCCAACCCTTGAAATAATTCTTCGGTTGAGAGAATCGTGCCGTGCATGGTTTTATCAAAGATCACATCCCCGTAAATCACCGGGATCAGTTTATTTGTCAGCGCTGTTTGAATCAATTGTGTATCCCATAATTTTATTTTCTGATTTTCTGCGATAACAGCGCTTACAGGTGGAAAGGCCAGAACAGGTAATCCGGCAGCAGTCAAGGCTTCGATCACGATCTGATTTAATCCACGCGCCTGTTTCCAAACCTCAAGAAAACCAAACCAATCTTCACGCGAATTAACCCCATTGCGTGTACCATATTTTTTTGCAGCTTGATGCCCAAACGAACCAGAACCATGTCCGATGATTAATTGATATTGATTCCCATCCTGATAGCTTTCTTTGATTTGCCGGGCAAGTTCAGCTAATAAATCAAGTTTTGCTGTATAGGGTTTTTCTTTATCGGTTATTAATGAACCGCCTAATTTCAAGAAGACTATTTTCATTTGTGTACCTGTTCAGTGAATGGATACCTGGATGATATTTGTAAAACCTGCATGTAGCAATGCATTTTGTACGCTGTATATTTTTTCGGTATTCGGCAAAATGAGCATATTGCCGCCACCGCCCGCTCCGGATAGCTTTGCCCCGGCGGCACCATTTTTCATGGCGATTTCCACCAATTTATCTAATGTAGGCGTGGATACACCCAATTGCTGCAGCAGCAAATGGTTTTGATGCATGGCTTTTCCAAGTTCGGGAATATCAGCGGATTCAAGATCTGATTTGGCCTGCAAGGTTAAGCTGCCAATTTGTTCAATGATGGATTGGTATCGTTCAGGTGAATTCTGTAATTGTTCAGCAACCATATCGACCATGATTTTTGTTGATTTTTTCTCGCCACTATTAACGATAAGGAAATCAAGTTCATGCTCAAGGCTCAGCCATTGAATCGGGTGCTGCTTTTGAAATAGAATACCTTTCTGAAAAGCAATGACAGTATTATCTATACCGGATGGATTTCCGTGGTGAATTTTTTCTACTTCGTATGCCATCCCAGAAATATCGGCATTCGAATGGGATACGCCCAGAAAAGTACATAATGCCCTGGCTAGAGCAACTGATACTGCCGCTCCGGAACCCAAACCTGATGCAACCGGCAGTGTTGAAGAAATTTGTATGTTCATTGCAGGCAGATGATGCAAGTTTCCATGATCCTTCACCAATTTACAGATCAACACAAAAGGATGATTGTCAGGCAGATCGGATAAATGCTGGTCTAAATCAATATCAGGTGCAATAATGTGAGTGGGGTGATCTCCGCGAATGATTGGCTCAATGGTAACTGTAGCAAATCGTTGTGGAATAGGAACAGCAATTGCAGGCTGTCCATAAACAACAGCGTGTTCTCCAAAGAGGATTATTTTTCCAGGCGCTTTTTGTATGGTATGAGCCATCGATCGATCAGGTGAAATAGAAAATAAGCACAACAGTGAAAGCCCATAATGCCATTACGATCTGCAGAGGGCGATCATGCAGAAAAATTTCTTCCGGCGTATCACCTTTACATTGTACTTGCATGATGTGTAAATAGCGGAAGATACCGTAAATAACAAATGGAATGGTGAGCATCATGGTATGGTTGGCTGGTACGTTTGGAGCGGAAAAGGTGTATAAGCTATATGAGATAATTGTTGTCGCAGATATAATACTGATCAGCTGATCCAGAAAAGGAATTGTGTAGCCATCCAAGACAGGGCGTTGTTCGTTGGTCGTATTTGAGATCAAATTCAATTCGGAACGGCGTTTACCGAGGACGATATATAGAGATATCAGTGTAGCAACCACATAGAGCCAGGGTGAGAAACGCTCTACTTCAATCAGGCTGACACCAGCAAAAACACGCAACAGAAAGCCCATTGAGAGCGTGATCGCATCCAGAATGGGTTGATGTTTTAGCCACTTGGAGTAAATGGTATTTGTGATCCAGTACAATAACGCGATCAACAAAAATTCTTTGGAAAGAAAATACCCACAAACAAATACAATCAGAAGCAGAAAAATAGCAAAGATTCTGGCAAATTTCACTGAGATGCGTCCAGCAGCAATTGGGCGATTCTTTTTGCGGGGGTGCTTTCGATCTGATTCAATATCAGCAATATCATTTAGTAAATAGATAGCTGATGAAAGCAAGCAAAAGAGAATAAAACCAAGACCGGTGCGCAATAATGCGGGTATATTGAATAGCTGACGGTCAAAGACAAGTGCGGGCAGCACAAATACATTCTTTACCCATTGTTTAGGGCGCATTGATTTCAGGATATCTCGTATCATATTGCAATATTATCACAAGAATGATATTCAGATTCGCAAAGCAATGTTAAAATATCTAGTATGAAAAACAAGATCCGTTTAGATGTAGCAATGGTGAATCATGGACTGGTGGAGAGCCGCAATCAAGCACAGCGCGTGATTATGGCGGGACAGGTGCAAGTAAATGGTGTAGTGATAATCAAGGCTTCAGAGCAAGTGAATGAAGAAGATATGATCACACTGGACTCCGGCCCACAATTTGTATCCCGAGGTGGAGAAAAATTACAAGGAGCCCTGGATGCTTTTCAGCTTCATGATTTCTCCGGCAAAATATGTGCCGATGTTGGTGCATCAACTGGTGGATTTACCGATTGTCTGCTACAGCATGGAGCTACTAAAGTATACGCGATAGATGTCGGCTATGGGATCCTGCATTGGAAAATGAGGCAAGATGAAAGAGTGGTATGTCTGGAGAGAACCAATGCACGTTATGTTGAAAAATTAGCAGATCCGGTGGATTTTATTTGTATTGATGTCTCATTTATTTCTTTGGATGTGATTTTGCCAGTGATTCGAAACTGGTATGGAAAAAATGGAGGCGAAGTTATCGCGTTGATTAAACCGCAGTTTGAAGCAGGGAAGGAAATATCTGCCAAAGGTCGTGGGGTGATTCGGGACCCAGCAGTGCATAAAAATGTACTCACCTCAACATTGCAAATGGCAGCCAGTACTGGTTTTCGGATCAAGGGATTGGCTCAATCGCCTATCGTGGGTCCTAAGGGAAATAAGGAATTTCTGCTTTATTGTAGTTCCATATCTGGAGAACAGCCGGACTCAGCCAGGTTGATTCGGCAAGCCCTTTTAAACCCATCTGGTAAAGATTAAGAATACTGGAAAGTAGGGTATACTTCATACGATTATGAACGAAAGCATTCGAAATTTCTGTATTATTGCGCATATTGATCATGGTAAATCTACCCTGGCTGATCGCCTATTGCAGATGACCGATACCATTTCTGATCGAGACATGATGGAACAGGTTCTGGACAATATGGATTTGGAAAGGGAAAAAGGGGTTACCATCAAGTCTTCGGCTGTACGCATGTCATATACGGCAAAAGATGGCAGTGTGTATGAGTTAAATTTGATTGATACGCCTGGTCACGTAGACTTCAGCTATGAAGTCAGCCGTGCTTTGGAAGCCTGTGAAGGCGCAATATTAGTGGTAGATGCCACCCAAGGCGTGGAAGCACAAACATTAGCAAACTTATATCTGGCCATTGAAGCCGGCTTGATTATTATTCCTGTTATTAATAAAATTGATTTACCTTCTGCACAGCCAGAAGTAGTGGCTCAGGAGTTGGAAAATCTGATTGGGATTCCTGCAGAAGATATTCCGTATATCTCTGCAAAAGAAGGTCTTAATATTGATATGGTTTTGGAAGCCATCATTGATAAAGTACCTCCACCGCAAGGCGATGGTGAGGAAAAACTGAAGGCGCTCATATTTGATTCCCATTATGATTCATACAAGGGGGTTGTCGCCTACGTGAGAGTAGTTGATGGCAAAGTCCAGAGCCATCAAACTTTGAGATTGATGGCAACAAAAACAGAATTAAAACCAGTAGAAATAGGTGTTTTTTCCCCGGGCATGGTTGCACAAAAAGAATTATTGGCCGGTGAAGTTGGATATATTGCGACTGGTTTAAAAACTGTCTCTGAATGCCGGGTCGGCGATACAATTACTTCTCAGAAAGAACCAGCAGAAAAACCTTTGCCGGGATATCAAACGGTAAAGCCGATGGTTTTCGCCGGTATTTACCCGGTGGATGGGGAAGATTTTGAAGATTTAAGAGACGCACTTGAAAAACTTCAATTGAATGATGCCTCTCTGGTTTATGAGCCAGAAAAATCGCAGGCACTGAATTTTGGTTTTCGATGTGGTTTTCTGGGTTTATTCCATATGGAAATTATTCAGGAACGCATTGAGAGAGAATATGCCCTTAACATCATCGTAACTGCGCCATCTGTTGCCTATGAAGTGATTCTTAATGATCAACAATTATTAATGATTGATTCACCGGCTCAATTACCTGATGTAAACAGTATTCAAGAGATTCGTGAGCCATGGATGGAGTTACAAATATTTACACCAACTGAATTTTATGGCACCGTTATGGATCTGGTGCGTAAACGCAGGGGTACCTTTAAAGAACAAAATTACCCATCACCAAGCCGAGTGCATACGATTTTTGAAATTCCTCTCTCTGAATTGATTGTTAATTTCTTCGATGAGTTAAAATCTCGTACCCGCGGCTATGCTTCAATGGATTATTCTTTTGTAGAATATCGTCAGGGCACGCTGGTAAAACTGGAATTACTGGTCGGCGGAGAACCGGTTGATGCATTGGCTGCCATTGTGCATAAGGATGATTCCTATCATAAGGGGCAGGCATTGGTCAGCAAATTGAAAGAATTAATCCCTCGCCAGATGTATGATGTCGCAATCCAGGCATTTACAGCCGGGCGCGTGATTTCCCGAGCGAACGTAAAAGCACTACGAAAAGATGTTCTAGCAAAGTGCTATGGTGGTGATATTACGCGTAAAAAGAAACTGCTCGAAAAACAGAAAAAAGGAAAGAAGCGTATGAAAATGGTGGGTAATGTAGAAATTCCTCAGGAAGCATTCCTGGCTGTTTTAAAGCTGGAGGATCGTTGAGATTGGCATTAAATAAATTTTGGAAAAAATCAAAGCGATGGGTACCGGGTTTTGTCATTAGTGCAATTGCCATTATTATTTTATTAAATGTTGTTGAATTGGAAGATGTTGCTTCTGCAGTTAAAATGATAAACATCAAATTTATTTTAATCGCTGTTGCATTAACGATTGTTTCACTTTTCACAAAATCTCTTGTTTGGCGTTCGATACTCAATCTGGATGTATCATTGAAGGATACTTTCTTCATTATTTGCCAAGGTTATTTATTGAATAATATATTGCCGTTAAAAGCAGGAGAAGTTGGACGAGCCGTATTAATGAATCAAAAGACGGGCAAGGGTGTTATGTACATGTTCTCGTCAATTGTCATTGAACGTGCAATTGATATTGGTTTTGCAGCAGGGCTATTTCTGGTGACTTTGCCATTGACTACACAGATGGAGTCAGCCAAACCTTTTGCAATTATGGCATTATCGGCAGTTCTGGCTGGATTTATCGTTTTATACTTTGTTGCTCGTTTTCACCGACAAATTTCGAATTTTATCGAAAAGTATTTACTTCGCTGGCAATGGGGATATCGAGTAATTTTCCCACGTATACAATCCTTTTTAGATGGATTTCAAGTCATTACTCGTCCTGCACAATTCTTAAAGGCATTATTCTGGAGTGCAGTAACATGGACGACCTGGGTTATGCTATATTATTTAGTATTACGTGCTATTGCTCCTGATGCGCCGTTTTGGTGGGGGGCATTCATTAATGGTTTATTAGCCTTAGGTGCGGCAGTGCCATCTGCACCGGCTGGACTAGGAGTTTACGAAGCCTCTATGGTTGGTGCATTATCCATTTTACAGGTGGATCGATCTTTATCTATGGCTTATGCAATTACCATGCACTTTATCCAAATTGTGATAACTGGCATCTTTGGTGCAATTGGTTTTATGCGTAATAAGATATCCATTTCTTCCCTGCTTCGTTACAAGGATGAGGGAGAGAAACCGCAAAAAGATAGAAACGAAGAAGTAGTACGAAGCGAAATTTAAAAAAAATCCTAAATTAAAATAGAGGATACTATGAGAAAACATTATCTCATCACTGGCGGAGCTGGTTTTATTGGTTCCAACTATTGTGCCCATCTATTGGAAAACGGACAAAAAGTTACTGTTTTTGACAATTTGTCTCGTATGGGGACGGAAAGTAATTTAGCCTGGCTGAAGACTACGTATGGCGAAAATGCATTTGACTTTGTGAAGGGTGACGTGCGTGATCTTTCAGCATTGCAATCAGTGATGAAAGAGATTGATGTAATTGTTCACCTGGCAGCTCAAGTTGCTGTAACAACATCAGTCAGCGATCCACGGACTGATTTTGAAATTAATGCTCTGGGGACATTCAATGTATTGGAGGCGGCTCGTCTCTCAAAAGAAAATCCAATCATCATATATGCTTCCACAAACAAAGTTTATGGCGGCATGGAAGATGTTCGTGTAAATAGTAATGATAGAAAATATTATTACGAAGATTTCCCATCAGGTATTCCTGAAAACCAACTACTCGACTTTCATTCACCGTATGGTTGCTCCAAGGGTGCTGGGGATCAATATATGCGTGACTATCATCGCATATATGATATGCGGACAGTAGTATTTCGTCAAAGCTGTATTTATGGCACTCGTCAATTCGGGGTGGAAGATCAAGGATGGGTAGCCTGGTTTGTCATTGCTGCACAGTTGGGTAAAAATATTACCATCTATGGCAACGGCAAACAGGTGCGTGATATTTTATTTGTCAGTGATTTATGCCGGGCTTATGATGCTGCAATTGAAAATATTGATGTTGCTGCTGGACAAATATTTAATATCGGTGGCGGACCCAAAAACACACTTTCCATCTGGAAAGAATTTTGTCCGATACTGGAAGAATATCTTGGTAAACCTATTCCGACTACCGCAAGTGATTGGCGGCCAGGAGACCAACCAATTTACGTCTCCAATATACAAAAAGCAAATGATTTATTGAAGTGGCAGCCCCAGGTGACCGCCAGAGAAGGAATTGAGAAATTGTTTGACTGGGTCAAAGAAAACAAGGAGCTTTTTGAATAAATGATAGCGGAAAAGAAACTACGCATCCTGATTGTTTTAACTTATTATCGTCCACATACCAGTGGTTTAACCATCTATGCTGAACGCTTAGCAAAAGCCTTTGCATTACGCGGACATCAGGTTACCGTTCTTACATCACAATTCAACAAAGAGTTACCACGTGAAGAAATGGTTGAAGGTGTGCGCATCGTACGTGCGCCAGTTTTGTTGCGTATCAGCAAGGGTGTGATTATGCCAACATTTGGTTGGTTGGCCAGCAAAATGGTTTTGGAACATGATGTCGTGCAGCTTCATTTGCCTCAATTCGATGCGGCTGGTATCTCTTTGCGAGGACGAATGCTAAAAAGACCTACAGTGATTACTTATCACTGTGATCTAAATTTGCCTAAAGGTATCTTCAATTTTGTTGTCAATCGAGTGGTTGATTTGATGAATCATATGGCGGCCTTATTTACGCACCGCATCGTAACCTATACTCAGGATTACGCGGAACATTCGCCATATATACGCAATTATCTTGAAAAATTACAAGTTATTTCTCCTCCTGTGGAGTTACCCGAAGCAACCAAAGAAGAAATTGAAGCATTTGCTGCTAGCAATAATCCTCAGGGTAATCATCCTGTCATCGGAATGGCAGCACGCTTTGCCTCCGAAAAAGGGGTTGAAATATTGTTGGACGCCATGCCGACAGTTTTGGAGAAATTTCCCAACACCCTTGTTCAGTTTGCTGGCGCGTTTGAAAACATCATGGGTGAGGAACATTATTTTAAACGCCTGGAACCCACTATTACGAAGTATCAAAAGAGTGGAAACTGGCAATTCCTGGGAAATCTTGATCCAAAAGAAATGCGAAAATTCTATTCAAACATTGATGTCAATGTTCTACCTAGTTTAAATGCAACAGAAGCCTTTGGTCTGGTTCAAATTGAAGCGATGATTAATGGTTCACCTTCAATTGCTTCAAATTTACCTGGTGTACGCCAACCGGTTAAGCGTCATGATATGGGAGAGATTTTTCCGATTGGAGATGCCGATGGGTTGGCCCAGTCACTCATAAAAGTATTATCCAATCATGATCAATACATAAAACCCAAAGAGCCGATTATTGAAGAATATTTACCGGATTCGATTGCAGAAAAATATGAAGCGCTATTTGAAGAAATATTCCAAGAATTACAATGATGCTCATTGAGATACGGAAATAATATGCCACAGAAGAAAACGAACAAAGAATTTCTTGAGCTGAATATCAATAGTTTGCCTTATTTTCGAGGATTGTTACGAGCTGTAGAGGCACAAGTTTATCAGGAATATGATTTACCGCACCCGATATATGATTTAGGCTGCGGGGATGGGCATTTTGAATCAATAACTTTTGATGAAATAATTGATGTTGGCTTGGATCCATGGGCTGCTCCATTAAAAGAAGCAGTTATAACAAATGGCTATGATCTGGTCATTCAAGGCAATGGAGACCGCGTTCCTTTTTCGAATGGTGTGTTTAAAAGTGCATTTTCGAACTCAGTTTTGGAGCATATCCCTGATGTGGATGCTGTGTTAAAAGAAACAAATCGTATTCTGGAAATGGATGCACCTTTCTTATTCTGCGTGCCAAATCATCAGTTTCTGAGAAATTTATCGATATCCAATTTTCTTGATCGAATTGGACTAAAAAAAATGGCTGACGTTTATCGAGAATTATTTAATAAAATTTCCAGGCATCATCATTGTGATTCACCAGAAACCTGGAAAAAAAGACTTGATGAAAGTGGATTTGAAATTGTGGATTACTGGCATTATTTTTCCCCGCGCGCCTTCCATTTATTGGAGTGGGGTCATTATTTTGGGTTGCCTGCATTGATTTCTAAGAAATTGTTTGGAAAATGGATTCTGGTTCCAACGAAATGGAACCTATCCTTGACGAAGGCAATTTTATCTTCTGCTTATCATGAAAATCGCCGCCAGGAAAATGGCGCTTATACGTTTTATATTACTCGAAAGAAAACTACTTGCTAACTTAAACAATGTATAGGGAAGAGATATGACAGAACCTAGTGTACTGGATTACCTTAAATCAATACTTGATCCTCGTAAAAAAGCTATTCGATTGAGCGATCTTGAAGAAAAACCTGATTCACAAATGGTTGAGGAGCTGTTCCCAACCGAAGATACTCCTGCAGAATCAAAGAAATTTATTCCCAAAGACCATATCCCATTCCGTTGGCGAATATCAGCGGCTATTATATGCTTGCTCATAGGGCAATTCTTCATGGACCAGCCGACGCAGAAATTAGGTCTGGGGCTGATATTTTATGGCGTAGGGGCTGGATTTCTAATCCTTTCTATTATATTGAAAGATTGGCAGTTTTCTGAGATTTCTAAAACTTCTCCAAGAAAAAATTTGGCGGATTGGCATATTAATTGGATAGCTTTTGCTGCCGGTACAATCTCAATGATTGTATCTTTCATCTTTTTGTCGGGGAATTTGTTTAACACTTTCAATCTTGTTTTCTGGCTTATCGCAATCGTATGTTATATGCAGGCTTTTTCAGAGGAAAATGTTTTATCCCAATCCATTAATTGGTTAATGGGATTATTCACCAAGAAATTTGATTTTTCAAAACCGCTCAAAATTCAGTGGTGGACCATTTTAATTGTTTTTGTAACAGCAATTATTGTTTTTTTCCGGTTTTACCAGCTCAATGAGATACCTGGTGAAATGTTTAGTGATCATGCCGAGAAATTGGCAGATGTCTCAGATATTTTGAATGGTCAATATGGCGTATATTTTCCGCGTAATACAGGCCGAGAAGCCTTTCAGATGTATTTGACAGCATTCATCGCTACTACCTTTGGTACTGGGTTGTCTTTCCTGAGTTTAAAATTAGGCACTGCCTTGGCAGGTTTATTCACCTTGCCTTTTATTTATCTGCTGGGTAAAGAACTCGCAAATAAACATGTTGGCCTTATTGCATACTTCCTGGCGGGAATTGCTTATTGGCCAAATGTCATCTCACGGGTAGGGTTACGTTTTCCGTTGTATCCACTGTTTGCTGCTCCAGTTTTATTTTTCCTGATCCGTGGGTTGCGGCAATCCAGAAAGTGGGATTTTGTCTGGGCAGGCTTATTCCTGGGCGTGGGATTGCATGGGTATAGTCCGGCGCGTATGATTCCGATCGTTGTGGTTATTGGTGTGCTTATCTATTTCCTGCACATGAAAACTAAGGCAGAAAAAATCGGCTCTGTATATGCTCTGATTGTAATTGCCATTATCTCCTTTGTGGTATTTATGCCTTTATTGCATTATGCACTTTGGAACATGGACATGTTCTCTTATCGAGCAATGACACGATTAGGCACTGTTGAAGCTGCGTATCCTGGCAATCCTTTATTTATATTTTTCGGCAATCTATTTAAATCATTGGTTATGTTTTTCTGGAAAAATGGTGATATATGGGTGCATTCTGTACCCAATCGCCCGGCATTGGGTATTATTTCAGCAATATTTTACTTTGTAGGTAGTGTTTATGTAAGCATCCGTTACATTAAGAAACGCGATTGGGTCGATTTATTCCTTTTGTTGTCTGTGCCATTATTAATGATGCCATCAATCATGTCATTGGCATTTCCAGGTGAGAATCCATCCTTAAATCGCAGTGGTGGGGCGATCATACCTGTCTTTATCCTGGCGGCCATTGGTTTGGAGGGTTTACTGCGAACTGTAGCAAATAATGCCAGGCAGGTAGATAGACGACCGTATATGGCTGTTTTGATTGGTGTGTTTTTCTTCGGATTCGCGATGATGCAAAACTATTCATTGATTTTTGATTCATATAAAACAAGATTTCTAAGAGGGGCATGGAACTCTTCGGATATGGGCGCTGTTATTGATGAATTTGCTTCTACATATGGCGATTATGAACATGCTTACATTGTGCCATTTGATTATTGGGTGGATACCACATTGGTTGGTATTACATCGCAAAAACAAGTTGTCAATATTGCTCTATGGCCTGATCAGTTTGAATCTACGCTGGAATACAAAGGTGCGAAACTATTTATTCTAAAGTATGATGATTACACATCCTTGGATACATTACAAACTTTGTATCCTACCAGTGTTTTCTGGCGGCATGTGGATCAGTATGAAGGAAAAGATTTCTTCGTGCTGTTTGTGGCTCCCACGGAGCAAAATTTTGAGATACAAGAACCAACAGATTGATGGAGTTCTGAAGCTTATGGATCAGAAATTAGAAGAAACAGGTGTCGAGACCAATTCCCAAAAATGGACCTTTCCCTGGTGGGTAATTCTTCTCTTCCTTATTCTGTGTGCCGGTGCATATTTCCGAACGACAGGTATTGATTGGGCGGCAGAGTTTCATATGCATCCCGATGAACGTTTTTTAACCATGGTTGAATCTGCGATATCACCTGATCAGCCCATTGGGGATTATTTCAATACAGAAGTTTCCAGCCTTAATCCTCATAATCGTGGGTATACCTTTTACGTATATGGCACATTGCCATTATTTATCGTGCGATTTGCAGCGGATATCCTGCACAAGACAGGTTATGGGGAAGTATTTCTGGTTGGTCGTTATCTATCAGCATTCTTTGATTTGTTGACGATTGTCCTGGTTTTTCTGATTGCAGATCGGCTATTTAAGAAAAGGATGATAAATTTACTGGCTGCAGCATTCTATGCCGCGTCTGTTCTGCCAATCCAACTGTCTCATTATTTTACAGTAGACTCATTTGTGAATTTCTTTACCATTTTAACAATATACATTGCAGTGCGAATCATGACCACTCCTTTTCCACTGGATGGGGAAGAGAGCATTGAATCAACGCCAAATTGGTTCCTCTACCATTGGCAGGGGATATTTTCATATCTTCTATTTGGTTTGGCATTTGGTATGGCGCTTGCTTCGAAGGTTAGTGCTGTATATGTACTTGTGGTGTTGCCCATTGCTATATTGGTTCAATTAAGTCGCGCAAAAAATGAAATCACATCTGCCAAGTACTTGCTGATTTTTCGAAATCTATTGCTGGCTGCCGTAATCAGTTTTTTGGCTTTTCGTATTTTTCAACCGTACGCTTTTGACGGGCCTGGTTTCTTCAATTTTTCGATTAATGAAAATTGGGTAGCCAATCTTAAAGATCTCGCCGCTCAAAGTGATGGTAATAATGATGCTCCACCTGCACTCCAATGGGCGCGTCGACCCATTACATTTTCGTGGGAAAATTTGGTACGTTGGGGATTGGGATACCCTTTGGGCATCCTATCCTGGGTAGGCTTCATTTGGATGGCCTGGCGTATTTTCATAAAAAAAGACTGGGCACCATATCTATTGATATGGATATGGACTGGCTTTTTCTTTGTGCTTCAATCTCTTAAATTTTCTCGTACGATGCGGTACCAGATTCATATTTATCCGATATTGGCGATCGTTGCAGCCAGTTTCCTGTATATGTTATGGCAATATGCCCGTGATGCGAAAATCTCATGGCAAAAGTCTGCCGCTCGGATTTCATTTTGGTTGCTATCTATCGGTGTATTGCTGAGCACATTTGCATGGGCTTTTGCTTTTACCCAAATTTATCGCGAACCTTTTACCCGCGCAGCAGCCAGTGAGTGGATATATCAAAACATTCCAACAGCGATAAATATTGATATCGAGACCAAAGAAGATAAAGTTGTCCAACATGTGCCGTATGGATATGGTGAAACAGTCAGTATTGATACGCCGATGCGGTATGTCTTTACGCCGACATACGATGCTCCGGTTTTTTCTATACAACTCGATCATGTATTGGCGATTCCGTCCAGCGAGACGGATCATGCACTGCTGGTTGAAGTAAGAGAAAACGTACCCAATGCAGAAACACTATTCAGCAGTCAGATTCAACAGCCATTTATAAGTACTGATGATCCGCGGGGTGAGCGGTATCAAATCCCGATAGAGGGACTACCTGAATTATCGTCTGATAAGCAATATCAGCTTATTCTGCGGACGATAGACCCTGTAACATCGCTGCAAATTATGGGATCAGCAGCGATCGGCTATTCAATTGGGGATGGTACGGAATATCAGTATTTACCTGAAATCATGAATACGCTTTCTCCTGGAGAAGCATATGCCAAAACATTTGTACCCATCAGCACTGGATTAATGAGGCAAATTTCAATTCCACATGTCATTGATTATGAAGCCACCGATGATACAAAAACCATTCGTATCGAGTTATTGGATCAAACAGATGACAATCTGCAATTGGTCAGTTTATCCACGGACGGATTATTCCATGCCTCGGATGATCCACGAGGGGATGGTGTTTCTATCGACATTGAGGATGCGCTTTTACTGCGTTCTGAGCATACCTATATTCTGACCATAACAAATGATTCTGCATCCGGAAGTCTGGCGTTTTATGGTAGTAAAAAAGCTGATGAGAGCTCATGGGATGATGTGATTCCGCTCAATATGTACGGGTATTCACCTTTTGATTATTACGATGGGTTATATCGAACAGATTTAAATTTTGAAATGTATTGGGATGATAACGAATCCAAGCGTGAACGGTTTTATGAAATTCTTGATCAAACCGATTATATCTTTATCACCTCAAACCGTCAGTGGGGCACAACAGTTCGTGTACCGGAAAGGTACCCGTTAGTGATTGAATTTTATCAATCTTTGATTGGCTGTCCGGCAGAGCAAGATATTTTATGGTGTTTTAGTGTAGCTGAACCTGGTATGTTCCAAAGTGAATTAGGATTTGAATTGGTGGAAGTATTTCAGTCTGATCCGCATATCGGTAATTTGATATCGATCAATACCCAATTTGCAGAAGAAGCCTTCACTGTTTATGATCATCCGAAAGTATTCATCTTCAAGAAAATAGACACTTATCAACCTGAACTCAGCCGACAGATATTTGATCCGGTCAATCTGGATCATGTCGTTCACCTGATTCCAGCTCAGGCAGATGATTATAATGGCGATATTGAGAACGATTTAAGCCTGATGCTGCGTGAGGAGACCTGGCAGGCGCAACAGGAATCCGGTACCTGGTCTGAGATATTTAACCCTGATGCTTTATATAATCAATCGCCATTCCTGGCCGTTATCGTTTGGTATTTCAGTATTCTGATCATAAGCTGGATAATATTTCCATTTATTCATTTAGCTTTTCCAAATTTCCGGTTTAATGGATATCCATTTGCGAAATTGGCAGGTTTATTATTGTTGGCATTTGGCAGCTGGTGGTTGAGCTCAAATGGAATGATGTACTCCAAAGGCACAATAGGAATGGTCTTGATGATATTGTTTATTATCAATGGCCTGATAATTATCTGGCGGCGAGAAAAAATAGTTACAGATATTAAATCAAATTGGAAACAATATTTAATGATTGAAATCATCGCACTGGTTTTCTTCTTATTCTTCCTTCTGGTGCGCATAGGCAACCCTGATTTATGGCATCCCGCGAAAGGCGGGGAGAAACCCATGGATTACTCGTATTTCAATGCCATTCTCAAAACGAATTCTTTCCCCGCATATGATCCGTGGTTCGCCGGTGGATATATTAACTATTATTATTATGGTTTTGTAATTGTAGGAACATTAGTTAAATTTCTGGGCATTATTCCCTCAATGGCGTATAACTTAATTCTCCCATCACTCTATAGTATGGGCGCGATTGGTGCTTTTGCTATTGGATGGAATATCTCGGAAGATGTACAGGAAAATACCCGTGCAGGTTCCCCGTGGAATTTCATGGCCGGTTTGTTCGCTGCATTGGGGACGATGTTTATTGGAAATCTGGGAACACTGCGCATGATATGGCACGGGTTTATTCGTATTGCCGGTGGAACCTTGCCGCTTGATGGTGCGAGTTTGTATAACAAAGTATTGTGGACTGTATCAGGCTTCTTTAAATTCATTGGCGGGGAAGGTCTGGGATATGGTTATGGTAACTGGTACTGGGATCCAAGCAGGGCATTCCCTGGGGAGCCTATTACGGAATTCCCTATGTTTACTTATTTATATGCGGATTTACATGCCCATCTCATAGCGATTCCTATAACGATTTTTGCATTCGGTATTGTAATGCATTTGGTACTCTCCGCGAAGAAAAAAGAACTTGGCGGCGTTGAGTTATTAGCAATTGCCATGTTAGGCGGTGTTGTAGTCGGGGCGTTAAGTCCGACAAATACCTGGGACATGCCTCTATATTTAATTTTGTTTTCTCTGGCCTTTGTCTATGTTGGGTTTATTCACCCCATGCTCCATTATGAAAAGGAACGAGACAATCAACTAAAGTGGACATTTCTAAAAACCGGTTTAGCTTACCTGATATTTATTGCAGCAACATTTCTACTTTATGAGCCATTTAGCCGCTGGTATGGGGTCGGGTACAAAGATTTCAACGCATTCACCGGGGATAAAACGCCATTCTGGTCATATATAACACATTGGGGCTACTACCTTTTTATATACATTACCTGGTTGGTATGGGAAAGCCGGGACTGGATGGCGAAAACTTCAGCAAAAGTGATTATAAAGTTAAAAAAATATAGTATTTTACTTTTTGTTGCCGGATTAATTTGGCTAGCAATCGTTGTCTGGCTCAATAATAAACAAGTTCAAATAGGATGGTTTGTCATGCTTTTGTTGCCATGGGCTGCTATTTTGATGCTACGCAAAGACATGGCATTACAAAAGAAAACTGTCCTGTTCCTCTTTTCAACATCGTTGTTTATCACCTTGTTTGTTGAACTTATGGCATTGGAAGGTGATTTAGGGCGCATGAACACTGTATTTAAATTTTATATGCAAGCCTGGACGATAATGTCTATTTGTTCTGCGGTTACTCTGATTTGGTTGCTGCCGGCATTCCGTTCAGTATGGATAGACTGGCGAAAAAATGCCTGGAATATTGCTTTTGGCTTCCTGACCATCTCAGTCTTTATGTTCTCATTATTTGCAACCAGCGGCAAAATAAAGGACCGTATGAGTGAGAATGCACCACACACATTGGATGGCCTTGAATATATGGAAGTCGCTTTTTACCATGATGGCGGTATGTTAATGGACCTTTCACAGGATTATGATGCTATCGTATGGATGCAGCATAATATTGAGGGAACTCCTGTAATTGTTGAGGGGCATACTTCTGAATATCGGTGGGGCAGTCGCTTTACGATTAATACCGGATTACCCGGTGTTGTTGGCTGGAATTGGCATCAGCGTCAGCAACGCGCCGTTTTAGCCAATAATGAAGTGCAAATGCGAGTTGATGAAATAAATCAGTTTTATGATTCTGCTGATATTGTACAAGCTCGGGCATTTCTGGAAAAGTATAATGTCCAATACATTGTCACAGGACAATTGGAATCTGCATTTTATTCTGCTTTAGGTTTGGCAAAATTTCCTACATATGATGGGATTTATTGGCAAATCATATACGATCAGGAAGATACGATCATTTACAAGGTCATTCAGTAATTGGGTTTGTATAAGGAGAAATTGAAATGATGCAATTTGTCGTTTGGTATATCCTGATTAGTTTATTGGGTTTGGCAATTTTTCCAATAACACGTCGCATATTTAAAAAAGGCGCTGCCCAGGGATTTTTCTATTCACGGATTGTTGCACTATTTCTATGGGGGTTCTTCTATTGGTTTCTAGGGATCATGCAAATTATTCCTGTTGGTCCGAGCGGTGTATTATTGATATTAATTGGGTTATTTGCAGGTTCTTTCCTGATCAGTAATAGATCAATTCAGGAAGAGTACATTACTCCGTTAAAGGAGCATAAGACTGCGGTGCTTACTGGCGAAGTGCTTTTCCTGATGGCGTTTTTGTTTATGATATTGCTCAAGTCCATGTATCCAAATTTGGACCATACTGAAAAACCGATGGAAATGGCATTTATTAATGCCATTTTACACTCTCCGACATTTCCTCCCAGAGACCCGTGGTTATCTGGGTATGCGATTTCATATTATTATTTCGGATATGTGATTGTCTCTCTGTTAATTACAGCTACAGGTGTAGACCCAGCAATAGGATTCAATTTAGCCATTTCTATGTGGTATGGGTTATCCGCATTAGTCATTTACGGCATCGTTTATCAATTGCTTCATGATTGGCGGAAGCGAATTCAGCCTGAAGCAGACGCAATAAAATGGAGTGATCGAAAAGGCACAGCCTATGCACTGATTGCCCCTGTACTTGCTTTATTTAGTGGAAACTTTGAAGGATTATTGGAATTGTTATATGCAAAAGGATTATTCTGGACTACCCAGGCAGATGGAATAAAAACTTCGGCATTCTGGCAATGGTTGGATATAACAGATTTGAAATCTGCTCCAGTGAATACATCTACAATTATCCCTTCACGCAGCAATTGGTGGTGGTGGCAGGCTTCACGTGTTTTGCAGGACTATGATGTCCAGGGAGTTGCCAAAGAGATTATTGATGAATTTCCGTTTTTCTCTTACTTTTTAGGCGATTTACATCCCCATGTTTTGGCGATGCCTTTTGTGCTAACGGCTGTAGCTCTATGCTATATGGTCTTTCTCCGATTAAAAGATATACCGGCGACGGAAAATCTGGTTGCTGATGCAAGCAAAATTATTGCAGAACCTGAGTTTTTGTGGACTTCGCTATTTACGCTGGTATTTATTGGCGGAATTTCTTTCCTGAATACATGGGATTTTCCGGTATATTTTGGATTGCTTATGCTGGTAATCTTGTTCTGGCGAATCCAGGGTGTTGGTTGGTCATCCAAACGGCTTCTGGAAATGATATATTGCGGCCTCATTTGTGGGGTAATATCCCTGATTTTATATTTACCATTTTTTGTAAGCTTTGCTTCTCAAGCAGGTGGTATCTTACCCAGTCTGGTTTACTTTACCACCGGAAAACAATTATGGATATTCTTCGGTGGCTTACTTGTACCTTTATTTATCTGGTTAATATGGTTGAACAATAGATCACGCAAACCTATGAATGTGCTTCGAGGTATGCTGATTGCATTCGCAACATGGATTGGCATGTTTTTATTTTCCGTAATTGTGGGTGTTATTGGATTATCAACAACGAATTTATTCCTGACTGATACCGAGTTTTTAAATCTAGGCGGAAGAATTTACAATGCGCAAGGATATGGGGGCACAACGGATATTTTGATTGAAACCTTTTTGGGACGAATCGAATCTCCTTTTGCATGGATAACATTGGTACTACTATTTGGTTTGATTATTGGGCTGTTTGTAAAGCGAAAACCAGAGGAGACGAGTAAGAAATTAAAGTTTTCGAATGAAAACAACTTTGTACTTATGGTAGTGGGCGTTGGTCTTGGCTTGATTGCCTTTCCGGAGTTCTTCTATTTGTTGGATAATTTTGGCTGGCGTATGAATACCATTTTCAAGTTTTACTATCAGGCATGGCTTCTGTTGAGTATCGGCGCTGCATTTGCTATGATCGTTGTCCTGGATCAGGTAAAAGGTTTATGGAAATATTGGGTACGTTCAATTACCGTGTTGGCCATGCTGGTTGTACTTGTTTATCCATCATTAGCAACTTATTACCGCTTTTTTATAAATCACAATGAAGTCAGTACGCTGGATGGGATGTATCATATTCGTCAATATAATCCATTGGAAGCTGAAGCGATTGATTGGTTGCGGGAAGCACCGGATGGTATCGTTGTAGAAGCGGTGGGTGGAAGCTATCGGGCAGACTTTGGAAAAATTAGTACACATAGTGGTTTGCCTACGATCCTGGGATGGCCAGGACATGAAGGTCAATGGCGCGGTGGGTATAATGAGATTGGCGGCAGAGAGGAAGATGTCAATCGAATTTATCAGCTACATGATTGGGATGAAACAAAGGCGCTACTGGATCAATACAATGTACGATATATTTATATCGGAACAATTGAACAAACTGCATATCGTGTAGAAGAAACCAAATTTAATAACCATCTAAGTGTTGTATTTCAAAATGACCTCGCCATCATTTATGAATATACACCTGAATATTTGCTTTCTGACTAAAAGATTTCACACTTTGTGAGACGATTTTATTTACGGGATGGAACAACGTATGAACAAAAAGACCCCTACAATTTTCGATCTGTTATTTGGATTTGTAATTCTTCTGGCGTTTGTATTGAGAATAGTTTTTGCCAGTCAATGGTATCTCAGTGAGAAAGAAGCGACAATCGCATTAAATATCACTGCAAACCCAACAACAATGTATCAGGTTTGGACAGGATTCCTATTCCGTTTCATTAGTGAAAGTGAATTCTTTGCGCGCATTATTCCTGTCCTATTTGGAACAGGCTTCGTGATGCTTCCTCTATTATTGCGAAAACGTTTTGGGGATACGATTACATTAATTCTAGGCGTTGCATTAGCTTTTGATCCTGGTTTGATTGCTATCTCAAAGCAAGCCGGACCAGAAATCATGGCAATTAGTGCATTCTTTTCGATTCTGATATTTTTATATGCGAGAAAATGGACAGGCGTTGGTATTGCATTGGCAATTGGTTTATTAAGTGGTCCTTCATTTTGGATTGGCGTATTTTCGATCTCTATTTGTTTATCTTTCAGTGGCCTTCTAAGCGGTATGAAAGGTGTTGATGATGATCCGCAGACGGTATCACATTTTGTGCGGCAAACTTTGAAAGATGTAAATTGGAAATCGATTCTATCCTCTTTTGGATTGTCACTGATCATTGGCGGGACCTTGCTGTTGGCTCAAACAAAAACATTGGCGGGGATTGCAAATGGCTTGATTGGCTTTTTCCAGCGAGAAAATCCAGGATTTTATGCCATTCCATTATCAGCTGCATTAATTGGATTCGTTGTTGCTTATATTTCAGTCCTTGTTTTTGGGCTATTTGGAGTGAGACGTTTTCCTTCGTCATGGAGAGGATTGATTTGGTTGTGGGTGCTGATCACTTTTATATTTGTAAGTTTGTTCCCGAATCGGCAGCTCGCGGATTATATTTGGATTGTTATCCCCCTGTATATACCTGCTGCGAAATATCTGGGTGAACTGAAAATATTTTCCAGTGAAAACCGCTATCTGATCGCTGGTAGTGCTTTCTCCCTATCCATGCTTTTGTTATTTGCATTGTTTTCATCGATGAGATATATAAAAGAGATCAGCGAAGGTTTCGCGGATAGTGGAGTGACCTTATATTTATATACTGCAATCGCAGCATTATTTGTTTTTTTTATGATTTTATTGATCATTGGCTGGGGATGGTCAAGGCATTTAATGCGTGATATTGCTCTTTTTATTTTTGTGGGTGGTGTTTTGTTTCTATATTTAGTCCCTTCCATGAAAAGTGCTGGATTTGATGCCCAGCCTAAACAATTCATGTGGTTTCAAACCGGCTATTTTGAAGATGCTGATTTATTTCGAAAAACAATCCTTCAACTGGATCAGAACCGGCAGGAGAAAAATACTCCATTGCATATACAGGTACAAAATATTCAATCGGATGTTTTGCTATGGGAATTACGGAATTATTCAGTATCCATGAAAAATGCTGAGTACTTGTTTGATAATTCAGATCCGGATGTAATTGTTACATCAATGGATGAATCTCCGCAAGTCGCACAAAACAGAATGGGGCAGGATATGATATTTTCTAGGACCGTTGCCTGGTCATTGATGACAAACCAGGATTGGCGACAATGGGCTTTTTATCAGAAACCGATTTATAACAACATGCAGGGGATTGTATGGGCTTCTTTATTTGAAGGCAGCCTTGAAATAAATGATGATGTAATAGATGAAATTGATCCAACTGCCAATTAGAAATTACTTTGCAATCAGAAATGACAATCGTGTGGATACTGTCACACGGTTGTTTTTAATTATATAATTTTATTTTGCTTGAGCTTGTCCCCTAAAATGTCAAAGTAGGCTAAAATTGAATTGGCCAATGTTTTGCGTCAATTGTTTTGCCTATTTTTTGATAACTACGCATCATTTTTGACAAAACATGGAACATTTATTAATAATTACAATGATTGCAGGAAAACATTGATATGAAACAACCCAACTTAATTGCAATAGATGGACCGGCAGCTTCCGGAAAATCCACTGTAGCAGAAATCCTCGCGAATGAATTAAATTATATGTTTTTTGATACAGGTGTTATGTATCGAGCGGTTACATTAATTGCGTTAAACCAAATTTCTGATTTAGATATGGAGCACGAAGTTGTAGCGATAGCAGATTCAATTGAAATCGATGTACGCAAACCATCAAAAGGGGATGGTCGAAAGTATGATGTGTGGGTAAATGGGAAAGATATTACCTGGGAAATACGTCAACCTGCGGTGGATGCAAATGTTTCAAAAGTATCTGCATATGCTGGTGTGCGCACTGCAATGACAAGTCAACAACGTCGCATTGGTATGAAAAGCAATGTTGTCATGGTTGGAAGAGATATTGGCACTGTCGTATTACCTGAAGCTGATTTGAAGGTATACCTGGATGCATCGGCAGAAGAAAGAGCAAAACGCCGCCATGCTGAAATCATTTCCAGAGGGGATGAAGCTGACTATGAAAAAATTCTGGAATCCATGATCAGACGTGATAAAATCGATTCAACTCGTGCGGTAGCACCATTAAAACCTGCAGACGACGCCGTAATTATTCATTCGGATCATTTATGTGTAGCAGAAGTCGTTCACAAAATTAAGGATTTATTCGCAACATAACAGATCAGGTCTGGAGGATACTGTGTGTGATACGCTTGTAGCCTTATCATCAGTTACTGTAGATGGGAATGTATATTTTGCAAAAAACAGTGACAGAGAACCAAATGAAGCACAATCCGTTGTTTGCATACCTGCTAAGGATTATGCCAGCGGCAGCGTATTGCGATGCACCTATCGCTCAATTCCTCAAGTAGAACATACCCATGCTATTGTATTATCCAAACCCTTTTGGATTTGGGGTGCTGAAATGGGAGCGAATGATCAAGGCGTGGTAATCGGAAATGAGGCGGTATTTACCAAAGTGCCGCAAGAAAAAGAACCCGGATTGATTGGGATGGATTTATTACGCCTTGGATTGGAACGTTCAGATTGCGCATATAATGCACTACTGATTATTACAAAATTACTGGAAGAATATGGTCAGTCAGGTGAATGTGGTTATCAACATAAAATGGTGTATCATAATTCATTTCTGATCTGTGATAGAGAAGAAGCCTGGGTTTTAGAGACTGCCGGTAGGCAGTGGGCAGCCGAGCGCGTGAAAGACGTGCGCTCAATCTCCAATGCACTTACCATTGGAAATCATTGGGATTTATCCTCCGATGATCTGGTGTCCTATGCAAAAGACAAAAAGTGGTGCAGCAGTCGTTCAGATTTTAATTTTGCTGAATGCTATTCCGATTTTTTGTATACAACTTTTAGTGATGCTCGAGCCAGACAATCATGCACAATGAATCTATTACACAATGAGGATCGAAAAATCGAATTGTCAGAAATGATGGGGTACCTGCGTACCCACTCTCGTCAGATGCAGGGTGATTGGCAGCCTGGAAAAGGTGTTGCCGGGGCCAGCGTGTGTATGCATGCGGGATGGGGGCCAATCCGCATCAGCCAGACAACCGGTTCGATGATTGCTGCTTTAAGTACGGCTTCACCAGATACACTCTGGTTCACACACACTGCGGCACCTTGCACTTCGATCTTTACACCCTTTTGGTTGGATAATATAGAATCTTCGGACTTGGATGAACCAAAAGGTGAGTATCAGGATGGATTCGATTTTTGGGAACATGAGATTTTGCATCGCTCAATACTATTGAATTTTGAAGAGCGTATACCTATGATTGAAGAAGAACGTGATCTTGCTGAAAAAAGATATATGGTTGATGTGATTGAGATGAATAAAAAAGATATCCATCAGCGAAAAGCGTTATCGGAAGCGATTCATAAAGAAGTTCGTGATCTACGCAAACAATGGATTTCTCGCGTTCAGGAAACTCGGGCAAATCCTTCAAAATTATCTATTTATCACAATGTGTGGCGTGCCAGAAATCGTGCATGCCATATTGATCAATACATTAAATAGCTGTCAATTTCTGATTCTTATTGAGGCTGGCCATGCAGATGATTTTTACAATAATAGAGAATTCTCCATATTTCATTCTGTTTCAAAATAGCTATGAATGGGTGATTTGGGGTGTTTTGTTATCTATTTTGTTGATCGTTATCATCCGAAATTGGCATATCAGGATTCCCAAGCAACGAAATGAACAAACGTTGGTATTGTTTTTTTTGATTACACTACCTATTTGCGCATTTGTTTTTGGCGTTAGACCCATAGGCACCTACCTGCAGCCATTACCTGGTTTACCAATTGAACCGCAAGCACCTGCACTCATGTTCCTGGCTGTTTTGCCATTATTATACTGGGCTGGAACCTCTGGAAAATCATTGGCCATTCTGGCAGGGTTAATTATCGGCGGATTGAACGGATTTTGGGAAAGCCATTCCTTGATGACACCGATTGAGTATGGATTTATTGGGTTAACAATGGCGATATTTCTACGCCAGGATTACCGTACCTACTTCTATAAATTTGTTCGTCATCCATTTGGTTGCGCAATCACTGCGGCAATTCTGACCAGTCCGCTTTATGTATTCTCGACTTTTCTGACAACGCAAGGTTCTTTGCCGGTCAAACTTGATTTTGCTTTCACCCAAACGTATTTATTAATTCTGGTTCGTGCCGGGGAGATTATTTTTGCAGGTCTGATCGCTGAGGTATTGTATCTATTGCGTATAGGAAGGTGGTATCGGCCACTGAAAGTCATTCCCTCGCCAGCAGAATCCAGTATACAAATACGGTTTTTTAATCGTATCGCGCCATTTTTGCTGTTGTTACTCATTGGATTGATGGCAGGGGATTGGTTGATTGCTGGTAATGCTGCTCGAAATCTTTTAGAAGACCGACTTGAAAGTACTGCTTCAATTGCTGCAAAAAACTTGCCATACTTCATGGAGACGGGACAAAATTTGCTGCTTGACCTTGCTGATCCTGATTTAGTCGGTAGAGATCAAGACCAGGTTCAGGCAGCTCTAGCTGAAAAATTGCGTGTAGTGCCATTTTTTCGGCAATTATTCTTATTTGATGCTGAAGGTAATGCCATCGCTGGATATCCACTAAATTCACTTGAAGAAATTCAACCAGCTAGAGAAGAAATCGCAGGCATCAAATTTGCCAGAGATGGCGTATTGATACAAACATATACCATAGATCCATGGCTTAATCATCAGTCAGCTCAAATATCCATGATTGCTGGTATCCAAGATAAAAATGGGGACCTGCTTGGTGTATTGTTGGGGCGCACTGATTTAAGTTCTAATCCATATACTCAACCAGCTATTCAGGCTTTGAATGAGATCAATATAGCGGGTGGTGAAGGGATGATTGTTGATGAAAACAATCGTATTATTTATCATCCAATCTCATCTTTGGTTATGAGTGAGTATATCGGGACATTGCCGGATCAGCCTGGGTTTTCAGAAAACCTCTCTATGGATGGGACACAAAGCTATGTATATTATTATCCGGTAGCTGGCCGCCCCTGGAAAGTGCTATTATCCGTACCGATTGCTCAATCACAACAAATTGCGTTGGATATCGCAATTCCGTTGTTTGTCTTGATCGTCATTTTCTCAGTGGTGGTAAGCCTCTCCCTGCGCTTTGGTTTACGGTCAGTTACTTCTTCCTTGAATTTATTGGCAACTGAAGCTTCAACCATTGCAGACGGTGATTTAAATTACACCCTACGCTCACACAATGAAGATGAGGTTGGAAAGTTTAGTCAATCCTTCGAACGAATGCGCATCACCCTGAAACGTCGTATCGAGGAATTGGATGGTCTATTAAAGGTGTCCGAGGGTGTCGCCCGACATATCAATGCAGAAGATTCAATAGAAAGGATTCTGGAAATCGCCTTATTGCAAGGGGCAGACTCAGTTCGGATTTTATTAATTGATCAACAGGAAAATAACGAGTCAACACACAAAATAAGATCATTCTCTGCAGGAGAACTGGCAAATGATTTTGCAGCCCTGGATCAGCAAATTCTGGACATGATGGCGTTAGAAGATCAGATCATTATTTCCAATACCAATCGGATGAGAAGACTAAAACTGATGCCGATGAAGCATAAACCTGGTGCGTTAATCGCGTTACCCTTGCGAATGGAAGATGCTTATTATGGCGTGCTGTGGCTCGGCTTCAAATCTTCCAGAACATTTGATGCTGAGCAGGTTCAATTCCTGAATACTTTGAGTAATCACGCATCTATCGCGGCAGCGAACGCTTCCTTGTTTTCGCGTGCTGTTATTGGTAGACAACGTCTTGAAGCAGTACTACGTGCGACCCCAGAAGCTGTTTTGGTGATCAATGAGGATAAGAAAGTCATTTTAATGAATCCGGCAGCGCTAAAAGTAGAAGGATTAATTCAAAAAGCAGAAGTTGATTGTCCGATTGAGCAGGTAATTAAAAATCCTGAAATCAAGAAAATATTGCTTGATTCACCTGCCTCTCCATTTGATTCATCTTATGAAGTGAACATGCCCAATGGTCATTCTTACGACGTTACATTGTCTCCAGTTTGGATATCGGAGGAAATTCCGGCCGGTGTGGTTTGCATTATGCGTGATATTACAAGATACAAACAACAGGATTTAATGAAATCGGACTTTGTTGCTACCGTCAGCCATGATTTACGGGTTCCGTTATCAATGATGCGTGGATATGCGACGATGCTGCCAATGGTTGGAGAAATCAATGAGCAACAGCGCGATTATATGGAAAAAATCCAGGCAAGTATTGAGCGCATGATTAAATTAACGCATAATGTATTGAATGTGCAACGGATTGAATCCGGCATGGCATTGGATATCAAGGAAATTGACCCTGGAAAAATCGTCGAGATGGTTAACCAGATTCTCGCGCCACAGACTACGCAAAAGAAAATCGATTTATCTTATGAAATTAAACTGCTGCATGACAATGAACAAATACGACTGATTGAAGCAGATGCAGATTTGTTACAACAGGCGATTTATAATCTTGTAGAAAATGCAATAAAATTTTCACCCGTTAAAGGCCGCGTGCGTGTTGTATATGAGGAGCTAGACCAGGAAGCGTTATTTAGTGTTGAGGATAATGGTATTGGCATAGCGCCTCTGGATCTGAAAGGAATCTTTGAACACCAGCCACAACGTGGAAGTTCGGATGGAGATGAGGATAGCGGCAGTGGGTATGGCTTAAACATAGTAAAGTCAATTGCCATGCGTCACAATGGTACTGTCTGGGTTGAGAGTACACTTGGTAAGGGCAGTACATTTTACTTACGCATCCCTAGGGTACAGATATAGTATTATTTTATATGGATTAGAAAGAATAAAGTTGGCAGGTATAATAAATAAAGTGCCTGATTATTCTTAAAAACTGTTGTACTGACAAGAGTCTTGTGATATAATTTTCTATTGCATGTATACCATTATTGTAGTCTTGTAACGTAACGAAAAAGCGCATGGGCGGAAAAAAGTCAGGCGCTTTGTTTCCGTTTTACTCCAATGGTCCGGTCAGGAGGCGATTTCTTGGAAACGAAAGATTTAATTGCACTTAGAATTAGTTTGGCTTCACCCGAAACGATCCGAAGTTGGTCGTATGGTGAAGTGTTGAAACCAGAGACAATCAATTATCGTCGTTTACGTCCTGAAAAGGACGGCCTTTTTTGTGAAGCGATTTTTGGTCCTTCCCGCGATTGGCAGTGCTATTGTGGAAAGTACAAAAACCCTCGTTATAAAGGGATTGTCTGTGATAAATGCGGTGTGGAAGTAACACGTTCTTCTGTCAGGCGTGAACGCATGGGGCATATTGAATTGGCTGCTCCTGTTGCTCATATCTGGTACACACGTCGTATTCCATCATATTTGGGTTTATTGTTGGATATCTCCAGAAGGAATCTGGACCGGGTACTTTATTTCGCTCAATATATTGTTACATATGTAGATGAAGATGCCCGTGAAAAAGCTCTAAAACGCCTTGACGATGATATCAATGTCACCGAACGTGATGCTGCATCAGAGATCAACTCGAAGATTCTTGAGATTAAGAAATCTCGGGATTCTCGTATTGATGAGCTGAAACAACAACGAGACGAAATGCAGACGCGTGCTGATGAACAAATTGCCCAGCGTTTGGAACCGGTTATGAAAGAAGGACAAAGCCTGGAACGTACAATCCAGGAGGATACCGGCAAATCGCAGCGCAGTGATTTGAAATTCAGTGCAGCGGATGTGGTGATTGTAAAGAAAGGTGAGGAAATCACTTCTGCTCATCTAAGCAAAGTTCAAAAAGTTGTTAAAGAACGCCTGGAAGATATTGAAAGTGAATTCAAAGAGCAACTTCAGCGCGAGTTGGAACAGATAGATCTCAAGAAAGAGCAATTGAAAACAGAAGCAGATGAGCAAATGGAACTGCTGCGCAATCAATTGGAAGATCAATCATCTGAAAAGCAAGATCAAAGTTCTCGCATGCGTGATGAGTTAATGGAGTTGCGTCCGTTTACTTTCCTGAGCGAAAGCCGCTATCGAGAATTGAAATCACGTTGGGGACAGGTATTTCGGGCAGATATGGGTGCAGAAGCCTTTTATGATGTACTGCGCCGTCTTGATCTCGATAAATTGTCAGAGGATCTCTGGCATGAATTAAAAACATCAAAATCTAAACAGAAACGCAAAAAAGCGACCACCCGTTTAAAGGTGGTGGAGGATTTTCGAAAGTCCGGTAATCGACCGGAGTGGATGATTTTAACGGTACTTCCGGTAATTCCACCGGATCTGCGACCAATGGTTCAATTGGATGGTGGCCGCTTTGCTACCTCTGATCTGAATGATTTGTATCGTCGGGTAATTAACCGTAATAATCGTCTGAAAAGATTGCTTGAGTTGGGCGCTCCTGATGTGATTGTACGTAATGAAAAACGTATGCTCCAGGAAGCCGTTGATTCTTTGATCGATAACTCCCAACGCGGCAAGGCTTTATCCCGCCGTGGACGCCGTGAGCTGAAATCTCTCAGTGATATGCTAAAAGGTAAGAAAGGCCGTTTCCGCCGCAACCTGTTAGGTAAACGTGTGGACTATTCTGGTCGTTCAGTTATCGTTGTTGGCCCGCAATTGAAATTATTTCAATGTGGTTTACCAAAAACGATGGCGCTGGAATTATTCCGTCCATTTGTTATCTCACGTCTGGTTTCTCATAATTATGCTGCCAATGTTAAGGGTGCCCGTCGACTGATTGAACGGAATAAACCTGAAGTTTGGGAAGTATTAGAGGAAGTTATCGGTGAACGCCCTGTACTATTGAACCGTGCACCTACCCTTCACCGTTTGGGTATTCAGGCATTTGAGCCGGTATTAATTGAAGGAAGTGCGATTCAATTGCACCCACTGGTAACAACAGCCTTCAATGCTGACTTTGATGGTGACCAGATGGCTGTTCATGTACCATTATCTGAAAAAGCCGTATGGGAAGCTCGCAATTTGATGCTTTCGTCCAAGAATCTCTTGAAACCTGCAGATGGTGAACCAATCATCAGTCCGTCAAAAGACATGGTATTGGGTGTCTATTATTTAACAGTGGCTGAAAACACTGAATCATCAAAAAAGGGTGAGGCCAAACAAGTTTTTGCGGATGCTGATGAGGTTGAACTCGTCTATGCTTTAGGAAATGTGACTGTTCACGATCCAATTAAGATCAGAGTAAAAACTTGGTATAAAGATTCTTTCACCCGTATGGATGAACCACAAGAAGAAATCATTGAAACGACTGTCGGCCGTGTAATTTTCAACCGTATATTACCGCCGGAAATTCAATTCATTAATTTTCCTCTTGATAAAGGTGGCGTGAAAGACCTGGTTGCTGAGGTCTATGAAGTATGTGGACAAGCCGTTACCACAGATATTGCTGACGCAATCAAGAGCATCGGATTTGAATATGCGATGAAATCTGGTTCAACCCTGGCTGTTTCTGATATTACGATTCCGCTGGAAAAACCGGAGATTGTGAATGCTGCTCAACAGGAAGTTGAAAAAGTAAATCGTTCATGGCGGCGCGGTTTGTTAACTGAACAAGAGCGCAATGAACGTATTATTGAAATCTGGCAGCGGACGACAAAAGTTGTCGCAAGTGCCGTACGTGCCAATATGGATCCAAACGGAAACCTCTCAACAATGGCGAATTCAGGAGCAACAAAAGGTGGATTTGGTCCGATTTCACAGTTGGCTGGTATGCGCGGTTTGATGGCAGATCCATCAGGACGTATTATCAGACTGCCAATTCTCTCGAATTTCCGTGAAGGCTTGACTGCTCTTGAGTATTTCATTTCTACACATGGTGCTCGTAAAGGTTTGGCTGATACAGCGTTACGAACAGCAGATGCTGGATACTTAACCCGTCGTCTGGTTGATGTAGCCCAAGATATTATCATTAATGAATATGATTGTGAAACATCAGAGGGTATTTGGGTGCGTAAAGCCGATGATGTTGCCGGTCAATCCTTCTCATCACGTTTGTATGGTCGCGTCGTTGCTGAACGAGTTGTTGATCCTAGTACAGGTGAGATTCTTGTTGAGAAAAATGGAAAATTAGACCACACTTCCGTTCGTAAAGTTGTAGACACCGAAATCGATATGGTAAAAGTGCGATCTGCGCTTACCTGTGAACTTATTCACGGTATTTGCCAAAAATGTTATGGCATTGATCTTGGACGGGGTGATCTTGTAGACTTAGGGGCAGCTGTTGGTACTGTGGCAGCCCAGTCAATTGGTGAACCTGGTACCCAGCTTACCTTACGTACCTTCCATACTGGTGGTGTGGCAGCTGGTGGCGACATTACCACCGGTCTTCCTCGGGTTGAAGAATTGTTTGAAGCTCGTCGCGCACCAAAAGGTGAAGCGGTGGTAACCACAATTGATGGTGTAGCTAATATTATTCAATCGGACCGTTATAGTGAACAACGTACCGTACGTGTTGAACATAGTGAAATTGTCAGTGATGAATATTCCATTCCTGAGGAATGGAATATCAGTGTCAAGGACGAACAAACCGTCTCGGTTGGGGATGAGATTGCATCACTAGGTGAAGCTCAGGTAACGGCACAGCATACCGGTCAGGTACGCATTGAAGGCGGAAAAGTCATTGTCTCTTATGAACAGAAAGAATCAGAAGATTACGAGATTCCAACCACCGCACGTATACTAATTCGTGATGGTGAGCATGTAACCGCTGGTTTGCCACTGACAGAAGGCTCGTTAAATCCCCATACGGTGCTTCGTATCAATGGTCGTGATGCCTGTATGATGTATTTGATGACTGAAGTTCAGCAAGTTTACCGGGCCCAGGGTCAGAATATTAATGACAAGCACTTTGAAGTCATTATTCGCAAACTGATTGGACGGGTACAGGTTGTTCGTTCTGGCGATAGTCATTATCTGCCGATGGATATTGTAGATCGTCTTGAAATCAAAAATGTTAATGAAGCCTTGATTGAAGAAGGCAAACAACCGGCAAAATATGTTGAAATATTGCAAGGTGTGACCAAAGCCTCATTGAGTACTGATTCCTTCCTCTCTGCCTCATCCTTCCAGCATACCATCAAGGTATTGGCAGGTGCTGCCATTGCAGCATTGGAGGATCCGCTATATGGCTTGAAAGAAAATGTGATCATCGGTAAGCTGATACCGGCTGGTACGGGCTTTGAACAAGGAAAATTCAGCCCAGTTGTTAAGGAAGTATTACCTTTAGTGGGCATTGAAGAAGATTCTGGCGAATCTGCGGAAGATTTTTCACCCGATTTTATGCCAAATCTGCCCGGTTAATCACCCTGACAGCGTACGATTAATCAATTGAAAACCTGTAGAATTAAATTTCTACAGGTTTTGTTTATCTGTAGAGTTGACGCAAAACATTTTTTTCCTTATGATAGGGATGATTCAATAGAAAAGAAAGTATCCGCAAAATTGTGGTTATGAAGAAGAGGAGACATTAATGGAAATTGGATTGGTAAAGCAAGTTGATATTGACCAAGAAATGCAGCAATCCTATCTTGATTATGCAATGAGTGTTATCGTTTCACGCGCATTGCCGGATGCGCGTGATGGCATGAAGCCCGTACAAAGGCGAATTTTATACTCCATGTATGATATGGGAATCCGGGCGAACTCCGATTATAAAAAATCTGCCAGAATTGTGGGGGATGTACTGGGAAAATATCATCCGCATGGTGATATGGCTGTGTATGAAGCTATGGCCCGTATGGCGCAAGAATTTTCTGTTCGGTATCCTATGGTAGATGGGCAGGGTAACTTCGGTAGCGTTGACGGAGATCCCCCCGCGGCTATGCGTTATACCGAAGCTCGATTGAAACCATTTGCGATTGATATACTGAATCAATTAGATCGTGATACCGTTGATTTTACGCGCAATTTTGATGATACATTAAATGAACCAGCCGTTTTACCCGCCGCAATACCCAATATGCTGGTAAATGGTGCGTCTGGTATCGCTGTCGGTATGGCGACAAATATTCCACCTCATAACCTGAACGAAGTGATTGATGCCATCTTTTACATGTTGGACCGCTGGGAAAAAATAGACGATATCTCTGTGGATGATTTATTGGAATTTGTTAAGGGACCTGATTTTCCAACAGGTGGAATCATTTTACAAAATGACGAAGTGATGGAAATTAATGGTGCTTACGCAACCGGACGTGGAAGAATAAAAGTTCGGGGTAGAGTACAAATTGAAGAAATTTCACGTGGTAGAGATCGCATCCTGATATCAGAGATCCCTTACCAAACCAACAAGACGACTTTGATAGAACGTATTGCCAGTTTAGCCCGAGATGGAAAAATTGAGGGTATATCAGATTTACGCGATGAATCTGATCGGCAGGGCATGCGTATTGTGATTGAATGTACAAAGAACGCTGATACAGATAATGTCTTACGCGCACTTTATCAGAAGACACCCTTGCAATCCACGTTTGGTATTAATATGTTGGCTTTGGTCAATGGGGAGCCTAAATTACTCAGTCTGAAACAAGCTATAAAAGTCTATATTGAACACCGCATTGAAATTATCCGCCGTCGTGCGGAATATGATCTGGAAAAAGCCAAACAGCGCGCACACATCCTTGAAGGATTGCGTATAGCAATTAGCCATTTAGATGAAATTATTGATATCATCCGAAAATCATCAGATACAGATACCGCCCGACAACGGTTAATGAAGAAGTTCAAACTTAGCCAAATACAGGCGAATGCTATTTTAGACATGCCTCTGAAGCGATTATCGGCACTGGAGCGCAAAAAAATCGAGGATGAGTACAAAGCCTTGATGAAAACAATTAAAGAGCTTCAGGCTTTGCTAAAATCGCCCAAGAAAATGCGTGCCTTGGTTAAGGAAGAATTAGCTGAAATACAAACCGTATATGGCGATCGCCGACGAACGCAAATTGTCTCTCTCAAGGCAGGGGAATCTGCTACTGAAATGTTAACAGCCTCGGACCTTACACCTGAAGAAGTTGTCTGGATCGGATTGACCGAAGACGGATTAATTGGTCGATCATTGACGAATAAATTACCCCGGGTAAGTGGCAACAATGCGCCAATTCGCTTACTGAAATCAACTACACATCAGACCTTATTCCTGGGCGCTACAGATGGACGGACAATGTCAATTGCTGTTGAAGCTTTGCCAACGGTAGATAGTTTCCAAACCGGTGTTCATTTCAGCAGTGTTAGTGGTTTTACTGATCGAGATGATATAACTTGTATGGCTTCTATAAAGCAATCGAAATTACCAGAGGAGCCATTTTATATCTGTTCTGTAACACGCAAGGGCATGATTAAGAAAAGTGACATTTCAGAGCTACCTGGGCCTGCTTCGGCACCATTCCAGTTGATGAAAATTGCATCGGATGATGAAATGGGCTGGATTTTCTTTACAAACGGGACTGATGAAATAAATATGGTCACTACTGATGGTATGGGGATCAAGTTCAGTGAGGATGATGTACGCTCAATGGGGCTCGTCGCTGGCGGTGTAAATGGGATAAAACTGAAGAGTGAAGTGGATATCATTGTTGGTGCTGGCATTGTAAATGAAGGAGAATATGTAATTTGTGCAGCCAATGATGGGCAGCTATGGAAGATACCCACTGATGACCTGGTACTACAGGGCAGATATGGACAAGGAACCATTATGGTCAGGTTATCGAATGACGCGAAATTAATTGGGTCTTGTATGTTATCTGACAGTGAAAGTTTCTTGGCACATTTCCATAGATTAGCCAGTAAACAATTACAGGCCAAGGCATTTTCTCAAAATAGCAGAGCCAGGATCACAAAACAATCGATACCTGTAACCAAAGGGGATTCCTTGATTGAACTCACCCAGTATGATGACTATGAAAAGTACTGGCACAAAGCATTGGCTCCTAAAAAAGGAAAAGCAAAAAAGAAGAAAAGCGCACAGTCTACATTACCAGGGATTGAATAACTAAAAAACGAGGTGGTTAACTGACCACCTCGTTTTTTATATAGCAAGTTCATTAACTGATTGTAAAATAACTATAATGATAGACAATTTTTCCATTGTGTAACCCCAATGTATCATTGCCATCAATAATTTTTCCAGAGGATGATGTTGCCTGCCAGTTGAAATGACGGGTTGTTTCATCGCCGGTTAAATTTGTCATCGTGAATTGCGCTGCGGGCATGCGGGTGACAATAAAATCAAGAAACCAATCCTGAATAGCTGGCTTACCTTGAATGGTTTTTTCAGCGGTGATATGTACTCCACGATCATGGTATAAATTTGCCAACAAGGGTGCGTTGCGAGCATTTAATCCATTGATATACTGTACAGCAATATCCCCAGGATCTGGAGCTCCTCCCCAGTCATAATTAGAAATCGCATTCCATACCGGCTTCATTATTGTGCGGCCATAATACCATTCAAAATAATTTACGGAACTCATCCCAAGTTCCTGAGCTTTATCCATGAATTCAATTACATCTGCTGGCGTTGGTTCCCAATCTCCGGCTTTATACATTGGTCCGGTAGGCATAATGGGGCGGTAGGGTGAAATATTTTTAAATTCGTTCAATGTCCGTTCAAGTTGTGCACCCGGATTATGAGCGCCCTGCCAGTACACCTGAGGCATATTATAGTCACACTTGTTCAGAAACGTAGACCATGGTAATTCAGGATGATATGTAGGGAAACGATAGGAGCACAACGCGATTGGCGTGTTTGGCAATCCTGAACGCAAGGCATTCATATAAGTTTCTGCTGCGGCCTGGCGGCCATCTAATTTATACTCTGCTTCAGCATCAATCACATAGCCATCCAGGTTAAATTCCTTGGTACGTTTCACTGCTATTGCTGCTTCACCAGCGGGATTGTAGCCATATACATAATGCCATCCCCAAACACCAATTCCCTTGGCACGTAAAGCACTGACAACATCTGGAACCAAGTCCACTCCTGTTGATTTATCAACATTGTATGGGCCGGTAGCTTCAGCGACTTTAATTAATACATAGCTGTAACCAGCATTTTTTGCTACTGTAGCAATTTGCTCGGCGTTTCCATTTTCAACTCTGGCAATTTGCCAGATCATCATGCCTTTGCCTTTAACTGCCATTGCTTATTCTCCCGATTGAATCATTGATTCAGCGCCTGCTAATCCAATTTCTGAGGCGATAGATTGCATAGCTGTAATAACATTCTCTACATGCTGCCACAAGTCAATACCAAATTCTTCAGCACCCTCCTGAATTTCTTTTCGATTTGCACCTGCTGCAAAATTTAAATTTTTCCATTTTTTCTTAACTGATGAGACCGACAAATCCATCAATGATTTACTTGGCCTAACCATTACTACTGCTGTAATTAATCCAGTAATCTCATCACAGGCAAATAATGCTTTTTCCATGATTGATACTCTACTGGTGCCTGTATAATCAGCATGCGATAATACTGCGCGGATGATATCTTCTGGCACATTGAGTTGTTTGAGAATTTCGGCCCCCTTTTGAGGATGATCTTCCATGGTTGGATGAATTTCCCAATCAAAATCATGTAATAAACCAACAATTTGCCATTTTTCGACATGTTCCGGTTCGTATTGCAAGGCATAGAATTTCATGGCGGCTTCAACTGCCAGCATATGATTGCGAAGATTCTGGTTATTTACGTATTGTTTTACGATGTTATAAGCATCATCACGTGTCATTGGCATTCAGCCTGTCACTCCTCTACGAGATTTCATTTCTTATGTTGCAAGAAAAGTACCAAAAGTCAATTATCGTTTATTATAGGCTCATATTCACCCAGCACCGGCAAAGGCTGGCGGAAATAGACATCCCAGAAGGCAGTAAACGCAGCTGGGATTTCTCGGATATTCCAATACAACATTGTGGATTTGCGATATACACGGATATCAGAAGCATAACCGACAACATCCATGTCAAAACTTGTTGCCAGGAATATTGCCCTTGGCAGATGAAATTTTTGTGTAATCAAAATCGCTTTATCAATGCCAAAAATATATTTTGCACGGTAACATGTGTCATATGTTCGTCGACCAGCAAAATCCATGAAAATGACCTCTTCTGGTATGCCAAGCTCTATGGCATAGTTTTTCATTGCCAAAGGTTCGTTATAATCTTCAAACCGATTATCGCCACTCATTAATAAATATTGAATTTTCCCCGCTTCGTATAATTCAACACCAGCCATAACACGATCTTTTAGCACTGCAGTTGGTCTGCCATCTTTGGTGATACCTGCGCCAAAGATAATGCCAATTTTCTTCTCAGGTAAGTTTTCAACTGGCTGAATTTTTGGGACAGCAATTATTAATTGGATAACACGTGGCAAGCTGAATATAAATAAAGACAGTATTCCAATTGTGGAACAACCTCGGAAGATTGAAAATAGACGTTTTTTTAGCATAATGATTTTCCCTATAATTAATTCGTTTCCGATTTATTTGATGGTTCTTTTACATATTAACAAGCGTAAACGAAAAAATATTTAATGATATTCCCACTGGCATCGATTATACCAGATGCATTGTAGCATTTCGTCCGCTGCACCAATATTTAAAGCTGAATCTGCTATAATTACAATCCAAAATATATACCAAAACTTTAGATAGTTGGTGAAAGTATGAGTGAAGTTACGAAAATCCGACCTGTGAAAGCTCGAGAAACAGTTGAGATACATCTATCAGATGGCAGGGTTTATGAAGGTCCGCGGTATGCAACTGTGGAAGCATTCTTTAAAAATCTACCAGAATGGCAGGACCCGCCTATTTTGGGAGCAGTGATTAATGGAGATTTACGCGAATTGACCCATCAAATCAAGATGGATGCCAATGTAAAGCTTGTGACGATGGCAGATGCAGATGGAATGCGGATTTATCGGCGGTCATTAACATTTTTAGTGGAAGCAGTCTTTGAAGAGCTTTTTTCGGATGCAGCTTTATCAGTAGACCACTCCGTATCATCTGGTGGGTATTATTGTACAGTGAGCGGTTATGACAATTTAACAGAAGACGATATTAATCGAATTGAAGAACGCATGAAGGATATGGTTGCTCAGGATTTACCATTTTCACGTCGGGAGGTTCCATTAGATGAAGCCATTGAAATCTTTTCGAAGAGAAAACAGGATGATAAAGTAAGTTTGATGAAGACAAGAGCGAAAGCGCATCTTGTACTATATAGTTTACTTGATCATCAGGATTACCATCATGGATATATGGTGCCTTCGACAGGATATCTGAAGTGGTTTAATTTGGTGAAATTAGGGGATGGCTTTGTTTTACAATTTCCGCGACGGCATGCACCCAATGAAATTTTGCCATTACCATTTAGCCAGCGCTTACTTTCAACATTTCAACAATACGGTTCCTGGTTGGATAAAATAGGTGTGCCCAATGTTGGTGCATTGAATGAAGCCATTCGCAAGAAACGCATTCGGGAAGTGATTTTACTTTCCGAGGCTTTACATGAGCAAAAGATCGCTGAAATTGCTACAGGGATTGCCAGAAATCCGAAACAACCTCGAATCGTTTTAATCGCAGGACCTTCATCATCCGGAAAGACAACATTTTCTCGGCGCTTATCCATTCAATTAATGGCGAATGGACTTTACCCATTCCCTGTTGAGATGGACAATTTCTTTGTGGCACGTGATTTGACACCAAAAGATGAAAATGGAGAATTTGATTTTGAATCCATTGATGCTCTGGATCGTGAATTACTATCAGAAAAATTAAAGGCGTTAATCTCTGGCAAAAAGGTTCAATTACCGCGCTTCAATTTCCGTAGTGGGAAACCAGAGAAAGGGGACGTCGTACAATTAAGATCGGATCAAGTCATTGTTTTGGAAGGCATTCATGGTTTGAACCCCCATTTATTAAAAGAAATATCTCCTGATCAAACCTTCAGGATTTATGTCTCGGATTTGACGCAATTAAACCTGGACCGCCATAATCGAATTTCCACAACGGATACACGTCTGATTCGTCGCATTGTTCGGGATGCTCGCGAGCGCGGCTATTCAGCTCAGGATACCATCAATCGCTGGGAGTCGGTACGACGGGGTGAAAAAAGACATATTTTCCCCTATCAGGATCAGGCAGATGAAATGTTTAACTCCGCTTTGGGATATGAGCTTTCCGCTTTGAAATCATTGGCAGTGCCTATCTTGCGACAGGTACCTCATGGCACAAAGGAATTTATTGAAGCCAAACGGTTATTGACGTTATTGGAATGGTTTCTGCCCATTGATATTGATCAAATTCCGGATAATTCAATTCTGCGGGAGTTTATTGGGAACTCCATATTAAAAGGATTACATTTTGTCTAAAGAAAAAGCGGCTGGATTTCCAGCCGCTTTATTTTTATTTCATGTGTTTACGAATCGAATTACTTATTCGATGAACGCCTTCGATAATTTGTTTTGGTGTTGAATTTGAGAAATTAATACGCATGGTGTTTTTCCCGGTACCATCGACATAAAAGGATTGACCTGGAACAAAGGCAACTTTTTGTTCAACAGCATCTTTGAACACCTTAATGGAATCGATATATTCAGGCAATTTAATCCAGAGGAATAAACCCCCATCCGGGTGTGTCCATGATACACCCTGCGGCATACATTCATCAAAGGCTTCCAGCATGATATTGCGACGCTCACGATACACTTCAACGATTTTTGCAATGTGTTTTTCAAGGAAGCCGTCTTTTGCAACTTCATAAGCGATGTATTGGTTAAATGTTGTAGTGTGCAAATCAGCGGCTTGTTTTGCCATGACTAATTTATCAATCACAATATCCGGAGCGATGACCCAGGCGATGCGCAAACCAGGAGTGAGAGTTTTTGAGAAGGTACTTAGATAAATGACATTTCCATCAGAAAAATCTTTGCCTTGGCGCATTTTCTGATCCAGAACGGTCAAGGGTGTTAGATGATCTCCTTCAAAACGCAATTGTCCGTAAGGATCATCTTCAATAATCGGTACACCATATTGATCTGCCAGTTTGATTAATTGTTCACGGCGTTCCATTGACATGGTTACACCCATGGGGTTTTGGAAATTTGGTAAAGCATAAATCAATTTGGGACCCAAACGCAAACAACGCTCAAGATCGCTGGTATCCATGCCATTATCATCAGATTCAACCGAGATGTATTGCACGCCGTACGGATTCCAAGCCTGTAATGCACCTAAATAAGTTGGGGATTCAACAAGAATAAAGTCACCCTGGTTAACAAAGATCATGCCAAGTAAATCCAAAGCCTGTTGTGAGCCAGAAGTAATCAACACATTGTCGGCTGAGATATTCATACCAGGTGGGCAAAATTTTTCAGCGATTAATTGGCGAAGAGGTTGGATGCCTTCCGTTGCGCCATATTGTAAGGCTTTTTGACCATGGTTTGCTAATACGTTCTGGGCTGCTTTTTGAAATGCTTCAATGGGGAAAATTTCAGGTGCAGGCAATCCACCGGCAAATGAGATGATATCCGGCTCTTCGGTGAGTTTTAATAACTCCCGAATCATTGAGCTTGTCATTGTTTGTGCACGTGTGGAAAATTTATAATGCCAAGGGGTTTCCATATTTACTTTGTCTCCTGTGATAAATGAGTAGTGATCAGAATCACTACTCATTTGATATTAACATACTTTCTCAGGATTTGGGAAAGCGGCTGACGATCGTTGCCGGTGTCGGAATGAGTTGCTTGTCCCCTACTTTTAATGATGCAGGGGATTTCCCGGTTTTATCCGAGGCACTCTGATAGATCAGGATCGCCGTGTTTTCCTCGGCATATTTCATTTCTACAAAGGCTTGACCGGTTAAATAACCTTCGGAATCGACAGCACAACTGGTGACTTTGCCAATTACCTGACCTTTCGTATTCAAAACAGGATCACCGAGATGTGCCATACGGACACCTTTACTGTCAAAACGGAATCGAGCAACAATGCCACTGCGTTGGCTCTCCCGGGCAAGATACGCTTCACGTCCGACGAACCAGGGTTTATATGTTTTTACATAATATGCAAATCCGGCTTCGGCAACACCCAATCCTAATTCACCTGCCATTTCATGCCCATATAGCGGCAAACCGGCTTCTGTTCGTAAAGAATCCCGGGCACCGAGTCCACATGGTTTTAATCCCATGGGTGTGCCTGCTTCAATCAATTTATTCCATAATTCAACAGATTTCTGCGGGTGGACGAATAATTCAAAAGCCATTCTTTCGCCAGTGTAACCTGTTCGGGAAATGATCAAGTCAATGCCACCGACTACTCCTTCGCATAATTGGGTACGGCCTAATTTCATGATACGTTTCCTGGTAATTTCATCACAGCCCAATGCAAGCAGGATATCTCTTGATTTTGGTCCCTGTAAAGGAATATCCACGCGCATATCTGCGCCTTCTTTTGGATCACGCAAATTGCGCAGGGTTACACCACGGCCAAATGCTTTTGCATAAGGCGCTTTTTCGTCAATAAGTATATTGCCTTGCATAACACCATTTAACCAGGACCAGTCTTTATCATCATTGCCTGCGTTGACAACCACAAGATAGTTATCACTGCTGCGGCGGTAGATAATTAAGTCGTCCAATACATTGGCTTGCGGATCAAGTAAATGGGTATAGGCAGATTCGCCAACCGCTAGTTGAGATATATCATTGCCAACCACACTATCCAGGAAAGCGGATGCCTGTGAACCCTCGACCTGATAGCAGCCCATGTGCGAAGCATCAAATAGACCGGCAGCCTGCCGTGTTGCCAGATGCTCTTCAGTTACTGAGGTATACCAGACGGGCATTTCCCAGCCAGCAAAAGGAATCACTTTCGCGCCCATAGCTTTATGCGTTTCATACAGCGCTGTACGTTGCAATGGGGGATTTTCATCTTCCTGCCATGCGAATGAAGATTTTGCGGGCAAGGAAAGTTTTTGTTGGTTGATAGAATACGGTTTCTCTGCCGACGCAGACGCAGCAGCTTCAGATATTACTAGCTCTGGTTTCTCTATCACTGAGATCGGGCCGGGGAGTTTTCGTAACAGATCATCATCAAATTTTACAAAACCATCCGACAGTGCACGCAGCCAGGTGGCAGCCAGTACGGCTTTATCAGCCGGGGTACTCAATACAAAACAGCCAGCCGCTTTGTATTTCAGAACTCCTTCAACGATGCCCATGGGTGTTTGCATAGTCGTTTGTTGTGATGCACCAATCGTCAATGCTTCCACATCTGATGCGAAGACAGCATTGACAAACTGGTATATGCCTTTGCCATGCAGTTCATAAGCGGTATAGCCATCTTTGATGGCCGGTTTATCATCCAAATAATAGAAATGAGGATATCCGACCTTCTGAGGTTTAATATCTGTATTGCCTTTTTCAGCCAATTTACGTACACGAATTTTTGCTTCTTCGAGCACTTTGAAATCAACTTTGGCTCGTAAAACACTTCCTTTACGGGCGGGTTGTTTATATGGAGTGGTTGCCTGTAAAACATCCGCGATGATATTGGCAACCTCAAGCATGTCATTTTCATCCAATCCACGTTGTGTCATCCAGGGTGTGCCATAGCGTACACCGCTGGCGCGGAAAGCGCTGCGATCACCAGGAATTGTATTACGATTTGTCACAATGCCAGCAATGTCTAAAATACGAGCTGCCATATCACCGGATAAGGTTGCTCCATCTGGTCCAACAATCGATTTGCAATCGATATTGCCTAGATGAGAATTTGTACCGCCAAATGGAATTTTAAAACCACGCGCACTTAACTGATCCGTAAGGACAGAACAATTCTTGATAATTTGGGTTTGCAATGCTTTGAATTTTTCAGTTTGTGCAAGTTTAAAAGTTAATGCATAGGCTGCAAATACCTGAACATGTGGTCCACCTTGCTCACCGGGGAATACGGCACGGTCGATTTTCTTGGATAACATCCCATCTTGAGAAATAATAATGGCACCACGTGGTCCGCATAATGTTTTATGGGTGGTAAAGGTGATGATATCCGCATAACCAACAGGGGATTCGACTACACCCGCAGCAATAAGCCCTGCGATATGGGATACATCAGCCAGGACTTTTGCCCCAACTGAATCTGCAATTTCACGATAGCGCTTAAAATCAGGAATCCAGGGATATGAGGAATATCCTGCTATGATCACTTTTGGTTTATGTTCCAATGCCAAAGCCTGAATTGCATCATAATCAATCTTTTCGGTCGTTGGATCTATTGTGTAATGAATGATGTTGTACAGTTTCCCTGAGCGATTTACCGGTGATCCATGGGAGAGATGTCCACCATGCAGCAAATCCATCCCTAAAACAGTATCACCTGGTTCGATCATGGCATGGTATGCGGCGTTATTTGCTGCTGCACCTGATAAAGCCTGAACATTGATGTAGAGTTCATCAGCGCTGACGCCATTGGACGCGAAAGCTTCCGCACAGCGCCTGCGAGCCAATGCTTCTAATACATCAGCGTATTCGACACCCTTGTAATAGCGCGGGTCGGAATAACGTCGATAATTCGCTAAGCGCATCGGATAATCCAATAACTCTTCTTCATCCATCCAGCGTGTATCTTCGTCAGGATAACCTTCCGCATAAATATTTTGAAAAATGGAACTTAATGCTTCGCGTACTGCCAGCGGGGCAGAACTTTCACTGGGAATCAAAATCAGACGCCTATACTGACGTTCTGTTTCTAAATCATTTAATTGTTGAATTGCGGGATCCAATTGTTCCAGTGATCCTTCAAATAAGAAGTCTTTCATTAGTATTCTCCTTTGCATATGAAATTCGGCAAGGGCGGACACGGAATTTCACAATCTGTAATAGGATCTTTGCCCGTAGAAATATGGGCACTTGCCCGTAAATATGTATAGACAGATAAAGTGCTACGGAATTTTAAACCTGCATAGTGATATGGTCAAGCATTGAACGAATGATTAATGCCTGATCACTTTTCTTTCGATGATCCACTCATACAGGCATTCAAAAATTTTTTCTTGCTCTGGTTCATTGTGTAATTCATGGAAAAAACCCGACCAAACTTTGCATTCCTGCACATTTTTATTTCTCGCAAATGCAAGGACACCCTCAGGTGAGACGAGGATATCTTTTTCACCAATTTGTAATAAAAGTGGAATTTCTGGAAATTGGTCAGCATGATCAATGATCCAGCGTCCACGGTTAATAATCTCTGATCCGATGCGCATAGATACCCAATTATGCACCAGGGGATCAGCATTATAGTCATCAATAACTTTTTGATCTCTGGATAGACCATCAAGCGGGAGGTTATTGTCGATCTGATATTTAGGAATAATGGCCTGCAGGATTCCTGACAGGGCAATAATTATTTTTGAGGGTGGGTTTCCGGGTATTAATCCAGGAGAGCTGGATATAATGCCGTCTACGTAGTGGCTGTTTTCAAATCCATAATCCAATGCCAATTCTCCACCCATGCTGTGACCATATATAATAATGGGTATATCTGGATAGGCAGTATTTAAATCAGAAATGAAATGATTGGCGATATTGTGAATCGCGGCGAATGATTCTGCATGTCCGCGTATACCATCAGATTTTCCATGACCCGGAAGATCAAATGATTGAACAAGGTATTGTCGTTCGGCAAACCAGGCAGCCACATGAGCATATCTGGCACTATGTTCACCTAATCCATGTAAGATAAATATACAACCTTTTGAGGTTTTGTCTGGTGCCCACGTTTGGAAAAAAATATTTTCCTGATTTTCACTAACCCAATATCCAGTCTCATGTTTCATGCCATCTATCCTTTCTATAATGTTTTTTCCACTATATTAGTGTAACGCATATCAATAGATGTAGAAAAATGAAAACCTTCCTGATTTTGATAGAATTCTGTAATCGTTTATACATGATTCGTAATTCTTTGAAAATTGCGGTAGAGTTAACTATGTAACGTAACCAAATATTCAGAATTGGGTTTTCTAGATAAAGGAACGATCATTGGAACAAGAATTGACGGATAGTACTGATGCAGAGCTGATCAAACAAGCTTCCTCTGGTGATAGTGAAGCGTTTTCAGCACTTTATGCACGCTATGTAGAGCGGATTTATAATTATGTTTATTATCGAACGAGTAATACAAATGATGCTGAAGATTTAACGGCACGTGTATTTCATCGAGCCTATAAACATATCAGTAATTATAAAGAAAAAGGATATCCATTTTCGGCCTGGTTATACCGGATTGCTCACAATCTAGTTGCCAACTGGTATCGGGATAATAAACGCAAACAGGAAATTCCACTTGATGATTCTTTACCTCTGATTTCCAATAAAAATCACCCGGAACGATCTGTGATTCGTTTGGAAGAACGGGAATCATTAATGGAAGCCATAAAGAAATTGCCCGTTGAACGTCAGGAATTATTAATTCTAAAATTTGTAGAACCGCTGACGAATGCAGAAATAGCAATGATTATGGGTCGTAGTGAAGGTGCGATTAAAAGTTTATATCATCGTACACTGAATTCATTACGCGATTTACTGACTGAAGAAACATTTTAAATACAGTATTCATTGATTTGATTCATTATGTTAAGACAGAAGGAAAACAATGGCACAAAAATCTCAAAACCCTGAATTAGAAAAAGTCTTTCGCCTGGAAGAACAATTAAGAAATTCTTATGGGCAGGTGAAGCCGGCTCCAGAATTTATTGAATCCTTGAAGCACAGCTTGATTACTCCTCCCAGAGTTATTCTTGAAAACCGTCAAAAGGGAATTGTTTTTGTAATCATGGCACTAGGTCTGGTTGGGGGCGTGATTCTATTCATGATTATTCGTGCAATTTATCGTCTGATTGCAAATGAAGAATAATTACAGTGGGATGTTTAACTTTTCGGCAATTTGCTGATTTGAGGGTTCTACAAGAAAACTGCCATCAGGAAAGACAATGGTAGGGACACTGCGATTACCATTATTCAATGACTTAACAATATTTTCACCTTCACCATCATCATCAATATTAATATTGTCAAATGGTATATTCTTGCGTTTCAAATAGAAAAAGGATCTGCGGCAATCGCCGCACCACGTTGTTCCATAGAATTTTATCTTTGAATTCTCTTGTGTCATGCATTCCTCTTATTAATCATTTAGGAATATTAATTTTCAATCCATTTTCCAATCAAAAAATATTGAAAGGGTCTTGCTGCCGCTGTTTCTACTGCTGCGTAAATGCTATATGCCATCGCTGCGATAGGAATCAAAGTAAGAATTGATGCAAAAGGAATCAAACAAATTCCAATAATGATGATTGAAAGGATTGAGGTGACAATCCAGGCAATAACAGCCAGAATACCAGCAAAGATTACTGAGATCAATTGAAAGATAAATGATTGCATTGCCTGATTGGCTACATATTTTGATTTATCCCGGTAGGAGAAATAAATCACAATGGCGACAACGGGGCCAAGTACACCAGTAACCAGATTTAATAGATTGCTCAGATGTGCGATCATTGCCCATGTACTTTCATTTTTTGTGATAGTCATACCCAAACTTCCTTGATCAATTCTGGATTGTATGCATTACTATTCCAACCAGCCTTGTTTTTCGATGAATTCATATATAAATGGAATCTGGAATGTTTCCCCTTGATAAGCCTTGAAAGCTGAATAGAGTAAACCAAGCCAGAGAATGGCACCACAACCAAGGGTGATAAGGGTTATAAAAACATACAGGATGCCAATGGTTAATGCCTGCATCAGATGGGCTTTAACAAATGGTATATCCTTTTGATCATCTAATAACATGATAAGCAGAGGAGCGATAGGTGAGAATGCGTAAGCTGCTGCTGCCCAAATGCGATCTTCATCCGGTATGCCATTGAAATCTTCTTCTTGATCAAACATAATACCTCCGATGCAAATTCTTGCCTAAATTATAATGGAAAAGCAAAAAAATAGGCGATATACATTCGTGGGTCACAAAAACAAATTGTGTTAAAATCAAGCTTATGAGTCGTCGATGTGTATTTATGGGTTCTCCGGATTTTTCACTGCCAGTGCTTTCAGCATTAGCAGAAAACTATACAATATGTGGTGTATTCACCCAACCTGATCGTCCGGCTGGCAGGGGTATGAAATTAACGGCTCCTCCGGTAAAAATCCTGGCGAATTCACTTGGTATTACCGTTTATCAGCCTGAGAAATTAAAAGATGATGGAAATTATGAGCTACTCAAAAAGCTCGATCCGGATTTCATTGTTGTGGCGGCTTATGGGCAAATCTTGAGGACGAATATATTAACCTTACCAAAATTTGGCTGTATTAATGTGCATGCCTCCTTACTTCCCCGTTGGCGGGGTGCTTCTCCTATTCAGGCGGCCATTGCTGCTGGAGATAAAAAAACAGGCATTACGATTATGAAGATGGATATCGGCATGGATACAGGCGATATCATTGCTCAAAAGGAAATAAATATCTCAGCGGCACATACCGGGGGAACATTGTTTGATGAACTCGCTCAACTTGGCGCTGATTTTTTAATCGAGACCTTACCCAAATATTTGTCCGGTACTTTGATTCCTTCTACTCAACCTGATGAAGGCATTACTTCTGCGTCATTAATTCACAAACAGGATGGAAAACTCGATTTAGTCACTTGCAGCGCAGTTGAAATTGAACGCAAAGTGAGGGCATTCAATCCATGGCCTGGCACCTATTTGGAATGGAATGATATTCGATTAAAAGTTATCGAAGCCGATGTTATTGATGATGCGTCATCCAAACCGGAAAAGCGCATTGAATCAGATGGCTGGCCGATGATTGGAACGAAATCAGGCTGGTTAAGATTAATTTCCGTGCAACCAGCTGGAAAGAAAAAGATAGATGGAAAGCAATTTTTAAATGGTGCCAGAGGTTGGCTTTAATAACCTCCAATTGTGTGGAATAACATCTTACAGATAAAGGTAATAAACAACGATGAGTGAACAAACTTTTCCGCAGCTCCGCGTATTATGCTTTGGTGCAGGTGCGATAGGTTCATATATTGGGGGATCGCTAACATTGGCTGGTCATTGTGTCGTCTTTCTTGAAAGACCCGAAATGGCTGAATATTTTTCTAAGCAGGGATTAAGTATCGATGCTCACGGACAGAAAAATGAGATTGCAGATCTTCAAGTTGTGGGAAGTATTGATGAGGCTTTGACGAAAGGTCCATATGATGTTGCTATTCTAGCAGTTAAATCATATGATACTGCAGGTTTGTTAACAACGTTGAAACCTTATGCAGCAGCTTTGCCCGCTGTGGTTTGTTTTCAAAATGGGGTTGAAAATGAACAAAAAATTGCAGAAGTATTAGGCATGCCAAAAGTAATTTATGGTAGCGTGACAACCGCTGTAGGAAAACCGCAGCCATGTGAGATTCAGGTTGAAAAATTACGCGGCATGGGCGTTTCATCAAACCATAGTATTACCCCGGCACTTGTCAGCGCATTAAATTCTGCGAATTTAAAAGCTGCTCAGATTTTTCATGCAGATGGTATGAAATGGTCAAAAATGTTGACCAACATCATGTCCAATGCTACTTCAGCAATTTTGCAAATGCCTCCGGGAGATGTGTTTGCGCATCCGGGATTATATCATCTGGAAGTAAAACAAATCCGTGAAGCATTGGCGGTGATGAAACATGCCAATATCCCACTGGTCGATTTACCAGGTGTACCTGTAAAATTATTGATGGGTGTGATGAAGAATTTGCCGGAAATGATAAGCCGACCGATTGTAGCAGGCAGCGTAGGCAAAGGCAGAGGGGACAAAATGCCCTCATTTTATATCGATCTGGCAGCAGGCCGGCCCAATAGTGAAGTGAATTACTTGAACGGCGCGATTGTGCGCTATGGAGAACGATATAACGTTCCTGTACCTGTAAATAGGGCATTGAATCGAATCCTGACTGAAATTGTTGAAGGGAAAAGAAACTGGCAGGATTACGACCACAAACCGGAAAAATTATTAGGAGAAATCAAAGCAGCAACGATCTGAGCAATCAGATCGTTTTTTGACTGGTTTGTGGATTTATTGGGTCCGTTATTACTCAAACGAAAAAAACTATGAATCTTTATAACGCGATTTCCATTCGAATAATTGGTTAATGGCATCCAATGGGGTCAGGGCATTAATATCCAGTGCTTTTAATTCATCCAGGAGTGGATTTGTTTCAGGGAATAATTTCATTTGTTGTGTTGATACACCCAGCGGGGTGGCCTTGATGACTGTTCCGGAGGAAGATTCAAGATCAGAGAGAATGGTATTTGCACGTTCAATGACCTGTGCCGGCATACCTGCTAATTGGGCAACATGAATACCATATGATTTATCTGCTGATCCTGGGATGATTTTATGCAGGAAAATTACCGTTCCATCCCCCTCAGTGACTGCAACATTGAAATTTCGTACGGCAGGCAAGAGTTCACTTAACTGAGTAAGTTCATGATAGTGAGTAGCAAATAATGTGCGCGCACGTAAACGGGGATGATTATGGATGTATTCAATAACAGACCAGGCGATTGACAAACCATCGTAGGTTGAGGTCCCGCGGCCGATTTCATCAAGGATCAGCAGGCTGCTATTGGTGGCGTGGTTGAGAATATTTGCGGTTTCAACCATTTCGACCATGAAGGTGGATTGCCCGGCATGAATCTCATCCTGAGCACCGATGCGGGTGAAAATACGATCGACAAGGCCAATTTTGGCGCTTCTGGCGGGCACAAAGCTGCCCATTTGAGCCATAAGAACTATGATGGCAACCTGGCGTAAAAACGTGCTTTTTCCGCTCATATTAGGGCCGGTGATGATGCGAATGGATTCTTCGTCTGCGAAAATTGTATCGTTGGGAACATAGCGATTTTGCTGCTGCAGTACTTCGACAACCGGATGGCGACCGTCCTGTATCAGCAGTTCAGTACCCTCAACCAGCTGCGGTCGAATAAAGTCGTTATGCACGGCGGTTTCAGCCAGCGAGGATATCGCATCCAAATGCGCAATAATTCTGGCCGATTTTAGGATTCTCTCGGCAGCGGCGGAGATAGTTTTGCAAATCTGTTTAAAGAGGCGCTGCTCAATTTCATGAATACGTTCTTCCGCATTTAAAACGGTTGTCTCGTATTCTTTCATTTCCGGGGTGATATATCGTTCCGCATTTACCAGGGTTTGTTTGCGGATATAATTTTCCGGGGCGTTATCAACCTGTCCTTTGGAGATCTCAATATAATAACCAAAGACTTTGTTGTAGCCCACTTTGAGTGTTTTTATACCGGTTCGCTCGCGCTCAACGGCTTCCAACGCGGCGATCCATTGGCGGGCGTATTTGGATGAATTGATGATCTGATCCAATTCATCGGAATACCCGGGATTAATAATGCCGGTATTTTGTAATGATGCAGGTGGATCATCCGCAATTGATTGATCAAGCAAGTCAACTGTATCCGAGCAGGGATCGAGTTGAGAAAACAACTTATCCAGGATAGGTGATGTATTGGTAAATTCATTTTTTATGGAGGGAATAAATTTCAGGTTACTGCGCAGCGTAGCCAGATCCTTGGGGTTGGCATGTTCAGAGATAACTCGATTTATCAATCGTTCAAGGTCGCTGAATTGTTTGAAGTGTTCTCGTAATTCACTACGCTGTATGCCATGCTCAACAAAATACTCTACGGCATCCTGGCGTTGATTGATTCGATCGATATCTAACAGGGGTTTGCTGACCCACTGCCTTAACAATCGTTTACCCATAGGTGAAACCGTCTGATCCAGAATATATAACAGTGAACCTCTGGCCTGTCCATCGCGCATTGTTTCGGTAAGCTCCAGGTTTCTGCGCGTAGTTGAATCCAACATCATGAATTCATGGGTATGGTAAACCGAAATTGAGTTGAGTAGTTGTAAGGCGTTGGCTTGTGTCTCTTCCAGATACTGTAATAAAACACCTGCTGTACGGATGGCCAGATTTTGATTTTTTAAGCCAAAGCCATCCAGGGTGGCAACCTGAAAATGTGACTTTAGTTTTTCCAGGTTTCTATTTAAATCAAAGCGCCATTCGGGCAGGGGACTGACATTGATTTTATATTCTGGTAATAACGGTTGCATCACATCAGGATGAATGACTTCTGCTGGGTGCAAACGCATCAGCTCAGCGCGTATCTGATTGTGAATATCCTCGCCGATAAATTGCGTGGCTGCGAATTCGCCGGTGGTAATATCGAGATAGGCAATACTGCCCGTATTTTCATCTACCAGCATGGCAGCCAGATAGTTGTTTTGCTCATTTTTCAGCAGCCCAGGTTCAACAATCGTGCCTGGTGTTACAACCCGCACAACTTTGCGATTAAATAATCCATTAACTGGTTGATCCCCGATTTGTTCGCAAATCGCTACATGATACCCTTTATCAATTAATCTTGATAAGTAATTTTGGATTGCATGATGGGGAATGCCAGCCATAGGAACTTTAACCCCTTTGGCTACATTTCGACCAGTGAGCACCAAATCTAATTCCCGCGAGATTGTTTTGGCATCATCGTCAAATGCTTCGTAAAAATCCCCCAGACGGAAAAATACAATTGTCTCAGGGTATTGCTTTTTTATATCCAGATATTGCCTGCGTATAGGTGTTACATTGTCTGTCATAGGTTACCCTGATTTTGCCAAAATTTGTTGGTTAATCTTACCTCATTTTCAATTGGAAGAAAATCGGAAATGAGTTGAAGAGATCTTAATTCAGAATTAATGAGTCAAGTTAGTTCTCCTGTATAATACCCATAACAAAACAGGAGAATAATCAATGGCTGATCTACGCTTGAATGAGATGAAATTAGGTATCGGAACCTGGTCATGGGGGGATACGTTATATTGGGGATATGGAAAGGGTTATCAGGAAGAGGATTTAAAACGTGTTTTTCATTATTGTCTGGAGAAGGGTATTACATTTTTCGATACTGCTGAAATCTACGGTCAGGGACGTTCAGAAACCTTTCTGGGAAAATTCAGTCAAGGGATTAATCAGTCCTTGTATATAGCATCGAAATTCATGCCTTTTCCCTGGCGATTAAACAATAAACAACTGGATCGTGCGTTGGAGAAGTCATTACAACGGTTACAGCGAGATGCGCTGCAGTTATATCAAATTCATATGCCGTTACCACCCTTATCGGTAGAATCATGGATGGAAGCCATGATTCGCGTACATGAAGCAGGATTGATAGAGCAGATTGGTGTATCTAATTACTCAGTAGAGAAGATGCAAAAAGCGCAAGCTGTATTATTACGCGAAGGAATTGGACTGGCTACCAATCAGGTTGAATATCATTTGCTGAATCGGCGTATTGAGAAAAATGGTTTGATGGTAGCAGCAAAGGACTCCGGAATTCGGATTATTGCCTACAGCCCTCTGGCAATGGGTGTGCTAAGCGGCAAATATAACGAAGAGACCCCCCCCTCAGGATTTCGAGGCCGCAAATATAATCGTCAGTTTTTGCATCAAATTAAGCCATTGCTTTTAGAAATGGGACGCATCGGGGTCAAGTATGACGGCAAATCGATCGCTCAGGTAGCCATCAATTGGGTGATTGCCAAAGGTGCCATTCCGATTCCTGGTGTAAAAAATCTGGAACAGGCACAACAGAATATTGAAGCAGCCAATTGGACATTAAGTGATTCGGATATCGCCATCCTGGATGCGTTGAGCGACAAAGTATTAGAACAATAAACATGCAACCAACTGCTATGATTTGCGTATATCAATATAGTGAAATAAAAGGAGATCATTATGAGCGGACCTTCGCATCGTTTAAGAAGATCGAGAAGAGATAGAGTATTGTTAGGTGTTTGTGGTGGATTAGGGGAGTTTTTTGGAATTCCAACTTTCTGGTTCCGGCTGGCGTTTTTCATATTATTTATACCAGGTGGTTTACCCGGTGTGGTTCCATATTTTATTATGTGGCTGATTATTCCGAGCGAATAAAAATACCCATATTCAACATGAGGATGATTTGTTATAATCATCCTCATGGAAAATAAAGAAATTGCAACTTTACCGTTTCACGTTATAAATGAATTTATGGTTTCTCCATACCGCTTAGGTATTCTTTCCCAAGTATTTGAACAACAAAAGAATATTTCAACTTCTCATAGCAAGGGCATACACAATATTATTAAATCAAGCCTGAAAGTACCCGGCTTTAGAAATGCAGCATTGGCACCACTGCCAATAAAAGTTAAGCACGCTGAGCAGATTTTTGAAAAAAATCCTGAATTCGCAAAGCATATTCTTGCCGGTTGGTATGAGATTAATCCTGAGTTGGCAAAAATTGTATTTTCGTTTCTTGAATCAAGGGAATGGAAATTATTGCCATTGAAACTTGACCGAAGCAATTTACCGGGTATATTACCAACCTGGCCAGAGAAAGAAGATTTTGAAACATTGACCACGGCATTTGTGGAAGCCTACCCCGAATATACTGATAAGACAGATGATGTGACATTAATGATCGTCTGGATCAGCAATCGGTTGCCGATTGAGATGAAAAATCCGATGGAATGGGAGTATGTAGACGCAGCAAAATAAAAAACTGGCTCAGCCAGTTTTTTTTATTCATCAAATTCAATTTCAATACTTTCTGCAGTTTCCAAGCTGCCGCTTTTTTCAAGATCAATATCTCCGAATATCGAAAGCTGTTGAGCCTGCAGAATATGGCGTTTAACTAATTCAAGCACCGCAAGAAATGAGACAACGGTTTCAACACGATTTTTGGAATCTAGCAACGATCGAAATGTAAATTTATTCTGATATTTGAAGCGTTCCATAATAGTACTGATGCGATCACGAATGGTAATGCGCGGGATATTAACAACCGTATTGAGACTTTTCAAATCGGGTTTATTTAGAAATACTCGTTTGGCTGCCTCGATCAAATCTTCTAATCCGACATTTGATAAGTCAAATTTTACATCGATCTGAATGGGTGGGGGCGCGACACGCAAATAAGTTCTGTAATTGTTTTGCTGATACGTACTTAAATGTTCCGCAATCTGTTTATAGCGTCGATACAAAATTAATTGACGTTCAAGTGCCTCAGCAGGGTCTTCTTCATCACCACTCATATCCACCAGGGTCGGTTTTGGAAGTAATGCAGCCGCCTTAATCTGAATAAGCCTTGCTGCAATAACCAGAAATGCAGATACCTTTGCAGGATCTCGTTCTTCCAGTTTATGCATATATGCAAGGTATTGGTCTGTTACCTGGGCCAATGAAAGTCGCGTAATATCCAACTCTGCATGCTCAATTAACTCCAGAAGTAAATCAAGCGGACCTTCGTAGACATTGGTGTTGACCAGATAATCATCAGATTGGTGTTCGGCAATTTTGAGGCTCACGGGGCAAATTATAACAGAGATATGTCTTTCTGTAATACGCATTCATTTTGTGTCAAAAGGGTGTGATATCTTGTAAAATTAACCTTGATGATAATAATTAAGGAGAAACATGCCAAAGATTTGTTGCACATGTTGTGGAGCCGAATACCCTGAGTCAGGTTTACCGCATGTTTGCATTAAATGTGGCGGCATATTTGATTATGATCGTCCTTTTCAAATACAGCGATCTGATCTGGAAAAACATGATTCAACATTATGGCAGTATCAAAAAAGCTTTGGGCCAACTTATGATTTGCCTCCAATCAGTTTAGGTGAAGGAAATACACCATTACTGTTGCGTTCTTTTGCTGGTGAACAATTGGCCTTCAAGATGGAAAGCTGCAATCCAACAGGTTCGTACAAAGATCGTGGCACCACGGTATTAATGACAGAAATTGCATCGCGCGGTATTCCATTTGTAGTGGAAGATTCATCTGGCAATGCTGGAGCTTCTCTGGCAACATATTGTTCATGGGCAGGTATTGACTGCAAGATTTTTGTTCCGGAATCTGCCAGTGGCAATAAATTAAATCAGATCTCCAGATCCAATGCGTATGTACAAATGATTCCTGGACCACGTAATAATGCGACAATAGCCGTTGAGGAAGCAGTAAGGAATTTACCAGCAATTTATGCAAGCCATGCCCTGCAGCCTTTTTTATTACCTGGTATCGCTACCATTGCATATGAATTGTTTTCAACGTTCGGGCAAGCCCCTGGGACAGTAATCATACCTGTTGGACATGGTGGGCTGTTTCTTGGTATAATGCGAGGGTTTGATGCACTTTACCAGCAAAAGATCATATCGAAGATGCCCTTGTTTATTGGTGTACAGGCCAAGGGTTATCATTCTTTTGTATCGCATTTTGATGATCAAAAAAATAATGATACGAAGAATAGTATAGATTCAATCGCTGAAGGTGTACGCATTTCAATACCGTCACGTTATCAGCAAATCATACGTATGTGTGAGACGATAGACTGTGAATTTGTGGCTTGCAATAATGATGAATTGTATACAGCTATTAATGAATGTTGGAAAATGGGGTTGTATGTTGAAATAACATCAGCACTTGTATGGGCCGCTTTTCGAAAAAATAACAGGAAATATCCAGGGCCAATCGTTTTCATTATGACAGGTTCTGGGCTAAAATATTAATAAACCATTTTGGAACTGATGGATCGCCAGCTACTGAATTTTAACGACTTGCTTGAGTGGTTTGCGCCCCCTGAGTTCCGGGGAGAATATTTGTATGCGTCATCGAGACCCAATACCGGAGATCGAAACTCCGCAAAAGCTTGCGAAACGTCTAAATTTAGCATTTGCAGATTTACTTTTACTCAGCAGAGCATTAACTCATCGATCATATCTAAATGAGCATCCAGAAGCATTAGAAGATAATGAGCGCCTTGAATTTTTGGGCGACGCAGTGCTTGATTTTATTGTAGGTGCCTGGTTATATAATCGTTATCCTGAAATGCCAGAGGGTGATCTAACCCGTATGCGCTCAGCATTGGTGTATACCGAGCAACTAGCTGAATTTGCCCGCAAAATCAAGTTAGGCCATGCGATGCGTCTTGGCAAAGGTGAGTCCTATGGCGGTGGCAGGGAACGTTCTGCTTTGTTATGTGATACTTTTGAAGCCGTCATTGGTGCGCTGTATTTAGATTCAGGTATTGATGCTGTGATAGAATTTATCTCCCCGTTATTGAATGAAAGTGCGGAAGATATTTTAATCAATCATAAAACTGAAGATCCGAAATCAAGTTTTCAAGAATGGGCACAGGCACAAGGATATTCAACACCACAGTATGTGACAAAGAAAGCCACGGGACCTGATCATTCAAAAACTTTTGATGTTGATGTAATTGTCAACAGCAAGATATACGGAAATGGATGTGGTCCCAGTAAACAAGCTGCCACCAAGGCTGCTGCAATAGACGCATTGAAGAAACTTTCCTTATTGGATTAATGAACGTCAATACTACATTTTACAGGAATGATTTTGCATGGAATCAAAGCTTAAATCATTAGAATTACACGGCTATAAAACTTTTGCAAATCGAACACCATTTGATTATCCGGTGCCGATTACTGCAATTGTTGGTCCGAATGGATCGGGAAAATCAAATATTGCAGATTCCATACGCTGGGTATTAGGGGAACAATCCTATTCCACGTTACGTGGGCGAAAAACCGAGGATATGATATTTACTGGTTCGGAGCAACGTCCTCGTGCAAGTATGGCTTCTGCAACGATTACTTTTAATAATGATGATAATTGGTTGCCTATTGATTACGCTGAAGTTTCTGTCACGCGTAGGGCGTATCGTGATGGCCAGAATGAGTATTTATTAAATGGCCAGAAAGTACGCTTGCGCGATATTTCAGAAATGCTGGCAAAATCAGGTCTGGCTGAAAGAACATACACCATGATTGGCCAGGGTGTGGTTGATGCCGCACTGGGTTTAAAGCCAGAAGAAAGGCGAAAATTCTTTGAAGAAGCTGCCGGGATTGGGTTATATCGTTCCCGGCGGGATGAATCATTAAACCGCCTTGAAGCAACTCGACGTGATCTGATTCGTGTCGAAGATATCCTTAATGAATTGTCACCGCGATTGAAAAGTCTGGAACGCCAGGCCAAAAAGGCTGAAGAATATGTTCATATCAAGGCTGATTTACAGGTACTTTTGCGTGATTGGTATGGATTTCATTGGCATAAAAAGCAGAAGCAAATACAGAGTGTACGCGAAGTCCTCAAACAGCAAGAAAGCCAATTGGATTTAGAAAAATCCAAGCAATTCTCTGTTGAAGAAGCTTATAATGCTCAACGTGAAAAATTAAAAGAGCTGCGTAATCAATTGAATGAGTGGCATGCAGAATCAGCCAGCTATCATCAGGAACGCGAAAAACTAAGTCGGAATTTGGCGGTCCTTGAAGAAAGAATGCGTGCACTGGTCAATCAACAACAAAGTCTTGAGGCAGATCAGGTGCGCGTTGAAGAAGAACAAAAGATTACTAAAGAGAAAATTAATTCGGCAGATCAGGATTATGAACATTTGCTTCAGGAATATGATGAAGCAAAACTTCAGGCAGAAAATTATCGAAAACAATACGATGAGCTGATTCAGAAACGTGATGCAGCTGAAAACGAGATGCGTGAAACCCGCAAATTGCTTGTACAAAAAGAAACCCAAGAAGTTCAGTTGAATGCGCGCATTAATGAAATTCAAACGCGATATGAAGCCTATATAAAGTCCAATGAACAGGCACTTGCTACATTATCTTCTGAGGAAAAAGCAGTAGATGATTTGGAGAAAAATTTTCAGCGTGTAGAAAAGGAAATATCTGAAAAGGAAACAGTGCTGGCTGAGTTGCAAGATGAAAAAAATGCTCACAAACAAAAAGTTGAAGACTTAGAACATGGACGAAAACAAGCCGAGAAAAATTTATCCCAACTGGAAGCTGATTTAGCAAAATTATCCGCGCAACATGAAGTACTGAATCAGGCGGAGCAGTCCTTTAGCGGGTTGAATCAGGGAGCACAATTTTTATTGCAATCGGCAAAACAGGGGCATGTGCATGGCTCATTGCAGGCACTCAGTCATGTCATGGAAGTTCCGGAAAAAGTAGAACTGGCTGTTGCGGCTGTTTTAGGCGAAACAGTGGATGGTGTGTTGGTTGAAGATTCCTCTAAGCTGGAAGGCATTCTTAAACTATTAGCCAGTGGACAAAATGGAAAAGCGGTTCTATTACTGGCCGCAAACAAGCATACAGGCAAAAAACAATTAACAAAGCAGCCAGGCGTGATCGGCTGGCTGCTGGATCAAATAAAGGTGCCTGATAGCTTTGTACAACAAGTAGAGCAAGTATTGGGTGATGTTATTCTGGTAGAGGATCACAACATAGCCCGAGAGATGGTAAAAAACATATCATCTGAGCAAATTGTTGTTACTTTAAGAGGTGAAGTTTTTACACCGAAAGGCATTGTTATTGCTGGTAAAGACGGTAAAGCTCATGCAATTGGTAGGACGCGAAAGAAAAAAGAACTTCTTGAAAAAAACAAACAAATGCAAAAATTGATTGATTCAAGCAAAAGCATCTTAAATCAATTGCATAAAGATGTTGAAAGTAAAAATTTAAACGGGATCGACATTCAAAACCGATATGATTCAATTTCAGGTGAATTTCAAAAACTGCGTGGCACTTATCAGGATGTAAAAATTCAATTGGAAAAAGCTCGTCAACGGCTTGAATGGCAGCAAAAGCAAATTCAGCAAAATGAGAACCAGATCAAGTCAGCTGAAAACAATATTAGCTCAACCAAGGAAGAGCTAGTAATAGTACAAAAAGAAATTGAAAAATACCGTTTGGCTGTACGGGAAAAAGGCCAGCAGCTGGGTGCATTTTCGTTAGATGAATTACAGGCACAACTAAATCACTGGAAAACCAATGCAGCAGTAGCGGAACAAGTTGTACGGGAAGCAAAAAACAGAAAAACAGAAGTAGAACAACGTTATCAGGATTCAATACGTCGTATTGGTGATTATGAAGCTCGCTTGCAGGAATTGAAAGATATGCTGGAAGCTTTGCAGGAAGAACAACAGGAAAACCGTACTCAAGAAAAAGCACTTAATCAATCCATAACACAGATCAGACAAAAGATCGATCCCGCTGAAACATTGTTGCAACAAATTGAGAATGAAAATACAGCATACCAGGATAAATTCACTACGGTTCAGCAGACCGTCTCTATGGCAGAACGTCATTTTACGCAAGCACAATTGGAATATAGTCGGCAGAAAGATGGACTGGAATCGTTAAGGCGCAAAATCGAGGATGACTTTGGGTTGGTTAATTTTGAGTATCAACCTGATGTATCCGGTCCAACACCATTGCCCTATGAAGAGATTGTCGAACAATTACCGGTGATTGTTGAACTCAGTCCGGATATTGATGATAGCATCAATAGGCTTCGTGGCATGCTGCGCCGTTTGGGTGCGGTTAATCCGGAAGCAATGAGTGAATTTAACTCGATCAGCGAACGATTTGAATTCCTTACCCAGCAAGTAGACGACCTTCAGAAAGCGGATAGCGATTTGCGTCAAGTTGTTGCTGAATTAGATGAATTAATGATTAAAGAATTTAAGATGACCTTTGATGCAGTAGCAATTGAATTTAAACAAATCTTCACTAAATTATTTGGCGGTGGATCAGCAAAGTTGGTGTTGCTGGATGAAAATGATACAGAGTCAGGGGTTGATATTGAAGCACGCTTACCTGGACGTCGTGAACAAGGATTGTCCCTATTATCTGGTGGAGAACGTAGTTTAACTGCTGTAGCATTGATATTCTCATTACTAAAAATATCACCACCACCATTCTGCGTACTGGATGAAGTAGATGCAGCACTGGATGAAGCCAATGTCGGGCGTTTTTGTGATTTGCTAAAGGAATTGAGTGAGAAAACACAGTTTATTGTTATTACACATAATCGTAATACGGTTCAAACAGCGGATGTGATATACGGGGTTACAATGGGCAGAGATTCTGCCAGTCAGGTGATCAGCCTGAAGCTTGAAGACATAACGGAAGATATGGTGAAATAAAAAAAAGAGCTCCGATCGGAGCTCTTTTTATAAGTTAAATTTTCTAAAATTCTATGAACCTGGATTGAATAATGAATCAGGAATTTCATCCATTGTAATTGTGATATCGGTAGGATTAAATTCAATCCAATTATCGTTCTTCTTGATATCAGCGGATTCTTTGATGTCTGCTAACCATGAGGCATATGCACCGGAAAGAATACTCTGATATTGATTTTCCGAGACAGAGCGATCCTCTTCACCCAGTTTCTGGATAATGTGAAATCCAAAATCAGTTTCAACAGGTTCGCTAATTTCTCCAACAGATAGTTCATCGAAAACAGCGGTCTCAAATGCGTCAACCATCACACCGCGTGGGAACCAACCTAAATCACCACCGGTTGTGTTGTTGCCTGGATCAATGGAGACTTCAGCTGCGATAGTTGCAAAATCATCCTCACCAGAGAGTAAACGCTGATGGATAACATCTGCAGCCGTTTTATCAGCGACGAGGATATGACGGGCCCAGACCTGAGTTTGAAGTGGTTTTACGTCTTTGGTTACTTCAGCCAGTACCTTTCCGCGTAAAATCTCCTGACGCACAAGCGTGCGGAAGAAATCCTCACCAATGTTGTAAGTTGATAAGGTGTTCATGAATTCCTGATACTGTGATTGGAACCCTTCATACGTGTATTCTGTAGGTGTTGGCTGAGGTGTTGGGTTTTCTGTGGGTTCAACTTCAGTTTCTTCCGTTGGTTCAAGGGTTGCTTCCAATGCAGGTGTGGCTGTTGCATCAGCTTCAGTATCAATAAGAGTAGCGGTTGGCGTAAGCGTTACCAGGGTCAACTGTTCTTCAGACAATGTAGTTGTTGGCATCATCGTAGGGAAAGGTGTTGCCGTGGCTTCTTCCTGAACATTGTATTGAAAAAGTTTTTCAATGCGAGCATCAATTTCAGCTTCTGAGACACTGATACCCATTACTTCAGCTTGTTGCTCCATCAAGACAGTATCAATCATGCCGTCAATAATTTGCTCGCCGAAGATTGTAGCGTTTTCAGGTATCAATTGTGAAATTAATTGCTGCATATCACTGGCGAATGATCCAGCCAGGGACATGTCCTCACCAAATAATTGAAAAATATATAAATCGTAGTTATATTGTTCTTTCATCTGGTAGCGTGAATATGTTGCCAGGTCAACAAAATCATCAATTGAGATTTTGTCTTTATTTACAGTTGCAACTGGTTTCATCTTGGGGATAACTGTTTGGGATAAAACGCCATAAGCAATAACGAGCAGGGCTACGACTACGACCACTATTGCCCCGATAATTAGTTTTTTTTGTTGTTCAACGTCTTTTCTGTTTTTTACAACAACTTTTTTTGAAACATAATTGGTTTCTTCTTTTTTAGCCATGAATGAATCCTCACAATGATGTGAAAAAGGCATGGAGTCGTTTTGCTCCATGCCTTATTAGGTTATTTCGTGCTATTACTGATGTCTTAGTGCGTCATTTAATGATTCGCCAGTGAAAGGCAACAAGGCGATCTGACGGGAGCGTTTGATCGCTGATGCGAGCGTTCGTTGATGCTTGGCACAGGTACCAGTTTGACGCCGCGGGCGAATGTTCCCATCTTCTGTTATGAATCTACGCAACATGTCTACTTCTTTATAATTGATGACAATATTTTTATCAGCGCAGAATTGACAAATTTTTGGTCTTGAAACATAACGGCGGCCACCACCATAACTTCGTTTTGAATCGTTTTGATAAGTATCACTCATAATAAACTCCGTATCCATTTTTACATGGAATATTCATTTTCATCATTATCCGATTGGACATTTTCGATAAACTGGCTAGAATCTCGCCGACTGCCAAGCATCATCATTTCATTTGCAACAATTTCAACAGAAATGTGTCTTACTTTGTCAGAATCTTCCCAACGACGGGTTTGCAAACGACCTTCGATATAGACTTGTTGTCCTTTGGTGAGATGTTGCTTGCATATTTCAGCCAGCGCTCCCCAAGTGACAATGTTGAACCATTCGGTTTCCGTATGCTTCTCACCATCATTCGAGTTCCAACTACGACTTGTTGCGACTGAATAGGTTGTAACTGGACGGCCGGATGGGGTATACCGCATTTCTGGATCACGTCCCAGATTACCAATGATCATTACTTTGTTCAGGCCTCGACTCATACCACTCTCCTAACCAAGAAAGACAGCAAAGCGAATTATCTGGTGTTATTCAATAACAGAAATCATACTCCGCATTACTGGTTCAACGAATCGGAAATTGTTAGTTAATTCATTTGTTGCTGTGGGGGGCATGGTACTGGTAATCATTACGTAATTACCATCGCGAACTTTCTGAATTTCATAAGCCATTCGCTTTTTGCCCCACATGTCTGTTTTATCAACAGTTCCACCTGCAGCGGTGATCCAACCGTTGACTTTTTCAAGAACTTCATTAACTACGCTCTCTTCCAAGTCTGGTTGGAAAATCATTATTATCTCGTATGTACGCATAAAAGGGATCCTCCTTCCCATGGTGTTGCATTCGTATTTATGTCAAAACCGAATGCGGAAAGGCAGCTTAATAAATTTGCTGCTTTAACTTGTACAAGTTTAGCACATAGCCGGGTATATGACTAGGCTGAGTAAATTTTAGTTGACAATTATAAAAATAAAATCTGTTCAATCGTTTGGGAAAGAATATTTATCTGAATTGACTGATAGTAATTTCGAAATGCATTTGTTTCAGATATTTGGTTAATGAGGTCCTTTTTTATGGCGCTAATGAGATGCTTGTCTTCTTTACCTGGTATTGCAGCGTGTATTTCATTGTTTTTATTCGCATTGATGCTGAAATAACCTTGTGCCTGTAATAAATTTAAAATGGTTTGAATTGTACTCTTAGAGGCACCAGTAAATGATTCAAGTGTTGTAAAAGAAAGGTTGCCATTTTTATTAGTGATAGCATATTTGATCAAGCCAATACATCGCGAGATCAAGTCATCGGATTTATGGCAGGAGATGGGTAGAGAACAAATCGTAACCATTGTTGGTTGAACAATATAAATAACTTCATATAAAATATTAAACGAGCCTGGAATCGTAGCAATGAGCAGGTTTTTTGCAGGGGATAATGCTGCTCGGGTAGTAAGTAAATTTGCGTAAAGGTCAGTACCTTCGCCCCAGGCAGTGCAATCAGGCTGTTCCAGAAAGGTTGTTAACCAATTCTGGCCAAGGGGTAAACGTCGCCTATCGATAATCTGCAATTTTTTTGGCGGTAATGCTACAACAGATTCAGTGTGAAGCCTGAAATCTAATAGCGTACATTGTATTGTGATTTGCCCCCGAAAACTGCTTGGTCTGGCGTGATATAGCATATCGATGGGTTGATCTTTGGGTAATAATGTTTGATCACCATTCCACCAGAATATTGTACATGGATTACCGTGATGATCTTCACATTCTAATTTTAAATGTTGTTTCTCTTTCGAAAGAGAAATAACCTGATTGATGCTGACCTGTTTGGTTAAAAAGACGGGTGCAGGATTGTCCGGTCCAAATGGAGAGAATAGATCAATTTTTTCAAATGCTTCAAGGGTTAACATGGAAAATTTGATCTCATGGTTAACGTAAGTTTTGGCCGTAATGTCAATGCCGGCAGTAATGGTATTAATAAATTTTGAAATACCCTTGCGAAAGGCACTCAGGTTTTCCTGTGCCAATGACAATCCGGCAGCCATGGCATGCCCGCCAAATTCATCCAGTAAAGATTCCTGTGAAGCAATAGCATCCGTAATATTAATACCCTCAATGGAGCGAGCCGAACCGCGTGCGTTTTCGCCGACCGGAACAGTGAGGACAATTGTCGGTTTATGGTAGCGTTCAGTGAGTTGGCTGGCAACAAGCCCATTAATCCCTGCCGGCCAGGATGGATGATGCAGTACCAGTACTGGATCGTGTAATAATGATGGATCACGTTGCAGGATTTCGTCTGCCGCTTTGAATACATTGTTACTTAATTGTTTACGTTGTAAATTCAAGCCATCCAATCGGCTGGCAGTAATGCGGATTTCAGTGGCATCCTGGCTCAGAAAAAATGGCACAATCGCGTTGGCATCCCCTAATCTGCCAAGGGCATTCATGCGCGGTGCAATTTGGAAGCCGATATGTTCTTCCTGAAGCATTTCTGGCGCAATTTCAGCCAACTTAAGCAACTCTGCCAAAGCTGGTCGTGGATTAGTTTGAATCACGGCTAAACCCTGGCGAACGATTCGTCTGTTTTCGAGCGTTAAAGGGACTAGATCCGCTACGGTACCAATGGCTGCCAGATCAATAAACAGCTCTTTTTTTTCAGGGAATCCCATTTCGATAAACAGGGCTTCAATGAATTTGTAGGCGCAGCCTGCGCCACATAAATTATGCAAATTGTGCTCTTCAGGGAGTAATTGACCGGATACAACAGCGATAGCCTCAGGCAATTGGTCAGCAGGGGTGTGATGATCGGTAATGATAAAATCTACGCCGGCTTTTTTACAGGCCAGAGCGGCATCGAATTCGCGAATACCTGTATCACAGGTGATTAGTAGTTTGATTTCCTGGTCAAATAACTTTTGTAGATTTGGTAAATTAATACCATGTGATTCTGGTCCACGCACGGGAATATGGAAAATAACATTGGCTCCTAATTCCTGTAAACCACCTACCAGAATCGTTGTTGAGGTCTGTCCATCAGCATCAAAATCCCCCCAGATGGCGATTAATTCCTGGTTCTGAATGGCCCTGGCTGTTCTTGTGATGGCTTTATCAATATCTGGTAATTCACTGGGTGAAGTGCTTTTGTTAAGAGAGGATTGGTACTGCTGCAAATCATCTATCGACTGAATCCCATAATGAGAATAGATGGCAGCTACTAATTGATTGCCATCGGCCAGATCGAGCACTTGTTCTGTAGGTGTTTGTGCGATAGGGAGCATCCATTCTGTTTTTGGAAACATCAAAATGCAATCTCCTCTATCTGATCAATGTCCAGTTCCTGTAAAAAGTTATCCAATAATTGTTCAGCGTCTTCTTCCTGGATATCATTATAATCACCGGCAGTGCTACCACGTGCACACAGGGATCTGTAAACACAGTAAATGCAATTTTTATCTTGTTCCGTCAGATAGAATTCACCGGGCTTTTTTGCTACAATTTCTGCCATTAATTCCTTCAGAAAAAGTTGATCTTCGTCATATTTTGATTTACTGTAGGAAAATTGAATCTCTTGATTTGGAAATTCAGGAAACCAATACATCATACTGATCTGATCAGCTTGTAGTGGCGTATTGTTATTCAGCCCAGCGCCAAAGGTTGCTAACATATAGGGATACAAGCGACTTTGAATTTTATTTTGCATAGTTTGTGCTTTTGGTAAATGCAAGCCAGTTTTCCAATCATAAATGATCCATTGCTGATCTTTAACACGAAGAGCATCAATTTTAGAAAGGATTGAAAATTCATCCAAATATCCAGCCAGGGTATGCTCAAAGGCAATAAACTCTTTTCTGATTTGATCGTCAAATGTTTGCAGAAAATTGTTCCACCACTGCAGCATACTTGTGTTTTGTATCAGGTCACTGATATTTTGTGAGGGAATACCCAGGAAACATTGATTAACATATTGATGGAATAATATGCCATTTCGCATATGTTCTTCCTGTTCCTGAACCGGCTGCGAAGGTAGAGCCGGCCACTGACATTGCTGAATAGCTTTTAATTCAAAACGTCGTTCACAGGTCAAATAGTCCTGAAGATTGCTGGCTGTAAAATGAAAATCAACTGATAATTTCATTTTTCTGCTCCCTGATAAATTCCTGCAAGGCTACAAAGGGAAAGGCAGGTTGGCAATCCCCGTTACGACCTGTATTCCAGGTAAGGATCAATTCCCTTTTTGCACGAGTAATACCCACATAAAGCAATCGCAAACGTTCTGCTGAATAGTCGATACGTGCTTGTTCTGTAGCCGTACCCAGGGGCAAGTAAAGATCCTGCGTGTTTCCTGCAGCCAATGCCTTAAGTTGAGTAACAGCTTCTACTGGTAAATTCAAATGATCCTTAACAAAATATTTTTCAGAAATGTATTTATCGTATGGTTGGGCGGATGGAAAATCGTAGTTATTGACTCCTACCATATATACACGGTCCCATTCCAGTCCTTTGGCTTTATGCATGGTGGAGACAATCACTTTGCCTTTGTAGTCATCTGGATCGAAACCAGTATCTTCATCACTATATCCATCAAATTTGCGTTTTGATTTGGCAATATTGCTTAATTCTTCGGAAAATTGAGGCATCTCCCAATCGGGGTTATTGCGTTGTAATGTTTCCAAAAAAACTGCAAAGTGATGTGACAATGCCAGATCGGCAGGTTTATGAAAGATTTCTTGTGATATGGTCAGAATAATTTGATCTACCGGCAAAATTGTAGCCTGCAGCCAGCGCTGAATTAAAGATCGTAATTGATGCAGTAAAGCATCAAGCAATTGTTTGACTTCTTCATCATCCGTTTTTAATTTATCCTGCAATAATTCAAAGTCGGCCGATAAAAATCCATCAATGGATTTATAAAAGCGAATTAATTTGATGAAATCATTCTTTTTGATACGTTCATCGTCCAATAAATATGGAAATAACAAACTAATGCATTCCAGTAGTTTTCCGAAATTTAACGGTTCAATAAGGAAATCCAAAATTGCAGCTAGTACAGCAGCCGTTTTACGGGTGGTCTTGCTGGTTTTCAGCATTTCGACGGCTTCGATCCCTTCGACATTTAATTGCTCAACAATGGATGAGCCCCTCATATTTTGGGTGACCAATACGGCAGCGGTTTTATCAGGGTTTTCAGGCAGCCAACGCTTTAGCGAGCGGGTAATTGTTTTTAACTCGTTTTCTGAATTGAAATCTTTATCATAGAGGATAATATTATCTGGTTGATTTGACGGGTTGGGTTGTGGATCACCACGGGGTGTGGGTTCAATATAAGGTTCGGATAATGCGTTTCGCAAGGCCTGCACCGGATGATGTTGTGTTGTCCATTGAATAAGATGATTAGCCAGATTAATAATGCTGCGTGCAGAACGGCCTGAATTCGGCAAATCCCAACCCAGTACATCAGGCTCTTTCATGAAATCCAATAAATAGCGTGGATTGGCTGTAGTGAAGGTTTCATAAATTGCCTGATTTGGATCACCGACGCGTACCCAGTTATTACGCGTTCCGCATAAGGAGCGTAATATCTTTTCCTGCAGCAGGCTGCTGTCCTGGGCTTCGTCTTCCAGAATGTATGGCCAACGAAATTGCAACTGTTCCAGAAAAAGTGGATCCATATGGATGGCACGCATTGCCAGACGGATAAGATCATCAAAATCGATGGCACTGCGATAACGAAGCGCCTGTTGATAATCAGCATAGATATCAAAGCCCAATTGAATCAGAGGCAATGGAATCGAAATGGCTTCCATTTTGTCGCGCAATTGATTAGGCGACAGATCCAGGTCTTTGGCTGTACTGATAAAGTCACTGGCGATTGTGTTGATATTTTTAGGCCATTGATCGGTTTGAATTTTACGATTGTTGAGATCAATATCCTCACTTGTGAAATCAATCAAAAATTCGGGGTGCTGTTTCATCCATACCATGGCCGCCCCTTCTTTGATGCGTGTCGCTTCAACTTCATCAATGATTTGAAAATGCTCGGATAAACCAGCCAAATCAGGACGTTCGCGCACAATTTCATGTGCCAGACTGTGCAAAGTACGGACGCGATAGCCATATCCGGGCAGTAAGCCGCTATCTTTGATAAATCCCTCAATACGGGTGGAGAAGTTATCCACCGCGGAACGAACCAAGGTGACGATTAAAACTTCCTGTCCCTCCTTCAGGCAATCTTCTTTGATCAAACTGGCTGCCAAATAGGAGAGGGTTTGCGTTTTTCCACTCCCGGGAACTGCCGCGATCCCCATTTTACCTTTACGAAATGAGACGACTTTTTGTTGTTTTGGACGAGGAGTAAACATATTATTTCATCTCCTCAGCAGCAGCACGAAAGATATCCTGCAGAATGGCTAACATAGGCCCCTTGATTTCCTGACCCTGTTCATTCATTCTGGCAATACAAAAATAGACTTTTTGGCTGCATTTCAACAATAAACCATTAATGATGCGATACAGCATTTGGGTCTGATGTTGTTGTTCATCCAGTTGGGTCCAGGGTTTGTTCATTGGCCAATTGGGAGATAGAACATATGGATGGGTCAGGGGTTGATACAGCCGTTCTGACCAGGCCGGGTTTCCAGGATCCAACCAAAATTGAATTTTGGATTGATATCCTCCGGATAGATAAGTATATGCTGGCAGCAACAAGATCTGTTGCTGCTCGGTATTGATCTCTTCGTATGAGGAGGCAGCCAGAATACCGCGTTCAACCATTTCAACATAGGCTTTGCCAACCTGGGCAGGATCATCAGCGAATAAATTTTGGTTAACCCAACGGAAGTTTTTGATGGATGTCATCAGGCGAGCCAAAACCGTTGAACTATTAAAATCATCATGCAGGGAATATCCTGGTTGAGAAAGTAATTCGCCAAATAATTTACCAACAAAGCTATCCAGGAATAAAGGTTCATTTTGCTGGTAGGTCTCCAGCCAGTCTCTCAATGCTTCTACCCGCTCACCGACCTGATAGGTAATTAATTCTTGTATATCGGGTTTGATGGCTGAGAATGGGTTCAGAATATTTTTATAAGGGTTGTAGATGATTCTTGAGAGACGGTCTGCAGTGAGTAGATTATTGTCGGTCAGGGTTTGCATAAAGGCTACCCTTATAGCATGCTGCGTAACCGGCAATTGCCATTGCGGATGGGCAAGTCTGGCATAAGTCAGCATCATGCGTGCAGCAGGCTCATCTTTCAGGCTGCGGGAAGGGCGATGGGTCGTTAATGAATACCCTTTTGATTCAAGGCGATTTGCCAATGAAAAAAACAGGGCATCCGAAACAAAGGGAGAGAGAATTGCAATTTCACCTGGTTGAATATCGTTATTTTTAATCTGATCAACAATTGTGTCGGTAATCCAATCCAGCATCTGCGGGATAAACTTATGGATGGATACATCATAGCCGGATCGAAGCAAATCCATTGAATATGATTTTGGTAACTGCATTTTGTTCTGACGATGTTCAATCAATTGATGGATGGCTTTGATGGGTTCTTCCTGCTGCAGTGTGGATGAAAAATGGAATTGATTAGGGCAATCTGATTTTAAATCTCCGGCATGAATGGGGTCGGCTCCCATGAATAAACGAAATCCGCCACTGAGATCATGAACCAAAATGCACGAATCAAATGCAGGCAACCATTCCTGGACAATCTTGTGAATAACTGGTGGATCCTCCTCCAGGTTATCATAAATCAGATGCGTATATTGTTGCGTAAGATAATCCCGACATAAGGAGTGCTGCCATAGAAAATGTGCAAATATCTCCATTTGCAGGGAGTAGTCCAATAAATGATTTTCAAAACAATACGCTCTGAATTTTTCAGCACACTGTTGTGCATCCTTATATACATTGATTTGGCTCTCTTCGCCAACCCAGGCGTTAATTAAACGCTGTGTGATTTCATCCAATGATAGGCCTGATAACGCAGATTTATTCAGGTTATCCAGTATCTGGCTGTATAAACGATTGCGATCAATGGTTATGGAAGAAAAGAATCCCTCATCCAATAATGGATCAACAATTTGAGATAGAAAATATTGGGCAGTTTCAAGCGTCAGGAAAGTAGGTTGTTTGCCCGGTTTTGCAAATGGATAGGCAGCCTGAAAAATCGGCCAGAATAGCTGGCACATTCTGCGTGCGATACCACCCATAGTGATGCTTGTTACACCAGCAGGATTTTGTCCTGCTTGCAGGATGGCTTGCTGATAAGGTTTTGTACTGCTGCGTTGAGGACCCAGAATAAGAATTCTTTCGGCAATAACACCTTGATTAATCCATTGCTGCAAACGAAGAGAAGCCGCAGTAGTCTTTCCACTTGAGGCATTGCCACAAATATATATTTTTGATGGTTCAGGCAGCGTTAGTACTTCTTCCTGTTCATGTAAAATAGAGGTGGGCAATTGCAAAATGAGGCTCCAGATTAAGAAAGCTTACTTGATATCTTTGGTTGGTGGTATTTTGTAATTCGCCATACAAAGATGTACTGCCCTGGCAAGCCGCGTATCATCAATTGCACGGTGAGAATTTGGAATGTTTATCTTGCAGGTTTTTCCGGCTTGTTCCAAGCGAAAATAGCGGTAACCTTTTCTTCTTGCATCCCATTGACCGATGAATTGCGCAAATAATTTCATGATGCAGAAATCCTGGAAATTTTCTTTCCAGGGCAATTGATAGTGCATGTGTGTGCGTTGAATCATGCGCATATCAAATTCGGCATTGTAAGCGCCAATGAGTTTGCCCACTAAAACACTACGTATGGTGGGCCAAAGAACCGGCCAGGTAGGTGCAGTATTTACCATATCATTGGAAATACCATGGATTTTGGTTGCATCGGCTGGAATAGGCTTTAAGGGCTTTACCAGACTATCCAATAAGGTCTCGCCACTGTGATCTAATATCGTAATTTCAACAATTTCAGAGCTGCTATCCAACCCGGTTGTTTCAGTGTCTAGATAAACCGGTTGTTGGGACAGGTATTCTTTGGCAAATGCTACTGCTTGTGCTCGGCGCTGCAATTCATTCTGTGGTGAGAACATAATATCTTATCCTATGGCAATGTCCAGTATGCAATATTGTCCATCTTCATCGTGAAACCTGGGGTATTCACAGCAGCGATGAATGCACCGAAAGTCCCATTACTGTAATCGGAGTGGGTAACAGTCTGCATTTCTTCACCATTGACTGAGAGTGTGATCTGATCGCCAACGGCTTTTACGCCTAATACATTTTGGGCATTCGCTCCAGTATGAATATTTCCATTTGGTGTCCAGGGGATGATCGTGACGAATTTGGTGCCGTTGAACATGGTCAGACTATATTGGCCACTACAATTTACGCCATAAAAATAACCTTGTACATAGTCCGGCGAACGAAACACCATGCCATAGCGGTCAGCATTATTGCAAGTGGGAAGATCGATTTTACTTTCCATATAAAAATTGCTGATTTTATTGTAATGCAAAGACCAACCATGCCAGGTGACAGCTTGCAACGAGGTCAACACCAAAGCACCGTCCGTGATATTGATGTTTGTGTATTCGTCATCATCCAGATACCAGCTTTTTGCGACATTGAAATCTTCCTTCCAGGTCGGCGTACCTAAATTCGATACAACATCAGTTGACGTGGCGGTAATGGTTGTTGTTTCGGTAGGTGTTGGCTCAGCTGCCTCTTCTGTAGCAGTGGGTGCGGCAGCAGTTTGTTCTGCCGATTGCTGTTGAAAGGCGATCATGGTTGAGGCAACCAAAGTACCAACGATATCCATGGTGGGTTCTGCCTCAACAATCACCACAATTGGTGTTTGCGTTGCCTGATTTGCTGATGCTGGTGTGGAAGTTGGCAAGCTACATGCATTAAGAATCAATGGTAACCATAAAAACAAAACAATCAATTTTAATTTCTTCTTCATATCACTTCTCCCAACCAATTTTCCCTAATTATAGACGAAAATGAAGTGATAATTGTAAACTCATTGAAAATGGTCATCTATATTAAACCTCCTTAGTACATCGCTTTGGTATCATGTATAATTCGAGTGTATCTCATGAAAACAACAATAATAACGATAACTGACGCAGACGACATATATTCAATTCAAGATAAACTTACCTGGAATAAATCAGGCCGAGTGTTATTGAAGTTGGTAGGAAACAATCCGTTATTTCTTTCAAAAAAGGAAATGGCGTTATTGTTGCGTTCATCAAAAAATTCCGGTGCACAAATCGGACTAGTTAGCCAATCGAGAGCGATTAAAAATGCGGCCAAGCGCTCAGGTATTCCGGTATTTGTCTCTCAACAGGAGGCCATGCAGAAAGGCTGGGCTGAACGTATTGATTCAACATTAATCATTAATGATGAGAAACGTTTAGCTAACCTCAAGACAATACATCAATATGAACGTAAAAAAGAAAAAGAGTTATCTATTGTTTTACGTTTGAGTATTTTCTTAGTGGCAGTATTTGCAGTGATCAGCTTGGTGGCATTTTTTATTCCATCCGCAAAAGTGACTTTGCATGTCAATGTCGAACAGCAGGTCGCCGATATACCAATTCAAGGGGAAGCATCACTGATAACAATTGATTTGTCAGGTACGATACCCATTCAGGTAAAGCAATTGGAATTATCTTTAAGTGATCAAAGCAATTGCTCTGGTACAAGTGAAGTTCCAGTGAGTAAAGCCAGTGGAAATGTTTTGATACAAAATCTGACTGACGATGAATTAATCGTTCCTGCCCATACGATTTTCTCGTCAAGCAGTACGCCGGATATTCGCTTTGAGTCCATTGAGGAAGCTGTTTTAACCGCCGGTGTAAACGAGACAATACAAATTGAGATTGCAGCCTTGAAACCTGGCATTGATGGCAATGTTGCAGAGGAAACCATTGATGCAGTTGAGGGGGCTCTCGGTTTGTTTGTTACGGTGACAAATATGGAGGAATTTAGCGGTGGTGAAAATTTAAAATCGGGAACACCGACAACCACAGATCTGTTTACATTGCGCAGGCAAATCAAATCAAAATTCAATGCTTTAGCGGCTGAACAATTTGCTGCTGAAGCTCTTTCGAATGAGATATTTGTTCCCGGCTCCATCAACATTATTGAAATCAGGGATGAACGAATCGAACCGGAAATTGGACAACCTTCCGAGGTATTAAATATTTCACAGGATGTGTTGATTGAGGGATGGTTTATCAATAAAGGGCATATCAAGCAGATATTGACAACTGTCATGGATATTCAACTTGAGCCCAATGAGCAAGCTTTGGATGATGTGATTGAATATGATATGGATGCGATCCCGCGAATAACCGATGATGAATTTATCTGGATGTTTCCTGCAAGGCGTTCCATTGTTCAGGCGGTTGATATTGACACAATAAACAGGGAGCTGGTTGGAAAACCAATCAATGAGGCAATGAAAATCATTAAGGATGAAGGTTTTTCATCAGCACAACTTGAGATTAAAATTTTCCCATCCTGGTGGCAGCGTATGCCATTTCTGGAAAATAATATTGAGGTTCAGATCATTGAATAATCGTATTTTGGGTATTGATCCTGGTGATAAACGTATTGGGCTTGCGATCAGTGATGAAACAGGTACAATTGCGAACCCACTCAGTGTATTACAGCATATTTCACGAGCTGAAAATGCACGTCGTATTGTGGGGATTGTGCATGACCTAGATGCAGCAAGCATTGTCATTGGACGTACATTGAATGAAGATGGAGAAGTTTCTTTTCAAGGAAGAAAATCTGAAAGGTTGAAGCAGGCGATTTTAGATATCACAGAAATCCCTGTTGATTTCTGGAATGAAGATTTTTCAACCAATCAGGCACTAGAGAGCCGGCAGAGGATGGGTGTTAAGAAAAAGAAACGCAAAGGCCATTTAGATGAGATAGCAGCCACAATTATCCTACAGGGATATCTGGATTATAAAAAGGCTAACCAAACTGAAAACAAAGTGGAATCATAATGAATAATCCTCTAGCAAAAATTTTACTAACATTTTCAATTATCTGTTTACTGATGGCTGGTGTGTTATTGTCAGTTTATTTCATGTTCCAAAATGTAGAAAAAACATTTGGTCCTGCTGATGACTTCATTTCAGATCAGCAAAGAATTCTGCTGTCTTTCCGCTTATTTTTTGAAAAAGAATCCCTATTTGAAGAAAGAACCTTAACTACAGAAGTAGGAGTCTTTAACATCGGCTATGGTGAATCTGTGGCTTCTGTGGCTGACAGATTGGCTCAATTGGGGTTTATTGGTAACGAACAAGCGTTTTTGCATTATATGCAATACAAAGGCCTGGACAAATCGGTACAGGCTGGAGAGTATAAAATTCCCCAAACACTGAGTGATGTACAACTCGCAAATTTCCTTCAGGATGCCACACCTACGGATGCGATCATCAATGTATTGGCCGGCTGGCGCATTGAGGAAATTGCCGCCTCATTACCCAACACAGGGGTTGAATTCGAGGCACTGGAATTTGCTTTATTGGCAAAGAATCCGCAAGACTATCAGATTCCATTTGGCATTGAAGCCAATTCATTGGAAGGATTTCTGCTGCCAGGCAGATATCGTATCGCCAGAGATAGTTCAGCCAATGATTTGATAGTATTGTTAACCGCTGAATTTGAAAAAGCATTATCTGGCGACATAAAAAAGCAAATCGAACAAAACGGCATATCTTTATACGAGGGAATGATTCTGGCTTCAATGATTGAACGTGAAGCTATTAATGATGAAGAAATGCCGATGATTGCGTCGGTTTTTTATAATCGAATAGAACAGGGCATGAAATTTGAAAGTGATCCGACCATTCAATATGCCATTGGAAAAACAGATGCTGGAAACTGGTGGAAAAACCCGCTCTCAGCCGCCGACTTGCAATTTGTTTCGTTGTATAATACTTATCTGGAAGAAGGATTACCACCAACGCCGATATGTAATCCGAGTCTGGCTGCGTTGAAAGCTGCAGCAAATCCAGCGGAGAGCCCTTATTATTATTTTATGGCAAAATGCGACGGCAGTGGTTGGCATAATTTTTCCGAGACTTTTGATCAGCATGTACAAAATTTATGTAATTAGAGGATCCTTGAATGAAATCAGAAATTATCCTAGGTATTGATATTGGAGGATCAAGCATCAAAGCAGCTCCCATTGATGTCTCCAACGCTGAAATTGTAGAGCCTTTTCAAATTGTAAATTTGCCTGAAAAACCAGGCCCGGATGATGTTCGTGACGCGATCATGAAAGCCATGGAACTTTTTAATTGGAAAGATGGAAAAATTGGCTGTACATTTCCTGGCGTTATTCAAAATAAAACGATTCTTACCACTGCCAATGTGGATGTTCGCTGGCAGGGTGTAAATCTTGAATCATTTATTGAGGAATTCAGCGGCTGCCAATGTGCGGCACTAAACGACGCTGATGCAGCAGGTGTGGCTGAAATGGCGTTTGGTGTTGGTCAGGCATATAAAGAACAAGGCATTGTCTTATTGCTGACATTGGGCACGGGTATCGGCTCTGCTGTTTTTGTAAACGGTAATTTGCTGAAAAACACTGAATTTGGACATATGGAAGTCATGGGTATGGATGCAGAAACCTATGCCAGTGCTGCAGTAAAAACGCGCGAGAATTTAAGCTATGAAGCATGGGCTGGCCGATTGCAAACAATCCTCGAAGCCTATGAAGGCTTGATTTATCCTGACTTAATTATTCTGGGTGGTGGTATCAGCAAAGATATTATTGAATACGAACATTTCTTGCATGTTAAGGCAAAAATTATTCCAGCCAAGTATCAGAATCAGGCAGGTTTGGTTGGTGCAGCTTTATATGCTGGTGAACAAATAAAATAACCTGAATAATTAGAATATACCGCCATTGGTTAATGCGCTAATATTCTTGAGCGCATTTTGAATTTCTTGCTCTGTAACAGGACTTCCATCGGTAACGTTGAGTAAATCTCCGGTGGAAACATGTTCCAGGGCTATTATTTTAACTGATTGATCTTTTTGAACGGCTTCTTTTACCAAACTAGCCCCGGCAGCGTAGCCAATTAATGGATTTAATGCAGTGATAACGATGGCATTCTTCTCCAACCAGAAACTCGTTTTTTGTGTGTTGGCTTGAATTCCTACAACACACTTCTCCGTGAAAGCCTGAATAGAACCGATCATGACCTGCATCATTTCAAATAAATTATGTGCAATAATGGGCATCATTACATTTAATTCAAGTTGACCAGCTTGGGAAGCCATGGCAATGGTTGCGTCACAGCCGATCACATGGAACATCGCCATATTCAACATTTCTGCCAAAACTGGGTTTACTTTACCCGGCATGATACTGGATCCTGGTTGCACTGCGGGCAAGCGGATTTCATCCAAACCGGTTGATGGGCCAGATGAAAGCAGACGGATGTCATTGGCAATTCTGCTAAGGGTAAGCGCCAAAACCCGCATCGCTCCGGAAAAATGCGCCATATCTGCCATGGATTGCATACTTTCGAAAAGATTATCTGAAGGGTACACAGGTAATGAAGTGAATTGCTTAATCTCGGATACCATACGTTGATGGTATTCTGGATGCGCATTTAGACCTGAACCGGTAGCTGTTCCACCGATACCCAGGCGCCCCAATCGTTGTGTGCTGAATTTTAGTTGCTCCAAATCCCTAGAAATAGCAGTTGCGTATGCGCCAAATTCCTGACCTAAACGCACTGGCACTGCATCCTGTAAATGTGTTCTGCCGGATTTAACCACACCATCAAATTCCAGGGCTTTTTGATTTATAGCCTGTGCAAGATGATCGATCGCAGTGAACAGTTCCTCGCTGCGCCATAAACATCCCAGGCGGATTGCTGTGGGAATGACATCATTGGTAGATTGTGCCATATTGACATGATCATTCGGATGGACCAAATATTCACCCAATTTTCCGCCAAGCAATTGTGTCGCTCGATTCGCCAACACTTCATTTGTATTCATGTTATGACTGGTTCCAGCACCGGCTTGAAATGGGTCTACAACAAAAAATTCCTGCCATTGGCCTGCCAGTATTTCATCGGCTGCCTTTTGGATTGCGTGGGCCGTTTCTTCAGGTAGCAAGCCCAATTGCTGATTAACAACTGCGGCAGAACGTTTAATAACAACCATGGACCAGATAAATGCCTTCCAGGGCTTTAATCCGGATATAGGGAAATTATGTACGGCACGCTGTGTTTGTGCGCCATACAAAGCATTTTCGGGTACTTCAACAAACCCTAATGAGTCTTTCTCTGAGCGGGTTGCAGGTGAATAATCTGGCATGTGACCTCCGGGATTAAAGTAAAGAAGCCGTTTGGTTTCTTTACTCATTATTCATACATGGCTTCGTAGCCGGGACCCTCTGAAAAGTATTTTGCATTCAACTCAGTATCCGGTGTAAAGTCGATTATTTCACCTTCTATTAATCCTCGGGTTGCGTTTAGAACGATTGGATTATTATCAACATCAATACCTTCGAATATTTCATCATAGCCAGGTGTGTCTTCTGGTTTTATGAGGCGTTCGTGTCCTTCGGCTACGAAATCATCGGGCACTTCGGCAAGTGGGAAAATTGCACCAACCGGACATTCGGGAATGCAGGCGCCACAATCAATACAGGTTTCGGGGTCGATATAAAATAAAGGCCATTCGCTTTGTGGATGACCGGGAACGATACAATCTACCGGGCAGACGGAAACACAACCGCCGTCGCGCATACATAAGCTGGTAATTACGTGTGTCATAAAGCCCTCCATTATGTGATATCCGATGGCTAGAAACGATCGGCAATTTATAGTTGTTTCAATATAGGCAACATATAGATATCGAGTACTATTAATGATGCAATGGTTTGTTATAATCGATTTTACTGAATTAGTCAAAATTGGTAAAACAACAATTTCAATTTGGCAATAGTTGTCTACTCATTTCAGAATTATATAAGTTGAAGGTTCACTTGTCAATTAATACATCTGCTGATACAACGAAACAAGGTTCACCCTATCTGGCTTTGGGATTTGCACTATTGGCTGTTTCCTCTTCAGCGATCCTGATTCGTTTTGCTCAGCGTGACGCGAATTCACTGGTCATCGCTGCGTATCGGTTGTTATTTGCTACATTAATCCTGGCTGGTCCTGCGATTCTTAAATCACGTGAGGAAATCAGCTCTTTGAAGAAAAACCAATGGCTATTGATTATGTTATCCGGTTTTTTCCTGGCCATTCATTTTGGTAGTTGGATTTCTTCGTTGGCATATACATCGATCGCCAGTTCAGTGGTTATTGTTACTTCATCTCCGTTATGGGTAGCGATCTTCAGTACGATATTGTTGAAAGAGCGCATTCCGCATACCGTTCGTTGGGGGATGGGTGTGGCTATGATTGGCGCATTACTTGTTGGTAGTGCTCAATTGTTCCTGACAAATGTCAACTTGTTCGGGATGAACTCCTCATTATGGGGTCAATTTCTGGCGCTTGTAGGCGCAATTTTTGTGGCAGGTTATTTGATAATTGGCAGGCATCTTCGGGGCAGTATTACTTTGTTGCCATATACCTTTCTGGTTTACGGATTTGCAGCAATTTTCCTGTTTGGTTTTGTATTGTTGCTAGGATTGCCAGTTAGTGGATACAAACCACAAATCTGGGGATTGTTTCTGCTTATGGCGATTTTTCCGCAATTGATTGGACACTCAACATATAATTGGGCATTGAAATATATCTCTGCAGTCGTGGTATCTATTGTTGCCTTGGGAGAGCCTATTGGGGCAACGTTGTTGGGCTTTATACTCTTAAACGAATCACCCCACATCATGGAGATCATTGGTGGGGTGATAATAATATTAGGTATTTTCATTGCTTCCAGAAAGCAATAAATTCGTTATTTGATATTTTCCCGTTGAAATTCTTTGTTAATCTCTTTGACAAAACCAAGGATTGGATCAATTTGCTGCCAGTTGCGTAATTTCCAGCGCCAATTTGTTCCGCCAACAGTACCGGGCAGATTCATACGGGCTGTGTTATCCAACTGTAAGAAATCCTGTAATGGCGAAATGGTCAATGAGGCTTCTGAAGACCACAGCGAACGGATACATTGGTGTACGAGATCAGCGGATTCTTCAATATCCAAATACGACAGCACTTGCTGTTTGACTTCCTCGGACTGCAATTTGTACCAACCCAGAGTTGTTTCATTGTCATGGGTACCAGTATACGCCACACAATTTTCAATATAGGTGCTGGGTTTATGAATGTTTTCTTCCATCACGCCAAATCCAAACTGGAAAATGCGCATCCCCGGTAAATGATAAGCATCGCGAAGTTCAATCACATCCGGGGTGATCACACCCAAATCTTCGGCAATGAAAGGTAAATTTCCCAGGTTGTCATTAATTGTCTGTAACAATTGCATGCCAGGAGCAGGAATCCATTGACCATTTTCGGCAGTGTGATAAATGGATGGTATGGCATAATAAGCAGCTAAACCCCGGAAATGATCGAGACGGATCACATCCATGTATTTTAGTGCATGACTAACACGTTTTACCCACCAATTAAAATCCTGATCTGCCAGAATATCCCAACGGTAAACCGGATTTCCCCAACGCTGACCGGTAGCTGAAAAATAATCCGGGGGTACGCCAGCCACAAAGGCTGGAATATTGTCCTGATTTAACTGAAAGTGATCTGGGGCACTCCATACGTCGGCGCTATCAAAAGCGACATAGAGGGGGATATCCCCGATAAGCTCAATGTTTTTTTCTTTGGCATATTGGCAGGTGCGTAAACATTGTTGGTGAAAAATAAATTGAATATACTCGTGATATTCAATCTCATCAGCCAATTCTATTTTTGTCTGCGCCAGGGCATCAGCAGCTCGAAATCGATATTCATGAGGCCACATATGCCAGGGATGCCCATTAAAACGATTTTTCAAGGCCATGAAAAGACAGTATTCATCCAACCAAAAAGCGTTCTCATTAGAAAAAGCTGCTTTTTGGGAAAGGAATGTCTTGTCGTTTTTCTTTTTGAGACGTTGGAAAAGGTCGCGTAATTTGGGTTCTTTCCATTTATTTAATTCAAAAAATTGTACTAAATCCGTTTCTACTACATAAGGAGGTGTGATTTCTTTTTTTGTAAAAATACCGCTTTCTACAAAATCATGCAATGAGATTAGCATTGGGTTTCCAGCAAATGCCGAGAAAACCTGATATGGAGAGTCACCGAATCCAGTGGGACCGAGTGGAAGCATTTGCCAGTAACGACATTTCAGCTCATCCAATATATCAATCCAATGACGGGATGCTTCTCCTAAATTGCCTATGCCATCCGTTGCAGGTAAACTGGATACATGACACAAAATACCACTATTACGGTTAAAGTTCATTCGGCTGTCTTTTGGTTTCAAGAAGTTCTCCAGACTGAATAATGTTTGTAGCGAAATCAAACGGATTTACATCTGTGCCAATCATTGCGCCAGCTTCAATCGTGGCACCATCGGGAATAACGGATCCCTTTCCTACCATACTGATCAATAATTTGTTTTTTATCATACTACCGACACGTGCTTTTTCAGAGACGATGACCTTTTTATCAAGAATGGCTCGTTCCACGATTGCGCCTTGGTTGATGACACCATCTGTAAGAATAATGGCATCACGTATCACAGCATTGCTTTTTACCCGAACACCAGGGGATAATATGGAATGAATCACTTTCGCTCCATCTTCAATAATGCAGCCGTCACTGATCAGACTGTTGCTTACTTCTGCATTATTCTCAATATAGGCAGGCGGACGCTCCTCAGTACGGGTATGAATAATCCAGGAACGATCATGCAAATTCAAAGCTGGCGGATGATTTAATAAATCCATTTGAGCCTGCCAGTAGGAATTAATCGTTCCAACATCTACCCAATATCCATTATAGGGGTAGGCGTAAATATTGAATTTAGATTCAATTAATTTTGGTAAAATATCTTTCCCAAAATCGTGGCTGGAATTCTCATCTAAATGATCTTCCCATAAGGCATCATTAAGAATATTTGTATTAAATAGATAAACTCCCATATTGGCATTTGTCCCATCGGGATATTTGGGTTTCTCATCAAAAGAGGTGATACGTTGCTCGTCATCAATTTGCATGATACCAAATCTGGATGCGTCTTCACGAGTTACCTGGATGGTTGCTATCGTAAGATCAGCTTCTTTTTCCATATGGAAACGAAGCATGGCTTCATAGTCCATTGTATAAACATGATCGCCGGATAAAATCAAAACGGTTTCAGGGTTATTGTGTTTTATAAAGGAAAAATTCTGTTGAACCGCATCGGCTGTGCCATTAAACCAACCCGATGTTGGTGCTTTATAGGGCGTATAAATACGGATGCCACCGGTGAAATCACGATTTAAATCCCATGGACCACCTGCGCCCAGATGTTCTATAAGGGAATGAGGACGGTATTGAGCAATGATCATCACATCAAAGATGTTTGAATTTACACAGTTAGAGAGGGTGAAATCAATAATGCGATATTTTCCAGCAAAAGTGACTGCTGGTTTTGTGCGCTTTGCAGTTAATACCCCTAAACGCGTTCCTTCTCCGCCTGCCAGAATGACTGCTCGTGTTTTCATGAATGTCTCTCCAATAGTTTGAGGTACATTGCTTTATATCGTTCTGCTGAACGATGCCAGGAAAAATCTTTTCGCATAGCATCAATTTGCATCTGTCGCCATTTTCCAGGGTTGTCTTGATAGACATGCATTGCCAAAGCGATACTTTTACTACAATCATTTGCTTTTGCCGCAGTAAAGAGAAAACCATCAGGGTTTTCTGTTGAAGAATAATCTTTGATGGTGTCTTTCAAGCCACCTGTGGCAGTTGCCACAGCCAGGCAACCATATCGCATAGCAAACATCTGTGACAAACCGCAAGGTTCATAGCGTGAGGGCATGATAATCATATCGCCACCTGCGTAGAGCTTGTGAGCGAGTTCATTGCTGAATTCGGCTAAGCCGACTATTTTTTCAGGCACTTTATTTGCCAATGTACGAATGGCTTTTTCCAGCGCTGGATCACCTGTACCCAGAATGATACAGCGCCAATCCTGATCAAGCAACATGTTCAAACTGTCGAGCAATACATCAGCCCCTTTTTGCCCTGTCAGACGTCCGACCCAGATTAGCAATGGTGTTTTGTTCGATGTACCTGGAAAGTATTTGTCAAACAGAGCTTTTTTGTTGACCATGCGCTGATCCAGATTATCAATCGTGTAGTTCTGAGCAAGAAAATGATCAGAAGCAGGATCCCATTCAGTTTGATCAATGCCATTCAGAATTCCGGCAACCTTGGTCGCCTTTTTCTGCAGGTAGGTATGCAAACCACAACCAAACTCGGGTGTCAATAATTCTTGCGCGTAGCCATTGGATACTGTTAGAATCTGATCCGCACGACTGATACCCATTGGTAAAGGCAGATCGCGTGCCCATTTTGGCAAGGATAGATTTCTAGATGGTCGGAATCCGAATTTGCGTAATATTTTTCGATTGGCATTGCCCATATAGGGTAAATTATGAATAGATAGTATTGTTGAAAAGGGTGATTTGCGATTTTTCTTGAAAGCGATTGTTTTTGTTTGATAAACTGCCAGCGCAGTGTGCCAATCATTGGCGTGATATAAATCTGGCAGGAAATTTATTGTGTCACAAAATGAATGAATCGCCTTTGAAAAAAGACAATACTTAATTAAATCAACTTGTAAATTGTCTGTATAAGGTGGGGTACTTGAAAGCGATGGACTTTTCAGAAAATATACAGGTAAGGCGGCATTCTGATCCTGAAATACTTCAATGATTTCATGGGTATTGGCGTATTCCACTACAAGCTCATCGAGCTTTTTAATATTTGTATTGCTCGTATTCATGTTCTTATGAAACGGCATTACCATACGAATATCAAAAAACGCTGAATAAAGGTCAGCCAGAATTGGTGGCAGGGACCCTGATACATCTCCCAATCCACCGACTTTACTGTATGGGCTGGATTCCGCCGTCAGATACAATATTTTTTTCAGACCATTGTCACCAGTAAACGACATAAATCGACTTACCTTTTTTCAACAATTTCAATGTAATCATCGGTGATGATATGCTCAATTGAGGCACCAAGCAATTCTAATAGTGCCGGGATCATTTCTGCTTTTACGTCGGCATCACTTCTGGACCAGGTGCGACTTTTTATTTCAAGGAAGTAACCCAGATCGGGTTTTTCAATTGTATCAATATTGATGAAGAATTCGGTATCCTGAAATTTGATCAAGAATCGTAAACGATCTTTTTCAATTTCAACTTCCTGTGCAGGTTTGAAATATTCACGATAGAAGCGTAGTGATTGTGAAGCAGGGGCTAAATATCTACTTCGAGACAGTAACGCTTTATCGCCGAATTGATATTCGCGTGAGACACCGATATGTGTAAGGCGGGACCGAACTTGGGTGACTTTGCCTTTATCTCCAACAAAATGATCTTCCCGATAGCGTAATTTACCTTGTGATGGATTTTCAAAATAGAAATAAGTATCATATTCACGATAATGTCGTTCACGAAGAATCTCTAATTCGGGGCTATTGATTGCCTTTACAATTGGGGCTGGATTTGTAATACATACTTTGGTTTGTACTTCAAAGGATTCAGCTTCTGAGGCACCGCCAATGGCAATCAATTTAGATAATACTGATTGTTCACGCTCAATCAGGAAAGTATCAATTTCTTTGGCAAGTTTATTGGCATCTTTCAGCAAACTTTTTTCATCCAATGTTTGCAGCTCTTTCTCCAAGAAAACCCATTTTCCATTAATCATGACGTCGGTAACATCAGTGGATTTTGCAGCATAAACAATTTGGGCATACACAGAATCAGGATCTCTTTGGAAACGGGGTGAATTATGGACAGGTGAAACATCAATAATAATCAGATCGGCTTTTTTACCAGGCTCCAGTGAACCAATCTGCTCCTGCAAATGTACGGCTTTTGCTCCCACGGTGGTAGCCAGGGCAAGTACGTCACGTGCAGGAAGTGAAGTCGGATCACCTGTACTCACTTTTGATAAGAAAGAAGCCAGCCGAATTTCCTCAAACATATCCAAATCGTTATTTGAAGCAGGACCATCTGTGCCAATGCCTACATTGACACCTAACTCGAGCATACGCTGTACCTGTGCAATCCCTGAGGCCAATTTCATATTTGAGGAGGGATTGTGAGCAATGCCTGCATTAGCGTGACTCAAACTGCGCATTTCACCCTCATCAATATGGACGCAATGCGCAGCAATTAATTTTGTATCCAACAAGGTTTGTTTTTTCACATAAGGTACAACAGGCATACCAATATTTTTACGCATTTCTTCAACTTCAGTGGCAGTTTCAGATATATGGATATGCAATGGAACATCAAATTCTCTGGCTAAGGCTGCGGAAGCTTGCAGAATTTCATCGGTACAAGTATATGGTGCATGTGGGGCGATCGCCGGTGTGATTAGCGGATGATTTTTCCACTTCTCAATAAACTTTCTGGCATAGGCCAAACCTTCTTCATAAGATGCAGAATCGGGTGTTGGGAATTTTAATATGGATTCACCACATATTGCTCGCATTCCGGCTTTTACAGTTGCCTCGGCGACATCATCTTCAAAATAATACATATCAGCAAAGGTGGTGATACCACTTTTTATCATTTCTGCACATGCCAATAATGTGCCCAATTGTACAAATTCGGGTGTAACATATTCGCGTTCAACTGGCATCATATAGCCTAAGAGCCATACATCAAGTCGCAGATCATCGGCCAAGCCCCGTAATAGTGTCATGGGGACATGGGTATGTGCATTGACAAAACCCGGCATGAGTACTTTTTCATTACAATCGATAATTGAATCTGCTGAAAACTTCTCTAAAATTTCTTTTTCTTCACCCACAGCCAGAATTTCATCCTTCTTAATTGCAATTGCACCAGGATAAAAAGTTTGGAATGATTCGTCCATGGATAAGATACATGCATTTTTTAATAATATATCTGCTTTCATATGCCTTCCTTGTTAGTGGCTATCAATTATGATTTTAGAATTGAGCGTATATATCCTAATTCATAGTGATAAACCCATTGAGGAAAATCCTCTTTTGGACCCATAAAACTACGCAAAATTGGGGTTTCATGTGCAAAATCAGAATTATATATGAGTAATATCATTTTATCAATTTTATGAAAAACCGCAAAAGCGATTTTTTTTGTGCTCTCTAAGGAGTTGAATTTTACCATTTCTTTGACAAAATCATCTTCATTCTCTATCCTATTTTCAGGCATAATATGACATTGGGGAGAAGATAAATTGAATAGTTCGGGTATTTGGTGGTTAAAAGGATAGATCGTGTAAATTTGGTCTTGGTTGTTGAATAATGCTTCAACAACTTGGTGGAGGGTTTCACCATCTTCTGCAAAAATGTAGTCGGATAAACGTTCATGAATGATGCTTTTAAATTCAGAAATACTGGCCTCAGCGGATTCTTTCGATAATGACTTTGCAGTGATCCGGATATCGATTTGCCCGGCGTGGGCAGAGATACCTACCGTGGGATTATTGGATTTCTCTAATTCGGAAATTTCTTGATCGACCAGTGATTCACCAATGCCAATAAGATGAATTGTTTTTGTCATTATGGTGGCTTTTTCCGGAAAGGATTGCTCAATAAGTTTCTTGAGATGATTCACAAACAAGTATTCCATCTCTTTCGGTACACCAGGCAGGCTGGCTGTGAGTTGATTATTTTGATAGATATAAAATGCTGGTGCGGATCCGACTGCATTATTTATAACCTTTGCATTTTCTGGTAAATATGCCTGACGCTTGTTGTTTTCTGAGGCGACACGATTATTATCGAGGAAACGTCGTTTAATATGTTCCCATAATTCGGGGTGAAAGATTAATGGCACATGGTAAGCTTTCGCAATTGCACTTCGGGTTGGGTCATCAATGGTTGGTCCTAACCCGCCGGTGGTGATTACGATATCAGCGCGCTGATGTGCTTCACGAACCAATTCAGCAATACGATCTTCGTTATCACCGATTACAGTCGTGCGATACAAATCAATACCCAAATTGCGTAATTGATTTGCAAGAAAGTACGTATTTGTATCCAGCGTGACGCCCAGCAATAATTCTGTACCAATTGCGATGATTTCTGCTTTTGCCATTTGTTGATTCCTCATCTGTTTTGGGATACATAAGTGTTTTGATGAACTATGAATAAATCGCCTTGCAAAAACATGATTGAACGGTTATCCTTTTTGAAGGATTTTAAGAATATCACAATTCTGGACTGAAATGTATGTGGAATCAAAAGATTGGTAAATTGGGTGAACAATTGGCAGTTAACTTTCTCAAAGAAGCTGGAATTGAAATCGTTGCAAGAAATTTTCGCAATGATTATGGTGAGGTAGATATTATCGGTTTGGATAAATCAGATATGGTTTTCTTTGAAGTTAAAACACGTTGTACAGATGCTTTTGGATACCCTGAGCTGGCAATAACAGATCGCAAATTATCAAGGATGATAAATAGTGCGATGGATTATATACAAGCTTTTGAGCAAACTGTTGATTGGCGAATTGATGTGATTGCTATAAATCTAAATAAGGAAAAAAAGACCAGCCAGATCGAATGGATTAAAAATGTTACCGAGTAATATAACAAAACCATTAATTGTAATTCTAGGTCCGACAGGTGTTGGAAAAACTGAATTTTCCTTGCGGTTTGCTGAACATATCAATGGTGAAATTATTTCGGCAGATTCCCGTTTATTTTACAGAGGTATGGATATTGGTACAGCGAAACCCACTGAAAAGGAAATGGAACGTGTAGTGCATCATTTGATTGATGTATGTAATCCGGATGAAAACTGGAGCCTGGCATTATATCAGGAAGCTGTTAATAATATCGTATGTGAGATACATAACAGAACTCATGTACCAATCTTGGTTGGTGGGACTGGTCAGTATATTAAGGCGATTGTGGATGGTTGGGATTTACCGGCCCAGGAGCCAGATGATCATCTTCGTGAAATACTGGAGGAAATTGCCAAAGAAAAGGGCAAGCAAGCGATTTATAAAATCCTCACGCGAATGGATCCACAGACACTGACATATGTAGAGTATCAGAATACACGACGCGTGGTGAGGGCTTTGGAAGTCATTATGCGTACTGGCAAGCCATTCTCTGATTTAAGGCAAACAAGATTTGTTCCATATCAAATATTTCAAATTGGCATTAAAAGGGATCGAAAAACACTGTATGAGCGTATTGACCAGCGCATTGAACATATGTTTGTTGATGGATTTGTAGAAGAAGTAAAAGCTTTGATTGATCAAGGCTATGGAAAACAAGTTCCGGCATTGTCGGCGATAGGCTATCGTGAAGTCTCAGCTTATTTGGCAGGTGAAATAAGTATGGAAGAAGCGCTGACATTGATGAAGCGCTACACCAGACAATATGTACGCAGACAGGCGAATTGGTTTAAGGAAACGGATCCATCCATTCATTGGTTTGATGCAGAAAAAATCACAACAAAAATGGTTATGGAAGTGATTGGCGAAGAGAAAAATTGGATATTACCTAAAAAATAAAAAGCCGAGAAAATATTTTCTCGGCTTTTTTTATCAGATTTAGGCATCCGCTAACAATTGCGGTGTACCACTGGATTTTGGAATGGGGGGTGGGAAGATTGCTTCAAACTCTTCACGGTTGATTGTTTCAACTTCCAATAGTTTTTGTGCAACAGCTTCCAATTTATCCCGGTACTTTGTGAGAATCTCTTTAGTCTGCTCATACGCTTCATTTACGATACGTTTCACTTCCTGGTCAATACGATTGGCAATTTCCTCTGAGTAATCACGTTGTTCAGAGATTTCACGGCCAAGAAAAACCAGTTCTTCTTTCTTGCCATATACCATGGGGCCCATGATATCACTCATGCCCAAACGAGTGACCATTTCACGAGCAATCATGGTTACACGTTCAATATCATTAGAGGCACCGGCTGTGATGTCATCAAAGACCATCTCTTCGGCAACACGGCCACCCAAAAGGCCCACAATTTCTGCTAGTAGTTTCTTGCGGGACATCATGGTGCGATCATAATCAGGCAAGGACAGGGTATATCCTGCGGCCATACCGCGTGCAATGATGGAAACTTTATGAACAGGATTGGCATGAGGGATGGCATTCAGTACAATGGCATGCCCGGCTTCGTGATACGCAACAATCCGTTTTTCTTCTTCACTAATGAGTCGGCTTTTTCGTTCAGGACCAGCAATGACACGTTCAATTGATTCCTGGAAATCGGATTGTTCGATTGTTTTTTTGTTATGACGAGCAGCTAGAATCGCTGCTTCATTTACCAAATTTTCAATGTCTGCGCCAACAAAACCTGGTGTACCACGTGCAAGGATAGCTAAATCAACAGCTGCACTAATGGGTTTCCCTTTGACATGCACTTTCAGGATTGCTTCACGACCTTTGACATCCGGACGGTCTAAAACGACGCGACGGTCAAAACGGCCTGGACGTAATAACGCAGGATCAAGAATATCAGGTCGGTTCGTGGCAGCAATGATGATGATATTGGTATCTGTGTCAAAACCGTCCATTTCAACGAGCATCTGATTCAAGGTTTGTTCCCGCTCATCGTGACTACCGCCTAATCCAGCACCACGCTGACGGCCAACTGCATCAATTTCATCAACAAAAACGATACAAGGAGATTGGCGTTTTGCCTGATCGAAAAGATCGCGAACCCGGCTGGCACCCACACCAACAAACATTTCTACAAATTCAGAACCAGATATGGAGAAGAATGGAACACCTGCTTCACCTGATACCGCTTTGGCAAGTAATGTTTTGCCAGTACCAGGAGGGCCAACTAACAAGACACCTTTAGGAATTCTGGCACCCAGAGCAATAAATTTCTCCGGTTCACGAAGAAATTCAACGATTTCCATTAATTCATCTTTTGATTCCTCAACACCGGCAACATCATCGAATGTTACTGTGGGTTGATCGCCAGAAAACATTTTTGCGCGCGATTTGCCAAAAGACATGGCTGCATTATTGTTCCCTTGTGCCTGTCGAAAAAAGATAAAGAAGAGCACGCCCATAAAAGCGAAAGGTAGAATCATTAGAAAAGCATTAAAAATACCGATCCAGACACTCTGTGGCTTTACCCGGATATCAATTGCATTACCAGAAAGTTTATCAGAGGATACACCAAATTGAGTTAATTGTTCAATTAAAGAGGTTTCGGTTTCTTTGCGCGAAGTCCGTTCAGTCCCACCTTCTTTATAAATAATGGTTAATTCATCTTCATTTGCGATCGTGATCTTCGATACATCTCCAGCCTGAATATCTGTTGCCAGTTGATTTATGGAAATGACCTTATCTTCACCGTTGCGAGCATAGCTGCCAAGTGCAAGGGCTATTATCACGATAATAATGATAGCATATAACAAATACGATTGATTCTTTGAATTCAAATCATCCTCCCAGGAGAGTATTACCAAATCACTAACTATAATTAATGAAATTATACCAATCTATGATATACAAGACCAGCAAATCATTGATATAGTAGATGATATTAAGATATTTCTTACAAAATTCAAGAAAAAATAGATGCTTTACCCATTTTGTAGTAATTCTGTACAATAATGAATATGCTTAAGATCATGAATGGCTATAAATTCAACTATTTCGGAAAAAGATGTTGGCCCAAATATGGTATGCATGGCTTGCTTTTTAATGGTTAATTTGGGCGCGGAGAGTATCAAATTTAGTAACTCACTACGACTATTCATGAACTGCGACAAATGATGAAAATATTCACAATTTGACTGTGGAGCAAGATTTGAAAGTTCTTCAAGCTCCATGCCAGTGATTAATGGTTTTGTTTGTATCATCTCAATAAAGCGGGGCAAACGAAAAAGAACTGAAGCCTATTAATTTTTATCATAGGCTGTTAAAATT
>JAEKNU010000074.1 GCA_016838895.1 Chloroflexota bacterium
CGCGCTTCTCAAATTAATTTGGGTTGGTCTTTTCCTAAATCTTAGCTCTACCCCGTTTTATTGAGATGATACAGAATTTCCTTATAAACATTTACTGCACGAAGATAATACGGATAAAGTTCTTTTTCTTGCTTTATTGTTCTAGCATTCCTCCAAGTAGGATAGATCATCTTAATATATAGTGCGGTGTGATTCTTAATCATTATCATTTTGATACGTTCATGTATCTGTGTTATGGTTTCAAAATCAGATTTGTCGGATACATCATCTGAAGAGTATTCTACTGCTTCCTGTGCTTTGCTACCCTGCCCTACTATAACATCTGGACTTAATATTTCCAGTTCGCCAGCGATAAAGTTCCTGCAATTTTTATACAATATCCCTGGAGACATATCTTTACCCTTTTTTTTCACACAACATTTGGCCGAGTTGGTATGAGTAAAAATAAGATTAGCGTCTTTTTCTGTCAATTCCGGTTTAAATTGTTGTGCAATTATTAAAGCCAGACGATGGGTAGCATGCCAATGCCATAAGCGATTATATGTCTGCCATGGTGAAATCGATTCAATTGCTCTTACACCTGCTGGCGTTCTACTGACTGGATCCGCAAAGCTTTGATCGGATCCAGGGTCTAATGAAACGAACAAAATACGTGGCAGGCGATTTTCCTCATACCATTGGCCAATATAAGCGGATTTTCCTGTGATCAATTCGGAATTTCCTTTTACACAGAATTCATAATATGGACAATGAAAGTTGGTTGCGAGAATACCATTTATTTCATAATATGATGTCAATTGATTGATCATAATTTCACCCCAAAATCGAAAATAACAGTTTTTAAATGGAGGATAATCGATGGCACAGCGTTGCATTAATATTATTCCAAAATCCACCCACTTTGTAAAGCGAATTTGAGAATGAGCGAATTGATCTATCTGGTAAAGATTGAAATTATTATACTTATCGGAATAATCACTTATTTTTGTTGTAAGTGCCATGCTGGATGGCGAGAATGCCATCCGGGTATATCGGGATTATCGCGGGTTAACCCAGGAGAAACTAGCCGCAGAAGTGGGCATCAGCGTGCCGTATTTATCGCAGTTGGAAGGGGGCAAACGCAAGGGCTCGCTGGATGTGGTGTCACGGGTCGCGCGGGCGTTGAGGGTGGATCTGGAGAAATTGGTTTGAGGGGTTGTAAATCTGTCCGGGAGATTGCTTCTCTCGCTAGGAAACGCTCATTCGCAATGACATAAAAACAGTTGTGTCATCGCGAGGAGGGCGTTTTTTGCCCGACGCGGTGTATGCCCTTCAGGGTACGATCTCCCGTTCAGATGGAAATTTACATCATACCGGGAAATTACCGCAGTCGCTACGCTCCTTCGCAATGACAAATCACACCCCTTACCGGAACAAATCCGCATGCGTTCCGGTTCGAATCAAAATGAGTTGGTTTTCATCTGATTCATAAATCAAGAGCCAGTCGGGTTCAATATGGCATTCGCGCGTACCTGAATAATTCCCCGTCAGTGAATGGTCGCGATATTTGGGATCGAGTGTTTCAGCATTTAGCAATAATTGAATAACATGTTTTAATCCGGAAAACGCTTTTCCACGCTTTTGCATGCGCTTTAAATCTTTTTTGAACGTTGACGTTCGAAGCAAGGTTTTCATCAGCGACTTTAATTAATTTCCTAAATCATTGAATAATTCATCAACGTTGGCAAATTCGGTCAGGTTCTCGCGCTTTTTGGCTTCATTGATGGCCTGGATGGTTTCTTGATTGGGTATTGGTAGTCTCACACTGAACGGCAAGCCCTGCAGCAGCTCCACCTGTCGCAGGAACAACGTGATCGCCTGTGATGATGTTAATCCGAGGTCACCAAAGATTCTCTCGACACTTTCTTTTAGTTCTGGGTTTACCCTGGCTGAAACGGTCTGTGTTTTTGGCATAATCTTAGCTCCAATAATGTGTTACATTGTGTATACAATGTATATATATTGTAGCACAATTCCCTGGTGATACAAAATATTTCGAAATCTACTCGTATAGATTTCGAGTTTATCGGGACGCGGGTGTTAACCATTTGAGCGAACGGTGGTTGCTGAGTTTATCGAAACACGTTCCCCCGTACATTGGGGCAAATTCAAGGGGTCACTGGATGTGATGGCGCGGGTAGCGCGGGCGTTGGGCGTGGATTTGGATATGCTGGTATGAGGGGTTGTTAATCTGGCCGGGAGATTGCTTCTCTCGCTAGGAAACGCTCGTTCGCAATGACATAAAAACAGTTGTGTCATCACGAGAAGGGCTTTTTTTTGCCCAACGGGGCGATCCCTTCGATACACTCAGGACATCGCTCCCCTGTAAGAGGGGGGGGTACATCATACCGGGAGATTGCTTCTTCACAATTCGATCAAAAAACGATCGATTTGTTCATCGCAATGACACACCATAATGTCATCGCGAGCGGATTAATCCCAGGCAATGGTTTTACCGATACAAAGCGCGGCGATCTCCCGGCGTGAGGGGAGTCAATTACATCCCATGAGGCTGTACTTCGACAGACTCAGCATAAACCGCGGACAAAAAGCGCCCTTCCCCCAATGACACAGCGAGGAGATTGAACACATATCAATGATTGCGGGGTACCCTAGCGGCTAAAAGTTTGATTCATTTTCCAAAAATCCATCATATTCATCCGGAACGGGGATGTTGAACTTCTGGCAAAGCAGTTTCACATCGTGATAATCATTCTCGTCCAGCGCATAGCCGGTGTGAAATTTGACCATCCATTCGGGAGGGATGCATTTAACCTGGCATCCATCAATCATGCCATACCCCTGCCACGATTCAAAGGCATAGTCCACGCCGAATATGTTATTGCCGTCTTCGTCAAAGGTACAGGAGTGGAAATCCAGGACATGGCCATGTTCATCTCCGAGGACAAAGTTGCACTCCCAGGAATCATCGCGCACAATTTCCCGGTAACCCATGGCAGTGAATAGCTCCCATATTTTTGGTACATCGCGGTGATTGACGGCCATATCGAGGTCTTCGTGGGGGCGGGTTTGCTGCCCGAGCAGGGCGTCCACGCCCCAGCCGCCATCGACGACGACCTCGATCTTGTGTTGGGCAAGCAGCTTGAGGATGTGGATCACATCCTGGGCGGTCATTTGGGTGGGCGTTGAGGCCATGTATTTCCTTTTATTGATGAATCAGGGATGGGTAACCAGATAACGGAGTTCCACCATAGCGTCTCCCATCATCCTGACGGATTGCAGTTTGAGGGGCGGGTTGGTGATTTTTCGAGGCAGGAGCGGCGCGCCGCTGCCGAGGGTGACCGAAGTGATCTGGACAATGATTTCATCGAGCAGTCCCTGATCATGGAATTGGCCCACCAGGTCACCGCCGCCAACGATCCAGATGTTTTTATCTGCGCTTATTTTTCGCATTTCCTGCTGTACGGGCAGCACATCCCCGCTCACAAAGCGGATGTCGGCACCTTCTACCTGGGCTAATTGACGGGTTGTGAACACCCATGTCGGTTGCGCGTAGGACCATGTTTGCGGCATGTCTGCGTTTTGATCGATGTGATGCGCCAGTATCCATTCGTAAGTAGTGGAGCCCATGGCAATCGCACCGACCTCACGGATGAAATCCGGGTAGCTGGATTCCTCCGGATCACCAAATTGAAATAGCCAATCCAGGGAATTGTTGTCATCGGCGATGTAGCCGTCCAGACTGCAGGCTGTGTAATATTGTGTTTTCATATGATAAACCTCCCACCGGATATAAGGGAAACCAGTGTAATAGTTAAACTATACCGATTTTTCGGAGAAATCCTACTATGCCTTTGGATGGTTTTTGTTTTGGGTAGATGGTTTCAGACATTCAAGATATTAATAGACCACGAAAGGCACGAAATACACGAAAACGAATTTACAAAAAAAGCAACAATCTTCCGGCCGGATAGGCAGGTGCAATCCAGCCGGGAGATTGCCTTAGCTGCTCTGATTTTTCTTAATGACATGAAGGAATGATTCATATTTCCTTACGCACGAAAAAATGTACGGAATAACGGGACCACGAAAGGCACGAAATACACGAAAACGAATTTAGATAAACTTTTTCGTGTGTTTCGCATATTTCGTGGTCATTTTTTTATAATACAGAACCAGTGCGGGAAGAGTCCTAAGTAAAGCTATTCGAAAGGATTGTTTGATATGGCTTCCTCGTAAGGGCAATCATCTTATTCAAACCAGATAATCTGTGTCCAGTGCACGGCATGATCAGTGGCGGACTCCGGTATGAGGATGTAGTGCGGGTTGCGTGCCTGCAGATCATCGGAGATGAAGATATGATCGATGCGGTTCTCGCCAGACATATCCGTGCCGTCGCTGCTGATCTTGCTGGGATAGATGCTTGTCCAGACGTTGGTATAGACGCTGTCGATCAACTGGTAGGCCTCTTCGTAATCACGCAGGTTGTAATCACCCATCGCGATCACATACGGTTTGTCTTTAGAACGCTCGATCAATGTGCGGGCAAAGGCCATATCTACCTCTGGCGATCCGTCAGGATGCACATTGATAATGGTGAAGGTGATACCGTTGATGGTTACCTCGGCTTCAGCATTGGCGTTTTCGTCCTTATCGCTATAAATGTAGGCGGTACGCACATGCTCAAGCGGGTATTTCGAGAGAATCGAGGTGCCGAATGTGCCATTGACCGGGGTTGGTCCGTAGTAGGAATCATAGCCAAGCTCATCGGCAAAGAAACGTACATAATCATTATTATTAAGCGAGATGCGCGCAGAATCGCTTTCCTGTAAAGCCAGGATATCCGGCGAGATCTCTTGTATCAGGGCCAATTGTCTATCCAGTGATTTTTCCCCAATCACATCGTTGGCTTGCTGGATATTATCGGTCATGACCGTGATGGAATCCCGCTGCCCCTCTGGCAGTTGAACGAGTTTACCAGGCAAGGCGAAAAAGATGGTCACCAGGCAGACAGCACCCATGCCCAAGCCCCAACCCCAGTGGAAAAATCCGTTCGGCTGGGTGGGAGAAGTGGTTGTGCTTTTCCCTGCCAGCCAGGCGCAAAGGGTGATCAACGCGGCCAGGATGAAATAGCTCAGCCAAAACTTGCCGCGGAAAAAGTCGCCCAGGGGTACATAGCCCCACACATTGGTGAAAATATTGGCAAATACGAGCAGGGCTAGCAGGACACTGCCCAGCAGGATACCAGGTGCCAGTTCGCGCGGGGTGGGTAGGTGCTCACTGAATCGATTGAGGAAGATCTGCATATCCACGAAGAGCACCGGAAACAGCAGCAGGGTCAGGGCCAGCATCAGCATCTGCAATGTGTTGGGTCCTGCGATCACCGTTGCAGCGGCATCCGGGGACATGGGCAAAGCAACCTGCTGCAACAAGAGCGTGGCGGTTAAAGCGAGGCTGAAGAGGATATTCCATATCAGCAGCAACCTGCGTTCAATTCGTTTCGGCCAGCCGGGGGCCAGCAGGGTGAGTAACACCCAGCCAGTGGAGAACAGACTGACTGCCGCGACGATCAGGGTGTAATTGCCCTGCGTCCAGCGCGCGATCACCGCCGGCGCTGAAAAGGAGAACCACACCAGGGTTAAAACCATGAAAATACCGAGGACTGCCGAGGTCAGACCAGCGGGTTTGCTTTCCGGTTGCGCTGTGGGTGGTTCAGGTTTCATGGCGATCAGTGTACCGCCCAACAGCAATCCCAGCAGCCAGCCGGTCCATGCGCCGGCAGGGACTAAAGAATATTCAACCCCATGATAGACCGTGCGCAAGAGCACCGAAAGGCTGATTGCCAGACCCAATCCGGCGGCACCCCAAAGACCGACCTGCCGGCGATCTTCGCCATCAGGTAAGGCTCTAAACAGAAGGAAGAGCAGGCTGAATACGGCAAATACCCCGATGCCGGAAACCAGCATACGCTCTGACACCTCTAAATAGGGCAGGAACCCGCGTGCCAGGAACATCAGGCCGAAGGTAATCCACAGTAATCCGCGTGGGAATTTCTTATAAAAGGGGATCAATAATAGCGGGGCGAAAAAGAATAACACGCCCAGCACTTTCTCATCCAGTTTTGAATGCAACAGGTCCAGCAAATAGATAGACTCCACCAGCGTACCGGAGAGTTGGATGAAAAACAGAAACAGGATGCCAAAAGCTGTGATTAAAAAGGTGCTTTTTTTCATGATAGGTGTCTCCCTCATGGATGGTTTTGTATTAATATGCCCCTTATAAGTATATAGAATGTTGGGAATGATCACAATAAATTGACACAAGTTAATATCTGATGTAGGAGGGAATTTGGAGATGTTCATCGCAATGACACGAACACGATTATGTCATCGAGCGTGTTTAGCCAAGGCTCGGATCATACCAGCCAAAAACGCGGTGATCTCCCCACATGAGGGAAAATTGCCGTCTGGCAGGGAGATTGCTTCGCACGCTGGGAAACGCTCGCTTGCAATGAAAATATCTGTTGGGAGTGGGGATCGTACCCTGAGGGACAAAGGCCACGTCGGGCTAGGGCCTTTCCCTCAATAACATGATGGGGTTGGAGATAGATTTAGAGATGTTGGTCTACAATTAGCGATAAGTATATAAAATATTGTATTAATATTAGCAATATGCTAATATTACACTGTGTATACGATTAAGTTTTCTTCGAAGGCAGCCAAAGTGCTATTAAAGATGCCGCGAAATACGGCGTCATTGATTCGTGAGAAATTGGATCAATTGGCAATGGATCCGTTTGCGAATCATACCAACGTGACCAGACTCCAGGGGCGCTCTGGTTTTCGCTTAAGAGTCGGTGATTGGCGAGTCATTTATGAAGTTATTAAAGAAGAAGTGGTTATATCGGTGATTAAGATTGCGCCGAGAGGTGATGTGTACAAATGAGTGTTCAAATAATTTCACAAAATGGGAATCCGGAGTGGGCTGTGATTCCTTATGATGTTTATCTGCAACTTGTAGATCAGGCAGAGATGTTGGAGGATATTCAGGATTTTGACCGCATTAAAGCAGAAATTGATAGCGGTGCGGAAGAGAGCTTTTCTGCGGAAGTGGTTTATGCCGTGCTGGATGGGCAGAATGCCATTCGGGTTTATCGAGAATATCGTGGATTGACGCAAGATGGGCTGGCGAAGATTGTAGGTATCAGCGTACCGTATTTGTCGCAATTGGAAGGGGGTAAGCGCAAAGGATCGCTGGATGTGATCTCGCGGGTTGCGGCGGCTTTAAGGGTAGATTTGGAGCTATTGGCGGGCACGTAACGATTGATTCCATTGTGCGTTAATTTAAACAAAATAGCAAATAAATGCTAAACTTAACCAGGTTCGGACAAAATTCCGAGCTGGTTTGAGCGAAAATATTGGACATAATTAATATGTACCCTTGAGGAGATGACTGATGAGCCATCCGATTGCGTTAATTACCGACAGCACCTGTGATATCCCCGAAGCGTGGTTGAAACAATATGATATTCGCGTCATTCCCCTGACGATTATTTTTGGGGATGAGCAATTTCTGGATGGTGTGGATCTCTCCGCGGTGGAGTTCTACCAGCGCATATTGACCGATCCTGTACACCCCAGCACATCTCAGGCCACGCCGAAAAATTTTCTGGATGCCTACAAACAGGCAGCCGCTGATGGTGCCGAGCAAATTGTCGCCATAATCCTCAGCGGTGCAATGAGCAGCACAATTGAATCGGCGCGTCAGGCAGCCCAGGATTCGCCAATCCCGGTGCATATTCTGGATGGCAAGAACAATTCCATGGGGCTGGGTTGGCAGGTGATCGCCGCTGCACGCGTCCGCGAGGAAGGAGGCAGCATTGAGGCCATGCAGGAAGCGGCCTTAGCGGCGCAAAAAAATATGGTTTATTACATTTTGCTGGATACGATTGAATACCTCAGCAAGGGCGGCCGTATTGCTGGCGCAACCAGCCTTTTGAATTCGATTTTGAAGATCAAACCGATGATTTATGTCAATCCCGAAATAGGCAAGGTGGGCGCATCCTTACCCGCTCGCTCACGCAAGGTCGGCAAAGAAAACCTGTATAAGGAATTTTTCAAACATATCAACACCAAACTGCCCATGCATATTACCGTTTTGCACAATAACTGCCTGGACGAAGCCGAGGCGCTGGCCGAGCGCATTCGTCAGGAATATAACCCCAAGGAACTCATCATCTCGATTGTCTCGCCGATCCTGGGCGTACACACCGGTCCGCGGGCGCTGGCACTTTGCGGGTATGCGGGGTAGTGTAGAAATTTAATTTTGGAAATATAAGGGGTAATCAAGCCCAGGGAAAAAATTACATTGTAGTGGAAAAGCATGCTTTTCCACTATTTCTTTTAACCCAGGTAGTTTACAAATAGGGGATGAAAAATAAACCACGAAATACACGAAACACACGAAAATGGTTTTGTAGGATGTGCTGGGCGATGGGTAACAGCATCCATATAAGAACGAATTAGTCGTAGGACGGATTGAGCAGAATCCAATAATTTAGAAGGCTGCCTGTCGCGAAATCCGTCCTACGGCATGAGATCGCCATCGGATTTTGACAAAAACTGTAGGGGGGCGGGACCGATAAATTATGCTAATCTTACCCATACCTCATAGACCCGCCCACGACGCCAAATGAAACACAATCACGATGTTCATTCGCGCGTCGTGATTTACAAGTTGTTATCGAGAAATGATTGAATTCCACTCTATTGTTGTGGGCGACTGCAAGTCGCCCCTACAGGTGTATGGCCGGAAACACGTTTTGCAAAATGCATAAAATCAATTGATATAATACAGGCATTGGCTTTATACTTTGGTCAATACCGAAACAGGGAATTCATAACCATGAAAGTAGAACATGATTTTTCAATCAAAGCGCTAAACACGTTTGGGGTGGACGTTAAAACCAAAACGTACGCTGAAGTCGCCAGCATCGAAGAATGCATCTCCGTGCTGGAGCGATATAAAGACGAAAAGAAGCTGCTATTGGGGGATGGCAGCAATACCCTTTTTGTGCAGGATTGGCCGGGCATCATCATCAAGCCCATCATGCACGGGAAGGAAATCATCGCGGAGAATGAAAACAGCCTTCAAATCCAGGTCGGCAGCGGCGAAGACTGGGATGCCTTCGTGCGCTGGTGTGTTGAGCAGCATTACGGCGGATTGGAAAATCTGGTGCTGATTCCCGGTACGGTGGGCGGTGCGGTGGCGCAAAATATTGCCGCATACGGTCAGAATATCAGTGATGCGCTGGTATCGGTGTCAGCGATCAACATGCATACGCTGCAGGAAGAAGTACTGCAGGCCAGGGACTGTGCCTTCGCATACCGTGACAGTATTTTCAAGCGCCTGTGGGACAGCAAGTATCTGATCACTTCTGCGGTTTTTGAGCTCAATAAAAAACCAGAGACCTTTGAACTGCATTATCATGAAAGAGCCGGCCGCTATGGCTCCATTATGGAAGAGCTGCAGAGCATGGGGCAGGAGACCATTGATATCCAATTGGTCATGGAGGCCGTTATTCGGCAGCGCAACAAGCGTTTGCCATCCGTAACCGAATACGGCACCTGCGGCAGCTTTTTCAAAAATCCGGTGGTGCCTGTGGAAAAATATAAAGCCATCGCAGCCAGCGTAGCGGATTTACAATCTTATCCCGTTCAAAACCTGGATTACCGTAACAAGGATTTATCCGATGCGGCGGAACAGGACGCGTATGTGAAAATACCCGCCGGCCGCCTGTTGGATGAATTGGGCTGGCGCGGAAAATGGCGCGGCAATGTGGGGGTACATGAGAAGCATGCCTTGTGCGTGGTGACCAACTTCAAGGCCAGCGGTGCGGAGATATTGGATTTTGTTTCATACATGCGCGAGGATGTACACAAGCATTATGATGTGGACCTGGAGATGGAGATTAATTTGATTGGGGGGAAACGGTAGGAGATTGCTACGAAATGGAAAAAATGACCACGAAAAACACGAAACACACGAAAAAGGGTTGATATAAATCGATATTTCATGTACCAAACTTTCTTATCTTTCGCATGTTTCTTGGTTATATTCGTTCTATCTCTCAACAGGAACCTACATCTCATTGACCCGCCCAAATTGAAGGATGGGGAATGCTTGCGTATTGAGATTCGTTTTTGATTGGCAGCGGGGCAGTTGTTGGACGGATTGAGTAGAAGCCAATATTTAGGTATGGTGCCTGTTGCGAAATCCGTCGGATTCCGGTTCGCGTTCGCTATGTTTTTTTGCCGTAGTGTCTATGAACTCAATCCGACCCACGGCTAGCTACATAAGTATCGCTAATTTCAGTTAATTATCATCTTCCACACTAACAATCTCACCATTTTTTGCATTGATTATAATTTCTAACCTTTGAACCTCAGCACTATTGGGTTTGTAATACGAGATATTCCATTCATCACTGTTTCCGACAATCCCACCAATACTGACTTGAATATTGCATTGATCACTAACCTCATTGCGATAATCTTTTCCATATGCCTCTTCTGCAAGTTGCAAAGCATCTTTAGAAGAGATTAATTCGTCTTGAAAATTCAAATACTCATCATTATTAACCGCTGGTGAATAAGTGTAATCAGAAATATCAATATACCCATCTGCAAAATCAATATTAAAACTCCGCACTGTTTTGGAGTTGTTATCTTTATTAATAGCCTGATACGCTCTCCAGCTAGCAAACAATCCATTATCTACTTGATTACATCGATATATTGATCTCATTGTAATTATTTTTAATTCTTCCGAATGCTGTGGAAGTACGTCCTGATTCAAGGTATCAATGATCTTTTGAACATCCGCGTTACTCCATGTTAATTCTGATCCATAATCCGGATAATGGCTTCCCTCCGGTAGTAAAGTGAAAGCATTTCCATTCTTTATATCACTCCACAAAGTATCCGGAGAAAACAAATATAAATACGATGTGGAATCCTGTAATTCTGCACGGCAGTCACTGAAAATACTACATTCGGCGATATATATATTATGGAGTAGTGCCAATATGCACAAAATTATTAATCCAACAATAACTATTAACGAGATAATTTTCTTTTTCATGCCTTCTCCAGAGATATTAGAGCAGAAATTATTTAGACGAAATATTTAAATATATCATTCAAATCACTATCGGTTATTCCTGAAGGTAATTCCCATCCTCTTGTATTAAGTCGTAGTACGGATTGAGCAGAATTCAATCATTTGGAAAGTGTACCTGTAGCGAAATCCGTCGGATGGCATGAGATCGCCGTCGGATTTCGGTTTGCTTTCGCTACAGCCAGGAGTTTCCCAACGCTAACCCGATGCTGACGATGTTGATCAGGAATCCGATCAGACCTTTCTCAATGATTCTCTCGAAACTGCCGTCCCAGCATATGAGGATGGTCATTGCAGAACATATTGATCCGATGATTAGCCAGGGTCTCATCCAGCCGCCGTTGCACAAGATACTAATAGCGGCAATTACCATTACAACTGTGGATAGGCCATATAAAAGACTGGCAAGCAGCCTTGTGCTGCCGTCACCAAGCGGTTTGGATAACAGCCATGACTGCCCCGAATAGCCCATTTCCGGTGTGAAGGCAACCCACTGCCTGCTTAAAACGATATACCAGATATGCACCAGACCATGCAATAGCATAAAAATACCAAAGAATGTGTTTCCCATAGGATACCTCCGTATCGAAGGGTTTATATCATCCATTATAAAACGAACCCCTGAAAAGTATTCAATAGATCAGCAATCAAGAGTAAATTCCTTTTGTCAGTAGCCCAAAAAACCGAAACTTCTCTCAATCATTTGGAAATGGATACCTTCAATTTCGCCCCCTTTAGCGAGTTTGTTGCTGTATTTGGGTTATCAGCCTTTCATGTGTTAAACATCAGCCAGATACAAATCAATGCGTCAGGCTCATATTGATCAATAAATAACCCATATATTTTGGTTGAGCCGGTTTTCTATTTCTTCTCTTTTGCTTAATATGGGATGCCGGGTAGGGTCATCCGACCCCACCCTTTTTTTTCTTTCCTCAACGCCATTGAAGGCAGTTCATCCCGTGCTGCTTGATGGTTTATGTGTCCTTTGCCGTGGCGTTTGGCTGGTTGTCCAGGTATTATTGTCCAATTCGCGCAGCATATTTCAAATTTAGAGAAGCCTTTCCCGGAAATATACTTTTCGTATTGTGCTCATGACCAGAGAATTTGCCGGGTACTGTATCAGCTTATAAGCACTTGTTACTTTATGGCTGCCCTTTTTGGCCTGAACCGCCACTTTCGGGCTCGAACCCATTTCGGTGCTATTTATAATAAACCTGATTGTGTTATCAGGGTACGCCGACCAGAGTCCGTATTCAGTACTAAAACCTGTTCTCACCAGAGCATAGCGGTGTTCATCTGCTTGGGGCGATGGTGTATATTTAACTTCAATGTTGAATCCGCCGGGAGATGCAGGAATTTCTGTAAGGAAGTTGTCATCATTATCATCTGTGTCGTTTTCATCGTATTCGTATGGCGGCACTAAAGGCAAAGTGATCGCATCCCGGGGTGGAAAATAGCTGCAGGCGACATTATTGATCACCGGCTTTGTTATCAGGCAGGCCGCATCTACTTCAATGATGTCTCCTTGAGTACTGCCGTGTTCATTGTAGGTTTTCACGCTGAGCTTTACCGTAGCGCAATTGGAAGCGGGAACCGAATGGGTCAGGGTTTCCAGGCCATATTGGCTCTCACTTACGGCGTATGCTGTCTCACTCTGGCCGACAGGCTGCACGATAACCTCATAAGAGTTTACGTATTCCGCTGAGGTAAATTCGACTTGAATTGACCCGGCACTGGGTGTCGTATTTACAATATTTGATTTTCCAGGGAGAGAATCAACATTTTTGAACTCAGAAGGGAAGGTATCACTTGAAGAAAGCATCGTGTCCATTACCAGGTACCTAAATCGGCGGCTGCTGCAGAATGTGGGCACCCCGTTGTTTGTTCCACCAAGCATGCTCCGCATGGAGTGGATCCACATTTGATTTAGATCTTCAGTCAGATGATTGTTGACGATTTGGAAAAGACTCATTGTTGGAGGGAAAGCATACTTGTTTGCCCCGATCAGGCCTGTTGTCCAGGCATTCAATGAATTAGGGGGCCTTTCCATTGGTATTCCGGCAAACGCATAGCAATAAAACTCGTTTACGTTTCCTTCAAGGGCAATCCCGGATGTAGTACACTGTTTATTTGGCGTGCTGTAATCAGATTGGCCAAACCGCTGTGCGTGATGGCGCCAGAACAGGTTGGCAAATGCGTGGGCAAACCCTTCGTAGTGACCAAACTGAGTTCCAAAATTGTCACATACACCATGGTTGTGCAGATAGTCCATCCAATCATCAGTATCATAGTGCAGCTTGCCGCTATGGTTCAAGTTGTATAGAACATGTCCAAACTCGTGTGGCGCAGCCTCTAAAATTTTGGATGTATTAATATTGTCTCTGATATGTACCGTGTTCCAATAAGTCCAGGGTGTCCGGGAACCGATTACATCTGAAAGGACGTCGTTGATTATCCAGTTTGAGGACAATAATGAAATATCAAGTTCATCGTAGAGCATGTCCAGGATTTCGAAGAGCGCGGCAGCTCGAAAACTGTTGACCTGATTACCATCAACGGTAGTCGATGTGTTTTCGTAAAAGGTATAGGAGTTTCCATACTGGCCAAGGGCATAAACACCAGCGTTTACAACTGACCTGCCTGCGTTTATCCAGGGAGTAAACCACTCGTAAGCATAGACTACATCCAATTGTTCATGCGGCCATGGAGAATTACATCCGACGCGAAAACCCCAAGGGCTGGCCGCATAGATTTTGAGGTATATCTTGTTTGGGTAATTATTGTCCGAGACAGAAAAAGTAACATTGTCCAGGGTTCCGTTTGAATCTGTATATGCTCCACCGATGAAACTGCCAAATGTTGAGTCTTGATATACTTCGACATATTGGTACCTGGCCGGAACAGGCCGGATCGAACTTGAGAGGCCCGGCGTTTAATCCCGCAGTGAATCGAGTGAGGAATTTGCGTTTATCGCCGGTCGTTGGAAAAATACGCTGACCTTGAAATTGGTACTCATCATTTACCTCCTCTGCTACACTTTTGCGCGATTTAGAAAATGGTAGTATTGGTGTGTTTTATTAAGTTCCTCTGCCGTTGATGGTTTCTTTGGTTCCCCAGGCAATTTTTCCCCACTTTCTTTCTCGGCATGTCTGTGTAATATTTGCTTCAGCAATAATTCTTTCTCGGCTTCCTTATCTTGATCAATATATTCACGCATCTTTGCGATATTTTTAGCGATGATGAGATTTAGCTGTTGAATCTGTCGATCTTGCTGCGCGATGGCCGCTTGCGCTTCTTTACTGGTAGGCTTCTTTTTTCCAAGGCACTGTAATGCGTTTTTGGCACGAGCGAGAGCATAAGCATTGGCCGCTTTTCGAGCCTCTTGAATTTCTCTGGACGATGTTTTTGAAAGGACATAACTAACACCGTAAGACAAGTGCTTTTTAGAATCGTTGTAAATTTTTAAGTCTGTGCCAATATGCTTGGCCCATTCTTCCTTGGTGGTTCTGCCTTTTTGGTTATTTAATGCTTTTTTTATTGCAGTATCTCTTTGCTTCCCCTGCCTTGTCAGTTTCGAGTCATATTTCATAAGTACACTCCTTTCTGATATGGTATTTCTTCACGCTTTCTTCAGAAACCTCAGGTTTTTCTTGCAATCCCGCGGTTAATTAAAAAACCACCCTCGTATTAAGGGCAGCTTGCTTGATGAGATATGACGAGCCCACACAAATCAGAAATTAAGTTAAAGACATCTTTGAAAAGCAATGGAATTAATGATTGGTATAAATATTAAAACCAACCAGCTATTAAATCTATTGATAACCTCCATTGTTCTTTAACGGATGTGTTGACCAGTTAGAATTAAAATAAATAGCAGGATATTCGGCTAATTTGTTTTGGGGATTGAATTTTGATCGTATTTTGGTAAAAATCCCTTCAGAGATACCCATTAGCAGTATACATGAAAAACAGGGTGAATTCAATTCAAAGAGTAATTAAAAAATAAAAAGAAATAAAAACAAGCAATCCCAAATTAATTCCTGGGCATACTCTTATACCAATCTGAATATAATGAAAAACATGAAAGATTGCTTCATCAGCCCCGTAGGGAGATATCTCGAGATAGACGATGGGACGGGTCCGATAAATTATGCTGAACTTACACATGTCTGGCAGACACTCCCAAGGTGCTGGATAAAGCAAGTGCTGGATGGTTTGCATAGTTACATGATTGAGTTTTGTCAATTATTGGCAAGTTATTTCCGTTTTTCGCCCCCTGCTGGCCTCCCCCAACCCATGCACGCTGCGCATAGATAAACGTAAATATGGGTTAGGAGAGGAAGTTTTGTGTGTAGGGGCGGGTCTGATAAATGGCGATGATCTTAAATGGTGCTGATAGACCCGCCCAAAGCGCAGGACAGGAATTTACTTGCGTATTGAAATTTATTTCGATTGGCGTTGTGGTCAGGTCTACACCCAAAGGGTGAAAATGTGAGGTATGGAATTTATTGGAGGAAAGGTTTGGATCTGACACACGTTAAATAGATAATAGTTCCAATAGACATTTACAATGTGCTACGCGACTCTTACAGAGTACTTCGTGACCACGAAATACACGAAACACACGAAATAGGGTTTGAAGAAGTATTTTCTGGTTGGTCATGGATTAGGGGAGGAAGAATTCACCTGATGTGCTGGTTGGGGAATTTATGTTTGTTTTGATTGACAAGGTGTAGGTTTCAAACATGCCCATTCGGTAGATTGGAATATTTGGAATGTAATATATTTGGCATTGAGAAATGGGTTTTGTTCAATTCTGCCACATGGATCTGTTGACAGCTTCGCGATCCATCTCGGCCAGGCTTTTCATGATGCTGATTTCGCGGCGGAATATGCGCTGGATCTGGCTGTTTAGTTCAAACAGGTTACTGATAGAAAGCAGGTTTTGTTTTTCATTGGAGGGCAGCTGCAAGAGCGAAGCTGCCAGATGAATGAGGAAGATGGGTTCCTCGGGCAGGTGCAGGTTCGTGTTGCTCAGCTCTTTGAGTTCGTATTGGTAGCCATCTGTGGCGCTGAGCAATTCCAGATAGGTGCGAATATGGCGCCGCAAGATGTTTGTTTCCGGCAGCAGCAGGTGGCTGTGATTGTAATCCGTAAGCAGTTCTTCGATGTTGCCCATCATGTAGGGGATTCTGGTATCAATGGAGTGAATGCGGAAACGGCTTTCTCCCAGGGCGGTCAGGTAAAAGCGTCCGTCCTTGAGGGTTTCAATATCCACAATTTTTGCCGTGCAGCCGATGGAATAGGTGTGGTCTTCTTTTTCGTTCTCATGCCCTTTACGCAACAGCACCACCCCAAAAGTAAGATCCTTTTGCAGGCAGCGCTGTATCATTAACCGGTAGCGTTTTTCAAAAATGTGCAGATGAATCGGCATACCGGGAAACAATACGGTTTGCAGGGGGAATAGAGGTAGATTCATAAGCCTTAATGATATTGTATACCGAAAATAGAAAAGCACAAATAGGAGGGCGTTGAAAAACAAAAAAATAAACCAGCCCCGAAGGGTATTAATATTAATTTTGCCTTGAAACCCTTTGGGTCTTTTTTAACATTCTCAAACATATTCTGCGCATAGCTTAATCTGGATTGCGTTGGAAAAGAAGCATGCCCTCACTGCCGTAGATGTCGGTAGGGATGGATTCGAGCAGGGTGTATTGCTGCCTGAAGGTTTGATTTTGCAGGAAGGTGTTGCGGCCATAGACCTCGAGGATGATGATGGCATCGGGCTGCTCATTGAGGATCAGTTGGGTGGGGATGGCGTAATTGATCACATATTGATCGGCATCAATGGGGTAGTATTGCATGGATTGCGTGCTGTTGAGACCGACGGTATCCAGGATGATGGCGTTGGTCTGGTAGCCGAGCACGCCCACATCACCGGCGGCGAGTACGTCAGCGGGCTGCAGATAGGGCTGGATGAGCTCGGCGGCCTGCTGGTAAAGCAGTTCCAGTTTAATGAAGGCCATGTCCGGCGCCGGGCGATCTGCGCCGTGATCAGGGTGCACGGTCCAGGCGCTGAGGCCGGCAGTGAGGGGATAGGCGAACAGGGCCAGCAGCATCAGTATCTGTACAATCCGTTTAGGAAGCGGCTGCTTGATGGCCTTGATGATCGTGGTAAAGAGGCTTTGCAGGCCGATCAGAATAAACAAAATATAAGCCGGCAGGGGTGTGGTCAGATACCAGCGGAAGATGAGCGGGTTGGGCACGGAAAAGGCGATCAGGTACAGCCAGGGGAACACAACCCAGGGCCAGAGACGCTTATTTTGGCGCAGGGCTGTCAGTGATCCGAGGATGGACAGGAAGGGGAAGATTACAATACCAACCTTGGTGGCATTGTTGCCGAAAAGGTGCTGATCCATGAAGGGGGTGGCGTAGTGCTGGATGAGCCGAATAAAGGATGCAGCGGGTCCCAGGCGGTAGACGGCCATTTTGGCGGTCACGGAATGGGGAATGGGACTGCCGAACATCAGCCAGGCAAAACTGAACCAGATGGCGGGGATCAGCAGAAGTGCCAGCCATTCGATCAGTTTGATTTTCTTTTGTTTCCGGAAAGCGAGATAGAACCGGTCAAGCACGATGGGCGCCACCAGCAGCACGGCATCCGGGCGGGTGAGGATGGAGAGTCCGGCCAGCAGGGCCGTGAGCGGGAAACGCTCGTTGAGGTAGCTGTAAACCATACCAACCAGCAGCAGCACATACAAGCTGGTTTCGAGTCCACCGATGGCGAAGGTCACGCTGTAGGGAGCAATGGCCCAGAAGAGGGCGCTGGCATAGCTGACCAGGGGTTGATTGAGCTTTTTGCCAAGTTGAATAAAGAGCACACAGGTGATCGCATCCAGGATGGCATTGAAGATCCAGGCGATGACCGGGAAGTTGGCGTTTTCACCGCCGAAGACGAAGCCGAAGGCGCTCATGATGAGGGTGTAGAGCGGAGTGGTGGTGCCTAACACGGATTCGCCGGGGTTGTAGAGGAAGCCATTACCGGCCAGGATGTTGTGGGCATAGCGGTATGTAATGAAGGAGTCGTCGATTGTACGCGTGCCGGGCAGGATGCGCGCGCTCAGGGCGAGGATGATAATGACGAAGAGTATCCAGGTTTGTTTCTTTTTCATCGGCTTCCTTCGAGGTGGTTGTGTTGGGTTAATGATACCTGATTCGCGCTAATTTGAGAAAGCGATTTGCTGGCAAACCAACCTTACCAAGATCTATCCATCATGCCAGCATTCGTAGGGGCGGGTCCGATAAATCCCGCCAATCTAACCCATATCTCATAGACCCGCCTGAGCGCCAATCAAAACAGTAATCTGATTGGCGGCGGCGTGCTGTGAAATTATGGCTAATTTCCCAGGAACGATTATGTTCCGGGCATATGTTATGGGCGGGTCTATATCATATTGTAAGGATTGGCACAGGTTACCAGACCCGTCCCTACAACTGCGTGCTGCCAATCACCCGCCCGCTGCGCCAATCAAAACAGTAATCTGATTGGCGGCGGCGTGCTGTGAAATTATGGCTAATTTCCCAGGAACGATTATGTTCCGGGCATATGTTATGGGCGGGTCTATATCATATTGTAAGGATTGGCACAGGTTACCAGACCCGTCCCTACAACTGCGTACTGCCAATCACCCGCCCGCTGCGCTAATCAAAACAATAATCTGATTGGCGGCGGCGTGCTGTGAAATTATGGCTAATTTCACAGGAACGATTATGTTCCGGGCATACGTTATGGGCGGGTCTATATCATATTGTAAGGATTGGTACAGGTTACCAGACCCGCCCCTACAACTGCGTGCTGCCAATCACCCGCCCGCTGCGCCAATCGAAAAAGAAATTTAATTGGCGGCGGCAAACTGTGAAATCATGGGCATTTTCCAGGGAATAAATGTATTTTTGGCATACGTTTTGGGCGGGTTTATGAACTCCGATAGGGACTGGCGCATGTTACCAGACCCGCCCCTACAATTGCGTGCTGCCAATCACCCGCCCGAGCGCTAATCAAAACAGCAATCTGATTGGTGGCGGCGTGCTGTGAAATCACGGGCATTTTCCAGGGAACGATTGTGTTCCGGGCATACGTTATGGGCGGGTCTATATCATATTGTAAGGATTGGCACAGGTTACCAGACCCGCCCCTACAACTGCGTGCTGCCAATCACCCGCCCGCTGCGCCAATCGAAAAAGAAATTTAATTGGCGGCGGCAAACTGTGAAATCATGGGCATTTTCCAGGGAATAAATGTATTTTTGGCATACGTTTTGGGCGGGTTTATGAACTCCGATAGGGACTGGCGCGTGTTACTAGACCCGCCCCTACAATTGCGTGCTGCCAATCACCCAACCACAGCGCCAATCGAAAAAGAAATTTGATTGGCGGCGGCAAACTGTGAAATCATGGGCAGTTTCCAGGGAACAAATATATTTTTGGGCGTACATTATGGGTGGGTGGGGGATTGAAACTTCATTTAAAAAATGTCAGGATATCAATCTATGGTGGCAACACCTACCTGATCGCGGCCGTTATGTTTTGCATGGTAGAGGGCCTGATCGGCTTTTTTGAGGATGCCTTCGACCGTGGAGCTGTGCTCCGGGTATACAGCCACGCCGAGTGAAATGGTTATTAAGCCCAAAGGTTGGCGGCGATATTCAACACGCATACCTTTGATGGCTTTGCGAATCTGTTCGGCACGCTGTATTGTGATTTCCTGAGTGGCTTCCGGCAGGATCAGGATGAACTCTTCACCGCCATAGCGACAGGTGATATCTTCACCGCGTACCTGGTTTTTGAGCAGCGCTCCCATTTCACGCAGCACCATATCACCGGCATCATGTCCATTGGTATCATTGAAAACCTTGAAATGATCAATATCCAGCATGATGATGCCCACCGGCATATTTTTACGCATGGCGCGAGGAATTTCCCGTGCCAGTGATTCTTCCATATAGCGTCTATTAAACAATCCGGTCAGTGTGTCACGGATGGACTGAGTACGCAGTGTTTCACGCAGTTTGAGGTTTGAAAACGAGAGAGATAAATGGTCCGCAAGGGTGTGAGCCAGCTCATTGAAAGTATCGAGAGACAGGTCTCCACCACGCCCTTCAATGTGCAATGCTCCGATCATTTCTCCGGATGCCATCATCGGTACTTCAAGATAACTTCCCGAAAATGGGTTTTTGATATGTCGGCAATTTAATCCCGGTTTGGATGATCCGCCCTGATAGATTTGGCCGCGGCGCATTGCCCAGCATTCAGTGGGTGCAAAAGAAAGATCACTTTGCAGGTCATCTCCCCAAACCGTGACTGCATCAACCAGAGATCGTGAATTACTGATAATAAACAAGGCTCCGGAAGTATCCGGAAATAACTGAGGAACGAATTCCTTTATGATAGTGTAATATTCCTCGCGTTCATTGCTTACCTGAAGTAAATCACTCATCTGTCGCATCAGGTAGGCTTCCTGGTTGCGCTTTTCAAGGTCATTGACCCAACTGATTAATTTTTCATTCGCAATTTCAATTTCTTGTTCTGCAAGCCTGCGTTCTGTGATATCTTCAGATGTAACCAATAATCCCATCACTTTTCCGTCGCGGTCATGCAGTGGAATTTTATTGGAACGACTCCAAATCTGTGAGCCGTCCGGTTGGGTGGTACATTCTTTAAAACCCAATTTAGGGGTATCTGATTGAATGACATTTTGGTCGTCATCGCGATGCTGTTGGGCAAGTGCTTTCCAGGGAAGATCAAAATCGGTTTTACCAACGATTTCGAGCGGGTCAGAAAGCCCGACCTGGGCGGCAAAAGTCCGATTGCAACCCAAATAAACCAGGTTACTATCTTTCCAGAAAGCCATCATCGGGATATTGTCAACAACCAGTTGCAGCATTTGACGCGAGTGAAAGGATTCCTCCTCGGCCAATTTGCGTGCGGTAATATCACGGGCGATGCCTACCAGGCCAATCACCTTTCCTGCATTGTCATGGAAGGGGATTTTAGTGGTATTGACCCAGCGCTTTTGGCCATCTGCGGTTACACTGGGTTCATTTTCCACTCTCAAAAGTTGATCACTTTCCATCACTTGCCGATCATCAGCCTGATAACGGGCTGCAAACTCAGCTGGGTAAAAATCCATGTCACTTTTACCAAGCAGGTCAGCCGGATCCTTGACACCAATAATCCTGGCATCGCTGAGGTTGTTAAGGATGAAATTGCAGTCTCGATCATGTGCAAAAATCTGGTCAGGGATATTATCAATCACGGTACGCAACAGACGGCGCTCTTGTTCCAGGGTTTCTTCTGTGAGCATACGATCGGTGACGTCTTCATTAATCGCCACAAAATGTGTAATGTTACCCAGCTGGTTCAGTACTGGCGTAATGGAGATTGTTTCCCAATAATATTCACCATTTTTCTTTTGATTACAAAATTTTCCATCCCATGAATTACCAGAGGTAATGGTTTTCCAGAGTGCTGCATATTCAGCAGCGCTGGTATAGCCTGATTTAAGCATGCGCGGATTTTGGCCAATGGCTTCTTCGGCAGCATACCCCGTTAATTCACTAAACATGGGATTGACATACTCAATGGTGCCGTGGATGTCGGTAATTAAAATGGATGCCGGATTTTGTTCCACAGCACATAAAAATATTTGCAGTTTATCTTCAGCGATGATTTGCTTCTCATCGTTGGCAAATTGTTGTCGTAATTCGGATAGTTCGTTAATCAGTTGTGCTTTTGTTTTGTGCTGATCTTTCATCAACAACCTCAAGACCTGTTATCCTGCAAAGCCAATAAGTGGAGACGATAATTATTGGTATTTCGATATTATAAACAATAGGTTGTTTTATCGTAACTGCTCACGTAGGTGTTAAAAGTCATTAAAGAAAGGTGTTAAAGGTCACTTTTAATGAAACAAAGAATACCTG
>JAEKNU010000075.1 GCA_016838895.1 Chloroflexota bacterium
ACCCCTGAGCCAACAACAACCACACCGGAACCGACGACTCAGACCCCTGAGCCAACAACAACCACACCGGAACCGACAACTCAGACCCCTGAGCCGACAACAACCACACCGGAACCGACGACGCAGACCCCTGAGCCGACAACGGCTACACCGGAACCGACGACTCAGACCCCTGAGTCAACAACAACCACACCGGAACCGACGACCGAAACCACGATACCAACAGATATACCAACAGATACGCCCCCTCCTGGTATCCCGGTAACCGGTGGTGATCCAGTAGTATTACCTGCATTTGCATTTGTTATCCCGGTAACAGGTGGACAGCCGATTATTACAGCCGGTTTAGGCCATACCTGTATGACTGTTGCAGATGAGGTGTATTGTTGGGGTTTGAATATCTCAGGGCAGGTTGGCAATGGAAATAATGAAAACCAATTACAACCTGTGAAAGTACTACATGTAAGAAATGTTGTTGATTTGACTTCAGGTAGTGAATTCTCATGTGCGCTAACAGCTGATGGCAATATCTGGTGTTGGGGTAAGAATGACTCAGGTCAATTAGGTGATGGAACGACACATAATAGAAGTACTCCCGTTTTGGTAAAAGGTTTACCTGCCTTTGCTACGGGTTTTACAGCCGGTGAAGCCTTTACCTGTGCTGAATTGGAAAACAATGAAACCTGGTGTTGGGGAAATAATGAATTTGGTCAAATTAATGATGGTTCGAAAACCAATCGCGATTTGCCTGTAAAAACACTATTCGACCAAAATCAAAATTTGATTTCTGGCGGTAACAATTACTTGTTAGGTGAAAATTCTGGTGATCTAGCTGCCTGGATGACAGGTAATTCACAAATTGTTTCGGATATGTTTTTTCCGCAGGCGATTTCAGCCAATCGCTTCCTCTCCGGAGGCTGTGCAGTGACCTTTGCGGGTACAGTAAATTGTTGGGGTAATGATTTCAACCTGGTGGATATCCAGAACATATCTACAGCCGTTGAAGTGGGTACGGGTCTTGAATATGGTTGTTCAGTTAATGAAGACCTGACCGTGAGCTGTTGGGGAGCGAATTATTTCGGACAATTAGGTAATGGCACAAATGATGATTCAGTACCGGCTACAAATGTAAACAATATCACTGATGTACGTGCGTTAGCAGTTGGTGCGCTTCATACTTGTGTTCTTGTAGGTGATGATTTCAATGCCTATTGCTGGGGTGCCAATCCATTTGGACAATTAGGAAATAATTCAACCGACAACAACCCGGAACCGGTTTTTGTTTCACTATCAAATCGCTAATTACTTTATGATTGTAAAAAAAAAGTCCCCTGGAAAATATTTTCCAGGGGACTTTTTCATTTAGCTGCTAGTTAAATAAATACTCAATTTGAATCGATGAAATCCAGAAAGATGGGTGTAATTTCCGGGTCGAAAAATATCCCATTGTGTTCTTTAATATATTCCAGTGTTTTTTCTTTTGACCAGGCATCTCGATATGGACGATCTGAGGTTAATGCATCCCATACATCGATAATGGAAAAGATTCTGGCTGCAAGAGGAATTTCTTCCCCTTTTTTGCCACGCGGATACCCTGAACCATCCCATCGTTCATGATGACAATAGGGGATTACTAATGCAGGGCGAAGGTAATCTACGGATTCGAGCATCTGGAAGGCATATTCCGGATGTTTTTTCATGATTACCCATTCATCAGGGGTTAATGGTCCTGGTTTATGCAGAATGGCATCCGGAACACCCAGTTTTCCAATATCATGTAGCAAGGCACCGCGGCGTATATGGATCATTTGCTCTTCATCAACACCCACTAGTCTTGCCAAATTTAATGTTGTTTCCGTAACCCGCCGAGTGTGCCCCTCGGTCTCTTCATCACGCAAATCCATTGCACGTGACCAACCTTCAATGGTTGCATCATAGGCAAAGCGTAGTTCTTTGCCTGATTTTACCTGTGCTTCCTCAGCAAGTTTGCGGCTGGTAATATCCTGAATAACACCAAATACAATTTCTCTGGAAGCGTCATATTCGGCTACTGAATGAATGGCCAATGTTTCTCCATCATTTTGGCGCCGTATCCAAAACTCAACATCATATGGCATATTATTTTCAATCAGATTTTTCATTGCTGCGTCTAACATGGGGCGATATTCTAATATTGGAATGGTTTGAATTTGATCAATTGTCCAAACTTTATTTTCCATACCATAGATTTGTCGTGCCCCTTTTGATGCATGAACCAATCCCGTTTGCATATTAAATTCCCAGTTCCCGGATTGAGAAACTTGTTCAGCCCTTCGCAGGCGATCACGACTATTTAATAGCAGGCGCATTGACTCAATACGTTCTGAAATATCCTCTGAGATACCAGCAATACGGATTAATTCTTCTTGTTCGTTATATACTGGATATGCACGCGTATGAATCCAACGCAAACTTCCATCCGGTAAAATGATACGATGTTCCAGATCCATCTCACTGCTGCCACTCTTAATATTTTTGTATACATTTAAAATGGGTTTCCAATCATCTGGATAAATTGATGTTGAAAACGTATCAAATTCTGTATACAACGTTTCACGTGTACGCCCCCACATATCTTCAAATGCTGGACTGGCGTAGATGAAATTTTTTACTTTCGGATCGTAAAGCCAGAATGTTTCAAGAATATTCTCTGCCAATTGGCGGAAGTTTTCCTCACTGGCGACCAGACTTGCTTTTGATCGAATTTGTGACAATGCCATAAAACACTGCTGAACAAAGGATTCCAACAGGGACCGATTTAAACCAATTGAATGATCTGTGAGGAAGAAAACGATGCCGCCCATGAAATAATCCGTGCTAGCCAGACCAATGGTATACACATCTTTAATGGAAAGTAATTTTTCAATCGTTTTAGCGATCAGCGGTGAAAATGATAATGCTGTAAATTCCACAAATCCCCCAGGATATTTATAGAGTCTTGTTCTTTGTAGATTATCCAGAAATGCTTGTTTTATTTCAAAAGAACTGTTTAATAGATCTACACCTAAGATCTTCAAGGACTTGTCGAAAAGTCTCTTATTGATCCCCAGAATATTATCTATGTAAAGTACATTCTCTTCGGAGGGCACACGAATAACCGTGCTGATGATGCCCGGGGCTATTTGGGGTATTGAAGTAGCGATATACTCAAAAACCTGTTTTTCAGTGGTCAATGTTGGCAAAAATAAGGCGGTTTTAGCCAGGAATTGATATTCCAATGTTTTTTGTTGCAGATCCAGTTGAGCCTGTTTCTGGATATCACGAAGCTCTTTTTGTTCTAGTGCATTTCGTATGGCTTGCCCTAATCTCTCAGGGCGATCTTTCAGAATATAGTCGTATGCGCCACCATGCATCGCTTCAACTGCCGCTTCTTCCCCTATGTTTCCGGAAACAATAATAAACGGTATATCAAGATTTTGTTCCTTCATGATTCTTAAGGCATGCATTCCACTAAATTGGGGGAGCGACCAATCCGCTAGAATTAGGTCAGGGTGCTCTTCCAGTGCATCAAGATAAGCGTTTTTCGTTTCAACTCGTCGCCAATCCGTATTAAACCCCTCTTTACTTAAGCGAAGAAGTACCAATTCTGCATCAGCAATTGTGTCCTCAACCATCAGCAGTTTTAGTTCACCGTTCATTTGTTGCTCCTACCAATAAATACCGTCTTTCTATTTTTTGGTTGGTGTTTGATTAATTACCAACCAATATAGACCAAGTTGTTGAACTGCGATAGTAAAATTTTTAAAATCTACTGGTTTTCTTACATAGCTATTAGCACCAAGTTGGTAACTGGATACGATATCATCTTCCTCACTTGAGGATGTCATGATGACAACAGGGGTTAGCTCTGTCAGAGGATTGTTTCGTATTTGATGCAAAACATCCAAGCCATTTAATTTTGGTAATTTCAGATCAAGTAATATTAATTGAGGTTGTTCTTTGATATTGCGCTCACTATATTGCCCTTTTCCAAAAAGATAATCAAGGGCCTCTACACCATCCCGCGCAACAATCACTTCATTAAGAATATTATTTAGTTTTAATGCTCTTATTGTTAGCTCTTCATCGTCTTGACTATCTTCTACAAGTAAAATTATTTTATTACTCATTGTTTACCCTCCCAAAGTAAAGAAAAAGGTTGCACCTTCATCTAATTTCGCTTCGGGCCAAATGCGGCCGCCATGCCGATTAATGATGCGCTGTACTGTAACTAATCCGATGCCTGTTCCAGGAAATTCTTCCATGCTGTGTAATCGTTGAAATGGACTAAATAATTTGTTGGTATATTGCATATTAAAACCAACACCATTATCTCGAATGTAATATATTATTTCATTGTCTTGTTCTATCATATTCATATCTATCACTGCTTTGTCCTCATTACCGCTAAATTTGACTGCATTGCTTATTAAATTTTCTAATGCAATACGAATTAAATGAGAATCTGCTTTTACAGTTATATTATCTTTGATATTAAATTGAATATCACGTTCTTTATGATGTAATTGTAAATCTTTTGCTATCTCCTGGGCAATAAATGATAAGTTAACATTTTCAAGAATCATTTCACGACGAGTAACCCGTGATAAATGAAGTAAATCTTCAATGAGTTGTCCCATCCTTTGTGAGGCTTGTTGTATTCTCCCAAGATAATGTCTACCTTGCTCGTCCAATTTGTCAGGGTAGTCTTCAATTAGTGCTGAACTGAAGCCATCCATTGCACGTAAAGGTGCACGTAAATCGTGAGAAACTGAATATGCAAAAGCTTCTAATTCACGATTGGCAACTTCTAGTTGTGTGGTGCGGTCCTTAACACGCTGCTCTAATTCCTGATTTAATTGCTGGATTTTTTCTTCAGCCATTTTTTGATCTTCAATGACACTCAGCAATACCTGCCTGGCTTGATCTGCATTTTGTAATAAATGCTCTAATTCCACATGAGCTTTATAGGCATTTTCTTCTGCAGCAATTTGTTCTGTTACATCCAAATTCACAATCACTGCACCTTCTAATTCGTTTTCAGCATTTAGTATTGGCGTGGAATAACCACGGATGATTTTATGTTTTCCATCAAAAGTATCAATTTCAATTAATTCATTCTCTATTGTGGAGTGATGTTTAATCGTTCGAACCAACGCCCTCTCATCCTCCGTTATTTCTTCCATTGATGGATAGTAACGCCCATGGAATATGCTAATTTCTTCCAGACTTACCAGCGGTTCAGCCCCCCAAATATTTGCTCCTGCTGGATTCCCACGGGTTAAATGGCCATCTTTATTTGCAAACCAAACGCCTACTGGCAGTAAATCAATAATCTTGTTAAGGTTGTTTTCACTTCTCTTCAAATCTTTTTGGGCCTGGTTTCTTTCAATTAATAATCCAATTAAATTTGCCGAACTATGTAAGCGATGTTTTGCCACATTAACAATAAATGGTGGCCGAGACTCATAAGCATTTGATATATCTTGCAATTCCTGCATATCAACCTGATATTTATCCGCAATGCTTTTTAGTTCAGCAGGATTTGTTGGCGGATCACCATAGCCAAAATTGATTGCTCCTACAATTTCTTTTGATGCGAAAATTGGGACGCTGTAAATATGAAGCCCTCCCGCGCATTCGATATCCACCGGCTGTCTGGAGGTCATTGATGTTTTCGAGGCATCCTCCCAGCATGATTGATGACAGAACCACTTTTCACACTTTAGCGACTTTGAAATGTCATCGGATTTGCAAAGTTTGTACGATGCAGTATCTAAAAATTTACACCAAGATGACGAAAATACAGCCAGCGCATAATCCCCATTGATTTCGTATATCGCTGCAGAAGTATCTAGTAAATCCATGTAATCAGCGGCAATATCCATCAGTAATTCTTTTCCAACGGAATGCAGGATAACACCGTCTTTGTTTAGATCAGTTAGTTGGTCATTATTGAGATGTCTGGGAATGTTGCTGTCTGCATCCCGATATTTACTTAACATCCATTGAATATTGGATAATTCTTTCTCCACCCGTTGGCGTTCTGTTACTCTCCACACTGCATCCATTAATAGGGCTAAATGTAAGATATCTGCTTCTTTATATGCACTTTCGTTGTTGGATAAAGCAATAAGAGCTTCTATTTTATTGTTATTAGTTATCGGAACAGCAATGTAATGATCCAAGTGCATATGTGCTGGCAATTCTTTCTTCACTGTTTCTGGGTAAAAAACCCCCTTATTGATAATAATTGCGTTATTCTGGAGAACTGCCTCTTTGTAGATTGCAATTTCCTCCCATTCTACTTCAATTTCTTTGTTATATATCTTGTTCTGATTTGTGGGGGAACGGAGTTTTGTGATTAATGTATACTGATCCTGTTCTTCATCATAATTGTATATATACCCATGTTCACTATTTGTGATTTTTATCGCTTCCTGCAAGGTATATTCTAGTAATGCATTTTTATTGGCTGTTTGGTATTGGAGAATATCAACCAGGCTTTTTAGGTGTGTTTCTTCATCAACTAGTTCTTGCGTTAAAATGGTGTACCGCAGACGGGAAACAATTACTAAACCTAATAAAGCTGTACCAATGGGATAAATTAGTAAAACTGGAACAATGATGGTTTTTAATAAATCGACCGCGATTTCATACGGTAGACTGAATGCACAAATTAGCATCACAACATGTATGACAAGACCAAAGATGTATAATTCCTGGCTAGTGATAGAATCAATGGATTTTTTTCTGAAGTGATTCCAGAAAATACCAATTGTGCCTGAGGAAATAATCACCAGGACACCCATTACCGCACCATCCCCGCCTTGATAAATTCGAAAAACTGCCGTAATGAGCATCGCGATACTTGTAGGAATGATGCCAAAGAACAAACCCGAAATGCCTAAGAGGATTGAACGGGTATCAAAAATAATACCTGGAATAAAAACCCATGGCGTTAAAATGATGAAAATGCCAACGAATCCAAGCAGAATACCAATTGGAATTAGAAAGAGACGAAAGTTTCGGGCTTTCCATTTGGATAAACCAAAATCAAAGAGCAAGGCAATAGAAAGTAAGACAGCCGTGTTTTGTACTAAACCGATATATGAGATATCATTCATCGGAACTGTTGTCCTTTTTTACGCTTGCATACCGGATAGGTTGTCCGCTTTGCGTTAGCACTTCATTTATCTCATTTTTTAATTCAAGAATGCGCATCTCACGACCTAAAATTACATTATTCCATCTTCGCAATTCGTCTAATTGTTGTTTTAAAGTCGCTTCGGTGTTTTTGCGGTCGGTGATATCTTCGATAGTAACAAAGGTTTGGTACGGTGTTTTGTTTCCTGCGCGGAATTGAGGGACAGCATTGATATTTATCCAGACATATTCCTGGCGAATTGGATTGTAAACTCCCATCACTACATTTTTTACTTTTTTTCCTGTTCTTAATGCAACCATAATCGGATGATCTTGGCCTGTAAATTCAGATCCATCTTCATGAATGGATTGCCAATTAGGATCAGATGATGTTTTTCCTAAAAATTGCCTACTGGATAACCCCAAGATACGTTTCGCAGCATCATTAACCAACGTGACCTCCCCTTTTGAATTATGGTATATGACACCTTGCATCATATTTTCAAACAGGCTGCGGAATCTTTCTTCGGATTCGACAATAGCCTGTGCTGATTTTCTTTGATTGGTAACATCGACAGATATTGTAGCAAATTGATTTATTTTTGGGCAAAAGGCAGACACAGAAAACCACTTATCAATGGCTTCGCTATAATTTTCATATTTTGTGGATTTTCCACTTAATGCTACCTGACCATATGCTTCTATCCAATAAGGTTCGATTTGTTGTAAAATCTCAGAAACTTTTTTGCCAACAATAAATTCTCTCGATAACCCTGTTTGTTTTTCAAAAGCGGGGTTCACAGCCAGGAAAATATAATCTACTGCTTTGCCGTTTTCATCAAGAACAATCTCATGCAAGGCAAAACCTTCGTTCATTTCATTAAATAAAAGGCTATATTGCTTCTCAGTATATTGAAATTTTTCTTCAGCAATTAATTTCTCAGAAATATCCTGAATGACAGCCAGGAACACGTCATCATTTTCATGGTGGAATATCTGTAAATGCACTTCCACAGGATAAAGGCTACCATTCGCTCGTTTATGCACGGTTTCAAACACCAGCATTTTCTTTGATTGATTTCGCAATGGTTTAACCATTTCAGTAAACATGGATAGCGTATAGTCTGGTTTTAAATCTAGGGGTGATAAGTGTCTGATTTCATCAAAAGTATAGCCAAGATTTTGCAAGGCGCCACTATTGACGTAATGGAATTTCAAAGTATTTGCATCAAATATATAAATCTCATTTAAACTGGCACTCAATGTATCTGTGAGCAATGCCATTTCTTTTTGCTGGGCACGCTCTTTTGTTTGATCTCTGAAAACCAATACAACACCAATAATATGACCCTGTTTGTCCCGAATCGGCGCACCGCTATCAGTAATGGGGTGTTCGCTGCCATCCTTAGCAATTAATATTGTATGGTTTGCCAGCCCTACAATAATTCCTTTTTGAATTACACGTAGTACAGGGCTTTCAACTTCCTCTCGGCTGAGTTCACTTATAATGTGAAATACATTTTTTATTGGTGCCCCAATGGCATCCTTTTCACGCCAACCTGTGAGTTGTTCAGCTATCGGATTCATTCGGGTAATCATACCGGCTGCATCTGTAGTAATGACGCCATCTCCGATACTGTATAGTGTGGTACGTGTTTCTTCTTCAGCTTTGTTTTTAATTAACTCTGCCTGTAATAATTCCTGATAGAGTTTGCCTTGACGATAATTTAGCATGTATGCTGCTAATGAAATGGTCAATATAATCGCAAAGATACTAATGATGATGATATATTTCGCAATCGCATATGATTCTGCCAGGATTTCGTTTTTATCCACTTTGGCAATCATGTGCCAGTCAGTACCCTGGATGTGACTAATATCAGAAAGAACTTCTTCTCCGCGATAATCTACACCATCAAAAATACCGGATTGACCAAATATTGCCTGAATTGCCGGGACGTCGGTTTTCGTTAGTGGAATTGTTAGGCTAAGTGGTGGAGATTGGTTATGTCGTAGTGTGTTCAGAAATATAACTGAGTTATCATTTTCCCTGACCAGAAGTGTTTCAGCAGTTAAGCTGGGTGTAGGCCATGATTGAATGATTGGGTAAAGTTTCGTTTCAGGGTCTATACGTAAAACCAGGATTAATACGCTCTCATGGCTTTCATTAAATATCGGGGCAATCACATCAATAAATACTTTCTGAGTTGTTTTACTAAAATAAAAATCCCCAAATACAGGAGCACCGGTGTTTATAGCTTGTTTAACTAAAACTTTTGTTTCAGCATCAAGGGATTGAACGTCTTTATTTAATGTATAAATGATTTCTTCAGTAGGCAATATTACAATAACATCATAATATTCTGCTAGTTCAGGAATAATGGCAAAATATTTTTCCAGGTCTTCGGCTGCATCTGCGGTAAAATTGCCGTTTGGATATATGTTCGTGAAATTTTTCAAATAAAGATTTGAAGAGAAAATTTTTGCATCTCTTAATCTTTCCTCACGCCATTGCAGGATTTGATTTACTTTTAATTCAGCAATAGATTTAAGCTCATTTGATTTTCTTTGGTATATTTGATCTGATTGGATTTGATAAAAATTAATTAATCCCCATATAAGAAATGATGCCAATATTATAAAAAAAAGCAATATGAACCTGTTTGGTTTACTATTAATTTTTTTGGGAGGATCATTCGTGTATTTTTTCAATTGATCCATTGATAATTTTCCTTGGTAAGCAAATAAATTACGAATATTGTTTAATAATATTAATAATCCTTATATTTAAATATTATACAGATTCTTCTATCCTGGACAAAACCGATAAGAAAATGAATTTGCTATTTTGCAAAACAGAATCTATTTATGGAAAACTAGCCAGAACAAGAACCTAATTATGACAAAAAAGAATTAAAATATCAATAAACTCCATATGAAAAATTTGTTTTGTTAGTACAGAATGTAAAGAATTCATGAATATCCAATTGTTTTGGTCGAAAACAAAAGTAATTCCAAGAAAAAATAGACAAAAATGAATTATATGTTATACTAATACTAACATTTCAATAAAAGTCACGTGTTTTTGTATGATCTCCCCCAGAATCTGGAAAATCTGAATATCAACACTGACGAATAGTTATAAGGAGCATTTCTAGTATGTCTGATCGTGAAAGTGGAACGGTTAAATGGTTTAACAAAGATAAAGGCTATGGCTTTATCGAACGTGATTCTGGTGGCGATATTTTCGTGCACTACTCAGCAATTCGTGGTGATGGCTATCGATCTTTGATTGATGGTTCACGCGTTGAATTCGAAGTTGTTGTGGATACCAAAGGCCCTCAGGCCAAAGAAGTAAACGCAATCTAGTTTTTCATCATTAATTTCATTGATGTAAATATAAAAGAGCATCTATTTTGGATGCTCTTTTGTTTATTTAATACAATTCCTTCAGGATTACCACAACTTCCAATATAATTACAAAGATCATTGATGGAGTGATGATGGGTATATAGAATACATTGTTCGCAATAATTTGTTGAAAGCCAATTTGGCAGGCTTACTTTCGATTTAATACAAAGGATTGTGACAATGACTTTTATTCATTTACCACACGGTGATATTTATTTTGACACATACGGCTGCGGAGATCCTTTACTGCTATTGCAGGGGAATACCGCCTCTAGTGCTTCATTACACGCTTCGGGGGATATACAATATTTTTCACAGTATATGCAAACGATTGTTTTTGATAATCGCGGTACTGGAAAGTCGGTACGGGAATGGAACTGGCCCATTGAATGGTATCAACAATGTGCCCAGGACGCCATACAGATTTTGGATTTGCTAGGGATTAAGCAATGCCGTGTGATCGGCTCAAGTGGGGGAGCCCTAGTGGGCTTTTGGCTGGCTGTTCTGGACCCTGATAGAATTGTGTCATTAATTGTTGATAGTTTTGGATTGGATTACAAATATCAAATGCCGGCTGTTATTAGAGACACACGTAGTAATTATAATGATGGACAAATTGCTTTTTGGAGATCAAATCATGGAGATGATTGGCAGCAAGTTGTAGAAGCAGACACAGATTTTATTCTTCGATTTGCGGCAGCTCAAACAGGCGAACAGGTGGATATTCCTCTGGAAATAATTCAATGTCCTGTGTTAATTTCTGGCAGTGAGTCGGATGATTTGGTGCCGAATGTTGTTTCGCAGGCAGACATTACCGCGAAGCGTATTCGTAAGGCGAAAATCTATCTGCACGCTACCGGAGAACATCCATTTATGTGGAGCGAACCTGAGGCATTTCGTGAACAAGCCCGAATATTTTTCGACTTTTGATGAGATAAACTCTCCCCAGGATTTTTTTCCGGGGGGAGTTGATTTTTATTGGATGACAATCTGCGAATTAATCCGGACTGAATGGTTTGCCAATAAAACTCATCAGGAAAATGACCCATATGGGTCATTTGCGAAAGAGATCTCAACAGCTAAAATGCTATCATAACTACGACCATTTGCTGGAATAGGCATGCATATAGGAGGTCTCATATGCTCAGTGTAAAAGAAGTTCTTTCTCGTGTGAAGGAAGACAATGTAAAGTTTGTATCGTTTCAATTTACTGATGTATCGGGTTCAACAAAAAGTGTTGATGCACCGATTTCCCAACTGGAAGGCGCGTTAGAAAAGGGTGTGTGGTTTGATGGTTCATCCATTCAAGGGTTTACTCGCATCCAGGAAAGTGATATGCACCTGATTATTGATCGTGAGACATACGCTGTATTACCATGGTCACCCGAAGACATGAAACGAGCCCGTTTCTTCTGTGATATTCATCGACCAGATGGAACACCTTATGATGGAGACCCACGCGGCGCCCTCAAACGAATGGTTGCCGAAATGGATAAACGTGGTTGGGTATTTAATGTTGGTCCTGAACCAGAGTTCTTCCTGTTCAAAAGGAATGGAGATGCAACACATCCGGTGCCATTTGACGTTGGTGGCTATTTTGATTTCTCCGCCAATGATGATGCAGTTAATGTACGTACCGAATTAATGGAAGCACTGGACTCTATGGGTCTGGAAATTGAAGTTGGCCATCATGAAGTTGCCATCGGACAGCATGAAATTGATTTCCGTTTTGCTGATGTATTAAAAACTGCTGACAATGTATTAACGATGAAATATACGGTCAAAGCAATTGCCGCCAAGCACGGCCTGGTAGCATCCTTTATGCCGAAACCAATGTTTGGTGTAAATGGCTCCGGTATGCATTGTCACCAGTCCTTGTTTACCAAAGATGGTGAAAATTTATTCTTTGATACAGATGATGAATTCAATCTTTCTGATTTAGCTCGAAACTTTATTGCAGGCGAATTGAAACATGCCAAAGGTTTGGCAGCTGTGATTGCTCCAACGGTGAACTCTTACAAACGGTTAGTACCTGGTTATGAAGCACCTGTATATATTGGTTGGGCACAAACCAATCGCTCTGCATTAATTCGTATTCCACGATCCAATCAGGGAAATACTGCTGTACGTGCTGAATTGCGATGCCCGGATCCCTCATGTAACCCGTATCTGGCATTCACTGCCATGTTAGCATCCGCACTTGATGGTATTGATAACAAACTTACACCTCCGGATGCGCTGCGTGATGTAAATATTTTTGATCTGACTGTTGCAGAACGAAAAGCGAAAGGCATTGAATCATTACCAGGTTCATTGAAAGAAGCGCTTACCAATTTGGAAGGTGATAGTATCATAAAGAATGCACTGGGTGATGCCATATACTCATCATTCAAACGTGCGAAAGAATGGGAATGGGATGAATTTCGTACTCGGGTAACAGATTGGGAAGTAGAACGATATCTCGAAACTGTATAAACTAGAGCCTTTATTATTTATCGCTTCTGTATGTCATCCCGGTTTATAGTGGGATGACATACTTTTGTTCTCCGGTATAATGGATGTAAATCTATCATGGACATGAGTCAAATGACCAATGAAGTCACGTCAGAACGTCTTTTACAGGCGTTGGCCAGTCTGAATACAATTAGCAACACGATCAATAATCTGGACGCAGCGGCCTCCCAGAATATTGAGGAAATTTTGAGTCTCATTGGTATGAGTGCTGTAAAGGTTATTCCAGGTTCGGCAGCAATATTGTATGCATATGATGAAGTCAAGCAGGAGTTTACTGCTTGTTCAAGTAACTCAGCTGATGCAAGGATATTATATATTCCGGATCGAGCACCTCGGCCCAATGGATTAGGTGGACGGGCGATACAATCTCATCGGCGGGTTGTTTCCTATGGGGATGATACCTTTCAAATTAATCCAAAAATGGCAAAGCAAGGTGTAAAAACCGGTTCCGCGTTTCCTTTAATCGTCGGTGAAAAAATCGTTGGTTTGTTATATGTGTATTTATACGAAGAGCGACGATTTTCTGAATTAGAATTGCTCTTATTGGAAAATTTTGTAAACCAGGCTGCTATGGCAATTTTTCACGCTGACCGTTCAACCAGTGTTATTCAAAACTTAAATAGAAAAGAAGAGGAAAACGCACGTTTACGAAAAGCAGGCATGTTGATATCCTCTCGTCTGGATTTGCAGGAAACACTGGAAACAATTTTGGAAATGGCATTGGAAGTGTTGGACGCTCATTATGGCGTTTTTCGTCTGGTAGACCGTAAAAGCGAAAAATTGATCACTGCTGCATTCGCCGGTGAAATTGAATATGCCCCCATTAAGGATGATTTGCCAATAGACGAACAATCCGTTATGGGATGGGTTGCTGTAAAGCGGCAATTTTTGTATATTGACGATGTTCGAGCACAACCCTGGTCAACGATTTACCACCCTTTATATCGTGATCTGGAAATGCGCTCTGAATTGGCTGTGCCGTTGATTAGTGCCAGCGGTAGGTTGGAAGGCGTACTTAACCTTGAAAGCCCCCGTGTAGCCGCATTTAGCGACGCAGACAGCCATTTATTACACGCCTTTGCAACTCAGGCTACCATTGCCATTCAGGAAGTGAAATTACTTGAATCACTCAAGGAAATTTCTGAGTGTATTCTTAGTGAACCTCTATTGGCAGTATTGGAGCGTATTTCCTCTAAGGTATTGGAATTGGTTAATGCGGCAGATTGTGGGGTATGGTTGGTGGATCATCATAAGTTGGTTCTTTCAGCCGGGACGGATGGGGTGCAATTTTTGGATAAACTACCTGAAGACCATCAACTGTTTGATCAAGTCATCCGAAATTCAAGGATATTACACCTGGATAATGAGGATCAGATTGCCAGTGTTATACCTGAATATAAAAAAGAGAAAAACAATTGGCAGCGTGTTTTGGCTTTACCTTTGCAAAGCGGGGAGAGCAAGCGGTTAAATGTGTCTGGTGTTTTGTGTGTTTTTTATTCGGTTGATGATTTGGCAAGATCTTCAACATCAAATTGGAATGAAAAAGTAATCTCGATTATTTCACATTATGCGGTACTTGCGCTGCAAAATCGAGATTCCATTGCCGCTGTGCAGCATGCTCAAAATCAAACTACATTAATTGAGACGTTTGCCGCCTTAGGGGATGTAGCAGCAAATTTACTTCATCAATTGAATAACAAGATTGGTACGATACCGGTACGAATTCAGGGCATGCAGGATCGATACGAAAGTTTGCTGGAACAGGAACCATACCTGTACAAGAATCTGGCCGCCATAGAGGATAGTTCAAAACAGGCAATGGAAATTATGCAGGAAAATCTGCATATACTGCATCCCATTCAAAAGGATACCATCATCGTATACAACTGTGTAAGGGATACACTGCAAAACATGCATGTTCCTTCCACAGTAAAAATTTCTCTATTAGGTTTGGAGAAGTTGCCGCCCATTTATGCTGGTTATCAGGTTGTTCGTATGGTGTTTAGCAATTTGATTGATAATGCGATTCATGCCATGAATGATAGCGGTGAAATCACAATAAAGGGTATTCAGGAAGGAAATTACATACTTGTTTCTGTTGAAGATACTGGACCAGGTATTCCGGATGATATACAACGGAAAATTTTTGAATTTCAATTTTCTCGCAGCAGGGCAAAGGTTAAGCAGCGTCTGGGCTTTGGTTTGTGGTGGGTTCGTACAATTATGGCTCGTTTGGGTGGAACAGTGCGTGTTCAAAGTGATGGTATTCGCGGCACTATTTTTACGCTGCAATTTCCCGTGGAGGAAGATGCATCATGAATAGTCCTGTGATTGGAAAAGCACTGATCGTTGACGACGATACTTCATGGCAAGCCATTTTGGTAGAGATCCTGGAAGAGATTGGTTTGGAAGTACAGGTAGCAGATCAGGCTGACGCGGCATTGAAGATTATCAATGCCGAGACGCTTCATTTGCTTATTGCTGATTTGTCATTAAGTAGTGAGGACCATCGGAATCAGGATGGTGTGACGATTCTTGATGCTGCAAAGAGGAAAATCCCCGCATGTGTTTCTATACTACTCACTGGATATGCAACCGTTGAGTTAAGTGTTCAGGTATTGCGAGAGTATGGGGCATATACATGCTTGCGTAAAGAAAATTTCCATCGAAAGGAATTCAGGAACTTAATTTCACAGGCATTGAATGAAATTGATACGTCTCAAAGTGCTGCATCACAAACCGAAGATCTCATTTCTGCTGATACAGATGGAGCGCATGAATCATCTGAGGATGAAAGCCAGGCAAGTAAAGGACGTGTGTTGCTGGTAGAAGATGATAGTGGATGGCGTTCTATTTTGCAGGAAATCCTGGAAGATGAAGGATATTTGGTACGTCCTTGTACCAGCTTTGGGCAGGCGCATGGTCTGCTGTTACATGAAACATTTCATCTGGCGATTATTGATTTGAATTTATCCCCCAATCGCTTTGTTGGAAAAACAATCAGCGAATCTTTCAAAGATGCCTATCCGGAGGGATACCGTTTGCTGCAGCTTATCCGGGTAGCCAGAATACCGGTTTTTGTGGTCAGTGGAGAACAACGCATTCAGGCGATTGAGGATGTATATCGTGTATTTAATATCAATGGATATTTTGAAAAACAAAACTTTGAGCGGCGCTTATTCCTAAATGAAATCTCTCAAGCCGTTGTTTTAAATGATTTGATTGACAATAAATTTAATTTGACTGAAAGAGAACTTCAGGTTATGGAATTATTGGTTGAAGGGAAAGAAAATAAAGAAATTGCGGAAATTCTCTTTATTTCTCCAAATACAGTAAAGCGCCATATAAAATCAGTGTTTTCGAAAATGGAAGTTCACAGCCGGGCGGCTGCTGTGGCAGCATACCTATCGGTGTATACAATCACACAACAAAAATAAAAAAATCCCTTTGAATTTCAAAGGGATTTTTTTATGCGTTATGAAACGGCGGCTAACCGCCCAGATAAGCTTCCATTACTTTCGGGTTTTGTAATAGTTCAGTTGCAACACCATCCAGTGCATTTGTACCTGTTTCCAATACATAACCACGATCAGCTATAGAAAGGGCCATCTGAGCGTTTTGTTCCACCAGCAAGATGCTGGTACCCTGATGATTGATATCTCGGATAATATCAAAAATCTGCTCAACCAATACAGGAGCCAGACCCATGGAAGGTTCATCCAATAATAATAAGATTGGATGACTCATTAAACCTCTGGCAATCGCCAACATCTGTTGTTCGCCGCCAGATAATGTGCCGCCCATCTGTTTACGGCGCTCTTTTAAACGCGGGAACATGGTAAAAGCATTTTCCATATCATCCGCAATTTGATTTTTATCTGTATTAAGATAGGCACCCATTTCCAGATTTTCCTGAACGCTCATTTTGGTGAAAATTTTGCGTCCTTCAGGAACCTGAATGATGCCCAATTTCACAATATCTTGTGCCGGCGTTTCTGTAATATCCTGATCTTCAAAGGAGACTGAGCCTACTTTGGGGCGCATAATGCCGGAAACGGTATTCAGGGTTGTACTTTTACCAGCACCATTACTGCCAATGAGTGCAACAATTTCGCCTTTTTCAAGATGCAGATCAACGCCTTTCAGAGCATGAATTGCGCCATAATATACGTTGAGGTTTTTAATTTCCAGCATCATGTTGTTTTTCCCGTTGATATTTTTCTGATAATTTGGCTGCACCAGATCCCAGATATGCTTCAATAACCATTTCGTTGCTTTGAATCTCTTTTGCTGTACCTTCAGCGATTTTTGTGCCGTGATCCAACACAGTAATCTGATCAGAGATATCCATTACCACGCGCATATCATGCTCAATGAGCAAAATAGTGATGCCCAGGCTATCCCGCAGGGATTTAATGAACTGTGTCATTTCTGTGGTTTCCTGGGGATTCATACCAGCAGTCGGTTCATCTAATAGTAATAAATGTGGGTTATTTGCCAGAGCGCGTGCGATCTCCAAACGGCGTTGTGCGCCGTATGGTAGATTCATCGCTGCATGATCGCCTAAACCGGATAGACCAACGAATTCCAGAATTTCACAGGCTTTTTTGACGGATTCGCGTTCTTCCTTAACAAAGCGTGGGGTATGCAGCATGGCATCAAACCAATTTGTCTTCAGATGTGGGTGCTGGCCGATGATAATATTTTCAATGGCTGTTAGTTGTTTGAAGAGCCGAATATTCTGATAGGTGCGGGCAATGCCCAGACTGGCGACTACATTGGTTGCCAGACCTTTGATTGATTCACCCATGAATAATACATCACCAATTTCAGGAATATAAAAACCGGAAGTACAATTAAAAAAGGTTGTTTTACCGGCCCCATTGGGGCCAATAATACTGGCAATGGCTTTTTCAGGAACGACCAGGTCAACCTGATCAACTGCTTTCAGTCCACCGAATATTTTGGATAATTGTTTGGTTTCAAGAACAATTCGGCTCATACTTCCCTCCCGGCTTGTACTGCGGGTTCAGTATCAGGGGTATCAGAGTATTGGTTTTCGAGTTTGGGACGGTCGGTAGGCCACAGTCCTTCTGGGCGCATAATCATCATGATCACCAGTAATGCACCGAATGCCAACAGGCGATAATTTTCTACACCGCGCAAAATTTCAGGTAAACCTTTCAATACAAAGGAACCCAAAATGATGCCAGGTAAACTGCCCATACCACCGACAATCACCAGACATAGTACATTCACTGAAACCATTAGTACATGATCTTCAGGGCCGGTGAATTGTCCGCGGGAGGCAAATAATGCGCCGCCTAAACCTGCGAATGCAGCACCGATGGCTAAAGCCAGCAATTTATAACGGAAGGTGTTAATACCTGTGGCTTTAGCAACTGTTTCATCATCACGAATGGCCATCCAGCCGCGCCCTGTGCGTGAATACTGGATGCGATAGGCTATAAACATACCAATCGCTACCGCAATGATAATCATATACATGAAATGTACATCCGATGAGAACTCTTTGCCAAACAACACTGGTTGCGCAATATTTCTGATTCCGCTGGGGCCTCCTGTTAAGGAAGAAAGCAGGTCGCTTTTGAGCAGGATGCGAATAATTTCGCCAAAGCCCAGGGTTACAATTGCAAGGTAGTCACCTCGTAAACTCAGGATTGGTAAACCAAGCAAAATGCCGGTGAAGGCAGTAACCAGGATGGCAATCAATAAGGCCAGCCAAAAATTCATTTGAATGTCATGCGGTAATGGTGAGGTGAGTAAACCGAATGTGTAAGCGCCGATAGCATAAAAAGCTACGTATCCCAGGACCAATTGTCCGGATAGACCCACAATGATGTTCAAACCAATACCTAGAATAATATAAATACCAACGGTACCGATGGTGTAATTCCAGTAAGAACCCCAAGCACGAGGTAGGAAGAAGGCGGTTAAAAATGCGACACCTAATATTGCCCAGCGGGAATTTTTGGATTGGAAGAAACTTTCCACTTTTGGATGATGCACAATGGATTGAGAAAACTTTGTGGTCTGACTCTGAATCATTTCCTTCCAATTTAATCGGATCAGCTCTGAGTTGAGCAAACCACCCAGTGAACCAGCAATACCAAAAATAAACAGATGCAGTAATGCGCCAAACAGGGGTGGTTGATTGAAATTGAGATAAGATACATAATCATCGTTAAATGCAGTGAGATAAACACGAATATCAGCCCCTGTGGCGTTTATAAGGCCAAAGATGAGCGCTAAAACTGCAAGGAGTAAACCGCCGGCTAAACCACCGGATAATCCGGCGATCATAGTATCTTTGCGATTAACTGCTGCTCCTTTTTTGCTGCTGGCGTAACCACACCATAGACCCAGGATTATCTGCAGAATTATAATATAGCTAACAGGTTGAACTTTGCTGATGCTGCTGTTTCCTAAAATGCTGCCAATAAGAGATGTTAGTACGGTGGTGAAGCCAATTAAGGCTAAAAACACCATAATGATTCCAAAAGTCACACCGTGATTTGCGCTTTTACGAATTAATGTTTTCATTAGAGCTTCTCCTCTGTGAGCCGCTCACCCAGTAATCCGGTGGGGCGGAAGATCAAAACCAGAACGAGAATAGTAAAAGCAATTACATCTTTCAGTTGGAAGTCAATACCTAAGGCGGCTGGTCCAAGTGATTCCATGATGCCCAGTAGCATGCCGCCAAGCATAGCACCAGGTATATTGCCAATGCCACCCATAACTGCTGCGGTGAAGGCTTTGATCCCTGGCAAGAATCCAATGTAATGATTTACCAGACCGTTGTGGATACCCCACATAATGCCGGCAGCTCCGGCCAGGGCGCCACTGATAATAAATGTTTTACTGATTACTGCATCAACATCGATGCCCATTAATGCGGCGGCTTGTTTGTTTTCAGCGACAGCTCGCATGGATTGTCCCAGGCGTGTTTTTTGGACGAGCCAGAACAAAGCTATCATGAGCAAGATGGATAATACAAAGGAGAGAACACCTGTATAGGTGACCATGACTGAGGATCCGGAAATGGGTATTTCCCAGCCGGTACCGCGCATGAAAATTTCAGGATTTTCATACTGACGGCGTTGAGGTCCGAACAGCATCTGAGCAGCATTTTGCAGGAAAATTGAAGCACCAATTGCAGAAATAAGTGGCACAAGGCGTGGTGCTTTTCTAAGTGGGCGGTAGGCCAACTTTTCCAGGAAATATCCGGATACAGCAGAAACTATCATACCAACCAGAAAGGCAACGATGATAGCTGGAATGGGAAAAGCATTTAGTATGCTAATTTCTGGGTTTGAAGAAGGAATAAATCTTAAGGCTTCAAAAACAAAATAACCGCTAAAACAACCTAACATCATTACTTCGCCATGGGCAAAGTTAATCATGAATAAAATACCATATACGAGGGTATAGCCAATGGCAATCAGGGCATACATACCGCCCAAAATAAGTCCGGAGATTGCAAATCTGGTCCAGGTGTCGGCACCATACAAGGCATTAACAAAAATAACGTTATAAACGCGCCAGATCAGCAAACCAAATAAAATAATTGCGGCCACGGTTCTGGCCAAAGTTGCAAAAGGAATTTTATTTTTCCTGATGAGGGGAGCTGGTGTTTCTTGTGACTTCATAATGTTTACGCTTTCCAATGATGGATTTTTGGTGCAGAATAGGTGCTGGTTTAAAAAAGGTGGGGTTATTAAACCCCACCTTTATCAGGTGAAAATTATTCTACAGGTACCCATTCCCCATTTGATACTACATAAAAGGTTGGGCCAGAAGCGTTACATTCACCAACTTCATCACAAGTCATTGTACCGGTCAGCGCTTCAAAGCCTGCGGTACCACGAACTTTTTCAGTCAATAGGGTGCGAGGTACATATAATGTACCGTCTTTACCAAGAATAGCTACGCTCTTGATGGCATCTACAAGGATGGCACCAGTATCGTAAGCTGCCCAGGTATAGGGAGATAATGAACCAGCTTCAATACCATAGGCTTCCAAATAGGCAGCATCGAAAGCAGTCTTTTCTGCGGAGTCTGGGGGTACAAGGGATACAGCGTATGCGCCCTCACCGTTTTCACCGGTTTTTTCGATGAATTCGGAACCGAAAGTACCATCACAACCGAACATGGTCACGCCTTCTAGACCAGATTGATTCCACTGATTGGCCATGACGATTTGTTCAGCAGCATAACCACCGAAGTAAACGGCATCGGGTGCTGAACCAGCGATTGAAGATAATACAGCAGAGTAGTCAACTTCGCCAGGGGTGATTGCTTCGAAAGCAACAACTTCGCCACCCAGAGTTTCGAATTCGGCCTGAGCTAACTCAGCCAATCCCTGCCCGTAAGCGGAACCATCATGAAGAATAGCCAATGTTGCTACGCCAAGATCTTCAAACATCATTTTTGCGGCGAATTCAGCCTGTGTAGCGTCGGTGAATGCAGTACGATTGAAGACTTTAGAGCCCTGTTGGGTCAAAGGTGGGTTGGTTGCTGAAGGTGACAGCATGGGGATCATGGCTTTTTCATAAATGGGCATAGCAGATTGGGTTGAACCAGAGAAGATATGACCAGCGATGGCTGCGACTGTTGGATCGGTAACCATCTTATTGGCAACAGCGGCTCCACCTTCAGCTGATCCACCAGTATCTTCAGCGATCAATTCGAATTTGAATCCTTCGAAGCCTTCGTCATCGTCGATAGCCAATGTGGCGCCTTGGGAAATATCGACACCGAACATGGAGTAGTCGCCCAATAATGGGGCACCCATGCCGAGTTTAATCGTTGAGCCTTCAGGAATGACTGCACAACCAAATTCATCGGCGGCACAAGCTTCCGGGGCTTTCGCGGCAGACTGACCACAAGCGGATAATACCATAGCCAGCATTACAAAAACAAATAAAACTTTTTTCATAACAATTCTCGTATCATCTCAATAAAGCGGGGCAAACGAAAAAGAACTGAAGCCTATTAATTTTTATCATAGGCTGTTAAAAT
>JAEKNU010000076.1 GCA_016838895.1 Chloroflexota bacterium
TCCCATCTCTTTTCAGTATAGCAAAACAGACCTCTTTAATAAGGTCTGTTTTTGTCTACTTTATAGGTTCCAGTTTAGAGTTTTATACTCTTTTATTTACCAAAACATCTGCGATATCTTGTCCAAGTCGATTTTCATTAAAATAAAATGCATAAATATATGCCTTTTCTATTCTATCTGCATCTTTGCAATGTACTTTATCAATAATCGCCATGCAAGGATATTGATCATAAACAATCATACTTGCGATCCATTTCAATTTCGCTAAATTTCCTGGACAAGTAATATGTTGCGATAATCTTTTAGATGGATTTATTGTTTGCCCAACATACTTAACTCTTTTGTCTTTATTTTCGTCAAACAATACATATATATAACTTTTTTCATTACTTAATATCGGGAAAATTTCTTGATCCGTAAATCTCACCAAAGCACATTGTTCATCATAAAATGATTCACACTTCATCATTATCTCATTATCGGGATTTGGCGGGTCTTCATTACTATATGTTTTCCATGCACTATTTAATGCCTCAATAATTTCATCTGTCACACCTGACCCAAATAAATAGTACCAGAAATCAAGATATTTCTGTCCGGTACGAGGCCATGAAGAATCATATCTTGCATCTCTGGACAAATCACCTATATTAGTAGCCTCATTATGTTTTTCAAATAACCACTTAGAAAATCCTGTCGGTTTAATATTTTCCCATTCGTTTAAAGAAGCCAATTTCATGTTAAAGTAAACATTTCGTGTCTGTCCATTATGTTCCAAAAATGCTTCTTGTTCAAAAGAATATTTATATCCTTCAAGTAAAGCAGCGAAAATAAAATCCCCGTTCGCAATATAAGTTTCTGCCCACTTTTCCACCCAATGTTTTAAGGTATATGAGGAAACATCATAGCAAATATTTCTTTGCCTTTTTCCATTTTTTCTTATCCATTCTCGACACAAATTTACTTCAACATCATTTTCTGTTGGTTCATTAACAGCTTTTGTTTGGTTATATTTATATTCAATACCAGATTTTACTAATATATAGTCTTTTGGAATTTTTGTTCTCACATTTTCACCCTAGAATATTTCGCATCACAATTATTATTATACAGATAATATAATAATTGAATAAATAACATTATTATAATTGCCATTTGACAATCCGATGAACCCCTCCTTTTCTACCCGATTTAATCGTATACTTAAAACACTACAATAACTTGATCTAAAACTTGATGGTTTGGTCTAAAATGACATTCCACGATGAGGGATAATTATGAAACCAAAATCTATCTTACAAAATTTATTAATATGCATCATCCTGCTTGGTTTAACCTTGAGCGCATGTACTCCTCAACCTACACCCGTACCCAATAACATTGAGAATACGGTAGCGCCAACCGTGGATATGAGTATGCTTGAAACCCAGGTTGCAGAAACGGTCTATGCGGAATTTACTTTGGCGGCGCTGATACAGCCATTCACTGAAACACCCATACCGCCTACTGTGACACCTTTACTGCAAGGCACCCAGGTCACCAATACACCCTTTATTCTCTCAACCAACACACTGGTCAACGTACCGCCAGAAACTACCCAATGGGTAGCAACAGCAGCACCAGCAAAAACATCAACCCCCGAGGATAAGAATTTCCAATGTTTGATCTTATCCCAAACAATAGCCTATGAAGAGGTTATGTTTCCAGGAGAAACATTTGAAGCCGGTTGGACAATAGAAAATGTTGGAAAAGCGTATTGGAGTGATGCTGGCCTGGATATTGTTTATGTTTCCGGCACAGAGATGCACAGAGTAAGCAGCCCGATTGATTTATCCCAGGATGTGCCACCCACTGGAAATTTCTCGTTTTCAATAACGATGAAAGCCCCATCCACACCGGGATATTATCAAACAAGCTGGATCTTTCAAGGAGATCCTGGCACTTTTTGCCCCCTGTTTGTTCGGATTGAAGTTCGATAATTATAAGGGCAGGAGAAATAACATTGGAATTTAATTGACAAACCCCAGAAATTTTCCTGCCTTTTCGATCAAAAAGATTTCCTCACCACGCGTTTTATCCATGTCAAACTTGCCCTCCACCCAGAATGGCTCTTGACCCGATACGATGAACTGGTAACGCAGAAAAGCCTGCGGAAACATGACCGCATCCTGCATGTCGGTTTCATCTTCCAGGGTAACAAAAGCCATCATCTCCTTCTTCTGCGAGCGTGTTCGGCGCCATGTTTGGCGAGTAACCGCCAGTTTGTGCGAACTGGTTTTGTTGGCTTTAGCTGTGCTGATATCTACCGCGCCTATGTGCTGAGCTTCTTCCCGCACCAGTTCCAACGGATGACAAACCATATTGATACCTAATAATTTTTCCTGCGCGGCTGCCTTTTGCTGAAGCGTCCAATCCGCAAGTTCATGCGTGCTTTCCAATAAAAAGCCATATTGCTGCTGCTTGCGTACTTTATTCTTCATCTGATCCAGCAAACCGGGAATGTTTCCAAACTTATTGCACGCCCCCACCTGTATCAGGTTATCTGCTTCCTGTTGAGATGGATTTACCTTCATTAAAAAATCCTCGAAAGAAGAAAACGGACGTTTTGACATAATTTTTTTAATGGTTCGCTTGGTCAACCGCTGAATCTGATTAAACCCCATATACAAATGGGCCTCACCTTGTGGGTAGCGGGTCACAAATTCGCGACCGGATGCATGTAAATCAGGGCCTTGAATGGGAATGCCCTTTCGACGCGCTTCATTGACATACACATGTTGCGCATAATAACCGCCCCAATTGGCCAATACGGCACATAAAAACTCCGCCGGATGATTGGTTTTACACCAAGCTGACCACCAGGCCACCCGCGCATAGGAAGCGGCATGTGCCTTTGGGAAGCCGTAACCGGCAAAAGCACTCATCATCTGCCAGATTTCATCCGCCAGATCAGCTTGAATCTGATGCCGCTGAGCAACCCCATTGATGAATTTCTCTTTGAGGGTTTGCATAACCTTGCCGGGGTCAAAATGGCTCATCGCTCGGCGCAAGATATCTGCTTCTGCCAGGCTTAATCCTCCGATCTCATGCGCAATACGTAGCACCTGTTCCTGATACAAAATGACCCCATAGCTGTCCGCCAGAATGTCGTTCAATGCCGGGTGAATATCCACCACTGCTTCCTGTCCGCGATATCGCCGAATAAAAGATTGGTGTAAGCCGCCCTGCAGCGGACCCGGTCGGTACAACGCCAATGCCTGCATGATACCTTCGATACTACGACAGCCAATTTCCTTCAAAGTAGAGCGCATGCCCGGGCTCTCGATCTGGAAACAACCAATCGTATCGCCGTTGTTGATCACATCCGCTACGGCTTCGTCCTGTAAAGGGATTTCATCCAGCACAGCCAGCGAAGAATCAAATTCCAATCGGCGCCAATTATACAAGGCTGTCGCTACATCACCCAGCACAGTCAAGCCACGAATGCCCAACATGTCCATCTTTACCAAACCCATCGTTTCCACATCGTGGTGATCAAACTGAGTAATGGTGATATTTTTACTACCAGAGGGTTGTACCGGCACCCACTCCGCCACCGGAAAAGGTGTAATCACTACCCCACCGGCATGCTGGGATAAATGATCCGGCATATCCACCAACTGCATCGCTTGCTGAAAAATTTTCTTTTCCAGCGGTGTATTTGCATGTTGTAACTCAGACTCAAATATATTTCGCCAGGAACCGGAACGCCCCTGCAGATGCGCCATAAATCGCCTTGGCAGGCGTTTACTTAACTGGCGTATCTTTTCTGTTGAGCAGCCAAATGCTTTTGCCACTGAAGCCACCGCCGAGCGCGGCTGTAAGCGATTTACTGTCCCTACCACCGCCACATGATTTGCTTTGTAGGTTTCAAAGATATAGGCAATCAGTTTTTCACGACCCCGCGAGCATATATCCGTATCAATATCAGGCGGAGAGGAACGTGCCGGATTGAGGAAACGTTCAAAGTAAAGACGTTCCTTGATCGGGTCCGGGGTGGTAATACTCAGACAATACGCCACCAATGAAGAAGCCGCCGAACCTCGTGAAGAGGTCAGAATGCCCTCCCTACGTGCATATTCAAGCAGTTCCTGAACAATCAGAAAAATACTTTCATATCCCCGCTTGCGGATAATCTGTAATTCATAATCCAAACGATCCTGTAAAGGTTGATCAATTTTTTCGTATTTGCTTTTTAGCCCCAAATTTGCTTTTTCTTCCAGAACGTCAAATGCTGTTTTTCCAGCAGATGCCGCAAAGGATGGAAAATAGGTTTCACCGGTAATTAGTTGAAAATCACATTGTTCAATAACTTGCTGCCAGTTTTGTATGGCTTCAGAGATATTTGCGAAGCGTTTCTCAAATTGATCCGGTGATAAGAATGCAGTATCTTCCTCCCGAAGGGAATAAGGGGGGATATGATCCACATGTGTATTTAAACGAATGGCATGCAGTGTCGGAATTAATGCTGCCTGTTCTGGTTGCAAAATCCATTGAATGTGGCTGGCTAATACAGGGACGCCTTGCCTTCTGGCGAATTTAATTTGCCTTTCCAGAAGTTCATTGGCATAAGGCGCCTGATTGTGAAGCTCAAAAAATAAATTCGCGCCATAGGTTTGCTGTAATTGAGATAAAAGACCTTCAGCAACATCTAAATTACCATCTCTCATCAAGCCAAACAACGGGCCTTCCATGCCGCCTGTCAGGCATATCAAGCCTTCAGCATGTTTTTCCAGCATCTCTGCATAATGGATGGGTTGTTGGGCATTCCTGGCAAATTGTACTAGCGAGAGCATCTGGCAGAGATTTTTCCAGCCCATTTGATTCTTTACCAATAATGCTAGATTTCCCTGCACAACCTCAGCCTGCATTTGAACAGGGGCTTTGAGCTGCTCGGGTAAACCAATTGTTACAGGAAAGTTAACACCCATAATTGGTTGAATCTGATTTTCCTGGCAGGCCTGATAAAACGATACCGCACCTGTCAGGCTCAAATAATCTGTCAATACTGCCGCTTGATAACCCGCCTGATGTAGTGCAGAAACCAGATCCTTTGGGGAAGCAACTGCCCGCAGCATGGAATAATACGAGTGAAGTCGGGCGTATACTTTCATATGTCAATGTTACCTGATTTTTAGGAATTCAAATTAGCCAATGATGGATGAGATGTTCAAATCACATAGACGATTCATTTCAAAAAATATTTCTTCCTGACGGACCATAATATATTTTTCAATAACCTGTTCCACACTGGGGCGCGGGAAGCTTTCGATACCAAGGCGAAAATAAAAATCATTATTCATCGGCTTAATATTCCGTACAATCCCCTCAGTAACTAATGTATGCTGAGTACTTTTGTTATCTACAGGTAACTTGAAATGAATCTTTACTGGTTTCCCCTTACCAAAGAACTTCGCATTGTAATCTCTGCGATTCATTGAAAGACCAATACCCGTTTTGGATATCTCCGTAATCTTGGCATCCACCTCTGAGTAATTTTCAAGAATCGCCTTAATGGGTTTATTGGTTTCTACCCGAATCTGCTGACGGCTGTCGATGGTCGTCGGATAATACTTCAATGATCCCAAGGTTACTTCTTCCATACGAAGATCAACAATAACCGGTTTAGCTTGTATTTTATTTTGTAAAACATCATGCATCAGAATTGTGGAAAGTTCCAATTGCAAACATAAACCCTGATATTTTGATACATGAAAGCGCACTTCCTCTTCATGAATATCAATAATCTTACCCACATGGCTGATCGGGAGACCCTGATACATATTAAGAAAGCGCATTTCGTTATCCGAATTGCGAATAATATGAAATTTTTCCAGAATATCTTTTTCAATAACTTTCATTCTATTTATATTATATTCAATGATCCAAATTTTCCATTAATTTTCTCGAAAAATGGCATTTAATTTTACTCTCATTTTAGCGTAGCCTATCAAAATGTTGACAATAGCACAAATAAAATGATCTCTTACCGATTGAGGGGGGCAACCGGTAGGAGATCGTTTACATTTTATCATTTGAATATTCCTTTCGCAAGGACTTTTACATAAAAAAATAATTAATTAGCATGCGGTTCATATCATAAACGATACGAAATTATGAATTGGTGTCCGAATCCATTCCCCTGAAATTGTGTTGTACCTATAATTAGAATATGTTTTTCTATATAATAGATAAGGTATCATAGTCATAGTAATTGTTTCAGGCGTTGTTTGGCCTGCGTAATCAATATAGGAGGAATTAAAAATATGATCAGAATCATTGCAGACACTTTGTCATGTATTTCTCCCATGGAAGCTTCCAGAATGCAAATTCCATTATTGCCGCAAATCATTATTTTCGGTGAAAAATCGTATCGTGATGATTACGAAATTAGCAATCAACAATTTCTGAAATGGTTACAAAAATCAACTGTATTACCCAAAACAGCCGCCCCACCGCCAAATTTATATCATCCTGTCTTTAAAGACGCACAGAAAAAAAATGATACACTAATTGTCATTTGCCCATCCGCCTCACTTTCCGGTACATTTCGTAGTGCAACTGTCGCGGCTCAAGATTTTCCTGATACTGATATACGAATTATCGATACCAGGTTAATTGCCGCTGGTTTAGGCTCGGTGGTCCGTGAAGCAAAGCGCCAATTGGATAATGGGGTATCCGCAGATGCAATTGTCCGGGGCGTTAAGGAAATGTCAGTGCATGAACAGCTTTACGTACTGGTAGATACGCTGGAATACTTACACAAGGGTGGCCGGATCGGGGGTGCCAAGGCGCTTTTTGGCTCCATATTGCAACTCAAACCTATATTAACCTTAGAAGATGGGGTAATTCAACCTGTTGAATCTCAACGCACCAAGAAAAACGCGTTATCACGGATAAAAGCATTGGTCATGGAAAACAAACCTGCTGATCAGGGAAGTTATTTATGCATTCAACACGGCGGTGCAGATAATGCTGCCCTTGAATTGGCTGATTGGTTCTCAAGACAACTCGATTTAGAGAGTGTAACAATATTTAATCTTCCCCCTGCCGTGCTGGTACATGCCGGACCACGAGCTTTGGCCATTAGTTACTTCAAAATGAATAGTAAAGGCTGGACTTAATCGTATAACAACCTCTGGAAAAAAACCATGAATCATCTAAAAGTAGGGATTGATATTGGTTCAACGACTGCAAAAGTATCAATCATGGATGAAAAAAATCAAATTTGCTTTACTGCCTATCGTCGTCACCACGCTGAAACGGTTAAAACATTAACCGAAATCCTCAACGAAGCAAAACAACAACTGAACGGTATTCCGGCAGTTGTACAAATCACTGGCTCTGCTGGTATGGGCGTAGCAGAAGCCTATAATTTACCATTCATTCAGGAAGTGGTGTCTACAGCTTCATACATCAAAACCTTCTATCCTGATGTAAAAACAGTCATGGATATCGGCGGTGAAGATGCCAAGCTGATTCTCTTTGATGCCAATGGTCGCCCGGATATCCGTATGAACGGTTCTTGTGCAGGGGGTACAGGTGCCTATCTGGATCAAATGGCAACGCTGTTAAACATCCCTGTACAGGATTTACAAACCCTGGCAGAAAAAAGCCAACACCGTCATCCGATTGCCTCACGCTGTGGTGTATTTGGCAAAACAGATGTACAAAATCTACTCAGTCGTGAAATCCCGCGTGAAGATATTGCAGCTTCAGTGCTTTATGCCATTGTGCTGCAAACCATGGCAACCCTTGCCCGTGGTACTGATCTTGAATCTCAGGTGCTCTTCTGCGGTGGTCCGCTGACCTTTATTCCCATTTTGCGTGACTATTTTCAGGATTATCTGAAGTTGCCTGATGAGGCTTTCATCCATCATGACTATGGTGAGATGATCCCTTCGTTGGGTAGTGCAGTGACCTCCATCGAAGATCCTGAATCATTTACCCTTGATTCATTATTACGACGACTGGCTGAGCCGGGGAAAACCATCACCAAGATGCAACCGAATCCCCCGCTTTTCAAAGATGAAGAGGATCATGAACGTTGGCAACAGCGCGTTGCCAATGTGACCGTGCCTAAAATCAACCCTGTTGAGATGCAATCCCCGGATTTATACCTGGGTATTGACTCGGGTTCCACCACCACCAAAGTGATTTGCATTGATCCGCAAGGCAAAATTGTTTTCACTGATTACCGCAAAAATCATGGCAAACCCATTCAGGCTGTATGGGATGGTTTAAAACAAGCCCAGCAGGTATTTTCGGATGCAGGTGTACAAACACATATCCGCCGTACAATTGTTACCGGCTACGGCGAAGACCTGATCCGCACCGCCTTTCAGGCTGAAGAAGGTGTAGTAGAAACATTGGCGCATTTCCGTGCTGCCTCCTACTTTGATGACCAGGTCAGTTTCCTCCTGGATATCGGTGGACAGGACATGAAAGCACTTTTCATTGAAAACGGACAGATTCAAAAAATAGAAATTAACGAAGCCTGCTCCTCTGGCTGCGGCTCCTTTTTGGAAACCTTTGCGGAATCACTGGGTTATTCCGTAGAGGATTTCGCTGCCCTGGCTTGCCAATCACAAGCCCCCTGTGATCTGGGATCACGCTGCACAGTATTCATGAATTCCAAGGTCAAACAAATGGTGCGCGAAGGTGCGACCATTGCCGACCTTTCCGCAGGGTTAGCATATTCAGTGGTCAAGAATGCCCTGCACAAAGTATTAAACATTACCAATGCGGATGTGTTAGGTAAACGTATTCTTGTTCAGGGTGGCACTTTCCGTAATCCGGCCGTCCATAAGGCCCTGGAAAATCTACTGGGACGTGAAGCCATCGCGCCCGATATAGCCCCATTAATGGGTGCCTTTGGTGCAGCCCTGATGGCTCGCGATCATGTCCAACAGGATCCCAAAAGCGCTAATTCCGCCATTCAATTCCATCAATTACCGGAAGAATTAAATTACAGCAAGAAGATGCTGACCTGCCGTGGCTGCGAGAACCAATGCCAGGTAACCCAGCTTAATTTCGGTCAAGGACACATTTTTTATGCCGGCAATCGCTGCGAGAAAATCTTCCAGAATGAAGGCAAAAAACGAAATCCCGGCGTGAATTTAATCCCCGAAAAAGAAGCATTGATCTTTAATCGACCTGCCGGGCAAGGTAACCCTGAACTTCCTGTAATAGGCATACCGCGCGCGCTTAATCAATATGAAAATTACCCGTTCTGGCATACGCTTTTCACGCAATGCGGATTTGAATTGTTGCTCTCTGATGCTTCTGATAATGCACTCTACGAGAAAGGTGTTGGCACGGTTATGTCCGAAAACATTTGTTTCCCGGCTAAATTAACCAATGGACATATCCTCAATCTGATTGAGATGGGTGTAGACCGTATTTTTTATCCCATGATATTCTTTGAAAGCAAAGAATTCGATAATGCTTTAAATTCATACAATTGCCCGATTATCTCCGGTTACCCTGATGTCATTCGCAGTGCGATCAATCCGCAAAAACGGTATAACATCCCTCTTGACCAACCTTCATTTACTTTTGCCAACAAAGAATTGCTGCAGAAAAACTGCTATAACTATTTTTCCAAATTCGGGATCAAAAAGGCACTTTTCCAATCTGCTTTTACAGCAGCCCTTGCAGTCCAGGATGAATGGAAAGAATCACTGCGCAGCAAAGGTGAACAGATCGTAAAGAAAGCCCGCCAGAAAAATCGTCTGGTTGCGCTGTTGATCAGCCGCCCTTACCATGTCGATCCGATGATCAATCACAATATCCCGGAAATACTGGCAGGGTTTGATGTGGACGTGATCACAGAAGATGCCGTGCCATTAGATGAAATGACCACACTGGAAAATGTAGAAGTGCTCACCCAGTGGTCTTATCCCAATCGCTACTATCATGCCGTACGATGGGCAGCCGAACAAGACAATGTGTTTATTGTGCAGTTAAATTCCTTTGGTTGTGGTCCGGATGCTATCGCTGTCGATGAAGTCAAGAGTCTTTTAGGCAAATATGGTAAGCGCTTTATTGTCCTCCGAATTGACGAAATCGAAAGTCTTGGCTCCGTCAAATTGCGTCTGCGTTCCTTAATTGATGCGATGCGTACCAGCGGCGAACAGGAAACCAACTGTCAGGTTGTAGAGCGCCCTCAGGTAGCTGTCTTTACTGAACAGGAAAAACAACGTCTGATCATTGCCCCGCAATTTGCTGAATTTTGCACCTCTCCCCTGCTGCGTCCCTTCCGCGATATGGGATACAAAGTAGAAGTACTCCCCGAACCGAATCGCGATTCGGTCAATACCGGTTTGAAATACACCAACAATGAAATTTGTTACCCTGCCATTATCGTCATCGGTGACCTGATCAAAGCCCTGCAGTCTGGTAAATATAACCTTGAGAATGTAGCCGTTGCCATAACCCAGACCGGTGGGGCCTGCCGCGCTTCCAGTTATTTATCATTGCTTAAAAAAGCGCTGATTGATGCCGGATTCGAACAGGTACCCATTGTCTCCCTGGCGCCCACTGCACGTGGATTACACGAGCAGCCCGGCTTTAACATGGATATGAAACAATACATGGCACGTGCAGCCATCTCAATGATTTATTCTGATAGTATTTCGCGTCTGTATTACGCCACCGCTGCCCGTGAAATTGAAAAAGGCCAGGCCAAGACACTTTCAAAATATTATATGTCTCTACTAGATAGCGGTGAACTGAGCCTTGCTCCAAGCAGTGTGCTGCAAATGTTAGAAGAAGCTTCCATCAATTTCAACCGCATTCCCATGATTAATGATGACCTGCCTATGGTGGGTATTGTGGGCGAAATTTACGCGAAATATAACAGCTTCTCCAATTTCTACGTCGCAGAGTGGTTGATTGATCAGCGCGTAGAAGTTGTGGTGCCAGTATTGTTGGAGTTTTTCCTCTCCTGGTTAATCAACGAAGAGGTACGTGCCAAGACCAATATCAAAGCACCGGGTGTTCTCAGCCGCTTTGCTGCCCTGGGTGAAAAATGGATCTGGTCCTTCCTGGGATTGGTGGAGAAAAAACTGCAATTCTTCCGTTATCTACAGCCCTTACATCGCATTCGTGATCTGGCAACACGTGCCAGCACGATTCTGAACCTCAATAATCAGTACGGCGAATCCTGGTTAATTGCCGGTGAAATCAGCGGCTTCATGCATCAGGGTGTGGAGAATGTGCTTTGCCTGCAGCCCTTTGGTTGCATTGCCAATCAGGTTATCGCAAAAGGCGTAGAGCGACGTATCAAGCGCGAGTACCCTGACCTGAATATCCTCTTCCTGGATGTAGATGCTGGTGTCAGTGAAGTTAATTTCTTTAACCGTATGTATTTCTTCCTGGATAGTGCTCGTAAACAGCATGCCATCAAACAAAATCCGCCGCTATTAAGTAGTGGGGATTAATGCATCAGTTCAATTGCACTTGTTAGCGCCGCGGAAAGCGGTGCTAATTTTCCTTTACCAATTTGCTCAATAGCAGCTTGATAGGTTCTCGCATAAGCCGGCATGACAGCAGGTCCAAATCCCATATTGGACAATAGTCGATGGATCCAAACCAGATCCTCTTCCAGATATGTCAGATTTCCCAACATCATAGCAGCTGTAATGCCGCGCTGCATGAAATAATTCGCCATGGCAAAATGCTGATCTTGTAATACTTTCGCTGGAATCATTTGCTGGCTTATTTGTTCAATTTGTATACGTTGCATCTGATACACTGACAATATCTGCTGACAGGAAGGGTCTATTGTTTGCCCCTGTCTTGCTTGAGCAACATCCATTAAATTGGATATCCCCATGATACGTTCTTCCCAGGGTTCCTCCAAGAAAACGCCCGGAAATTGCATTTGTAATTCCGAATGTCGTTCAAAAAAAGTGCCGCAGAAAAAAATAGGTAAATTCTTTTTCTGTATGGATTTTAATATTCCATAGGCATTGGCTGCTGTGTGCAAATGATTGGCGACCAAAATCAATGCCGAGGCATGAGTTTGTAGCATCGTCTGATACAGTGGATCCATGATCATCTGCGGACCGGCGTTAACCGTCTTCCAGCCTGCCATTCGTGCAAGATAGGATAGATACACCGGACGCAGAGGGTCTTCTTCTTCCATGACAGTTGCCAAAACCAGCGTACCAGCGGATTGGGCTGCCGCAGGATAAGCACCCATTAAGTTAAAAACCTTACGCGAGGCTGCCTGACGTGCATAATGTAAATAATGTGAGCTGCGCTTTCCACTCAACCATAAATCTTCAATGGTTTTTACGCCCTCAAAGACAACAAACCGGGCTGCCTGTGGATGAGAAAAGATCGAGAAAGCCTGATTCAGTACCTGACTGGCAGCCTGGTCATCCATAGCCAAACAGGCCTGCACCCATTGATTCTGCAGGCGTTGCATTTCATCAACGTCATGCGCTTGATTCGTCTGATCAATGGATTGCGCTGCTGGCGCTGAAGGTTGACCATCTTGTTCCAGCCACATAGCGACTGCTTTACTAATCTGAATCCCTGCTTCTGTTTTAGCATGCAGCCAATTCAACTGCTGTATGTCGTACTCCGAATACAGGCGTTGGTTGCCCGGCGTACGCTGTGGATTCGGAACGCCGTAACGTTTTTCCCACACACGTATCGTATCGGCAGTCAAACCCGTTTGACGTATGACCCAACCCAAATTGTATTTCGGTTCATGCTCACCAGCATCATGATTCATAGCGTCTCTCCTTTGTTTAGCATACGACATGATAGACCATTTGTCAATATTTTGTCTATATATATTTGACATTTGTTTTTCATTTTGTTATGATACTTAATAAATACAAAAATTATCCAATTAGTAGGTGCTTTATGGCTTTTTATCTTTCATTTAGAGAAGTTTGGCGTAACAAAGGACGTTTTTTCTTGTTCAGCCTGGTGATCGCCCTGATTACCATATTGGTGTTATTTGTCGGCGGACTGGCCGAAGGTCTTTCTGCCTCCAATCGAGAATACCTCGACAAACTAGATGCTGATTTATTGCTCTTCCAGGATAATGTGGAACTCTCCACTAATTCAAGCCGCATTGGTAATTCCAAATTGAACGATATCCGCCGCGTGGAGGGTGTTAAAGAAATCGGCCCACTGGGTTTCAGTGCAGGCACCATGGTTTTCGCTGACGGCAGGGAAGTTCTGGATGTCTCTCTGATCGGTGTGGATGCCGGTATGCCTGGTGTACCGCCCATACTAGAAGGCGAGACTTTACGCTCCAATCGTGGCAGTGAAGTCATTATTGATGGAAAAATAGCCAGTCAGCGTAACGTCCAAATCGGCGATCAAATTGTTGTCAAAACCATTCAAGGCCAGGATGAATCCTTTTATAAACTGAATGTTCTTGGCATCAGCGGCGACCAGACCTATTTATACTCGCCATCCATTTTTGTGCCCTATCAGACCTGGGAAAAAATTCGTCCGCAAAGCGGTAAAGGCGCTGCACTGGTTGAAACCATCTCGAATGTGGTTGCCATTCAGGTACAGGATAAGGATCAGGTGGAAGCTGTACGTCTACGCATCGAGAGTCAGGTCAGCAATGTGGAAGTAGTCGACAAGGAAACCGCGATCCGCGCCATACCCGGATATCTCGTTCAACAAAGCACCCTCACCACTCAACAGAGCTTTTCTTTACTGATCGGCGTGCTAGTCATCGGTGGCTTCTTCCAGATTCAAACCCTACAAAAAGTACCGCAAATTGGTGTGTTAAAAGCCATCGGTGCCACCAACGGTACCGTGGCCGTGGCCGTCGTTGTTCAAATCATTTTGGTCACCACCTTCGGTGTACTCATCGGCGGATTTGTCACCTGGAGTATGTCGCTCTTCATCCCCGATACGGTTCCCCTGGTATTGGATATCCAATACCTTTGGACAGATATTCTGGCACTTTTAGCCATCGGCCCCATAGGTGGTTTGGTCTCTGTGCGTTTGGCAACCCAGGTAGAGCCCCTGCGTGCGCTCGGTTTGACAAGTTGAGGTAAAATATGCCCCCCGTAATTGAAACGAATCTACTCAAAAAAACGTATACAGTAGGGAATCAAACAGTACATGCTGTTGATGATGTCTCTATGCAAATTCAACCCGGAGAGTTTATCGGGCTTGTTGGCCCCAGCGGTTCCGGTAAAACGACAATGCTGGCAATGATGGCCGCCCTGTTACGCCCTACGGAAGGCTGCGTAGCCATTGACGGCGTCAAACTGCGCGATATGAACGAGCAGCAAAGAGTACGCTTTCGCCGCGAAAAAATCGGTTTTACTTTTCAGGCGAATAATCTTTTACCTTATTTAACCGTAATGGAGAATGTCTATTTAATGTTACAGTTAAATCAGCGCACCACTAAAAATGATAAAGCGTATGCCAAAGAAGTTTTGGGGCGCTTGGGATTAGGCGACCGTCTCAACAGCCTGCCCCGCCAGCTCTCCGGCGGTCAGCAGCAGCGGGTTTCTATTGCCCGTTCACTGATTCACAATCCCAGTGTGGTGCTGGCCGATGAACCTACCGCCAGCCTGGATACGGAACGTGCTTTTCAGGTGGTTGAACTATATGCTGATTTGATTCACGAGCAGAACAAGGTCGGCGTGATGGTAACCCACGACCTGCGCATGTGTAAATATGTGGATCGTATGATCCAGATGCGCGATGGGAAAATCGATACCATCCTTGAAACCCGTCAGGAAATTGACGAATACATCTCCTGCGGATAAAATTTCATCCGAGCGCTATTTTATGGAGTTTATTGAATGAACAAACAACGGATAATCTTTTTTTCAATCGCATTTTTCCTGATGATCAGCCTCTCAGCCTGTACATCAGGATCTGCTGCTGCCGTGCAGCCAACCAACGATGAAGTATCCCTGCAAATCAACACCAACCCACAGTTTATTATCGCAGAAGGCATTGTATTACCTGCCCAGAGCGCAAGGCTCAGTTTTATGAATAGTGGCGTAGTGGATGAAATTCTGGCCAAAGAAGGCGACAGTTTGAAAAACGGCGATACAATTGCCAGATTATCCGGTTTTGAACAGTTAAATGCCCAAGTAGCAACAGCCGAATTTGCCGTATTAGATGCCCAACAAGCTCTGGACAGCTTTATGGAAGAGGATGCGCTCAACCGTGCCAATGCTGAGTTGGCACTGGCACAAGCTCAGCAAGAACTGCAAGATGCTCAGGATCATCTCAAAAACAAGGATCTAAAACCTGCCAGCCAGTTAACCCTGGATGGTTTACAAGCCGATTATGTCTTGGCGCTGGAAAATCTCAATGACGCTGAAGATGAATATCGAACCTATGAGGAAAATCGCGACGATACCGACCCGGTACGCGCCCGGGCTTTGTTGGAATTAGTGGAAGCTCGCCGCAGCTACGAAAAAGTGGCTAATAACCTCAATCTCGCACTGGGATTCCCAGATGCGGATGCCGTGGAAGAAGCCCAAAGTAAGCTCAGCCTGGCACAGGCCAAGGTAGATATAGCCCAACTGGATTATGACATAGTCAAAGATGGCCCGGATGCCGATCAATTAGAATTGCTGCAAACTAGTCTCAATGCTGCCCAGGCACAGCTTGCTTCCGCCCAACGCGACCTGCAGGATATTTATCTAACCGCACCTTTCGCCGGCACATTGGTCGCTTCGGCATTGGAAGTGGGCGAATTCATCTCAGTCGGGTCAACTGTTGCAGAAATCGGAACCCTGGATGAATGGATCATCAAGACCACCGATCTGACCGAATTGGACATTGTTTCCATTCATGTTGGCGACAAAGTCACCGCTAAATTTGATGCCCTGCCCGAAGTAGCCTTGACCGGCACCGTCGATAAGATCAAAATGTATGGTATAGAACAGCAAGGCAATATTATTTACACCATCACTGTAATACCCGATGAATACCTCGAGGAGCTGCGCTGGAACATGACTGCCTTCCTCATGTTCGAACGGGAATAAAAAAATCAAGATTAAAATACGTAGGGACACAGCATGCTGTGTCCTTTTTATATTTACTCAGCAATTGAATGAACCATCTACATTCCGGTCAGAGAGGCATATCTTCTTAAAAGTTTTCCGGTGAGCTTGGACATCCTGCTCTCAAAGTTGTTATAAACACAACCGATCAATCCGACAATAATCTCTCGTTCATTTGTTCCATTTAATGATTCAAACGACCTTTACAAAGCACGGGTACTCGTGCCATAATGGTCATGTATTCACGTCAACATTTTGGGATAAAATATGTTTGATATTCATCTCCTGCCAATCCATCTCATCGCCAAAAAGGAACAAGCGGACTTACCCGGGTTCTGGGTTACACGCGCGCCCAAACGCTGTGACCGCTCGCGCTCAAAGGACATCCTGATCATGCATATTGCCTTCGACGGTAATGCACCGGTTAATGCCCAGGTACTCGATCCAATGATGGAGAAGTTATCAACGCTGTATTACAAAACTCGCGGCTCGACCACATCTGCCATGCGCAAGGTCACTGAGGAACTCAATACCGATTTACTCAAAAAGAATCTGCAGTGGAAAATTGGCGGTTCATCCGCCATTGGTTTATTCACACTGATGATTCAAAAGGGCTCTGTTCTCTTTGTGGCACAAGCTGGACCCACGCATAGTTACCTGCTTAACCGCACGGAAGTGCAAGAGATTTACCAGCCCGAGCAATCCGGTCAGGGGCTGGGCTTAAGTAGAGGATTCAAACTGTACTTCTCACAATATAGCCTGGCAATTAACGACACCATCCTGATTCTGCCCAAGCCCGACAAACGCCTGCAGAGCAAGCATTTACAAGGTTCCCCGCAGGTTTCCGTGGAGCAATTACGCAAACGAGTTATGTCCATGCCGGATGAACATCTGGAAGCCGCCATTATTCGTTTCCATACCGGAACAGGAAAAATCGAGCGCATCAAAACGGATACGGCTTTTGTCCCCAGCGTGGAAGATGCCATTCGTCTGCAAACCCAACAAACCGAAACAAATACTCCATCTGTAACGGAAGAAAAAACACCGCTCTCAGCACACGCCCGTGAAGCAGTTCCCCAGGCTGCCGTTGAATCTGCGCCAGCGCAGGCAGAGCCAATACCTGCCACCCTGCCGGAACGCGAACAGTTGCGCAAAGCCTCTCTGGCAACCCATTCAGAGCCGGTGCAGCCCTCTATTTTTAACGGAACCACCAAACAAAATGGCGTCCTCAGGGATAGTTCACGCGCCACATCCGCTGACCGTGTGCGACAGGCCTCTGCCAATGTGCAAGTCAGTATGCCGGATGCCGCACAAATTAAGGTCTTGATCGGCAAATTCTATTACGCCATCAAGAGCATCAATACCTGGTTTACCGAAAAGCTTGGTCCATTTTTTGGGCGTCTCTTACCCGACAAAAATGATGAAAATGACACACTGACCCCCACCCGTCTGCTGCTGATCGCCATCACGATCCCTATCTTGATCGCCATCATCGCCAGTACGATTTATATTCAGGTCGGACAGCGTGAGCAGCATCAATTGTATTATTTACAGGCTCAAAATTACGCCTCTCAGGCCGCAGCAGCCGCAGACGTGACCCTCTTGCGCAATTCATTGGAGCAATCCCAGTACTGGCTCAATAAAGCCGAGGATTATCGCATATCCGACGCTTCCGCAGCATTACGCACCCAAATCGAATCCAAGCTGGATCAACTGGATAGCATTTACCACATTACCATGCAGCCCGCCATCCTGACAGGATTCTCTGCCAATGTGCAGATCACCGAGATTGTGCCCAACACCAATGATATTTATCTGCTGGATCAGCATCAAGGACGTGTGATCCGTCTATTCCTCACCGGTCAGGGCTTCGAGCTGGATTCTACTTTCAGTTGTGGCCCAGGTGTTTCCGGTACCATTATGGTCAATAAACTGGTCGATATTGTCGCTGTGCCCCCCAACAATCCATTTAACGCTACGGTAATGGGCATTGATGATGCTGGCAATCTGCTGTATTGTGTACCGGGTAAATCGCCAACTGTACAAACCCTCAAATCCCCGGATAGCGGCTGGGGCAGCATCAGCGCTATGACGTTAAACCTGGGCAATATCTATATTCTGGATACAGCCAACAATGCGGTTTGGATGTATTATGGTGATAATTTCAACTTCACTGATGAAGCTCGTTTCTTCTTTGATAAAGTCGTCCCGGACATTAAAGATGTTTACGATATAGCCATGAATGTGGATGACTTGTATTTACTGCACAGCAACGGCACCATGACCACCTGTACCTTTCGTGCGTATTCACAAGCAGAGACCAAATGCACCGATCCTGCATTATTTGGCGATATCCGCCCTGGCAAGCCCAGTGATTTATCCACTTTTAGCGAGGCACATTTCACAAAATTATTAACTACCCAGGCTCCCGATGCTTCTCTGTATATTTTGGATGAAAACACACCCTCGCTTTATCATTTCTCATTACGTTTGAATTTGCAGCGCTTGCTGGAGCCAGAGGTCAATGAAGGCTATCCGGCACCCAAAGAAGCGTTAAGCGCAATTGGCATCACCACCAATCGATTATTACTATTGGCGTATGCCAATCAGTTGTATTACGCGCAGTTACCTTAAAACGCTGCTCATCGAGCATCGTGAGGCGCTTCCCCATCATCCGTCCCTGGCACTATCGCCGAACAAGGTCGAGATGGTTCCCTAAGTTTTTATATCCTTTTTTACACGCTCAACACCCACAATACGCGAAAACGGGACACAGCATGCTATGTCCCTACAAGTAATCATTTAACTGAAATATAAAATCCTCTTAATATAAATCTTACTTCAAAACCCAAACCTCCACATCTTTGAAAGAGCAGGTAAATCCGCTATATGTCGCTGCATCAATTGCCAGCCCCATTTGGCCGTAATCAATATAGGGATCATTAAACATCACCACTTTGCTGCCATTCACATACGCAGACATTGTTTTATCCTCAACAACAACCATTAAATCAGCCTGCCCGGAGGATACACCCAATCCACCGCCGGGTACATCCCCACCTTTCATTTCAATTTCTTCAGCACTTCGCTTGCGGTAGGTGTGTACTTTTTGATCTGGAGAAATAACCGTTACGTGGAAATGCTTGGGGTCACTCATCCCGTAAATGAAGCCGCAGCCGTTACGTGCCGGTTCGCCCATATCCACAGGTGCTGTCCAATATATTGTTGCAGATAACACATAATTCCCGGCTTCCTGCCCAGATAACTTCTCCCAGAAAGTATATTTTTCATTCCAGGTCTGATCAATGTCATCCATGGTGTAGTAGTCTGCATCATCTGCCCGCACAACATCAGCGATTGTTTCAAATTGAACAGCATCTTCAACGGTCGCACTAGCTTCAATAACAGGCTCAACCGTAGATTCCTGCTGTGCTTCTTGCGCCGCCTGGTTTTCAACCTCCACTGCCTGTTGGGTAGCTGCGTCATCAACAGCTTCCAATGGTTCAACGATTGCCCCAATGGGTTTTTGAGTGGCCGCTGTAATTGTTTCCCTGATAAATGCATTCTGTGTTTGCTGAATACCAATCGCCATTTTTGTGGCTTCTACCTGGCTTGAGTCAGCACCAGAACTACAGGCCATCATGATCATCATCGCAAATAACAACACGCCAACAAATCTTTTACTATTCATAATTATTCCTGTTTTTCTTTTAAGTATATAAAAAAATCCTGTGCATGCCAACTGCACAGGATTAATAAACCAAAATATTTAATTATTCGTTTTTAAAATAATCGTAAATATAGTGTTTACCATCCGTGGTTTGTAAACGAACGGCAATCTTATCATCATATTTCAAGGAAGATGGAATATTGAACGACATGACACATGTATCGTCTTCACCGGTATCCACTTTGCCAACTTCATATCCGCTTGCACCACCGGTACCATAAGTATTCAATAGTACTTCATATACCATATCATCAGGAATATCAAAAAATGCGATCTTGACTACTTTACCTTCGACAACATCTTTGATCATCATCCCCGGCATTCCAGCTGAATAGGTTGATGAGGCTGGATAGGAATAGTAATTATAATCATATGTATACGCGCCGCCAGTACCATAGTTTGTTGTTGAACCACCTTCTAGATTATTGAACCAGTCATAAGCATAGTAATAATTATTACTATCATCAAAGCGGATGGCCAGCATGGCTTCCCCTTTCAGGCTTTCGGGAATGTCGAAAGTGACTTCCTGAGAACCACCATCACCACTTTCATAGGTGCCTACTTCTATGCCATTTACACCCAATGTGCCATAATGATTCATTTTTACTGTAAAAGTACGGTTCGGAGGAAAGTGATAGGTTATCACAGTCACCGATTCATCGGGTGAAACGCCGCCGATACTGGTGGTCGGGTATCCGTAATATCCGGTTAGGACAGCTGCCGATGAATTGGTATCGCCCATCTGAGCGGCTTGAGCAGCGGTAGAAATCGACATAGCCGATACCGGGGAAACACTGCCAAACAACAGCAATCCAATAATGATGATAGTTACAAATGCCATCCAGAAAGCACTCATTCTGGCTTTATTTGTGTTGGTTATTAGACTTTCCATAATTTTCCTCCAATGGCGCCTCCATTATCAGGAGGAGACCGATCCTGTATAAATAGTATATACGAAAATCATCAAAATGCGATAGGGTAAACCGAACTCTTAACGATCTATTTCTGCTGAAAGCCAGAAGACTTCATCCTCTTTGGAATCACCATTATTCTCAACTTTGAGAATTAATCGAATTTTCTTACCATCCAACGTACTCAAATCCACATCGACATGAGAAAAAGAGCCATCGTACGTTTCAGACCAGGAATCCAGGGTATGCAGGGTATCACTGGTATCCAGATATTGTAATTTAAAGAGCACATCACAATCATCACGATCATTCATGCAGCCGATCATCGCTTTAAAATGATCACCGCTTTCAATTTCAATTTCCGGATATTGTCCCATGATCATGCCGCTGCTGCCAGAGCTTGGTGAAACAATGATGGTTCCCTCATCATCCAGATATCCGCCTTCCAATTTTGGACTGCTGGATTTTCTCGCTGAACCACTATTGTAATTTACTGAGCTGGACGAACAACTTACTTTGCCACTACCCGAAGTCCATTTTGCCGCACAAATATTGTAGTCAAAATCCAATGGGTGGGATGCATCCATCTCATAATTCACATTAATAACTTCTATTTTTACCCAAAAGGAAACATCCGCGTTGTTGCCCAAACCAAAGCGTATGCCATCCGGGCTGCGCAATTGATAATTTCCCGTAAATGTTCCTTCACTATCCGGTGCATTTAATTCAATGGATATATCCGCTACTTGACCGGGTGCAACCGTTTGCCCAATATTTGTAGATATCAGGCTATTCATCGCGTTGCCTGACATAAACACTAATTGCGTATTTGATTGCCATGTGCAGGAGCCCACATTTTGTAATTGCCAGGTTTTCGTAAAGGCTTCACTTGCTTCCATTTCAGTACCATCCGGGATGGTAACATCTTTTACGAATTTTACTTTGTAACAAGGTACAGCTGTTGCGGTTGTGTACTCAGTTATTATCGTTGCAGTAGCCAAAACACTGGATGATTGCGGTGTTGCCGTCACCAATACATACGGGGTGGCAGCTTGATTGGTTAACTCCTGAACCAACCCACTTACGGAAACCTCAGTTAATTGGGCCGAAGCCGTTTCGGCTGCAGCAGTCATAATTAACGACATTTCTCCAGCTTGTGGCTCCGGATTTGTTGATGGCAAATTACATCCGGCAAGCAAAATAATAATACCGCCCAGAAGCACAATTTTTTTTATATAGTTTCGGTATAATCTTTTCATACCTCCTCCAATCTACCCTATTAACGATTCAGAAAGAAAAAAAGTTCCTGTAAGCCCTTTAGTGAAATTACAG
>JAEKNU010000005.1 GCA_016838895.1 Chloroflexota bacterium
ACGCGCTTCTCAAATTAATTTGGGTTGGTCTTTTCCTAAATCTTAGCTCTACCCCGTTTTATTGAGATGATACTAATTTAGGTCTATTTTATTAAATATAAAATGAGTGAGGAGGAATATTAGTATGACAGAGAAAAAAGGGATTTTTGATAAAGCAATCGATGCATTGACAAATCGTGATGAAAAAGAAGCGGCATTAGAAGCAGCAAAGCAAGCCGCTGAGGCTGAAGCTAGAGCAAAGGCAGCCGAAGAAAAATTAGAGGCAATTAAAGACGCAAAAGAAAAAGAAGCAGCCAAGGCAAAAGCCAAAGAAATACGCGATGCAGCGGTTGCTCGTGCGCGCGAAGCTGCTGATAAGATGAAAGCAGCAAAAATCATTGCAGAACATACCGTAAAGCAAGATGAGACGTTGAGCCATATTGCACTGAAATATTATGGACACGCGACTCCCCCCTACTGGCAGTATGTCTATGATACAAACAAAGAAGCCATCGGTCCAAATATGAAACTTATGCAAGTTGGTACCAAGCTTGTTATTATGGAATTAACTGACGAGTTGAAGAAATAAAGGGCTGATAGGTCAATATTATGGCAAATAATCAAATTGATTTAGCAGCAATATTTAACACTGTCAGCAAAGCATTGGCAAATAATCAAACTCAACTAAATGCTGCAGATACTTATAATCAAGATCATGGTGATCATATGGTTGAAGTATTCAACATGATCTCCAAATCTGTAACTAAGAAACAAGATGCTGATGTTGGAGATCAATTGAAATATGCAGGCGATGAATTGCTGAAAAATGCAAACAGCGGATCTGCTGCTATGTATGGTGAAAACCTGTTAAATGCTGCTCAAGCATTTCAGGGGAAAGAAATTAATGCACAAAGCGGCCTGCAATTAGCACAATTACTTTTAGGTGCTCAAGGCAATACCACAGAGCAAGAAGGTGGTTTACTCGGTTCATTACTCTCTGGCTTTACAGCTGGTGGTTCTAGTGAGGGTTTAGATGCCGGTGATTTGCTCAACGCAGGGATGGCATTTTTCCAATCTAAACAAGAAGGCGATTCTAACGTAGAAGCTGCTCTTGATGCACTTGTTGCAGCTAGTACTGCTGGGCAAACACCCCATCGTGCTGAATCAGGGAAATTAGTAGCCAATACGTTATTGCAGGCACTATCAAGTTTTAACAAATAACAAAATAATTTTATATAACAGGCTGGAGATTCCAGCCTGTTTTTTTATATATGCAACAATAATATCTACACAATTTTTCACAAAACCTTGACCATTTAGAAACACTTTGGTAAAATCTTTATCATCAAGTGGGGGTGTGGTGTAGTGGTTTAACATGCGGCCCTGTCAAGGCCGAGATCGCGGGTTCAAATCCCGTCACTCCCGCCAAAAAGACCTGGATATTCTCCAGGTCTTTTTTTATTCTTATCAGCAAATAATTTACGAAAAATTCTATCTAGACTTTTATTGCAAAATAAATCAATTCGTTCTATGTCGTTGCAGGTAAGTATTTCACGCTTAGGTTTGACACTGACTCCCCGACAACCTGAATTTTATTAATATCCATACATCCAAAATCCGCTCCTGAGGCGAGCAATAAATGATTTAAACCTCCATTAAATGGACTCTTTCCAGCTGGCATCTCAGGATCAAAACCCATACACATTGTACCAATGGTATCCACTGCCAAAGCATCTTTCCCTGCAATTAATATTTCAGGCTTGATCTGCCGCATATTGCTATCCCAAGGTCCAGCACCACCTTCTGCCGTATAAATACCATCGATAATTGCCAGATCAATGGGACGCACCTTATTTAGATCGATAATTACTTTTGGCAGGCGTTCATCAAATTGACTATTCCCATGAAAGGCTGAGCGATTATTATCATTGACATTATTCCTATACGCAGTTATCGGAGCAATACCGATCAAATTCTTCATAGACAAAGTCACACCAGCCGTTGCATGTACCTTCAATTTCGCCATGGAAATAAATACATCTACTTCATTTAGTATTGGATGAAGCAGAAATTCTGGGTAAACCAGATAATTGTCACCCACTGAATACCTGCTAAATGAAGCAAAGGGTGCCGGTTCACATAAATCAATTAATTCAATATCAAGCCGGTCTGCAACGTTTTGATATCCCCATTTAACAAAATTTGTTTTATCCCCCAACCCATCCATCATGGTAATTTTACTTGCTCCAGCATCAAGCAAGAGTTCAGCTAATACAGATGCAACAGCGGGGTGTGATACAAAATATTCTGTTGCTGGGGGTTTATCTGGTGTATCCCACCAGGTGCCACCCGTCAGGTTTAGCTTTATTCCCACATGCGAGCCCGGTTTTACAATATCTGTAATGCCACCTATATCGCTAAGCATTCTAATCAATGTTTCTTTGAGTTCGGATTCCTGATAATTACGCTGATTTGCTAGCGCTACTATCGTTTGGAATGAAGGGGTCTCACTTTGCTTGATCAATGGACTCACTGTTGCTGAAGGAATTTCAACTGTTGAGACGGTGCTGGAGGCTTGAGATGTGATCGGCATAACAGTTTTCTTACCACTTTTAATCAATGATTGACAACCAGAAAGAAATATTGAAACACTTGCCAAACCAGTAGATTTAATAAACTCTCGCCGACTTATTTTCTTGCCCATTTTCCCTCCCAACCCGATCTCGATCTGTTCAGATCAATATCCAAAAAAAATATGATATAAATTCTGACCTAATATATCAAGAATAGCAATATGCACTGTTATGTTTGAAATGTATTTTTTACGTAATCATTCCCTGGATTATCAAATCGTATGCATTTTTTAGTAGACTATAAGCCTTTTCAAAAGTAATGTCATAAAGAAAAATACTGGAATTTCACTAATAGATATTTCCATACCCAATTAATGAATTCTCCGGTTTTTTGGAAGGTAAGGTACATTTTGAATATCGATTGATAAAAATTGCAAAATCAATTGAAAACCTAATATCACAGGTAGTGCTGCAATAATTACAGTTCCTGCGGTAGCAGGAATATTAGTAACCATTGATTTCCACCAATAATAAATACCCCAAATTCCACCAAACAAAAGAAATAACATTCCGAATATGAGGGATATTGAAGCTACCGAAAAATCTAACACAAAATATCGCAACCAAATTCTTTTGAGAAAATTTGTAAACAATAATGGGGGAAATTCCAGCAAAGATTTCCCAGCGGATAGTGAACTTCGTTCATTTGCATAAACTGCAGGCATCGGTATATCCATCACCACCGCTCCAACACGGTACAAGGTACACAGTAGACTACTTTCAAAAAAATATCGTTTGTGCAATGTTTCAAGTCGCAGTCTTTTCAAAGTGGTAACATCCATTGCAAAGAAACCATTTGTGGGATCAAATATATTCCAATAACCTGAAGCTACTTTTGTTACAAAGGATAACCCCAGATTGCCTATCCGTCTGATTGTCGGCATAGATATGATCTCTTCCATATTTGCAAATCGATTTCCTTTGGTAAAGTCTGCTTTGCCATTCAGGATTGGGACTAACAAATCATCTAAAAATAGGATTGGCATCTGCCCATCACCATCAATTTTTACGATGATCGTAGCTTCTTTATCAATAGCTGCCTGAAATCCCGTTTGCATCGCTCCCCCAACACCCGTGTTTTTTTTATGTTGTAGTAGTATCAACCGTTTATCATATATTTTATTGACAATCATCCAGGTATTGTCAATAGAGCAATCATCTATAGCAATAATAAAAGCAACACTATCAGGGATGGTTTGAATCACTTCAGCAATGTGTGATTCGACATTATACATTGGAATAATTACTGCAATTTTTTCTGAGATTTTATTTTCCATGATCACCTGTTGAACGATCTCCACCTGATTTTTGCATATTATACCCTATCTAATTTGATCATCATACAATTTCCTGATATATTAGTTCACAAACCAAGTACAATTATTGCACATTCATTCTAGGTATACGAACTACGTTAAATGGACTCTATTTCAATGGATACAAAACTTACAGGTAGTCATGCTTCTTCAAATGTAACATTTTATATTGGCAAAATACCAATTATTGGGAATGCAATCCTCGCACCTATGGATGGCATTACTGATTCCCCCTTCAGGCAGTTATGCAAAAAGATGGGCTCGGCTGCCAGTGTTTCCGAGTTTGTCAATGCATTGAACCTTATCAATGGGCATCCTCATATTGAGGAACAGCTACCATTTTCCGAAAGCGAAAGACCTTTTGCCTATCAGATTTTCGATAATAATGTATCCCGCATCGTGGATACGGCAAAATATTTAATGAAATACAAACCCGATTTTATTGATATCAATATGGGCTGTTCAAATCGATCTGTCGCCAATAGAGGTGCTGGAGCAGGTTTAATGCGCGATCACAAAAAAGTTGAATTATTGTTCAAAACAATCACGAATACACTCACAGTACCAGTAACGGCAAAGATACGTCTTGGTTGGGATGTAAATGAATTAAACTTCCTGGAAATCGCCCATATCCTTGAAGATAATGGATGCTCATGTATTTCTCTGCATGCCCGAACGCGTGTACAACAATATGGTGGGAAAGCCGATTGGGATAGTATTGCAAGCCTGGTAGATGCAGTAACTATACCTGTAATTGGAAATGGCGATATTCAACACTCAAATCAGATCACTGAGCTAATTTCCTATACTGGCTGTAACGCCGTGATGATTGGGCGAGCTGCAATCGGCAATCCGTGGATATTTCAAAAAGAAAAACAGGAACAAATCAGCAACCAGGACCGTTATTTAACAATGAAGGACCATCTTGATTTAATGGTTGAATATTATGAGCATCGAGGGATTATCTTATTCCGTAAACATTTGAAAAAATACTTATCTATACCTGATATATCAAAGGAAAGTATTCAAAAAGCCTTTACTTTTACCAATCCTGATCAGTTGGCACAATATCTGCAAGGGATACTACATTGTTAATTGTCAGATTGATACAAGTGATAAAGTTCGATGGATTCAATTGCATGCCTTAAATGTGGGATCACGATGCTGCCACAAACAACCAGACCCACATTTAGTGCTTCAATTATTTCTTTGTCACTAAAACCAGCATCAATACATTGTATGATATGGTAATCTACACAATCATTGCACCTTAAAACGAGAGAAGCAGTTAATCCTAATAGTTCTTTTTCTTTTGCTGACAACGCACCATCAGTATATGCGCTTGTATCTAGATTGAAAAAGCGTTTAATACCAAGATGATTTGTTTCCAAAACCTTTTCATTCAAAATCACGCGTTGCTCAATAAACTGTTGTATTCTGTTATTTTCCACGAATATTCCTCTCGATATATTGGTTCAAATTCGCATTATAATAAAAGTAGGAAGTCACTCTTTGGGAAACCATTGGGATAAAAGAATCGAAAATGCCAAAATTTTTGAAGTTCGTTTTTAGTGCGCTATTAATTTCAGTTGTCGGGTTTATTATAACCTCACAATCTCTATTACTATTTAACCTTATTAAGCCAATTAGTGTATTACTGCAACCAGCCCCCGAAAGTACCCAAACACCTGAAATTATCTACGTTACGACTACGTACACCCCTTTCCAGCCAGTGACGAATACGGCAACCTATACAAACACTCCCACACCCACAAATACATGGACGCCTACGGCAACTTCTACCTTTACTGCTACCTTTCCACCTACAAATACGCCCATTCCCTATATTCCCCCTACAACAGACCCGGAAACAGATAATGACTCTGGTGGTGATAGTTATCGTATCTGGAATATTTCCGGGCATCATCAATACATGCCGTTGTCATGTGAAGCCAGTGCAGCTGTCGACTGGGCGAATTATTTTGGGGTATCCATTGATGAATATGATTTCCAGGCAGCTTACCCAATAACCGATAATCCTGATACCGGTTTTGTTGGCGATGTCTATGGCGAGTGGGGGCAAATTCCACCAAATTCATATGGTGTACATTCAGAACCAGTTGCAACGGTCTTGCGCTCCTATGGCCTCAGCGCGCATGGCCATCGCTGGATGACCCTGGATGACCTTAAAAATGAAATTCGCAATGGCGATCCTGTTATTGTCTGGGTGACAGGTAATGTCTGGACTGGCTATCCGATTTCATATACTGATTCTTCGGGCATTACCACAACTGTGGCGAAGTATGAGCATGTCGTACTGGCGATTGGTTACACCGAGAGCACCATTGTCATTCAAAATGGTGCTGGGGTATATGAATATACTTATGAAAAATTCCTTTCTGCCTGGAATCCATTAGAAAATCAGGGAATAACCAATTAATTACCCAAATAATACGTGCAAATATTTTGTGCTTCCCGCAAATACATTTGTCCAAATAAATTCAAATGATTAAGAATATGGTATAGATTATATAAATTCTTGTTTTCCTTGTATCCATATGGTATAGGTAAAACTGAATCATATGCTTGATAAAAATCCTTGCTGAATCCCCCAAATAATTCTGTGAACGCTAATTCTGCTTCAGGAACCCCAAAATATACAGCTGGATCAATAAGAACTGGTATGTTGTCTTTATTGAATAAGACATTCCCACCCCATAAATCCCCATGTAGCAAACAAGGCGTGAAATGTCCTGCTCCCAGTAAATCAGGGATTCGCTCGCATAATCGATTCAATTCATCTCGAAAATGATTGTCGATCAATCCTTTTTTAGTCCCCAATTTGATTTGTGGTTTTAGTCGTTGTGCTACATAGAAATCTGCCCAATGCTCCATCCATTGATTATATTGAGGGTTATTCCCAATATAATTATCATCATTAAATCCAAATTTGTTTATACTGAAAATCTCAGCAGATGCATCATGTAAGGCGGCTAACTCCTCCCCTAATTGGTTCTGCCCTGATGCTGATAGTTTTGATCCCTGCTCAATCCACTCCATTAATAAGTAGGCTGGAATAGTTTCATCAGCATCATGATAGTCGAATATTTTCGGTGTATGCACACATTTTGAATCATGAAGATATTTTAATCCGATATACTCACAGCGAATATTGCTCTCGAAACGGGTTTCAGCATACTTGATCAGGTATTTCCGCATGCTGGTCTCAATCTGATATGATGAATGCGCTATTGTATGATGTGCAGGCCTGATATTTAAAATTGTTGCACTGTCCCCGATTTCAGTAATAATCTTTCTAAGATATTCCTGTAATCCGGCATCCATTATCCAAGACCTTGTTCTTGACAGATTCTATCTAATAACTTGCTGCAACCTTGTTTTACTAATTCAAATACATAATTGAAATTGCGTTCATAGTATGGATCAGGTACATCTTTGACTTCTCCATCAACTATCTCGTCCAACAATAATGTCGCATTACCTAATCTCTTCAAATCACTTTGATTTGAAGTATCCATGGCTATTACATAATCAAAACTGGTAAATAAATCTGATTTAATTTGTTGGGCACGCTTGCCATTTATTGCAGCCATATCATGTTGACGTAAAACCTGTATGGTTCCAGGATGAGGACGTTCGCCAACATGCCATGGCCCTACACCAGATGATTGAATTTTAAATCGCTCTGATAAACCTCGTTCTTCTACCAAATGTGTAAATACTGCTTCAGCCATTGGTGAGCGACAGATATTGCCCAGACAAACAAACATGACCCCAATTTTATCTTTATTCACAGCAGTTCCTCTCTATCAAAATGATTATTCTGCACTAAGATAACAGATCATTGCCTCAAATGCCAGTATATATCCAATCCAGCCCAAACCGCAGATTTGCCCTAATGCAATCTCTGCGATCATTGAGTGATGCCGGAATGTTTCGCGCTGATAGATATTCGATAAATGAACCTCAATAACAGGTTTCTTGACTGCGATTAATGCATCCCGGATCGCTATACTGGTATGGGTATAAGCAGCAGCATTGATGATAATGCCATCTACATCCTGACGATGTTGCTGAATAATATCAACAAGTTCGCCTTCATGATTGGATTGCATAAATATTACCTGGGATTGAGTTTCGTTGGCTTTAACCAAAAGCTTCTTTTCAATCTCATCCAAAGTTGTGCTGCCATAAATGGTTTGTTCTCGAAAACCCAGCATATTTAAATTTGGTCCATTTAAAACCAAAATCTTTTTTCCATTGCTCATATTTCTGCTCCTAATTTTGATAAGACATCATCCAATCGATCCAATGATAAGGAAGAGGTAATGAAACCTTCTCCAATTTGGTGTAAAAGAATCCACCGTAAATTATCATCTTTTTTCTTTTTATCCATTTTAATAAAGGATTTCAATGTACGAATCGAAAAACCATCCAATGATCTGGGTAAGTTTAATCGGGTATAGATTTTATCAATCATCTGAAATTCATCTTCAGATAAATATTCTAATTCACGAGATAACATGATTGCAAACCACATACCAATAATCACCGCTTTGCCGTGGGGAATTTTGTGTGCTGACCCTTTTTCTATGGCATGCCCCAATGTATGCCCAAAATTTAACAGCATTCGTTCGTTTTTTTCAAAGGGATCCTTTTGCACAATATATCTTTTTACCTGCAAGGACTGAAATAGTATGTTTGGAAAGGTTTCTTGATCGATGATTTCTGGGATAGTGCATTGTAGATCTTCAATATGTTTCACAATATTCCGATCTGCGATGAAACCGTGCTTTATTAATTCTCCAAATCCATTTAATATTTCTTCCTCTGGTAGTGATTTCAAAGTATTTAGATCCATAACAACCATCTCTGGTTGTTTAAATGATCCAACAAGATTTTTTCCCTGAGTTATGTTGACACCGGTTTTTCCCCCAATCGAGGAATCCACCATTGAGACAAGTGTGGTTGGCACCTGGATATAGGATATACCTCTCATATATGTGGCCGCTGCAAATCCGCATATATCGCCGGTTATCCCTCCACCTAAAGCCAGCAATATACTTGAACGATCTGCATTTAATTCAACAAGTTGAGAATATATAGCGCTGACAGTATCCAGATTTTTGCCTTGTTCACCATCAGGTATGATAATAGTTGAATGCTCAATTGCCGCTGCTTTCAGTGATTTTAATACGGGTTCCAAATATAAGTCTGCGACAATAGTATTGGTAACAATTGCGACTTTTTTGGTATTTTTCCTGCTCAGGATGAATCGCCCGAGAGAGGATAAAACATCCCGTCCGATGAAGATTGGATAAGAACCACCAGGAAATTGCACACGCGTCATGCGCAATACAGCAAATTCTTCAATCATTAAGGCTGCCCGATCAGGCGTGACTTCGGTTGTATCAATTTGAATATCAAAATTCTGATATACAATCTCACGTTGTTTGAGCAGTGCATTAACTTTTTGCAATGGCTCTTCTGTTTCACTGTTCAACAAGGGTCTGACCGCTTTATCTTGATATACTCGCTTGAGTATTTCCTCTGCTGAGCAGCACAGCCCGACCAGAAGATTATCCCCTGATAAAACCAATTCCAAATTTTCTGGATTGGTTAAAGCACCACCACCTAATGCAATAACGCCATCCTGCTCAAGGATAGATGACAATTTTTTCGTTTCCAGCTTCCGAAAACCTTTTTCACCCTGAATGGAAAATATTTCAGCAATGCTTGCTTTCTGATCTTGTTCAATCAATGCGTCAAGATCAAAGAATTGGCAATCCAATCGATGCGCCAGAATCTTGCCAATCGTTGTTTTACCGGTTCCCATAAAACCATTCAAGATGATTTGCATCAGCGAAGTACCTCCTGAACGGAATCTCCACCAAATTTTTCCATATAGGCATCTGCCAAAACCCAGGCCAACATGGCTTCACATACAACGGTCGCCGATGGTACAGCACAGGTATCTGATCGTTGATACTCAGCTTTTTTCTCTTTCATCGTAGATAATTCAATAGATGGCATACCAAGCGTAACGGTTGGAATAGGCTTCATATAAACTTTTACAACGATAGGCTCGCCATTGGATATACCGCCCTCTATTCCGCCAGCTCGATTTCGTTTTCTGCTAATTTTTCCGTCTACGATATGAATCTCATCATGTACATTGGATCCGGTTCTCTCTACATTGGAGTAGGCATCACCAATTTCCATGCCCTTCATTGCAGGAATCGATAACATTGCACCGCCAATGCGTCCATCCAACCTTCGATCCCAATGTACATGGGAGCCCAAACCTACTGGAACAGATTCTGCAACAACCTGAATGACCCCACCGATCGTATCTCCATTTTCCTTTGCTAAATCAATGGCAGCTTGCATCTTCTCCGCTGTTTCAGGTACCGGGCAGCGTAATTGACTTGCTTCAGATATATTAAAAGCCTCTTCAAACATTTCTGCGACGGGTTCTGTTTTTACACTACCGATTTGAACAACATAACTATAAATATTAACACCAGCCAGTGCCAGTAATTGTTTACAGACAGCCCCTATGGCTACGCGCATCGCAGTTTCTCTGGCGCTGGCCCGTTCCAATATGATACGTGCGTCATCCAAACGATATTTCTGCATCCCAGCTAAATCAGCGTGTCCAGGACGGGGAATATTAAGTTTATCTAATGTTCTCTCTTTCCACTTCTCTTCCCAATTTTCGTAATCTTTGTTTCGAATAGCCATCACCAAAGGAGCCCCGGTTGTTTTTCCATATATAAAGCCACCCCGAATTTGCACCTGATCGTGTTCAATTTGCATGCGTAGATTACGACCATAGCCGGCTTGTCTTCGGGCTAATTCATGATTAATTTTATCAATATCCAGTTCTATCCCTGCTGGTAAGCCTTCAAGGATACCTGTAAGCTCTGGGCCGTGTGATTCTCCACCTGTTAAAAATCTCATTGCGTTATCCTCCGTAAAACTGCTTCTTTCATAACATTAATAGGCGCATCCTTACCTGTCCAGATTTTGTAAGCGGCTGCAGCCTGATAAATTAACATATTGATGCCATTCCATGCCTTTCCGCCAGCAGATAAGACCTGTTTCATCATCATTGTTTCAGTCGGTTGATAAACAAGATCAAGAAATTTTACATTATCATGTATGACGACATTTTCTGAAAAGAACGTTTTTACCTCATTATGGTGCATGCCAACTGTACTGGCATTGATCACTAAATCTGAGTTATCCAGAGCGTTTTGTATTGATTCATCATTAATTTGCCTGGTATTTAATTCTTTCCAATTTTGAGTCCTACCTGAAAATGCATCAATTACCTGTATGGACCGGCGCTGATTCCTTGCCAGAATATCAATCGCATTAATATGCAAATCATCCAATACAGACAAAACTGCTCGCGAAACGCCCCCATTTCCTAAAATTGTAACCTTTGTTGTGTTTTTTTGATTGATGCCAATTTCTTCTAATACACACTTTAGACCAATTACATCGGTATTTGTACCCACCCATTCATCCATTTCATTTTTATAAACAGTGTTCACAGCTCCCAAGAGTTGGCCTATTTCATCACATGTACTTAGAAAAGGCACAATTAGTTCTTTATAGGGCGCGGTAATATTAAATCCACGAATATCGGATTGTAATAGAATCCGGATATCTGATTCAAAGGAGTTTGTATCTATTGGAAATAATTTATACTTCCAATTTAAATTTTGATCATCAAAAGCAGATTGGTGTATCACTGGAGACAGGCTGTGGGATATTGGCCAGCCCAGCAAACCAACTTTCATTGTTGTTTTGCTATCACTCATATAACGCCCCAATGCTTGCCATGATATCTGTAAATCCAGGGAATGAATCTGTTACACATTCAAAATGATTAATCGTCGTTTGACCGTCAGCAATACATCCTGCAATGAATAATGCCATCGCAATACGATGATCTCCGTGGGAATCCACCAGGGTGCCTTTAAGTGGCGTGGGGCCCTGAATAATCATGCCATCCGGCGTAGCTTCAATTTGAGCACCTAATTTGTTTAATTCTTCGCTGATAGACTGAATTCGATCCGTTTCCTTAACGCGCAATTCAGCGGCATCACGAATCACTGTTTTGCCGTTTGCCTGGGTAGCTAATAAAGCCACCAGGGGAATTTCATCAATGGCTCTAACAATCATATCCCCGCCAAGTTCAATGGCGTTTAATGCTGAATCTTGTATGAATAGATTTCCAATAGGTTCAATGGCTTGCTTATCAATCACATCAATTTTTATTTTTGCGCCCATACGGACTAATATATCTATTAATCCCGTGCGCGAATCATTTAGCCCTACATCCCGGATGGTCAACTCAGCTTGTGGACTAATCACTGCTGCAGCGATCGGAAATGCTGCAGAGGAGATATCTCCAGGTATCACCATTTCAATAGGCGCTAGTTTCTGTGTTGGCGTTACTTTGACAGAATAGACATCTCGTACAATCGAAACACCCTGTGCACTCAGCATACGTTCGGTATGATCTCTGGTTGGCGCAAATTGGGTAATGACAGTGTTGCCTTGCGCGTATAATCCTGCATAGATCAGCGCACTTTTAACCTGCGCGCTGGGTACATCCAATTTAATTTCTTTACCGTGTAATTGCGTTCCAATGATTTCAACTGGCGCTGTGCCATTCGATGTATTTATCGTTGCCCCGAATTTCCTTAACGGCTTGGCAACTCTTTCCATGGGTCGTTTTTGCAATTGGGTATCGCCATCCAGCACAAACTTCTTTTGATCCATACCGCACAGCAACCCCATCAACAAACGCATTGTGGTTCCGGAACGCCCACAATCTAACGATTTACTCGGCTGTTTTAATCCATTTAAACCATGCCCGGTTATGGTTAACTGCTCATTTTCTTCAACGATTTCCACACCCATGCCTCGCATACAATTTATTGTGGCCTGGCAATCATTTCCATTTAGGAAATGGGTGACGCTGGATGTGCCAGTAGCCAAACCAGCATGCATGATTGCGCGATGTGTGATGGATTTATCCCCATCTACTGAGATTTCTCCAGTTATTTTTTTGCTTGGGAAGACGGTAATTCGCGACATTGATAGGCTCTCTCTTTTAATTTTTTTGCTGTTTCAAAATTCTGCCTCAATTCTGCTGATTTGCCTTTTTCTATTAATGATTTCAGGGATGACAACTCTTCAATCAATTTATCCAAAACATATGATATTTCCTTTGAATTTGTTGCCACGATATCTTGAATCATGGATACATCGCTGCCCGCTAATCTTGTCATATCAAAAAATCCATTTGCAGCAATATTCCACAATTCCTGCGGATCACTTTGTTCATCTCTGCTTGATATTAGCGCTAATGCCGCAGAAGATAAATATGGTACATGGCTGATATATGCCAGTTGTCTGTCATGTTTTTGCGGATCCAGCTCAATCATTCTTGCGCCTAGATTATTGACAAGCTGAACGAGTACATCAAATGCCCACTTTTCAGAATGCATTGCATGATACAAGAATGGCTTGCCAATATAGAGTGTTTTATCACTCACAAAAGGTCCCGACATTTCTTTTCCGCACATGGGATGACATGCAAAGCATTGAAAATTTTTCGGCAGTACTGACATTTTTTTGATGATATCGTTTTTTGTACTGCCAAAATCAATAATGATGCATGGTGTTTTAATATTTAATACTTCTGCATCAAGATATTTAAGAATCTGCTGAACCGGAATCGTAAAGATAATGATATCGGGGGTGTCGTCAATATCTGCAAAATCCTGATATCCAGCATCAATCCAGTGTTTATGCAAAACATATTGAATTGTTTCGCCATCACGATCAACACCGATAAGCTTTTTGCATTTACCAATAAGTTGCTGAGCTGCTGATGAACCCATTAACCCCATTCCAATAATACATACATTGGCGCCAGCAAAATCAATCATAGGGTTCTACCTACTGCCTCAACAATCGGTGCAATACCGCGCATGAAATCTGCGAAATCTTTTAAATCTAACGATTGTGGACCATCAGACAATGCCTGATCCGGATTCGGATGAACTTCAACAATGATACCATCTGCCCCGGCAGCGATCGCCGCCCGTGAAACCGGTAGCACGAGTTCTCGAATGCCAGTCGCATGGCTAGGATCTACAATGACGGGTAAATGGGTAAGTTGTTTTAATATGGGGACAGCACTGATATCCAATGTATTCCGCGTATGTGTCTCAAATGTTCGGATTCCACGTTCACATAAAATGACATTTGGATTTCCTTCTGAAAGAATATACTCCGCAGCATTTAATAATTCCTGGATGGTTGACATCATGCCCCGCTTGAGTAATACAGGTATATGGGTCCTGCCAACTGCTTTGAGCAATTCAAAATTTTGCATATTTCTAGCGCCAATCTGGAAAATATCGGCATATTTTGAAACAACATCTACTAATTGGGCATCAATAATTTCTGTAATAATGGGTAAACCGGTTTTATTTCTCCCCTCGGCTAAAATCTTCAATCCTTGAACCCCCAACCCCTGGAAACTGTAAGGCGATGTACGGGGTTTGTATGCTCCTCCACGCAATGCTGTTGCACCTTCCTTCTTGATACTTTCTGCAGTCGTCACGATTTGCTGCATACTTTCTACAGCACAAGGTCCCGCCATCACCACAACTTTATCTCCACCGATCACGGTATTCCTCACCTGGATAACTGTAGTATGTGCAGGATGTTTTTTATGAACAAGAGGAACATCGCTATGCTCACAACTTACGCTAATTTCTATTGATTCATCTGGAAGTGTAATTAAATCAGTTGCTTGCATTTTGTACCTCATGTATTAAATCAGGTCTGAGTTTTTCCGCCTCATGTAAATATACATGACGTGGTTTGATTTCTTTTTTAGTATTAAATACAATCATTCGGATACATGCCGGTAAGGCATCCACAACGGCCATTTCCTGAAAACACATCATAGGAATATCATCCCAACCCATTTCTCGAATTGCAATCGCCGGGTAGACAGCAGTTAAATCGGGTGTCGCGGAAAACAGTATGGCTTCTACCTCTTCCTGCTGTAGCTGGTTTCTATCTACAATGGTCGAAAACAATTCAGCAGTGGCTGAAAGAATAGCATCTCTACTATCTTCCGATACTGATATTGCTCCACGAATCGTATTTCTTTGGTACATCCAGTTGCCTCCGAATAAAAAATAAAAAACCCACGGAGTCCGGCTCCATGGGTTTTCCCTTTTACAAAATTTTCTCATTCACTAGGAAATATGAAGCGTCCTCCGCACAGTTCGTGTGTAGAAATAAAAATAATAGCTAAAAAAGTAGAGGACGAAGTTTGTTTTCATAGTTTTCCTAAATCTATTGTATATCATAGTACCACGAAAACAATTTATGTCAACCTTTGTATTGATCGACAGTATAATTTTCAAAAACCCATCATCACCTAAAATAATTAACATATATTTTCAAAAAAAGTTGCGAAATTCTGGAAGTAATCCCGGTAATTTCTTGCTATACTACTCATAGAAATTAATGTAGATTGGAGGAGATGAAAATGCAATACAAGGTAGAGGGTTCTTTGTTACAATACTTGACCATATCTATGGATCAAGGCGATTCAATGTATACGGAGTCTGGTGGCATGGCATGGATGAGCGATGGTATTAACATGGAAACCAACACAAAAGGCGGTTTGCTAAGTGGCTTGGGCCGCTCACTTGCCGGAGAATCATTATTTATGACAACCTACCAATGTGCTGCTACCAAAGCACTCATTGTTTTTACCCCCGAAGCACCCGGAAAAATTGTTGATATGGCTTTGGCACCCAATGAGACCATTATTTGTCAGAAAGACGCCTTTATGTGTGCTGAAGGTTCAGTAAAATTAGAAATGCATTTCCGCAAGAAACTCGGAGCTGGCTTATTTGGTGGAGAAGGTTTCATTTTGCAAAAAGTAACCGGACCAGGTACTGTCTTCATGGAATTACCTGGTGAAGTAGTGGAGTATGAGTTAAAAGCCAATCAAACACTTAAAGTGGATCCAGGACATATTGCAATGTTTGAACCTACGGTAAATTATGATATTGCCATGGTAAAAGGATTGAAGAATATCTTTTTCTCTGGTGAGGGATTGTTCCTGGCTACATTAACCGGTCCGGGAAAAGTTTGGATGCAAACAATGCCGATTATCAACCTCGCAAAGAAAATTGCACAATATATTCCAACGAAGAGTGGCTAATACCCAGATATATAATTAAAAATGCTGGTCGTTAATAGACCAGCATTTTTTTTGTTTGTTAGCAAAATTTATTTATGTAAATTTTTCCAAACACGTTCTGGTGTTAGCGGCAAGTCTCGCATCCAGACACCTGTCGCATGATAAATTGCATTCACGATAGATGGCGCTACACCATCAATAGAAATTTCCGATATGGATTTTGCACCAAATGGCCCGGTACTTTCATCTGTTTGCACGAAAATCACATCCATTGGCGGCATGTCATTGGAACTGTACGTATGATAATCCTTCAGGCGAGCGTTTAACATTTTGCCATTCGCATCAAAAATTGAATCTTCACTCAATGTAAAGCCAATGCCCTGCTGTAAACCGCCTTCTACCTGACCACTGGCAGTGATTGGATTAATTACTCGACCGCAATCCACAATCATTAGTAATCGATCGATCTTAACCTCACCTGTTTCCGTGTCAACTGTGATCTCAGCAAATTGGGCCGCGGTCGGTGGTGGGCTGCTCAAACTGAAATGTGAAGCGGTTGTCATAATTTGATGTTGATTTAAATTATGCAGACTGCTTAGCGCGATATCTTCATATGTAATCATACGGCCATCCGCAGTTTTTACTTTTTTATCGCCAACTTCCAAACCAGTTGTATCGGGTAAATCCAACATCGTTGCGGCATGTTCCAGAATTTGCTGCTTGATTTGTTCTGCCGCTTTCTTCACGGCACCGCCAGAAATATAGGTAGTACTACTTGCATAAGCACCGGTATCAAACGGCGTAAAATCTGTGTCGGCCGTGTACACAATGAAATCATTCACTGGTACCTGAAGCACTTCAGCTGCAATCTGCGCCAAAATTGTATCAGATCCTGTTCCCAGATCCGTGGCACCCATTTGCAAGTTGAAGGAACCATCATCATTCATCTTGATCGTAGCAGCCGCCATATCCAGCCCAGCCACACCACTACCATGGAAGACAACGGCCATGCCAATTCCTTTACGAATTATGCCACTCTGGTTCTCATACAGTTTTCGTTTATTGTAATAATCTGTTGCCTTTAAACCAATGGCCACACAGGCGTCCATACCGCTGGTTTCCATCATCTGATCAATACCTTCACGGCCTTCGCCCAATTGCTTGGCCATGTGCATTGGTTCGCCAATTTTGATCCAGTTTTTGCGTTTGAATTCAACTACATCCAGATTCAATTTATCAGCAATCTCTGCCATTAATACTTCAATGGCATATTCACATTGCATACTGCCATACCCACGATAAGCGCCCGCTGGAGGAGTGTTCGTATATACCACATCACATGTAAATCGAGCGTTATAGGGGTTATATAGCGTTAATCCTTTGAAACCGCCTACCATTTGCACGGTAAGCCCATGTGAGCCATACGCACCAGTATCACCAATCAGATTCATATCGATACCAGTCACAATTTCATCTTTAATAGCGACCTTGTAAGTAATAATCTGCGGATGCCGACTGCGGGAGCTGATAAATTCCTGTTTACGTGAGTATTCCATGCGTACTGGTCGACCTGTTGCAATCGTGAGGTGACCACACATATCTTCCATGATAATCTCTTGCTTTCCACCAAATCCACCGCCTAGTCGAGGTTTTATGACTCTGATCCTCTTTACAGGCAAACCCAACAATGGTGCCACAATGCGTCGGGCATGATAAGGTACTTGCGTACTACTGCGCAGAACCAAACGCTCATCTTCATCCCAATAGGATATACAAACATGGGGTTCCATCTGCGCATGCTGCTGTTTTGGCGTACGATACGTTCCCTCAAAGACATGGTCAGCATCTTTCAACGCTTGATCCACATCACCATGACTCGCTTCAATATGATAGACAATGTTATGTTTGGGATCAAAAACACCTTCGGTGTCTTCTTCATCATGAATCACTGGCGCACCATCTTTCATGGCTTCTTCCGCGGTCAGAGCAGCAGGCAGTACTTCATATTCAACTTTTATTAAACGCATTGCTTCTTCGGCCAGTTCAGGTGTTTCCGCTGCAACCAGGGCAACTCGATCTCCCACATGGCGAACTTTATTATCCAGTGAGGCCTGATCATATGGCAGCGGCTGTGGATAACTTTGCCCACCTGAAGCATATTTTACTCGTTCGATATCCTGGTATGTAAGAACTGCTTCAACACCTGGCAGGGCTTTTGCTCTACTGGTGTCAATATCCTTGATTATTGCATGAGCATGCGGACTGGTTAATAATGCGCCGTATAACATTCCTTCTAGTTTGAAATCATCAGTAAACACTGGTTTTCCCATGGCGAGTTTTTTTGCGTCTACTTTGATTTCCGCTTGCCCAACAAAGTCAGTATCTTTCATGCTGGCCGGTGTATATACAATTGGCAGCAATGTTTCTTGTGCGTTATCCTTTCTAAAATATGCTTCGGGGATATTGATATCCTTGAGGTTATCATTCAATACGAAATGTTCCACAACAGGCACACCAGTTGGTTGCTCCTGCATATATTTCGAGGCCATATGAACAGCATCAATAATCCGAACATAACCTGTACAGCGGCACTGTACACCGCTAATTGCATTCCGGATTTCTGTATCAGTTGGATTTTTATCACGATCCAGTAATGCCTTCACGGTTAAAATCTGTGCAGGGGTGCAGAATCCACATTGAATCGCCCCGGATTCCATGAATGCTTTCTGAATAATATGTGGCGTATTGCCGTCAGATATGCCTTCTAGTGTGATGATATTTTTTCCAGTAATTTCTGATAATTTCAACATACAGGATCGTACAGGATTTCCGTTTACCAAAACGGTACACATGCCGCAATCGCCTTCTCGGCAGCCATTTTTTACACTATACAGCGATTTAGATCGCAGATAATCTAACAGTGTTTGTTTCGGATTCAAGGATTCATCGACAGATGTGCCATTTAATGTGAATTGAATCATCTTGCTTTCAGATTTCATCAGGCCACCTCACCTTGTGTTAAGCATGCGGATAATGATCTTTGTGTCAGGCATTTTGCCATTTCGATACGATATTCAGCACTTGCCTGAAAATTAGTTACAGGTTCAATCTCTTTTAAAATGCTGTCAATTACCTTGCTAATTTGCTCGTCTGATAAAGATTTTCCTATTAGTAAATCAGCACTTTTAACCAGAGCCAATTTATTGCGCCATGTTCCAGTAATCGCAATTCGGGCGTCCTTTACAATTTCGCCGTCCATTTCCATGAAAGCACAGATAGATACTGTCGGCAAACTGGCTGGGGTTGGACGAACAGCCTGATAACACATCCTGCCATTTCTAAATTCAATCGGAATTAGTAATCCTACTGCTGCCCCTGATCCATTTATTCTTTTTTTCATAAATTCGGGGATTGATTTTCTAGCTTCATCCGGGAAAATTACCTGCGCCCCAACTGCCATCAAGGTCGCCACCCATGGATATGTACTGCCAGGAGACAGTATTGAACGTTCGACTGTTAATTCTGAACGAATTTGCCAGTTGATACCATCTTGCAATGTTTGATAATAAATTTCCGGTAAATCGGTCATTGTCGAAATTTCTTCCAAAATGACGTCCAGTCCGGTGTATAGATACTTCTTTCCATTCAAATCATGTTTGCTAAGGGAATCTCGAGTCATCATGAATTCCATTTTCTCCTCACAATCCTTTAAATTGATTGGTTATTTTGCCGAATTCTATTGATTTTAACTTCATAATCTACTTTTTATTGTACAGAGCAAAGCAAAGAAACTCAAGAAATATTATTTGTCTGACAACTATATTTATAGCATAACTTCAGTGCAAATGCTATAATGATGTGAATCCTATTATGAAAGGAAATGATATGAGTAGTAAACAATGGAAATCAGCACCAGAAATGGTAATTGAACTGAAGAAAAAATATGAAGTTCTTATGAAAACAAATCGAGGGGATATTGTCATCGAATTAGCACCTCAACATGCACCAAAAACGGTAAATAATTTCGTGTTTTTAATCAAAGAAGGTTATTACGATGGCGTTACCTTCCATCGCGTTATCCCTGATTTTGTGATTCAGGGTGGTGATCCGACAGGTACTGGCGCAGGCGGCCCAGGATACAAATTTGAGGATGAGCTCTTTGAAAATCCTCTGAAACATGAAACGGGGATGATGTCCATGGCAAATGCCGGTCCCAATACCAACGGCAGCCAGTTTTTTATCACCCATTCACCACAGCCCCATCTTGATGGTAAACATACCGTATTTGGTAAAGTAACCAGCAGTATGGATGTTGTCAATGCCATTAAAGCCGGCGATGTTATGGAAAAAGTTACTGTAACTGAAAAATAATCAAATAATAATTTTCTTTTGGAATAGTCGGCGATTACCTCGTCGGCTATTTATTTTGCTATAATGAAACTATGCTGAATAAGTATGGAGGGAATCATGAAATCCAAATCTGATAATACTGATGGTACGATATACAAATCGCCAATATTGCGATTCATTGTTTTCTTGTTTTTTGTCTTTATTCCGTTTCAAATTTTCCTGATATATTTTATTCAACAAATATCTGTACGTCTGCATATACAAAAGCAAATTACTGCACCCAAAAAACCAACGCAAACTCCTCAAAAAAAGAAGATTCAATCACCCCGTGCTGCGGCAGTCAAAAAAAAATCTCAAGATGATTTACAGTTAATCTCCGGAATTGGGCCAAAAACACGTGAAGCCATGAATAATCACGGCATTACAACTTATACACAAATTGCTGATTTGAAGCTGGATCAACTGAATCAATTATTGGAAGAAGCTGGTATTCGTATAAAAGCAACTCAATCATGGATTGATCAAGCCAAACAATTAAAATAGAATTACAGGTAATTCTATTACAAATTACGAAACGATTTCTGATTTTTTCCGTATATATTAATAGATATATAGGAAAAGTTATTTGATTGAAAAGGAAAATATAAATGGAAAAGAAAAAATCTGTCCCTTGGTTCTTATGGCCATTCAAATTGATATGGGATTTATTGGCATTCATCTTGAATGTCACAGGTCGCATTGTTGGTGCTGTTCTAGGGCTCGTATTATTAATCGTAGGACTATTACTCACCATTCTGATTTTTGCAGCACCCATCGGAATTCCGTTGATGGTTTTTGGCTTCATGTTGATGATACGTAGTTTATTCTGATATTAGCTGAATCAATATTGTAAACCGCCTGAATAGGCGGTTTTTTAATTGCTATATCTATCATCCTGTATAATAGGATGATATCTTTAATACAAGGGACAGGATAAATGAGCACAGAACGACAAGATAGTGCAAAAAAATATGCCAAACAAAAACGTTGGGTATTCATTCTTGATTTCTTAATTAATGGATTTGTAGCCCTGATCTGGGTCTTTTCTGGTTTTTCAATTTGGCTCCGTGAATTCATTTCCCTTAATAATTTTCCTCTTATCGTCACAAATGGACTTTTTATTCTTGTATACGGATTTGTGGCTTTCGTCATCTCATCACCACTTACCTATTATTCTGAATTCCTATTACCCAAAAGATATGAACTATCACATGAACGTCTCTCATCCTGGCTTACTGATCAGACAAAAAGTTTGGCAATTTCCGGTGCGATTGGTATTCCATTGCTGTTGCTGATCTATTGGTTTTTATCAATCGCCCCGCAAACATGGTGGATTTGGGCAGCAGCCATTGTTGTAACCATCAGTGTCCTTTTTGCAAATTTATATCCGGTTCTGATTGCGCCAATATTCAACAAATTTGTTCCCCTTGCGGATCAGCATAACGAATTAGAACAGAAATTGACCAATCTGGCACGACAAGCCAACACTCATGTTGCCGGCGTCTTCCAATTCGATATGAGTCGTCGAACAAAAACAGCCAATGCCGCCTTGATGGGCTTTTCAAATACAAAGCGTATTGTTTTAAGTGATACGATTTTGGAAAATTACACAGATGATGAAATCGAAACCATTCTGGCGCATGAATTGGCCCATCATGTTCACAATGATTTGCCACTTTCCATACTGGTAAACTCAGTGATCATTATTTTGACATTTTTCCTGGCATCTTTTGGATTACAGTGGGGAATACATTTTTTCAACTTCGCGTCCATATCAGATATTGCCAATTTGCCCTTACTTGAGATCATTTTTGGTTTATTCAGCATATTGGTGTTTCCCATTCAGAATACTTTTTCTCGGATTCTTGAGAAACGAGCTGACACATACGCCCTTAAAATAACCAATAAACCAATTCCATTTGCAACTGCATTGACAAAATTATCAGATCAAAACCTTGCTGAACTGGATCCGGACCCATGGATTGAATTTTTTATGCATTCTCACCCTTCGATATCCAAACGTATTTTAATGGCCGAGCAATATGCGGAAAACCAAAATGAATAAATACTCATTCGCCTATTTAATCACATCACATGGTTTTGGACACGCATCTCGTGCATGTGCAGTGATGCAAAGCCTGCAAAATAAAAGACCTGATATGCATTTCCATATATACACCACTATACCAGAGTGGTTTTTTATTGAATCTGATATAAAATCTTTCACACTGCATCCCATGGAAACTGATATCGGATTAGTACAAACCTCCCCTTTTGAAATAGACTTCGATACGACATTATCAAAGCTTTCAAGTTTTTTTGAATCTTATAAACAACAAGTTGAACAATTATGTATAGAATTCCACAAACATGACATCAAAGCTGTACTCTGTGATATTGCTGTTTTGGGTATCTCCGCCGCTCAAAAATTGAAACTTCCAGTTTTTCTAATCGAAAATTTCACCTGGGATTGGATATACGAAGCCTATCAAAATGAATACCCTGCCTTTAAACCATTTGCAGATACAATCAGAAATAATATCAAAAAGGTCAAAAATCATTATCTCACTGAACCATTTTGCCAATACCCCCGCTCATTAAGTGCCATTGCCAAACCAATCAGTCGACCAGCCAAACAACCCGCTCATCTCACCAAAGAACGATTGGGTATTCCAGATACGCATAAAGTTGTGCTCTTGTCATTGGGTGGTATACCTGATCAAATCCAAATTAACGCCTCATCCATGAATAAAACTGGGGTTACCTTTATTGTTCCGGGAATTGGACAGGAAATCCAAAAAATTGAAAACACGCTATTTCTGCCCCATCATTCATCTTTTTATCATCCAGACCTGGTCGCATGTGCAGATGCCATTATCGCCAAAGTGGGCTACAGCACCATCGCAGAAGCATATGCCAGCAGAATTCCTATGGGCTATATCCCCCGATACGATTTTCCGGAATCAAAATTTCTGTCAGCCTATAGTAGAGATAAACTGTGCGGTGTTGAAATAAAACTAAATGAATTTTTATCGGGTCGGTGGACTGAGAAAATTGATCAAATATTGCAAACCTCATTGGATCAATCAGAAGTGCTTAATGGCGCGGAACAAATTAGTGAATGGATCCTGAATGGCGTTTCCCTTAATCAATAACAGGGAAAATCGAATCTGCATTTGTGCTGACAATCACTGGTTCAATTGTTCCGCTGGATAACTCTGTAAGCCCAACGGCAAAATCTTCATACGTATCAACCGGAAAAGTACACGATAGCACGACAATTTCGCTATATTCCTCATCATCAATGATGCCTTGATGAACAGGGATGAGTCGTCGAATGGGTTCTAGGAATGTATATGGTATTTCAATTAATATATTGTGAGTTGGGATTTTTATTGCCCTTCTGACCAATTTAAGGACTTCCTGAGCGCTTTCAGTGTAAGCTTTTACCAAACCACCCGTTCCTAATTTAATGCCCCCAAAATAACGCACAGTGACTAAAACAACATCACCCAAGGCACTTCCCTGCAGAACAACCAGAGTTGGTTTTCCTGCCGTTCCGGATGGTTCTCCATTGTCACTACAATGTGAAATCGTACTGGGTCCATGGCCGATAACAAAAGCCGGCACATGATGCGCTGCGCCGGGATGGTTTTTCTTTATTTCACTGATGAAATCTCGGGCATGTTCCACCGTAGCAGCATGCGTACAGTATGAAAGGAAGCGGGAATTCTTAATGATAATTTCGCTGGAAACTTTATCTGCTGGTAAATAATAACTTCCCTCATTCATCTAAACACCATTATTGTTCCTTAAACTGATATGCCTTGTTTACATAGTCCAGACTTTGATGACGGAAATACGTCTGGTATAAATCTGCGTATCCACCATTCAATGCAATGAGTTGATCATGATCCCCTGATTCGATGATACGGCCTGAATCCAACACAATAATGCGATCAGCTGATTTAATTGTTGATAAACGATGAGCAATTAATATGCTGGTTGTTTTGGATAAAATGATGTTCAGTGCTTTCTGTATTTGACGTTCCGTAAATGGATCTATACTGGCAGTTGCTTCATCCAGAATAAAAATGGCTGGTTTCTGCACTAATACACGCATTAAAGCAACAAGTTGCTTTTGCCCCATCGAGAGCAAATTTCCCCGCTCTCCTACTTGTGTGTAAAATCCATTGGATAATGATTCTACCCATTCACCATTCCCGATCGAATAAGCTATTTGATGGATTTCATCTTCAGGTACATTTTCGCATGCATAACGTATATTATCCATAATCGTTCCTGAGAAAAGAAATGGTACCTGGGTGACGATGCCAAGATTATTGCGATAGCTATTTAAATCAAAACTGCGAATGTCTTTACCATCAATCAGTAACCGGCCAGATTGATACTCATAAAACCTGGCAATCATACGTGCAATCGTGGTTTTGCCCGCCCCTGTATGGCCAACAAATGCCACACTCTCTCCAGCCTTAATATCCAGCTCTAAATCCTCAACCACAGGTTCCCCTGTTTTATAGCGAATACCAACATGATCAAAAGTTATTTTGCCTGATAAACCTCCCGCCTGTATATTGTCAGTTTGCTTCACGCTGGATTCTGCATCAATCAGTGCAAAAACACGTTCCGCAGCAGATAAGCCGGTTTGGATTTGAGTAATAAATGACGATAAATTCATCACCGGATATAAGAAACGATCCAAACTGATGGTAAATAAATACCATGTCGCGGCAGTAACCATGCCTTGTTGCACTGTCATTGATCCGAAATATACCAAAGCAGCAATAGCAAAACCAGCAAACAAATGCAGCACCGGGAAAACAAACGAAAGCACAAAACCACGCTTGATATTTACTCGATATGATAACTGATTTGCCTCAGTAAATAATTCAAACACACTTTTTTCCTGCCGGAAATTCTTCGCAACTGAGATCCCGCTAATCGTTTCCTTAATGGTCGTATTTACTTCCGCCATCGCCTGCATACCAGCCCGGGTAACGCGCCGCGCCAGGTTTCGGTACAAATAAGTAAAGATAAATACAACCGGAATAATTGTAAAAACAATTAAGGATAGTGTAACGTTGATTTGCAATAATATGATCGCCAACAAAATGGATTCAAAAAGCTGGGACACCAGATCAGTAATAATCGCAATTAAGGTGCCGAAGTCACGTGTATCTGAGGTGATGCGCGATTGTATCCTGCCGGAGGTGAATTCATCATAGAATGAAAGATCATGCATGATTGATGCTTGAAATCCATCTTCGGCCAGCTTAACCGCAACATCTGCAATAATTTGTACGGTGTATTGGCGGCGTAATAAATTTGCAAACCAATTGATTGTGTTTAGTGATAATATGCCCAGTACCATCCAACCAATCAGTGATAAATTAAAGTTTTCGCCAAAATATTCAATTGATTTTGAAACAATTAATGGTTGCACCGCGCCTGCACTAGAGACAATAATCACCATTGAAGCTATAAACAATAACATTTTGATATGGGGTTTGAAATAATCTGCAATTCTTCGGATCAGCTCTTTGTCCGAATATTTTCGATCATAGTCTTCTGCACCTAATGAGCTAAATACTGACATTTATACTTCCCTACTCCACAAACAAATCACGATAAGCCTCTGATGTTTTCATCAAAGTATCATGATCGCCATAAGCATTAATTTCGCCATGTTTCAACACAAGCACTTTATCAGCCCAACGAATTTGAGATAATCGATGCGTAATAATCAGCGTTGTTCTGCCTTCTGCCGCTTTAAATATTGCTTTCTGAATTTTATCTTCTGTCGCACTGTCAATTGCACTGGTAGAATCATCCAGAATCAAAATCAATGGGTTAGTTAAAAAAGCTCTTGCTAAAGCAATACGTTGCCGTTGTCCGCCTGATAATGTCACTCCGCGTTCACCAAGGATGGTCTGATAGCCTTTGCTAAATGATTCAATAAATTCATTTGCCTGTGCTGATTTGGCGGCCTCAACGACCATTTCATGAGTAGCCTGTGGATTTCCAAAGGCGATATTTTCTTCAATGGTCCTGGAAAATAAAAAGATATCCTGTTCAATGATCGATATACCGGCGCGAAGGGATTCCATATTCCATTCCCGCACATCCACGCCATCTACGGTTATTACACCAGCATTCACATCATACGTCCGATTGATCAGTTTCGCCAATGAAGATTTCCCGGAGCCTGTTTGGCCAACAACGGCAAGCGTTTCTCCAGGGTTTAAATCAAAACTGATATCATCCAATATGCTGGACCCCTCTTCATATCCGAAATCAACATGTTTAAACTCAATTTTGCCAGTAATCTCCTTTGCATAACCGCCCATATTCTGATCCAGCAAAGTCTCCTGGTTCATTAATTCCAGAATACGTCTGGCGCCGGCAATGCCCAATGATATCTGTGAGTATGCAAACAAAGAGATAAATGTTGGAAAATCAAGCATCATCAGAATGCCAAAATAAGTGATCACATCTCCCATGATGATTTCCCCTTGTTGATATAAAAACAAGGCATGTCCCAGTCCAACAGCCAGTGCAATACCCAATAACAACATAGGAATAAAACGTGCCTCGATACGTCCTTGATGTACCAAAGCATCTCGGTATAACTTGGTTAATTTTTTGAAACGAACATTCTCATTTTCTTCCTGAGCAGCGGCTTTTACAGTTTCAATGCCATCCAATGTTTCGGATAATTTGGTATTCAATTCACCAAAACGAAAGCGTACATCTTCTGTGATTGGTCTCAAGGTTTTTAAATAATGAGCAAGCGCAATCGCATAAAATACAATGAATAATAATGGGGTAAGGATCAATTGAGGATGATATGTTGGAGCCACAATGACCGGAACAATCAAGAAATTGATAGAACCCAGAACAAGATTTAATCCTGGGCTAAACATCAGATTGATTTCACGCACGTCATTGGTGGCTCGTGCCATAATATCACCGACCGGGTGCATACTATGGAATGTCATGCTTTTGCCAAGCAAATTCACATGCAATTCCGCCCGTATAGATCGCTCCATGGCTTGCGCGATCACTTCAAATCCAAAATTCCGTCCAAACATTAAAAAGACACGCGTGGTTTGTGCAATCAACAGCCAGATAATCAGGCTGTATAGAATAGGATCATGTTGGCCTGCTTGTAAAATGGTATAAACCCTACCGATGATAACTGGCAAAACTGCAGCAAGAATCGCGTTTCCTAAAGAGCCGATCAACGCAACAACAATCACCCACCAATAGCGCATGGCATGAGAGATGATCCAAATCACGGGACCTTTCCGATTACTGACAAATTCGGAAGCCAAAGAAAATTCTGTAGGTGATTGTGCGACTTTTTCACTCATGGATTAATTCTTTTCACCATTCCAGCTAATGCCAATGCGACCACGTTCTTTTTCGATCTTTACCACCGTTACATTTAAGATATCGCCAACGCGAACCTGTTTCCCTTGAGGTATTTGTGTACGATGTAGTAAAGCATCCTGCTTTACACCAATATCCACAAAAGAGCCAAAATCCACTACATTGCGCACAGTCCCCATTAGCTGCATTCCGACAATCAAATCTTCCATTGAAAGCACATCACTGCGTAACATGGGAGCCGGTGTATCCAAGCGAGGATCCCGCCCGGGACGAATTAACTGTTCAAAAATATCTGTCAATGTTGGAATACCCGTTTTCAATTGATCTGCCAATGAATCCAATGGCACTGATTGCTTCAATGCTTCCAGCGTTTGTGCTTTCTTTTCCAGAGAATCATCAAAATCAATATTGGCTTTCTCGATTATTTTCTGGGCAACAGCATAAGATTCCGGATGAATCGAACTGGCATCCAATGGATGTGTGCCCTGATGAATTCTAAGGAATCCAGCCGATTGCTGGAAGGCCTTCTTGCCCAATCCAGAGATTTTCAACAATTCTGCTCTGCTTGCAAATTTCCCATTTTCATCTCGGTAGGCAACAATCATTTCAGCCAATTTAGGACCAATACCGGAAATGTATGTCAATAATGATGGGGAAGCAGTGTTTAAATCTACACCAACGGAGTTCACTACACTTTCAACAACACTGGTCAAAGCATTGGAGAGCATAGCCTGATTAACATCGTGTTGATAAAGTCCTACACCGATAGACCTCGGATCAATTTTGACCAGCTCTGCCAGTGGGTCTTGTACCCGCCGGGCAATGGAGACCGCACCACGAATGCTGACATCCAAATCAGGCATCTCTGAGCGAGCCAATGGACTGGCACTGTATACACTTGCGCCGGCTTCACTAACGATTAAGTATTTCACTTCCTTACGCTCAACAATGATCTCTGCAGCCAATTGCTCACTCTCACGAGACGCAGTACCGTTACCAATTGAAAGTAAAGTCACTTTGTACTTATCAATGACGTCAATTAATTTTGTTTTGGATTCATTCCACTTTGACTGGGGTTTATGCGGATAAATTGTTCCAGTATCTACAATCTTGCCGGTTGGATCAATAACGGCATACTTTGAGCCTGTTCGATAGCCCGGATCCAAACCCAATACAGTATGCATCGATAATGGCGGCTGCTCCAGTAAAGCACGCATATTTTCAGCAAATACTTGAATGGCATGTGAAGCTGCGGATTCGGATAACTCGCGCCGAACATCCCGTTCAATGGATGGCAAAAGCAAACGTTCTGCTGCATCATCAATTGCCTCTAGTAAATATGAATGAAATGGTGATTTCCGATTGGGATGGATATGTGCTCCAATCGCTTCACGCCAATCCCGTTCAGGAACTTGCACTTTCACACGTAATATTTTTTCATTCTCCCCACGATTAATTGCCAGAATCTGATGTGGGCGAATACGGTTTACACTAATTTCAAATTCATAGTAAGTTTCAAATACATTTTTCTGATCTTCCGCAGTTCCGATTTTTTCACAAGACAAGGAAGCCCATTTCATGGCTTTGTCGCGGGTTGATTTTCGAATATCTGCATGATCATTAATGTATTCAGCCACGATATCTTTTGCACCGGAAAGCACATTTTCAGGATCAGGATATGCTTCACAGATATATTCTTCAGCAGCTTTCGTTGGGTTTCCCGGTGTATACGTCTGTTGCAAGATCGCATCTGCCAGTGATTGCAAGCCATTTTCCTTGGCGATCATAGCCCGGGTACGGCGTTTTGGTTTATATGGTAAATATAAATCTTCCAATTCATTCATAACCATTGCCTTGTTGATCTGCGCCCGTAACTCATCTGTCATTTTTTCTTGCTTTTCAATAGATGAAATAATGGTCTTGCGGCGATCATCCAGCGCACGATATTTCTCTACTGATTCGGAGATATTTCTAATTTGCTCTTCATCCAGACTACCGGTTACCTCTTTGCGATAACGTGAAATAAACGGGATGGTATTGCCATCATCCAGCAATTCGATTACAGCCTGTACTTGTTCCATTCGAACAGATATTTCTTTCGCAATTAATTCATTGTAATTTAGCATTTTTGCTTACCTTTATAAAATATCTTTTAATTAACCAGGATTTATCAAGGTGGCCTTGGCCATGGTAACCAGACGAACACCTGCCCGATGAACCTGTTTAAATGTACCACCTTCACACATGGTTTGGATCACTGGTACTATCTTGTCAACGTACGCACCAGAGACAAGATCAAATCCATAATCAAACATCATATCCGACAAGAAGGTACTTGGTCCCAGCATCATTTTCACTGCCCCAGGGTTGCAATACGGCAGTAAATCATCCAGTGTTTTATTGACTAGCGTCATACCTGTAATAGCAATGACATCCATGTCAGGCAGAATCTTCGCTGCTGCTTCTGGTCCAAATTCACCCTCTGCAGGATTCAAATCAAACACATAGATTTTGTTGACTTTATCTTTCAAACGATTTACGAATGGGAAACTACCAATAACGGCAATATTTTTTCCATTGCCTTCTTTGGCTAATACTTGCTCTGCATTAATTTCCTGCCATTGGGTTGGTTTTGGTTCAATGAGAGCATTCATTGCAGCTATACCAATGCTCGATTTTATATTTGAAGAAGAGAGTGCAAAATCGGCTAATTGCAGCGCAGATAATGAACACAGATCCCCTGCTGATTCAACATCCGGAATGCCTTCTCTATGATGGGTATTATTTACAGTTGATGCTAATCCACAGGCATGCTTGCCGTGTTTCTCAACGACCACAGCGGTCCAATGCAAGCCGATACGAACATCGTTTACTTTTGCATCAGTCAATGTTGAGAGTACATCTTCGATTATTTTCATTGCCATTCACCTATGCATTATATTTACAGAATTAGGAGAACAATTTTTTCCAGCTACCAGTCCAGGGTACACCCATTCGGTGATTGGGAGATACGTTGACATTATAGAATTTTTGGGCGATCTGTACACAGGTGCCCGCTACTTCTATCCAATTTTCCTGAATCAATAATTGCTCAAGTTTGTTGCTCATATTGAGGGTCCATTCCCATTCTAAACGGAATCGATCCGCTTTAACCCAATATCCCCTTTTTTCCCAGGCAACAACCGATTGTTCAACTGTTCCATGAATTCTTCTTAGCGCAATAACAATGAAAGCGGAAGCATCTTTTGCTTCTTGATTGGGTTCTTGTTGTGACATAAAAGCCCTGATAGCAATGACAATTTTCTTTCTTAATTGATTCCGTTCCTTACCGGCTGAATCCGGATTAAAGACTCTACTCAAGTGGGCCTCCTTTGTTTGTCATATCTCGATTCAAGGCTACCATTATATCCCATTATTGACGTACCAAAAACGATCGCGTATAATTTACCAATGCGGGGAAGTGCTGGAACTGGCAGACAGGCGTGACTTAGGATCACGTGCCGCAAGGCGTGAGGGTTCGAGTCCCTCCTTCCTCATGATAAGTTTATTACTTCTTTATAAGGATATTAGAGTTGAAAGTTGAAACCCAAGCGCGAGATGATCAGCAAGTAAAGTTAATTGTCGAAATCGAACCAGCACTGATTGAACAATTTCGTCAGCGTGCAGCTCGAAGTTTAGCGAAACAAACAAAAATACCAGGGTTCCGTCCCGGTAAAGCGCCCTATGATGTAATTCGTCGTTATATCGGCAATGAGTATATTGACAACCAGGCATTAGAGATGCTTGTTAATGATATTTATCCCAAAGCAATCGCTGAAGCAAAAATTGAACCTTCCGGTTCTGGCATGGAAGAAAAAATCAGCCTTGATCCACCTGCTTTCGAATTTATTGTGCCGTTGATGCCAGATGTTAACCTGGGTGATTATCGTGCTCTTCGCATGAAATATAAACAACCAAAAACTACTGAAGAGGATGTAGATCAATATATTCACAATTTACAAACCAGCTATGCCACTGCAGAACCAAAAGAAGGAAAAGCAGCCAAAGGCGATTTGGTTTATATTAGGCTCAGTGGAACAATTCTGGATCCTGACGAAGGTATGGAAGCTGATTTCCTGAAAGAACAGCCGACACAGATGATCGTTGGTGATACCAACCCACAGAACAACGATTGGCCATTTGAAGGTTTCAATGATAAATTGGCTGGCCTTGAAGAAAATGGTGAAAAGACCATTGATTACACTTATCCGGATGATACAAAGTTTGACCGTTTGAAAGGGAAGAAAGTATCTTTCAATGTTGTTGTCCAAAGTGTCAAAAAATTAGATCTTCCTGCATTAGATGATGAATTTGCCAAAAACTTCGGTGATTTTGAATCTTATGCTGCATTACGCGAAAAGATCACTGAAGAAATTCAAACTGGAAAAGACCAGGAATATGACAATGAATTCAAGCAGGACCTGATTGATAAAATTGTCGAAAAATCCACGATCAAATTCCCTCCCCATTATCTGGAAGAGGAAACCGAACATGTACTAAATCAGATCGCTCAAGATCTCAGTCAACAGCGCATGGATCTGGATTCATATATCAAAAGCCTGCAAATGACCAAGGAAGAATTCATTGATAAAGAGGTAAAACCATCTGCAGAAAAGCGGTTAAATCAATCGCTTGTTTTAGATAAGATTGCCCTTCTTGAAAAAGTAAATTTGGATGGCGAAGAATTAAACATGCGAGTTGCATCCACTATGGCTCAAATTCGTAACATGCCAGAATTCAAGAAAAAGAAAAATGAAGCCCGCCTTGCAGAGATTTCACGCAATGTAACAATGAATGCAGCCACACAAATATTGCAACAAAATGTATTTGATTTATTGAAACGGATTGCAGCTGGTGAAAATATTGACGCTGAAGCAGAAGAAACATCAGCTGAAGGTGAAGAAAAAAAAGCAACAAAAAAGAAATCCACTAAAAAAGAAGTAGATGGCGATGCCAAACCGGCATCTAAAAAGAAAACTACACCCAAGAAAGAAGCTGCTAAAAAAGCTGACACCGATGGAGAAGCGGAAACTTCACCTAAGAAAAAGGTTAGCAAAAAGGCTGCTTCTTCAACGGCTGATACACCAGAAAAGAAACCTGCCAAAAAACCTGCAAAGAAAACAACCAAGAAGGACGACTCTGCAGATACTGGCAGCAAGGAATAGCTCCCCATTTATTGGTGAATTAGCAAGGATGGACAGGAGGCACTATGCAAACAAATAATTTTAGTTCAGTTATCCCTATGGTAATCGAGTCATCCGGACGTGGTGAACGAGCCTATGATATTTACTCACTCTTATTAAAAGAAAGAATTATTTTTGTCGGTACACCGATTGATGATCAAGTAGCAAATGTGGTTGTCGCGCAGTTACTTTTCCTCAGTCGCGAAGATCCCGATAAAGAGATTCAAATGTACATCAATTCTCCTGGTGGACAAATATACGCCGGTTTGGCAATTTACGACACCATGCAGATGATACCGAACAAAATCAGTACCGTGGCAGTTGGTGTGACCGCATCCTTTGGTACTGTGTTGCTTACAGCAGGTTCCAAAGGCCAGCGCTATGCCTTGCCGCATGCAACCATCCATATGCACCAACCTCTAGGTGGTGCACAGGGACAGGCCACAGATATTGAGATTCAGGCAAAAGAAATCTTGCGCTTAAAAGAACGTCTGAATGAGATTCTGGCATCACACACCGGCCGTACAACTGATGAAATTGTGCGTGATACAGAACGTGATAATTACCTCTCGGCTGAACAGGCTGTTGAATATGGGCTGGTTGATCAGGTCCTTGGCACAATGGATGACAAAAAGGAGAAATAATCTCCTTTCGGATTTTATGATTAAGCCGGATAGCTTTTCGCTGTCCGGCATTTTTTTGGAGTATTAATGCCATTCAAAATTGAAGGAATTTCATCAGATATTAAATCCATGATGTTTGATATGGATGGCGTTATTTGGAAATCAAATACCCCTACTGGGGATTTATCCTATTTTTTTTCTACTTTACAGAAAAACAATATCCAATATGGCTTTATTACAAACAATGCTACAAAACCAATCGATATTGTTCAAAAGCGACTGGCCTCTTTTGGTGTCTACTGTGAAAAAGAATTTATCATCAACTCAGCGATCGCTACGGCTGCATTGCTCAAGGAAAGATTTCCGAATGGTGGAAATCTTTACATCGTGGGAGAAGAGGGGCTAATCAGTACCTTGGCAGAAGCGGGATACACTCACCAGAATAATCCAACCGAGGATACATTAGCTGTCGTTGCTGGTCTGGACCATGGTGTAAATTATCAGAAACTCAGTACCGCTGCCAGTTTAATTCGCAAAGGTGCCCCATTTTATGGCTCTAATGGTGATAAAACTTTTCCAACACCGCTGGGTGAAGTCCCGGGTGCCGGTACGATCCTTGCTGCCATTGCCGCTGCAAGTGGTGTAGACCCCATCATCGCTGGAAAACCACAACCTTTTTTATTAGATTTGATGATTGAACGAATGCAAACAAATCATGAAAATACACTGATGATCGGCGATCGTCTGGAAACAGATATCTTGGGAGGGAATAACGCAGGTTGTCCAACTTTGTTGGTACTTTCTGGTGTTTCAACACGTAAAAACATTGAAGAAATGAATATCCTTCCCAGTATTATTCGTGAAGATATTTTCGAGCTATTAACAGAATTTAATAATGAATAATTTCTTTGACTTTACATTTGATGAAATGGTGCAATTTTTTTCCGAAAACGGATTGCAAAAATTTCGCGTTAAACAATTATGGCAAGGCATGTACAAAGAACTTAAGACACACCCCAGTGAAATAACAACCCTCTCAAAATCCTTAACCGATCAGTTGGGTGAATTCTTTACTTTTAGCAATCTAAAAACATTGCAAATATCTGCATCATCCGATGGTGAGACCGAAAAAGCGCTACTTGAGTTACCAGATCAAAACGCGATTGAAACGGTGCGCATGTCATATCATAAGCGTGAAACCATTTGTATTTCCACTCAGGTTGGATGTGCAATGAATTGTGGCTTCTGTGCAACCGGAAAAATGGGCTTAATGCGCAACTTGAGTGCAGGCGAAATTGTTGAGCAGGTAATCATTTATCAACGTTATCTAGCCCTGGAAGATAAAAAAGTAACCAATATCGTTTTTATGGGTATGGGCGAACCCTTTCATAATTATGGGGCATTCATCAAAGCAGCCAATATCATAAATGCGCCTGAAGGATTGCAACTCGGAGAACGCCGAATGACTGTCTCAACAGTTGGATTGCCCGATTTGATTCGAAAATTCGCTGATGAAACCAGGCAAATCAATTTGGCCATTAGCTTACATTCAGCAAATAATGAAAAGCGATCAAACATTGTACCTATTAATAAAAAATATCCAATTCATGAATTGCTCTCTGCATGTAAATATTATCTGCAAAAAACAAATCGGCGCATCACCTTTGAATATGCAATCATGCGCGGTTATAACGATACTGCAAATGACGCAAAACAATTGGCCTTCCTGCTAAAAGGACTTTTATGTCATGTCAATCTAATCAATCTCAATCCAATACCAGGCTCAAAGTATCAACCCACCAGTAGCGAGAATGCAAAGCGCTTCCAGGCAATTCTTGAAGAAGCGAAAATCCCTGTATCAATGCGTTTGCGACGGGGAATTGACATCAATGCAGGCTGTGGACAACTCGCGAACCAAAATAAACGTTCATGATATAATCTTGCCCTATGAGTGACTTTTTAACAAAATGGAAACACGGTCTGGAAAAGACGCGCAAGGTAGCCTTTGGCACATTGGCTACTATTTTTGGTGCTTCTGAAATCACCGATGAAACTTGGGAAGATCTTGAAGCGGTTTTACTTCAGGCAGATTTAGGACTGAACACATCGGAAAGCATTATTACTGCAATCCAGGCAACGGTTGCCAGCGAGGGTTTAATTCACTCAGATGAGTTACAAGCGATCTTAAAAAAGGAATTAAAATCCAGATTAATGTCTCCTCCGCAATTTATATATCAGGAAACGCCACCCACAGTCATTCTAGTCGTAGGTGTCAATGGATCAGGCAAAACAACAACCATTGCAAAACTGGGTTATCATTTTCAACAATTCCAAAAATCAGTATTGTTTGGTGCAGGAGATACCTATCGCGCTGCTGCGGTTGAGCAACTCAAAACCTGGGGAACTAGGCTCAATATTCCTGTTATCGCTGGTCAATCTGGTGGAGACCCCGGCGCTGTCGCTTATGACACAGTTGCATCTGCTGTAGCAAAGGAAACCGACATTGCATTGATTGATACAGCAGGGAGATTACATACCCGTTTCAATTTGATGGAAGAACTCCGTAAAGTATATCGGGTTACCAGCAAACCTTTAGCTGGCGCTCCACATCACGTTTGGCTGGTACTCGATGCAACCACTGGGCAAAACGCCATTCAACAAGCTCGCGCGTTCAAAGAAGCAGTCAATGTAAATGGCATCATTCTGACCAAATTGGATTCTTCATCCAAAGGCGGTATGGCATTTTCAATTCAGCAAGAATTACAACTCCCCATCCTTTTTGTTGGATTGGGCGAAAAAATGGATGATCTTCAAGCCTTCGATCAAGATCAATTTATCAATGGCTTATTTAGTACAAATTAGGAGATAGTATGCAAGAAATAATTGACCGACTTGAAAAAGCGAAAGCTCGACTCCATGAACTTATGGAGCATCTTTGACTTAGCTTCAATGGAAGCGAAATTAAAAACTCTAGGAAATCAAGCCGAAAATCCTGATCTGTGGAATAACCCCCAAAATGCACAACAAGTGATGAAAAAGCTATCCGATCTCAAATCTGAAATTGATGGATGGAAGCAATTTTCTGTACGTGTTAGCGAAACAACTGAGTTGGCACATATGGCAGATGAAACCATGCAGGCAGAAATTGAAGAAGAATCCATTCAAATCAGTTCAGAATTAGAACAGAGAGAATTAAAAGCATTACTTTCACACCCCTATGATCGTGGTAACGCCATGTTGGCCATTCATGCGGGCGCAGGTGGGGTCGATTCTCAGGATTGGGCATCCATGCTGCAAAGACAATACCTGCGTTGGATGGAAAAACACGGATATGAGACCGAGATTTTGGATTTTACTCCCGGTGAAGAAGCTGGTTTAAAAAGTACCACGATCTCCGTAAATGGACCCTATGCTTATGGCCATTTAAAATCTGAAAAAGGTGTGCATCGACTGGTACGTTTATCACCTTTCGATTCTGCTCATCGCCGGCATACCTCTTTCGCCATGATTGAGGTGCTGCCGGAAATTGAAGATACGGATCCGGATATTCAGATCCCTACTGAAGACATCAAAATTGATGTTTACAAATCTTCTGGTGCTGGCGGACAGAGCGTACAGAAGAACTCCACCGCAGTACGTATAACCCACATCCCCACAGGAATCGTCGCAGCATGTCAAAATGAGCGTTCCCAGACCCAGAATCGCGAATTTGCCATGAAAGTACTCCGTGCAAGATTGTACGAGATCAGCAAAGAAGCCCACGTACAGCAAATATCTGATTTACGCGGCGAATATACAAAGGCAGAATGGGGCAGCCAGATTCGCTCTTATGTATTGCATCCCTATCAGATGGTAAAAGACCACCGCACAAATTTTGAAGTAGGCAACACGCAATCGGTTCTGGATGGTGATTTGGATGGCTTTATTGAAGCCTATCTCAAAAGTAAAACCCATTAACATAAAACGCCTGAGAAAATCTCAGGCGTTTTATTCAAATTACATACTTTATCGATCCAGCATCTCAGCCATTTCAAACCATGATCGATCCAATTCTTTCTTTTCCTCTACAACAACTTCCAAAGGCGTGGAAACCAATTCATTTTTAATCATACCAATCAATACACCATGATTACCGCCTAATAGTGCCTTGGCTGCTTCTGAACCTAATCTACTGGCAAGTATCCGATCTGATGCACTTGGTGTTCCACCACGTTGAACATGACCAAGAATTGTCGTGCGAATTGAAAAACCCAACTCCTCTTTGTGTTCCGCAAAATAGGTTTCAAGGACTTGTGTATTGTTTTTTGCACCTTCTGCTACTATGATTATTGCATGTTGCTTACCTTTTTCATAAGCTCTGGCAATATCTTTAGCAACATATTCAGGCTCTACCTCGTATTCCGGAATGACAATTGTTTCCGCTCCGCCCGCAATACCGGCCATTAATGCCAAATATCCGCAATTGCGACCCATAACTTCGATCATAAATGCACGTTGATGCGATGATGCAGTAACTTTTAATCGGTCAATGGCCTCTAAAACAATATTTAATGCGGTATCTACTCCGATTGTGATATCTGATCCATAAAGGTCATTATCAATCGTAGAGGCGACGCCAACCACAGGAAAACCCTGTTTTGCGAGTGCATTTGCGCCTGTTTGTGAACCATTACCACCAATGACGACAATGCCTTCAATTCCATGTTGATGCAAATTTCGAATGGCTTCCCTTTGACCTTGTGCTGTTTTGAATTCATCACAACGAGCTGAACCAAGCATCGTACCACCCCGTTGGATAATTCCAGCAACATCTCGGGCTCCAAGTGGTATTATGATGCCATCAATCAACCCCTGGTAACCTAATTGCACACCAAATACTTCTGCCCCCATGCTGATTGCAGTCCTGGTGACAGCTCGGATTGCCGCGTTCATGCCGGGTGCATCACCACCACTCGTTAAAACTGCAATTCGTTTCATAATGCCTCCATAAATTATTATTAATGATTTATATACAAATTTTATCACTTCCATGTATAAATGACATGTTAATATACGATTAATATCATTCTTTACCGATTTACTTCTTCCAGACCAAAATCCGCAAAGTTGGAATTCTTTATTATAATTAGTCCAATTCTAAAACAGTAGAGGTTTCATGACAGTAAAAACTTTGATATTTGATTTTGATGGATTAATATTGGAAACAGAATACCCAATTTATAAAGCAATTCGTGATGTTTACCAGCAATATGGATCAGACTTGCCCCTTGATGAATACACCTATTGTGTTGGTGGATCAGAAGACAACTATCATTTTTTACATCTGCTTGAGAAAAAAATAAATCGGAAACTCGATATTAATACAATAAATCAGAGGGTCCATTCAGCGATGATGGTTGAAATCAACCTCTCTCAGGCACTACCAGGCGTTGAATCTGTTCTGCAACAAGCAAAAGATATGAAATTACAATGTCTTGTCGCATCCAGCTCTGATTTTAATTGGGTTAATACACACTTGCTTAGACTTGGTCTGCGTGATTATTTCACTGATCTATGTACAGCGGAAGATGTTCAACACGTAAAACCTGAACCAGATCTTTATCTTCTTGCACTTAAAAAAGCAAATGTTCAAGCCAATCAAGCTATCGTATTTGAGGACTCTTCTAACGGTATTGTGGCAGCCTCTCGCGCAGGTATTTTCGGCGTTGCCGTTCCTAATAGAATTACTGAAAATCTGGATTTTTCAAAAGCAAATCTAATTTTGAAACAAATCGATGAGATACCCTTAATTGAGTTGATTGAGAAAGTTAAATTAGATTTTCACTAGACTTTTCTGATTCCGATTGTATAATAAGCAAAATCGCACAGCCAGATTTTGGAGATATATGAAAATTGATGATTTGATAGAGGTACTTCCAAATACATATAGCGTCGTCGATAAAGATCTTATCATGCGTGCTTACCGCTTTGCTGAAGATGCCCATAAGACGCAAACACGAGCCTCAGGAGAGCCTTATATCACGCATTGCGTAGCTGTAGCACAAATCTTGGCTGAATTGCGTGTACCGCCAATTGTGGTTATTTCAGCCCTACTGCATGATACTGTTGAAGATACCGATGTCACCATCAAGGATGTCCAGCAATATTTTGGAGACGAAGCCTCAAAATTGGTCGATGGGGTAACCAAACTGACCAACTTGCCGCGTGTTTCCCGTGCAGGAGACCAGGTCGACGAAGAAAATGGCATTGATGAGGCTTATCAGGAGGCACAAAATAAGTCCAGATTTAAAGATTTACGAAATGAGACACTTCGTAAAACATTTATCGCCATGGGTGAGGACATACGTGTCATTCTTATCAAACTGGCAGATCGTCTCCATAATATGCGCACCCTTGGCTATATGCCGGATCATAAGCGAAAGCGAATAGCCCAGGAAACCCTGGATATTTTTGCCCCACTTGCTAATCGTCTGGGTATCTGGAGTATCAAATGGGAATTAGAAGATTTAGCGTTCCGATATGTCAACCCAGAACAATATAAAGAAATAGCCAATAATTTATCTGAAAGACGCACAGATCGTGAACATAAAGTGGAACAAATCATGGGGGATTTGGAACGACTTCTGAAAGAAAATAATATTGCCGTTGAAATCACAGGCAGACCAAAACACATATACTCAATTTACCGAAAAATGATGGGGAAAGGCAAACCATTTGAAATGGTTCGGGATTTGCGTGGTTTACGTGTGATTGTAGATAGTATCCCTTCTTGTTATGCCGTATTAGGCATCATTCACAATCGCTGGCGTCCAATTCCAAATGAATTTGATGACTACATCGCCGCGCCAAAAGATAACTTTTATCAGTCTCTTCATACTGCTGTCATTTATGATGATGGTAAACCATTAGAAGTGCAGATCAGAACCCCAGAAATGGACCAGAATTCAGAATATGGTATTGCTGCACATTGGCGTTATAAAGAACAAGGAAAACGAGATGAAGTCTATGAACAGCGTATCAATTGGCTGAGAAAACTAATGGATTGGCGTCAGGAAGTTAATGATGCCGATGAGTTTGTTGATGGTATGAAAAGTGATGTTTTCGAGGATCAGGTTTATGTTTTCACTCCTCGAGGTGACATCATTGATCTCGCAGCAGGATCAACCCCCATAGATTTTGCTTACCATGTTCATACAGAAATTGGTAACCGCTGCCGTGGTGCAAAAATCAATGGAAAACTTGTCAGCCTTGATTATATTCTGAAAACTGGGGATCAAGTTGAAATCTTAACCGCCAAACAGGGTGGACCCAGTCGAGACTGGTTAAATCCAAATTTGGGATTAGTTAAAACCCAACGATCCAGATCAAAAATCCGAGCCTGGTTTAAAAAGCAGGATCGTGAACAAAATCAAACACATGGCAAATTAATTCTGGATCGAGAATTAAAACGTTTGGGAATGGCCAATGTTGAAGTTGAAAGCCTGGTAAAGACCTTTGATTTTAAATCAACGGATGATTTGTATGTCGCTTTAGGATGTGGTGATTTATCCATTGGCCGAATTATTAATCAGTTATCTGAGCTAAATAAAGAAAAAGAGCCATTTCTCGAACCAAAACCAGCCTCAACCAAAACGCATGATGATGCCAATGCCATTTCGGTGCTTGGTTTAAAGGGATTATTGGTTTCATTTGCGAAATGTTGTAAACCCGCTCCTGGAGATGAAATTATTGGTTATGTCACCCGCGGTCGTGGAGCGACCATTCATCGTCAGGATTGCCCGAATATTCTCAGGGTAAAAGATAAAGAACGCCTAATTATGGTTTCATGGGGTGAACCTCAAAAAACCTATCCAGTCGCCATAGAAATCAAAGCGTATGATCGCCAGGGTTTAATGGGTGATATATATTCTGTTTTATTCAATGAAAATATAAATTTGATAGATGTTAACTTGAAGGTAACCCATAATCTAGCTGTAATTAACCTCGTTGTGGAAGTATGCGATATTACTCAATTAAGTCGTGCATTAAGCCGAATTGAAAATTTACCAAACGTTCAGGAAGCACATAGAAATCGTCCAGGATGATAAATATCATTCATAAAAATTACTTTACTGATTTGAACCTATAGGGTAAAATCCCTTCGTAATGTCTAGGAACAAAAAACGGTGAAATACAATATGAAAACTAAGAATAAAATAATAAACGTTGCGCTACTACTATCCATACTGGGTTTAATTGATGCAATATATCTTGCATTAATTAAATTTCTCAATAAACCTGAAATGTGCCTTGAAGGTGTTGGCGATTGCTGGTCTGTCAATCTAAGCCCATATTCATCCATTTATGGTATTCCCGTATCTGTTTTAGGTGCTTTGGCATACATCACGATCATTTTCCTTTTGTTAATTGAACAAAAGCGACCTGAATTTAAAGATATTATCATCAAACTAACATTCGGTATTACCACAATTGGGTTTCTGTTTAGTTTATATCTAACATATCTTGAATTATATGTAATTCATGCAATATGTCCATTTTGTGTTGTTTCTGCGATACTAATGACAATATTATTCATTGTTTATATCATTCGCATTAAGGAAGTCCTGTAAGAGGCTTATAAAGAGGAGAAAAATATGCCAAGAATTAAATGTCATTACAGTGATTGCGCATTTATTGATGATGGGTATTGCAGCGCAGCTGCAGTTGAATTCGATCCTGATACTGGCTGCTTAACCTTTTCTCCCAGTGTTATTACTGCAGATGACGAAGATTGGGATCAAGAAGATGATCTCGAAGAATGGGATGAAGTTGATGAAGAAGAAGAAGAATTATGGGTAGATGACGAGGAAGAGGAGTTCTAATTATTCTTGATTTTCAATTGTATTTACACACTGAGTCAAATTGATTCAGTGTTTTTTTATATGAAAAAAGCACCTGATTTCTCAGGTGCTTTTGCTGGGGGTAAAGGATTCGAACCTCTACATACGGATTCAGAGTCCGCTGTCCTACCATTAGACGAACCCCCAATAACAAAATTATTTTACCACTATGACAATTAATCGTCTAGATTAAAAGGATCAATATTTATTTAATAAATCCTGGGCCTTCAATTTTTGTGTATTTAGTTAATATTCCTCTCGCGTTTATTAATCGTTCCATTACCTTATCACGCCCAATGATTTCCAGTGTCTCAAAAAGAGGTGGTGTTACGGTTTGCCCAGTGCTGGCATTGCGTAAAATACCGAAAACCTGACCAGCTTTGTATCCAGATCGCTCAACATAGTCACGCATGGGTTGCTCAGCAGTGGCTGCAGAAATTTCAGGTAAAGGTTTTAATATTTCAATACAGTTGTTTAATATTTCCAGGGAAGTTGCAGGGTCCAAACCCTTGGCAATTAAAAACTCCGGCGCATAAGACACTTCATCCTTGAACAGGAAACCAGCTTTTTCAATACAATCATCCAGTGTAACCAGACGTTCCTGAATAATTGGGGTTATTTTTTTTACTTTATCCAAATCTGCCTGACACCCTGCTTTGATAAAAACAGGCAGTAATCGATCTGCCAAATCATCAATGGACAAATTTCGGATATGCAACCCATTGAAATGATCCAATTTCGAAAAATTAATCGCTGCAGGCGAAGGATTTAAACGATTCAAGTCAAAATCACGAATCAAATTATCCAGGCTAAAGAATTCGGTATGATCATCCAAACTCCACCCCATCAATGATATCCAGTTGATAATTCCTTCTGGCAAATATCCCAATTCTTCCATATCTTGTACAAAAATGGAGTGTCCTGTTTTATTCAATTCTTGCGCTTCACGTTTACTCATTTTCCCCTTACCGGATGGTTTTAGGAACACAGACAGGTGAATCCAGATAGGTTCCTCCCACCCAAATGCCCGATAGAGCATGCTGTGTAGAGGGAAAGTCGGCAACCACTCTGAGCCGCGAATAACATGGCTAATTTTCATCAAATGATCATCCACCATCGCTGCCAGATGATATAAAGCCCAGCCATCAGATTTTACAATGATCGCATCATCCAATTGTTTGTTCTCAATAGTGATATCGCCACGTACCAGATCAGTAACTGTTGTAGCACCATCTTTCGGAGTTTTAAAACGCACCACATGTCGCTCCCCATTGGCTACACGCTCTTTTGCTTCTTCCAAAGACACTTTTCGACACAGTCCATCATAATGTGGATTGATTTTATTCTTTTGTTGTTCTTCCCGCACAGCCGATATCCGTTCAGATGTACAGAAACATGGATATGCATGACCTGAATCTATTAATTTCTGGGCATATTCTTGATATATCTCTTTTCGTTCTGATTGCCGATATGGTCCATAAGGACCGCCTATATCTGGCCCTTCATCCCATTGCACACCCAGCCATTTTAATCCGTTTATTAACTCTTCTTCAGCACCTTCTACATACCGTTTACGATCCGTATCCTCGATACGCAAAATAAACTGCCCCTCATTTTGGCGGGCAACCAAATAATCATATAAAGCCGTCCGTGCGGATCCCAAATGAACCCTGCCTGTTGGTGACGGCGCAAATCGTACACGTACTGGTTTTTGATTTGTCACAATCTTTCTCCAATAAATTATGTCTCGTATATCTTACTGCGAATAATGATACTTTCAACCAGGCCCACACCAATTGCCAAGGTCGTTAGCGAGCTTCCGCCATAACTTACAAATGGCAACGTTAAACCTGTTACTGGCAGTAAATTTAAATTGACCCCAATATTTACAGTGGTCTGAAAAAGCATTAATACTGCAAATCCGTAACAAATCAAACTACCGTATACATCACCAGCTTTTTGACCTGCCCGAAAAATGCGATAAATAACAAAGAATATCAGGAGTGTTATGATGAAGGCGCCCACAAAACCAAATTCCGAACTCATGGCAGAAAAAATATAATCAGTATGGCGCACTTTTTGAAAACGTAATTGTACCTGCGTGCTATGACCGTATCCCTGGCCAAACCATCCGCCGGAACCAATCGTGATTAATGCCTGTTCAATATTATATGTATTTCCATGTCTGGCATTCGGATCAGGATATAAAAAAGTCAGGACACGTAATTGCTGATAATCTTCCAACAATGGAAAAACGGCCAATCCACCAACCAGTCCGATTCCAGCGAAGATGAAAAGATATTTTGTTGGCAGTCCATTGATCCAGAGCATGGAAAACCATATCACCATCAATACAATTGAAATACTTAAGTTTGGCTGAATAATAACAAGACTCACGATACCAATGGATATAAATAAACTCCCGCCAATCCACATCCAGATATTATCTTTTCTGCGGTGTTTTGAAAAATAATGTGCCAGTACAAGAATAATTACAATTTTTGCTAATTCCGATGGTTGAACCGCAATCAGCCCTAATTCAAGCCAACGTTGGGCACCAAAACTAGCTGCCCCCATAACATAAATGACCACTAAAAAAAGAAAAACAAATACATACAGGGCAACGGATAACGCTCGCCAGTAATGGTAATCAATTATCGTTGTAATAAATATAATTACCAGAGAAATACCAAAAAAAACAGCCTGGCGCACATCATACCCTGCAAGATCTGTGTTACCAGCAATTGCAGAGCGAATCATGATAATACCAAAAATACTAAGGAAAACAACGATGCCAAGTAAGACAAAATCAAATTGGCGCCAGAATTCTCTACGCATAACCTACACTATCCAATATTTCGCCCTTGTTGAGATGCTAAAGGAATATCAGCAACCAGGCGTTGTTCTCGTCCATCATGAGAAACTGATATTTGAACCAGATCAGGGTCAATGGATACATACTTGGAAATTACATCAACAATCTCATCCTTCATTTTGTTAACCACTTTAGGAGAGAGATTAATCCGATCATGGATTAATACAAATTTCAGTCGATCCTTTGCTGTTCTGGCACTTTTTCGTTTACCAGATAGACGGTCAACTAAATTATCCATGATTTAATCCCCTCCTGGTTTGAACATCTTGCTCAATCGACCAAGAATGTCATCTTTGCCATTTAAAGCGATGAACGGTACTTCCTGTCCCATTAAACGTTTACCGATATTGTCAAATGTAAGACCAATCTTTGACTTCTTATCCAAGGCTATCGGTTGTCCTCGATTTGTACTGATAATGACCGATTCATCTTCTGGAATAATACCAATCAATTCAATTGATAATAATTCCTGAACATCAATAGAATCCAGCATATCACCTTTACGAACCAAATCCATATTGATTCTATTAATTATTAATTTCGCAGGACCTTTCTCTTCTGCTTCAATCAATCCAATGATTCGATCCGCATCTCTGACGGCTGAAACTTCCGGATTTGTTACTACAATAATTGAATCTGCGGGTGCAATAGCATTGCGGAATCCACGTTCGATACCTGCAGGTGAATCAATAAGAATCCAATCAAATTCTGGGCGTAATTCATCACAAATCTGGATCATATCGCTGGGCGATAAAGCAGATTTATCCCTTGTTTGTGCCGCCGGAATAAGGTACAAATCTTGATTCCGCTTATCACGGATCATAGCTTGTTTTAATCTGCAGCGTCCTTCTACAACATCAATAATATCGTACACAATTCGATTTTCTAATCCCAGTACCACATCCAGATTTCTTAAACCAATATCACCATCAATACAAACAACTTTCTGTCCTTGCTCTGCCAATGCAACAGCAATATTCGCTGTTGTTGTTGTTTTTCCCACACCACCTTTTCCAGATGTAATGGTTACTACTTTTGCTGCCATAAATTCTCCTGTTATGCTTTCCAGGGTTTTGCGATAATTTGTTCTCCATCAACCTTTGCGATCTCAGGCTGTGGTTTGCCTTTTCTTTTCGGCGGAATCGTTATATAATCCGCAATTCTTAATTGAGTGGGGTTTAAATCCATGGCACAAACACATGCCTCCGCATTGCCCATTGCACCAGCATGAACTGTTCCTCTTAACTTTCCCCATATCAGCACATTACCTGTAGCAATAATTTCTGCACCCGGATTCACATCCCCCAGCACCACTACATGGCCTGCATAACTAATCCGGTAACCCGAACGCAATGTCTTATTTAAAAACACTGCTAATTCTCCATCCGGAATAATGGGCTCAGTTTTTCGATTAATGCCAGCAGATGGTCGTGGCAAGCTGATGCCAATACCTAATGATTTGGCATTATCAATTGAACGTTCCATTGTTGATAATAGCGCCCATAGTGTAATGCCTTTTTCAGAAAGAACATCTCGCATCCTGCCTAATTGAGAAGCAGTAACGAGAAGATCACCAATATCCAAAGCCAATTTTGCACCCTGGAAAAAGGCTTCCTGCTCGCCAATTTTTTGTTGTAGCGCAGAAAAAACATCATCCCATTCATCAGTGCGAACGGTCACAAGGATGCCATCCTTAATGCCTTTAATTTGTAGTGCAGGAATATTCATTATAATTTCCAGATCGCAGAATTAATTTACTTATTTCAGAGAATTATATCAAAAAACAAACATTATGACCCAGGCACAGCATTATCGATCTCTTTTAGTTCGAAATATGCTTCCATTACCTTTCTTACCACGGGACCAGCGACACTAGCACCTTCACCACCGTTGTAAACAAAGGCGACAACAACAATTTCAGGATCGTCATAGGGCGCATACCCAACATACCAGGCATGTGTAGGCCAACTACCTCGCTGACAAAGTCCTTTTTCGTTTGCAATATCATCACAATATTCAGCAGTACCTGTTTTACCAGCAGATTGAATTTCCAAATCAAATTCAGCAAATTCTTTATGAATCGTTCCACCATCCATGACGGTCATGCGCATCCCTTCTTTTGCCATCTCAATCACAAATGGATCGATAGTCCGAAATTCGCCAGTTGGTTGATTGTCTTCATCATAGATTTCAATAAGTGGCTCTTCGGTAATATCTTGTTTGAGACGCTCTTCAAATGGTTTAATGACATCCCCATCGGCATCCAAAATTTCGTGAATTAATGTCGGCTGCATCATTTTCCCATCATTTGCCAAAGTCGCGAATGATACTAATACCTGCATGGGGGTAGATAATACATAGCCCTGCCCCATTGATGCAATGTATGTATCCCCTGTGGCCCAAATTTCACCAGCATTGATACGTTTCCACTGCGGATCAGGCACCAAACCAGTCATCTCGCCATATAATTCTATGCCACTTTCTTCACCATAACCCAATGCTTCGGCGTATTCTTTCATCCGGTATACCCCTAAACCCTGTTTTACTTCATCCTCAAAACCACCGGATATCTTATAAAAGTAAACATCACAGGACAATGAAATCGCATGGCGCCAATCCACCTTTCCATGGCCAGTATCCTGCCAACAAACATACTCAAATGGCGTACCAACTTCATTTGCACTATACTTTTGAATAACTGTGATCTGGCCTTCTTCTGGACAATCCAGTGTCTCATTTAGTTCGACAACACCTTCATTTAATGCGCCAACAGCTGCGGCTAGTTTGTATACCGATCCTGGAGGGTATTCTGCAGAGATAGCGTGATTGAATAACGGCTTACGTACATCTTCCAGCAATTGCTGATAATAATACGCTGGGATCAATCTTGCCATACGATTATTTTCATACGTTGGATGCGAAACGAGTGAAAGAATTTCACCCGTTTTGGGATTCATTGCGATAGCCACACCAACCGTCATTCTTTCTTCATTCAAATAGGCGTTCCAGCCCTGCATTTCAGTCACCAATGCATATTTCGTTGCCACCTGTAATCGAGTATCAATTGTCAACTTAACATTATTACCGGGTACCGGATCAACGGGTGGCTCCAGATCACTGATGATGCGCCCGCCAACATCAACTTCTACAACCCGTAAACCATTGGTTCCCATTAATTCATCATTCATTGAGTCTTCGACGCCGGCAAATCCAATTTTGTCAGTACCAATTGAAAACCCTGCACTTTCATATTCATCAGCGACTTCCTCATAAATCGGTCCGAGAAAACCAATAACTTCTGAAGTCAGCCAACCAGTGGGATAGTCTCGTACAGGCTCTACCTCAACACTAACACCTGGCCAATCATTCGCTTTTTCCATTACAATTAATGCCATTTCCCGGGAAACATTGCAAACAATGGATGTTGGGTTATATGGCCAGTTGGTGTCAGCAATAAAAACAATTTCCTCAATACCAAACTCATTGTCACATGGTTTGAATGTTTTTACAGCCAATTCGTCTTCTAAATCACCCTGGTTTACGGAAACATTAATAACTTCTGATAATTGCCTGTATACTTCCTGTGTTGCCGCCTCATCATCTGGCAAGTTTGCAGGAGTAATTGCAATATTAAACGAGGGAATATTCCGTGCAAGCACATATCCATTTCGATCATAAATAACGCCTCGCTGCGTCGCCACACTGATATTACTAATACGATTCTCTTCTGCTAATGCTAAATAATCCGGACCCTCTATAATTTGTAAACTAAACAATCGGATCATGTAAAACAGGAATATCGCCCCTAAGATGATATACAGAAATCGCATACGCGATGAGGATAGGTTCTCTTTCCGCATTTCACTCATTGGTTAATTTTCTCCACAAATACAACATCAAGGAAATCATTGAGTATATAGTAAACAGGCACTGCAAAAATCAAATTCAACAAAACACTGGGTATTACAATTAGATTCAACGATTCCATAATTGGTAAGATGCTACCTGTAAACTTCAGAGCCAATAAAGAGAGTACCTGAAACATGAAAGTACCGATAATTACCAGAAATATATAGGCAAGAACTGGCATTTGCCAAATTCGTTTTTTGATATATTGTGCTGCAAAAATCATACTGGCAAATACCACAATCGGCACCAAGAATGGCATTTTTGAGATATATCCGTATATCAATCCTGCAAGCAGTGCCCAAAACCATGATCTACCTGCGCGCGGGTGCATGGCATACACAATAATTACCAAAAGTAACATATCTGCATAACCATACAACAAGGATAGCTTGTTGACGACCACCATTTGCATCATAATGCTGAATAAAATCACAGGAAATGCCAGTAAATAACTCACGCGGTTATTGGGTTCCTTCAGGTTCCAACGGTGATAAATCTGTAGGTCTGAAATTTGTAATCACTAACACAGCTCTCAAACTGTCAAAATCTACCGATGGTTGAACAGAAGCAATTTGAAATAACTCATTTTCACGTTTGCGAACATTCGTAATTTCCCCAATAACAATATCTTTGGGGTAATTCCCCCCCAAACCAGATGTAAACAATATCTCTCCAACTGATAGATTGATTTCCTGAGAAATCATATCCAGATACAAATCAGCGGTAACTGAACCCGTCAATATCGCATCTGTCTGAGATTCTGCTAACCAGACATTCACTGTTGAATCCGGATCGCTGATCAGTTGAACACGGGCTGCTACAGCAGTAACTGCATCAATACGTCCCACTAATCCCTGATTGGTTACAACAGGCATCCCTCTTTGTAAACCATCATCAGAACCATGATCAATAATAATGTATTGCAAAAATGGGCTTGGATCTCGTCCAATTACTGAAGCCGCAATATATTTATTTTCAGGTTTTTCACGAGCAAAATCTAATAAGGCATACAGAATGTCTGCTTCCCGTAATTGTTGTTTATATTGTATATTCTCAGTTTGTAATCGAGCAATTTCATCTTCCAGTTCATTGTTCCGTTCCAACAGTTCAGTTGTATCTCTCGGAAGGGTTAATAATTCGTAGACACCTAAAAAACGCTCCGCAAAAACACCCTGGATTGAAACAAAAGGAGATATGGCTTGATTTAGCATTGGACGCAATAATCCACCGGCAGCCATCAGGATAATTCCGATGAATATCAGCATAATTACCCCGACTTGCCAATTGCGTATCTTAAATTTAAGTTTCATTTTAATTATTTACTTGGAAATACTGATTTATTGCCTTAATCTATGAGTATCAATTAAGAGCTTATTTTCTTTATACATTTCGAGATTTTCCAGAACAATGCCAGCACCACGAGCAACACAAGTAAGTGGATCTTCTGCAACCCATGTGCGGATATTAACTTCTTCAGCCAATCTATCCGCTAAACCCTTTAAATATGCGCCCCCACCGGCTAAACAGATACCAGAGTCCAATAAATCGGAAAGGATTTCTGGTGGGGCTTCATCAAGGGAATCTTTAACGGTTTCAATAATTACATTTAATGACGAGGCCATTGCTTCTCGGATTTCAACGGAGGAGATTTCGATCTCCTGCGGTAATCCGGTTACTAAATTTCTTCCACGAATTGCCATCGTCAGTTCAGATGGTAATGGATATGCAGACCCAATGGTAATCTTTACCTCTTCCGCCATCCGTTCACCAATCAATAAATTGTACTTATTACGGATATACGTCATAATATCCTGATCAAGTTCATCACCCGCTACACGCAATGAGCGGGAGGCAACCACTCCAGCTATGGATAATAATGCAACCTCGGTTGTTCCACCGCCAATATCCACAATCATACTGCCCTGAATATCCATAATTGGTAAACCGGCACCAATAGCAGCGGCAATTGGTTCTTCAATTAAGATGGTTTCCCGTGCGCCAGCATTCATTGAGGCATCAAAAACAGCTCTTTTTTCAACTTCTGTCGCTCCGGATGGTATACCGATAACAACACGTGGCTTAGGTAGCGGAACCACGGTTTGAGCATGGGCTTTTCCGATAAAATATCCTAACATTTCCTTAGTAATATCAAATTCGGATATAACGCCATCTTTCATCGGACGAATAACGATAACATTCATCGGTGTCCGACCAACCATTTCTTTTGCTAATGCTCCAATTTGTAAAGGTTCACGTGTTCTCTTATTAATTGCAACCCAAGAGGGTTCATTTATAACAATACCCTTGCCACTCACATAGACAAGCGTATTTGCTGTACCAAGGTCAATACCTATATCGAGTGATAGTAAACCGATGAGCCAACTTATTGGATTAAATGCCAATGAAAATCTCCTGATAACATAATCAGCTAATTTGCGAGTAGCATTATACCATACTGAAAATGCCACATAATCTTGTTAAGCATACTTCAAAAGCATAGAATTGAATAGCCTATGCTCCAGTACTTGACATCAAACCCAGTGGAAAATATAATAGCCATACATTGCGGGTGTAGCCAAGTGGTAAGGCAGTAGCTTCCCAAGCTACCATTCGTCGGTTCGAATCCGATCACCCGCTCTTTCATAGTATTCTTCATTATTATTATAGTGAAGAATTTTTATTTTAAAATCAACTTATTTAGTGATAGATATAAAACTGTAATTGAATTAACGGGATTTTCGCTTATAATTGGGATAACAATCATTATAGTGCGATGCTAATATTTCATCCAGGAATATTAAACGAAAGGGGAATTTATATTCGCCTTTTTTTTTGATTGATGTACAATATTAAAGGAAGTAGTTTGCATTCATAATGCTTTGATACAATATAGCTTATCATCATTATTATTCGTAGGAGATCATGACAAAAAACAATCATACAATCCTGCATATCGAAGACAATTTTGAAAACAGAGTTCTAGTGCGCCGTTTATTACAATTCGCTGGTTTTGATATACACGAAGCTGAGAATGCTTATGATGCCCTGGAGCAATTAGAATCAGTTACCCCAGATATTATCCTGATGGATATCAATATGCCGGATATAGATGGATATTCTCTTACCAGGCAATTAAAATCGAATATCAAATTCCGCAATGTTCCCATTATTGCCATTACCGCAAATGTTATGAAAGGGGATCGAGAAAAAAGTTTCCTGGCTGGTTGTGACGGTTACATTGATAAACCCATTAATGTCGATAGTTTTATTGATCAAATTGAAGGCTTTCTTAGTAGATTCAATCCCCGCAAGCAAGTAAACAACAATAAGAGAAAACTATGACAGATGAAAAGATATTCTTACTAAAGGAAAAAGAGACACTCCCAGAAGATACTTTTGTCTTGGTAGTGGAAGATAATGTGTCCAACTTTGTGTTAATTGCTCGAATGTTGGGTCATATCGGAATTCATTGCGAATGGAAAACTTCAGGGTATGAAGTTGTTGAGTTCGCAGATACACTTCCAAAAATTGATCTTATCTTAATGGATATTCGTCTTCCCTATGAAGATGGATATGGGGCCTTGAAAAAAATACAGGAATCAGCTACATTGCGTAATGTACCCATCGTGGCCGTTACAGCTGAAGTAAGTGAAGCCCAAATAAAGCGTGCAAAAGAAGCAGGGTTTGATGGCTTTTTAGGAAAACCTCTATCCCCAGATAAATTTCCTGATCAAATTCACAAAATCTTATCTGGTGAACCCGTCTGGGATATGAATTAAGGAGCTAATGAGCAAATGTCGCTAAAATCTTCCATCACCCATCCTGTTTCCAGGGCCTATGAGTTTAAAGGAAGTCTGGTACGAAACAACTTATTCTTTATTCTATTAATTTCTTTAATCCCATTAATCTTGTTCGGCACATCTACATATATCCGTACTCAACAAATTATGCTTCAAAATACTGAAGCCCAAATGAATGATTTTCTGGATAGTAAAACCGCCCACTTCTCATCTATCAACGCATCTGGAAATCAGATTATTACTCAATTAGCAGAATCTGAAGATTTTGTTGGCATACTCACACAATATACATCAAATCCGAATAGTGAACAGATCAATGAACAATTGGAAAACTATTTATCTGAATCCATCGTCGAATTTAGCGAAGGTGAGGCGATCTCATTGACGGATGTCTCAATCGCTTCACGTGAGGGTTTAATCCTTGCCTCTTCCAATCAAAATTTATCAAATATTGATGTCAGCGGAAATTTGGAACTTCAACAAATCCTAGATTTTAATGAGCAGCATTCATCTACCTTGTACAATCCTTCACCCATGTATGTAAGTAATCTTGTATTTCTTTATACAATGCCAATCGCAGAGTTTGATGATCTGATACTCATAGGCAGCTATATTGAAGCAAATCCAACATTATCTATTGAAATGTCAAATTCATTTTATCCAAATGCCCACGCATATTATTTGATAAACGATGAGATGTTGATTGGTGTAGAGGATATGACAGCCGGTACATTGAAACAGTTGGATTTCTCACCTGAGCATCAAAACATTTTATCTTCCGCCATGCAAGATATGGATAGTGCTGGGTTTGTAACGTATTCATCATTTGATGAACAAGAAGTATTAGGCGGGACCACTGTGCTTGGAAATACAGGTCTCGCTATTCTCCTGGAAATTCCTCAAAATGAAGTTTATAGTGAAGTTCCTGTGTTTGGTACTATCAACCTCCTCCTATTGGTTCCTGCTTTGGTACTTAGTGGTTTCCTTTTTTATCTGCTTAGTTCAAGGATTATTCGACCACTGATTCGTTTATCCGAACATGCACGTGACTTTGCTCTTGGTGACTGGAACCAGAGAGTAGTTGTTGACCGCGATGACGAGATTGGTTTGTTGGCTAACTCATTTAACCAGATGGTTGAACAGATTACAGACCTTTATTACTCCCTTGAACAAAAAGTAGAAAATCGCACTGAACAATTAGGTGTGGCTTCTGAAGTTATGCAAGTTGTCACCTCTTCAACAAAAAGAGATGAGCTACTAAAAGATGCCGCAGAGCTAATTGCTGAACGCTTCCACTATACCTATGTTAGCTTGTATATCGTTGACGCGCAGGGTGCAAACGCTGTTCTTCAACATGAAACAGGACGTAGCTCAGATTATTTCGCCCCTATTCGCCCAAGAATTCGCCTAGGCACAGAATCGATTGTCAGTAAAGCCATCGTTGATAGTCATGTTGAAATTAACAATTTAAGTGAAGAGACACCAGATAATCCGTTGCCTCAATCTGCACGTAATGAATCTGCCATTCCTATTGCTTTTGCAAATCAGGTGCTTGGCGCCTTATACGTTCAAAGTCCAAAGCACGAACCATTTGATGAAGAAATTTTACCGATTTTACAAACAATCAGTAATCAGATTGCTTCAGGTATTCAAAGTACACTTCTTATTGAATCTGCTCAAATTAACCTGGAAGAAACCACATTATTATATCGTGCAAGCCGTCAGATTACTCAGGTTCAATATGTTGATGAATTGACAGACATTATTCAGGAAACAATGCAACAAACAGCTTATTTGAGTGGTATCTTTTTCACGGAAGAAGGTCATTTATCCACATATTTCTTGCATGATCCTGCAGAACCCTGGCGTACCGCTCAATTTTCAGATCTGATCAATATTGATCAAGTTGTTGATCAACTATCTTCATCTCAAATGCTTCTTTTTGATGATTTATCAGCTCGCTCGGAGTTTGATTCACTATTATCCTATTTCATTCAATATAACTGTACCTCTGCTGTTGTTTTTCCAATTCAGGCCAGCAATAAGTTAACCATGGTTGTCGTAATTGGTTCTCGTGAGCCTACTCCGATGACAGAAACATCCCTACAACCTTATGCAAATCTTTTTGAAGTGGTCACTTCCTCAATGGAAAGGCTTGCAGTTCAATCCACACTTGAAGTACGTGCAAAACAACTGCAAACCACAGCTGAAATTGCCCGTGATACCAGCGCATCGCTAAATCTTGATGAACTATTGCAGTATTCAATTAATCTAATCCGAGATCGGTTTGGTTTCTACCATGCTTCGGTCTTTCTAATGGATCCCTTTAATGAATATGCAGAATTAAAAGAGTCAACTGGTGAAGCCGGAAAACTTTTGAAAGAGGCTAAACATAGGCTTGCTGTAGGCTCTCAATCCGTTGTGGGTCAAGCAACAGCTCAAAATAAACCGCAAATTATAAATGATGTGACCGCAACCGAAGATTACTTTCCAAACCCACAATTACCAGATACGCGTTCTGAGCTTGCCATTCCATTATCAATTGGAGATCAAATATTAGGTGCAATCGACGTTCAAAGTTATGAGTTTGATGCTTTCTCGGCTGATGATGTCCAGATTCTACAAATTTTAGCCGATCAGTTGGCAACAGCCGTATTGAACGCCAATCTATTTGAACAAACCACCACAAACTTGTCTCAATACCAATTGCTACAGGAAATTACAACGAAAGTATCTGCATCTGGTAGCCCTGAAGAAGCGATCTATACAACTGTATCCGAATTACGGAAAGCCTTACCACAATTCCAGATTGCAGTATTTACACCATTATCATCCACTGTACTAGAAATGGAAGCCTCTGCAGGCTTATCAGATGAAGATGAACGTAATTTTTCTTCAGTACAGATTGGTGAAGGTATTATCGGCGAAGCTGCCCAAAAGAAAGAAATTGTCTACAAGGAAAATATTCCGGAAACAGATAAGATAGTAGGCTATGAATCTGAATTTGCAGCTCCGATTATGTATCAAAATCGATTTCTGGGTGTCATCTATACAAAAACAAACAATCCTACAACGATTCAAGAAAACTATCGCGACTTTTTCCAGGCGTTGATTAGCAGTCTTGGATCTATTATTTCAAACTCTGATCTAATTCAACGTATCCGTATTCAGATTGAGCGTCAAAAACAAATTTATGATGTCACGACGAAAATTCGTCGGTCAGTTGATTTTGAAACTATTCTCCAAACTTCTGCATCAGAAATCGGCAAACATTTAGGCGCTACGCGAACAAAAATCATTATCCACCCTGATATTAAGGAATTAACCACTTCAATCGCTGATAATGGCAATCAACCATCCTCAAATAGAGAGGTCTTATCATGAACCTGAAAATTGCAAATGCCCAAGCATCCTCTCCTGTTGAAGATCATTTGACATCTCTTTCTGAATTAAAACAGAAAGTGTTTGAAAATGCATTATTTGTCAGTATTGCCGGTGCAAGCATTTTGTTAGTGGCAAGTATATTCGAGTTTTTAGCACAAGGCATTACACCACTGATAAATATCATTTTCACTTTCTTATTCCTGGCATCTTTGGTCGCAATAAAACTTATTCGCAACTTATCAAACTATGTTCAAACAATTATCATGGTAGGCAGTGCATACTTATATGCAGTTTGGCATTTAGTACTATTTGGTGCGGTAAGTGATGCAACATTAATGCTTGTTTACTTCTTTGTTTTGAGCGCAATATTGTTTCAGAAAGAAATCCACTATGTGCTAATTGCAGTAGGCGCCATCACCTGGTTTGCATTCGTTGGTTTGTATTCATTTACAACCCTAAATCCAATTCTTCAGATTGAATTGGCAGGATATGGCAGCTTTTGGTTTGTCATTGCAATATATTTTGTGATCATTGCTGCACTTATCATTATCACTATTAATAGCTATCTAAAGTCCACTCAAAATTCGATAGATTACTTCGATTTATTAACATCGAGTGTCAAAGTAGACAATGAAAATTTGCATTCTGAATTACAGGACAATAAAGATACGCTTCATAAAAAATTAATTTATATTCGTACTGCCACGCAAATTGCACGATCAATTTCCACGGCCAAAGATGTTGAAGCAGTTCTACCCGTAATCGCTGATCGAATGACAAATCAATTAAACCTATATTACACTGGTGTCTTTCTCATTGATCCTACCGGACAATATGCAGTTCTGATTGCTGGTAGCGGCGAAGCTGGTCAAAAAATGCTGTTGGAAAACCATCGTTTTGGTGTTGGTGGTCCTTCTATGATAGGCTGGACAACCTCACATCACCGACCTCGTATCGCTTTGGATGTTGGTGAAGAAGCTACACGTTTCAGTAACCCGCACTTGCCATTAACTCGTTCTGAATTATCAATACCAATTCTTAGTAAGAATACAATTTTAGGTGCCATTTCCATTCAATCTACCAAAGAATCTGCTTTTGATGATGATGATGTCCTAATCTTTCAAGGTATTGCTGATAACATCGCAACTGCTCTTGAAAATAGTCGTTTATTCATTCAGAACCAACGGGATCTTGAAGAAATTTTGGCCCTGAATAAGCAGTTCCTTGAGCAAACCTGGGCAAACATCATTCCAAAAGAAGAAACTCTTAGTTATACATTTGAAGATCCAAATATTTTAAGTTCCGATGGCGAATTTAAAACCATTGAATTTCCAATCGTTCTTCGTGATCATGAAATCGGTCGGCTTGTTGTTGAATCGCCAACTAAGACAATTACGCCAGAACAATTTGAATTTGTTGACTCCGTACTTTCCCAATCTGCGTTGGCATTGGAATCATCAAGACTGTTATTGACAGCCAACCTTAGAACAGCGCAGGAAGAAAAAATCAGTCTTCTTACAGCCAAACTTACACAGATGGCGAATGTAGAAGATATTATAAAAACTACACTTCAGGAAGTAAATCAAATTCCTGAGGTAACTGCATCAACTATTAAATTGTTTTCTGAATTTGAAGAATAAGGGAAAAGTATTTCCGAGGAGTTTATTGCATGAGTCTTTTCCAACGGATTAAACCAGGATCACTACCGGATGAAATTAATCCACAGAATACAATTGAAGTCATTAATGAGAAGGTATTACAAACTTCTCTGCTCATTAATGGATTACTTGGTACTCTTTTCTTGGTATCAGGTTTGCTTATATCAATAAATAATGGCTCCTTACTGATAGGGATCTCAGCAATTTTTGTTTTTGCAGTATCCATTATTCTGGTATTCTATCGTGATTTATCACGCAATATACGGTCTGTTGGTCTTCTTTCAATGCTTTATTTAGCAGGTGTATCAGGATTGTTATTTTTCGGTGCAACCGGTATTGATATTCCATTTTTTATCGCTATTGTGGTTTGTGCCATGTTTATTTCAACCCTTAGAACATCAATTTACGTTGGAGCCCTGAGTGTTTTCACCCATCTAATATTGGGTATCTTCATTTCATATCTTCCAGAATCAGGTTCTTTATTAAATACCTACCTGCAAACAACTGGCGGCGCATACTGGGCTTTAACATCATTTGTCATGCTAATTATTAATGCATTAATTTTACTAATCATTTACAGATATAAAAATGATTTGACACAACAGATTCTTGAACATTCTAGGAAAATGGACTCCGTTTTTGTTGAAAAACAATTACAAAAAGAGAAAATTGTTCAGCAAGAAGAGCTATTAGACATAAAAATCAAAAATATGGAATTTCTGAGTCTCATGGTCCGGGAATTCAATCAAATCTCAACACTAGCCAATCTCTACGATTTTTCAGTTGATAAATTACAAAAAGCGCTAAATTTATACCATATTGGTATCTTCATTCTATCTTCAAATCAGCGAAAAATTTCGCTTGTTGCAGCTTCGGGTGAATCAAGAGATGAAATGCTCCGACAATATCAGGATATGAATCTTCATGAGGTAGGTGTATTAGAAGAAACATTCCATCATCAGGAAACTCGCATTGCGATTAATCGCGGTGGACAATCAATTAATTTCCTTTTACCTGAGTCATTATCCGAAATCGCTATCCCTTTACGAAGTCGAAATCAGATTATTGGTATTCTAAGTATTCATCAGAATGACCTGGATGCTTTCACACAGGACAATATTATCCAATTCCAAATTATTGCTGAACAATTATCAAGTTCAATTGAAAAGCTGCAATTCTTTGAAGAAAATCAGCAAAATATATTTGAGATTGAAAAAGGATATCGTGAATTTACCGAAAGATCCTGGCGTGAATATATGGTTGCTGCCAGGAAATCACACAGCATTCGATTTGTCGGTGGCAGTTTTACAGAAGCTGAAAGCGGTTTAGACGATGAAGTGCTTGCAATTCAAACCACTGGTTTGCCTGTTTTCATCAGAGAAACACAGCAGGGTGATAAAAACCAGAACAATGCAAAATTACTCATTCCTATCAAAATTCGTAATGCCGTTTTAGGTGCAATGAAAGTTGATTTCAATTCATCTCAAATTTCCGGTAATGTCCAACAATTAATTGAGAATATTTCTGAGCGTTTATCAATTTCAATTGAAAATGCGCGCTTATTGGAAGAGGTGCAGATGAGAAGTGCACGGGACCATCTTATCACTACAGTTTCATCAAAGGTTCGTGCTTCAACTGATATTGATGGTATTCTTCGCTCAACTGCTGAAGAAATTGGCAATGCATTTGGTTTGTCAAAGGTTATTGTTCAATTAACCAAGAATTCTGAAATAAATACGGAAAATTAATATGACAACACCATTACTAAAAAACCTGAATACAAGACCTCTAACGCTTCAAGCCGATCAAGATGCTGAAGCAAATCAAATACAGATTATCTCCCTGTTTTCGATAATTGCTGCCATCTCCTTGGGGATACTCACGTTATATTCTGTATTCTCGACAATTTTCCGTGCTTCTAATCAAACCGAAATCTGGTACTACGCAATCATTAGTGGTTTTGCTCTTATTTCTGGTGTAGCTTGTTTTCTAGTCAGCTCCTATCTCTTCCGAGATACACCTAATATTCGGATTTTCATTCTTAATGCTGCTTTTCAAATGCCACTGATCATAACATCTCTGCTGATAAACAGAAGTGGACCTTTTGCTGCATTGTTGATTTTGCCCTACACACTTACGCTTTCTTCCATTATTGAATACGATAAACAAAGTGAAACGATTTTAATTACAGGTATTATCGGTGCTTTTGTTACCGCAGTCATAAGTGTATTTTCTCCGTTCACACAAATCCCCGATCTATTGATCACCATCTATATGGGCATCGGCATAGTTGTCTTTATTGGATTATTTGCATACTTTCTGATTTCGAAGAAAGTACAAGCAACGTTACGCCTGAAATTAATCGCAACGGCATTTTCCATTGTTATTGTGCCAGCAGTAATTTTCTCGGTTGTGCAATATCGATCTCTGGCAACACTGCTTCAGCGCCAGGCATTTGATGGACTATCCTATGCATCAGAAAAAACATCAGATTCATTAAATGCTTTTATTCGTAATAACCAGACGAACCTTGATCGTCTATCCACATTTCCACTCTTTGAATACTTCTTAACTATGGATAATCCAGACACATACGCAACAATTATGGACAACACGATCAATACTGCAACCAGAAGTTTAATCACCTCTGGACCAAGAGAGTTCATAATTGATTTCATAATTCTGGATATTGATGGGGAAATACTTTATACCTCAGGGGAAACAAATGATGGGATTCGCATGAGCACCCATGATAGTTTCCGTAAACCAATGTTGGAAAAAGTACAATACATTAGCCCAATTCGATTTGAGCGATTTCAGAATCCATACTTCGATTTTTCAATACCTCTTTATGGTTCCACAGATACTACTGAGCCAATTGGTGTTTTTATTGTACGCTATGATTCAAAAGTACTTGACTATATTCTTGAATTAAACAATCAATTGTATGGCGAATATTCAGCTCCATTGCTAGTAAATGATTACAATATCGTAATTTCAGATTATTTTAACTATTATGTCAAATATTCACTTCTTTCAGAACTTACAGGTCTCGAAATCGATTATTTGACACTTGAAAATCGTTTACCGCCTGGAACATTAATAAAAGAAAATCTTGATTATGGACCAATTATCAATGCGCTTTCAAATCCCGAAACAGAAGCAAACTTTAGTGGGACTTTAAAAGATATTACTGGACCTGTAAATGTATTAGGTTCAGTAAAACCAGTTACAAATACGGATTGGAAGGTGATTTATGTATTTGATCAATCTTCATCAATAGGCCAAATTGATCGTCAAGCAGATATTCTTGTCTTAATGACCGCAGTGTTGACAGCTTTGGTTAGCATGATCGCTATCAATCGCGCCAGTACAATTATTTCTCCAATTACAGATCTGACGATCACAGCTGATAAAATCGCAAGTGGTGACCTGACCGCTAAATCTGGTATTGAAAGTAGTGATGAATTAGGTACGTTGAGTAGCGTTTTTAATCTGATGACCAAACAGCTTCAATCATTGATTAATGATCTTGAAGATCGTGTTCTTGCACGTACCAGAGATTTAAATGAACAGAATCAACTTCTTCGATTGCGATCCCAGCAAATTCAAACGGTATCTGATGTTGCTCGAAACATTACTCAAACTGTTGAGTTGGAAGTCTTATTACGTCGGGTAACAATTTTAATTAGCGAACGTTTCAACTTCTACCATGTTGGCGTTTTCCTTGTTGATGAGAAAGGTGAGTACGCTATTTTACGTTCTGCCAATAGTAAAGGCGGCGCGGAAATGCTTAATAATAATCACCGACTGCGCGTTGGTCATGTAGGTATTGTGGGCTATGTCACTGGTACTGGCCGACCTCGTATTGCAACAAATGTTGGTGAGGATGCTGTTTATTTTGACAATCCATTCCTACCAGATACGCGTTCTGAAATGGCTTTGCCGTTGATCATTGGGGACACAATTATCGGTGCGCTTGATGTACAATCCACTGAACCAAATGCGTTTTCTAATGAAGATATTGAACTATTTAGTGCATTGTCTGACCAAATTGCTATTGCTATCACAAATAACCGTCTCTACACTGAAACGGCTGCTGCGCTGGAAGAATTAGAATCAATTCACAGGCAATACCTTCGTCAGGAATGGGAAAAAGAAACTGATAAGAAATACATTCAAGCTTATCAATATACCCCGCAAGGTGTAAGTGCATTACAAAATGCACCGGTTGATATGATCCCATCTGAAATTCAAGCTGGTAAACCCGTCATTCACCGTACAGAAGCTGATGAAGACGGTATGATGGAAACCACGATTGATATTCCGATTGTAGTACGTGGTGAATCTATCGGTATGATCCGCATGCAAGATGAAGTAAAAAAAGGTTTGGAATTTAACGAAAACGAAGCAGAAATTATTCAACAAATTTCTGATCAAATTGCAATCGCTCTTGAAAATGCCCGCTTATTTGAGCAAACGGTTAAGCGTGCGGAACGGGAAAAGAAAGTTATGGAAATTACAAACCAATTCCGTTCAACAAATAATTCACAACAAATGTTAAGTATTGCGATTGAAGCGATTCAAAAAGAACTTAGAACAACTCGTACACAGGTCATTTTCAAAAACCTGGAACGCTCTACAGGTCAGTTGGATAATGAATATGTAAGTGAAAACTAATTATTATAGTTGAGGGCTTATGTTTGTCATTGCAGTTGCAAATGAAAAAGGTGGTGTCGCCAAAACCACAACTACCCTGTCCTTGGGATCGGTTCTTGCTGCAAAAGGGTATAAAACATGTATTGTTGACCTGGATGCGCAAGCAAACCTATCTCTTGCCATTGGATTTGATCCTAATCAAACTCAAAAATCTGTTGCCGGTTTATTTCAAAACACCTCTACATTTTATGAAACCATCCAACAAACCAAAATTCAAAATCTTTGGTTAGTACCATCCAACCATCAGATGAGTATGTCAGAAAGGTTTTTACCTATTCAGAGAAATTATGAATACCTGCTCCGGGATATCATTCGGAAATATTTTCAGGATTTCGATTATGTAGTTATCGATTGTCCACCATTCTTAGGTGCTGTCACGTTAAATGCTTTAGTTGCGGCAAATCTGCTGCTCATTCCTACGCAGGCTGAGTATTTTTCTGTATTTGCACTGAAAGGATTAATGGCCTGGATTAAACAAATTCGTTCAAAACATAATGCGCAACTTACCTATCGTCTTGTTCTAACCATGGTCGATAAACGCAATAAAATTCATCGCGTATTAAGCGAACAACTACGTAATTCGTTTAATAATGGGTTGTTCGAAACAACAATTAATATTGATACCAAATTAAGGGAATGTCCAATCGCTGGTTTGCCAATTATTCATCATGCTGGCAAAAGCCGTGCTGCATTGCAGTATACAGCACTGGGAGAGGAGATCGTCAATTATGTCACAGAAACAAATTAATAACAGACTCAATGAACTGTTCTCCGATATCAGCAATGATTTGTTGCAATCATCCGTCTCCGAACCGAGTATAGAAAACAATATTGATATCGGTTGGCGATGGGAATGTGATAAGGAAGGACTATACACATTCTGTTCTGATGAGATCTCAACGGTTTTCAATGTAACCCCTGAAGATCTTATCGGCAAATCCATCAGCCAAACGCTTATTCATCCTGAATCAATTGGGAAAATTAATAAAGCATTGAAGGATTCTGCCACCTCATCGGAAATTGAGATTGCCATTCAAAAGAATCCAGGTGAGTATATACTTGCTCGTATGATATTTATGCCTGAAACCTCAGAAGCAGGAGAAATTGAACGGAAAGGTTTTGTTCAAATCATTCCTGGAACTGAATTTTATGCACAAACTGAATCAACGTTTCAAAGACAGGAATCAACCTATCTTCAAGCAGATGAGCGTATTCAGATTTCAAAAGCGCTTTCAAAAAGCGTACACCCTGTTCGTATGATTTCTCCTGAATTACTTGTAGAAACTGGCAGCCTGTTAATGCCAGATACACCCTGGACAGATGCCGGTTCAAAAGCATTAGATCATAATCTATTTGTTGCAACCAATGCCGATTCAGAAGATATGGCAGCCATTGCTGTACCCCTAGTATTTGGTGATACAAATCGTGGCATTCTTGAAATCGTAGATGAATCTGAACATCGTAAATGGTCAGAGGATGAAAAAATCTTTGTACAGGAAATTGCAAATCAGCTTACGCTTGCTATGGAAAACGCAGCCCTACACAACGAACGTCAACGTCTTTTAGCTGAAGCTGAAAGAAAAGCGAATGAGCTTGAAACTGCAGCAGAAATTGCGAAAGATTCTGCCAGTACGCTTTCCCTTGATACATTACTAAATAGTATTGTTTATTTGCTTTGTTCCCGATTTGGTTACTATCATGCATCCATCTTCCTGATTGACGATGCCAATGAATTTGCCGTTGTCCGTGAATCTACAGGTACAGCCGGTAGAGAACTTAAGGCAAATCAATTCCGTCTACAAATCGGATCAAATACTGTAATGGGGAAATGCACAGAGTCCGGTAAAGCTGTCGTTGTGAATGATGTTAGTAAAAGTGACATTTTTTCACCTAATCCACTGCTACCCAATACACATTCTGAAATGGGCATTCCCCTTATCAGTAATAATCAAGTCATCGGAGCACTAGATATTCAGGCTACAGAGTACAATGCTTTCGAAGAAGAAAATGTACGAGTATTGACCATTCTAGCCGATCAAATCGCAGTCGCCATCAAAAACGCCCGTGCATATGAATTAACCCAAATAGCTCTCGCTAAAATGGAAGAAGCAGATCGCTTAAAAAGCCAGTTCCTGGCGAATATGAGTCATGAACTTCGGACTCCGCTTAATTCCATTATTGGGTTTTCAAGGGTTATTCTTAAAGGCATTGACGGTCCGATCAACGATATTCAAACTCAGGATCTGAATGCTATATATAATTCGGGTATCCATTTACTAAATTTGATCAATGATATTCTCGATCTCTCAAAGATTGAAGCTGGAAAGATGGAACTGACTTTCACTGATGTCAATATGAATGAATTGATTGATTCAGTACTCTCAACCGCTGTTGGGTTAATCAAAGACAAATCAATCAAAATTGTTCAGGAGATTCAACCTCATTTGCCCATGGTAAAAGCGGATGTTACTCGAATCCGGCAGGTTTTATTAAACTTGATTTCAAATGCCGCAAAATTCACAGAAGAAGGCGATATTACTATCACTGCGAAAATATGGACGAATCCTAAAAAGAATGTCGACGAGATTTTTATTTCTGTAACCGATACAGGTTTGGGAATTGCACCAGATGACAGGGATAAATTATTCCAGGCCTTTTCACAAGTTGATGATTCACCTACCCGAAAAACTGGCGGGTCTGGTCTTGGCTTGAATATCAGCCGCTATCTAATCGAGATGCAAGGTGGTGAAATTGACCTGCTCTCCAGCACAGTCAATGAAGGCAGCACATTCTACCTGACGCTGCCACTTCATACCGATACAGGAATTCTTCGTCATCGAGAAAAAATGATGGATAATGATATTTTCCACTTACAGCATAGTGAAATTGGTCAATTATTATCCGAGATGGATGAACTAGAAGCCAAAGTAGATCCAGAATCGGTGGAAGAAAACCTTGAAGAAGTTGCAACCAACGCACCAAAACTCATTTTATCTATTGATGATAACGCAAGCATTATTGAACTATACGAAAGGTTCTTAAAAAATCATGGTTACGAAGTTGTCGCGTTAACAGATCCAAAAGAAGCCGTAAGCAAAGCACAAGAATTACAACCTTATGCCATTACATTGGATTTAATGATGCCGGATACCAGTGGTTGGGACGTTCTGCATCAGCTAAAAAATAATGCAAACACAAAGAATATTCCAATTATTATTTGCAGTATTCAGGAAGAAGAAGAAAAAGGTATCAGTTTGGGAGCAGCAGATTTTTTGGTAAAGCCATTCCTTGATACGGATATGGTAGATGCCCTAAATCGTTTGAATCATGCTGGCAATTTGAAGAAAATTCTTATCATAGAAGATGATTCAAATGAAGATCAAATGGTTGGCAAGATGCTTGAAAACACGGAACAATATCAGGTTACTTCTGTACATACCGGCCGCGAAGGCTGGAGTATTATTCTGGATGACCAACCAGATTTACTCGTACTCGATCTTTTCCTGCCAGATCTCAGCGGTTTTGCAATTTTAGAACGAATTCGTTCCGATGAGACATTGTTCAAGATACCTATCATACTGCTCTCTTCTGCAGATTTAACGGCGGATCAATATGCTCAACTACGTGAATTTAATGATATGTTGCTCTCCAAGAGTTTCTTATCAGAAAAAACACTGCTTCACAAACTTGAAGAAACACTGAGTTTGGTTGAATAATATTAAAGGTAGCTATGACGTCAAATGTTAAAATCAAATGCACACTATGCGGAAATATTTCATCATTTTCTGCCGCAAAACCTCGCTGCCCTGTTTGTGATAATATCTGGCAAGAAGCCGTATATCCACTGGAGAAGTTAAAAGACCTATTCTTGAATGAAATTCGAAATTTGCCATTTGATCTATGGCGGTACCACAATTTATTACCTCTTAATACCTATAAACCGAAAATTTCAATGGATGAAGGGGGCACACCTCTCTTACATGCATCCAATCTTGGGGTCATGCTAGGGAACAAGAATATTTACTTTAAAGATGAAAGACAGAACCCCACTGGTTCATTTAAAGACCGTCAGGCAGCACTTACCATTGCAGCATTGCAAGAAGCAGGAATTAACCAACTTGTTTTGGCATCAACTGGAAATGTTGCTATTTCTTATTCGGCTTATGCATCCAGAGCAGCCATTAAATGCTGGGCTTTTTTAACCAGCCTGGTACCCTATGAGAAAATGCGTGAAGTGGCGATATACGGGACACAAGTTATTAAAATAACAGGTTCCTATGATCAAACCAAACGGATTGCATCAGAATTCGCCGAACAACGGAATTTATTTCATGACCTGGGCGCAAAAAGTATTCCCTGCGTTGAGTCTATGAAGACCATTGCATTTGAGATATCTGAACAATTAACCCTTACACTTTCACCATCTGATATTCGTGATAAGTGGATCGCACCAGATTGGTATATTCAAGCTGTCAGTGGCGGCTTAGGTCCTGTAGGGGTCATTAAAGGATTTCAAGAACTCTATGACATGGGTATCATTGATAAGATACCAAAAATTGGTGTTATTCAAGCTGAGGGATGTTCTCCGATGGTTACTGCCTGGAAAGCAAACAAACCCAAAGCTGATCCTGTGTTAAATCCTTCCACTCATATCGAAACACTGGCTACTGGTGATCCTGGTAAAACATATGAAATTTTATATGAAAAAATATCCACTGTCACAGGAGGAACTTTTGAATCTGTAACAGATGAAGAAGCCTATCAGATGATGCATTTCCTCAGTAAAATGGAAGGGCTTTCTGTTGAAGCCGCGGCTGCAGTTTCTTTTGCTGGTGTTTCAAAATTAATGCGACTGGGAACCATAAAGCCAGATGAAATGGTTGTGATCAACTGTACTGGACATACCATGCCGGTTCAGAATGACATTTTAGGTTCAGGTTGGTCAATGGATATCAACTTGAAGAAAAGCCGCATGGAGCCCTTTAACCAGGATGGGTTACTGGCAGCCCTCAGCGAGATTAAATACGAGAAATATCCGAAGATTATCATCATAGATGATGATACAAATGCCAGAATTTTAATCAAAAGAATCCTGCAAAGTATGGCAAACTTTGAATTATTTGAAGCTGCAAATGGATTGGCTGGCCTCGAAAAAATCCGTTCGGAGAAACCAAACCTGATCATCCTTGATTTAATGATGCCTGAGCTGGATGGGTTCGGGGTTCTGGATGAAATTCAAAAAGATGAGTCAATCAAGGATATCCCTGTCATCATTGTTTCTGCAAAAGAATTAACCGAATCAGAAAAAGTGCGCCTAAAAAACCATATTCATGGATTAATGCAAAAAGGCGATTTTGGTAGTATTGATCTCCAATCAGAAGTTAGTGAATTACTGAAATTGACATAGCCAGGGGTATGCGCATATGAACAATCATCGAAATCAAGGCATCCAATATGGGATTACTTCTGCATTGTTTTTAGGAATTATCCCAATACTTGGGAAACAATCTATCAACCTTGGATTTCAACCTTTAGCAGTCGTTGCTTTTCGAACCACTTTAGCGACCATCTTCATAATGCTTTTCATTTCCCTCATAAGAAAAGGCTCTTTTTATATTTATCCAATCGGATTGATTGGCTGTTTGTTGGCAGGCCTAATCAATGGTATTGGCTCTATTTTATATTACACTGCACTATCCCGTATGAATGCCAGTATCGCGCATTTGTTATATTCCTTTTACCCACTTTTCATTGCACTATTGCAGTTTTTGGATAAACAGCGGCTCAGTAAAGTAACAGCAATCCGCTTAGTGCTGACTTTGCCAGGTGTTTATTTATTAGTAGGAACAGCGACCAATACAATTGACCCGATTGGTTTATTGCTGATGTTAGCCTCGGCATTCTTATATGCGCTCCATCTCATCATCAATCAAAGAATCCTGTACGAAGTCCCTGCACCAACCGTAACACTTTACACCTTAATTGCCATGAGTGTTACTGTTTGTTTATCATTTGTAATTTTCTCCCCACACTTACCTGCTCATGGAACTTCCTACTGGCCTCTGATTGCGATGGCCCTTGCTACATTGATATCACGCGTAACCCTTTTCATGGGTGTGAAAAATCTTGGTAGTTTGCAAACCGCATTGCTTGGATTCAGTGAACAATTTGTAACCGTTTTCCTGGCGATCACTTTTTTACAGGAAAGATTAAGTTTGTTGCAATGGCTTGGTGCCTCTCTTATAGGCATTAGTCTGCTTTTAGTAGCTTTTGAAAAACAATCAACCAACACCCGTCGAAAATCCGGGTTATTATCGTGGCTTGATCCTCAAAGTACTCTTTCAATGAATTTTCCCTGGAAATCCCCTCCTTAAATCAAAAAAAGGCCACACGGCCTTTTTTATAAATACTCTTGGGGTGGCTGACGGGGGTCGAACCCGCAACCTTCGCATCCACAGTGCGAGGCTCTGCCATTGAGCTACAGCCACCAAGAACAAATGGATTTTATCACATGGCTTTTTGTTCTGCAAGGAAATTCAGTATTGTCTCAATCAACCGTTCCCTATTTACTGGTTGTTGTTCGCCACTCTGCAAATTCTTTAAAATGACTGTCCCAGTCTCAATCTCGCTGGGTCCTTCAATACAAACCAGCGGAATCTGATAACGATTTGCATACTTCATCTGTTTCTGCAACTTGCTGAACGTGGGGACATTTACAACTTTGATACCAGCATCTCGCAATTTCTGCCCCAGCTGCTTTGAACGTATCACTGAATTTTCATCAAATATTGTTACCAGCACTTCAGCCGGTGAAAGGGTAAATTCCGGCAACAAACCAAATTCTTCGAGGGCTACACGAATCATAACATCGCCCATTGCAAAACCCACACCGGGCAAAGGCTCACCACCCACATCTCCTACAAGATTATCATAGTGGCCACCACCAAGAATTGCCCGGCCTGAATTATCAGCTTTTCTCGCTTCGAAAACAATGCCAGTGTAATAATCCAAACCACGAATCACCTTTGCGTCGAAAGAAACATAATCTGCCAAACCTAATGTCTCTAAAATGGAAAACATCTCAACCAGTTCTTCAGATTCTTTAAATAGCATGGGGTTATTTAATAGCTCATTTATACCATCAAACACATCTTCGTTAATGCCGAGATCAAAAGCATGTTTTTTCCAATCCTCATCACGCATTTTGTCCCTGCGATCAATTAACCGAAATACTGAACTTTTCTGGCCCGCTGTTACGCCAATTTTATTTAATTGCTCATCCATTAACCTGCGATTGTTCACAAAAATCTTTACCTGATCACTATTTAGACCAATACGTTTCAGAAAAAGTATCGCCACTGATATAAGCTCTGTATCAGTTTCAATATTGTTTTCTCCGAGCACATCAATATTCCATTGAAAGAACTCACGTGTACGACCCTTCTGAGGGCGCTCATATCGCCAGAAAGGACTGAATGCCCACCAGCGTAATGGATAGATCAATTCACGTTGGCGATTGGCAACCATACGCGCTAAACTGGGTGTTAACTCCGGTCTTAAGGCTACTTCATCCCCACCCCGATCGGTAAATACAAAGGATTGTTCCTTTACCAGCTCTTCGCCAGATTTGGCAGCATATAATTCTAAGCGTTCTAAAAATGGTCCATCCCACTCCGCATATCCAAATGACTCGGAAACAGATTTTATATTTTCATAGAGCCAGTTCCGTAAAGCCATATCTTGTGGGTAAAAATCTCGTGTACCTTTTACAGTGTCAATAATTTTTTTCATTCTTTCTGTCTCGTTTATCTATTGGGTTGACAAATTTTAACATACATTTTGAATTTATTCGATGAATACCATATTTTCTAGTCTGTCTAAAATCAATTTTCCTTTCAATAATAATTTTGGAATCCAGCGAATATATTAATTTCCCATTATCATTCATTTTGTATCAGATCGCCATCTCATAAAGCCAAATATTCTACATTTGATCATCCATGCCAATTCTAAATTATACTGAGTTTTGTCTATGCAAAATTATTATCAATACAGGCCCATAGCTCTTTACAATGGTGTAAAATTATGTCAGTAGAAAAACGATTATTCACAAACAGGTGATTATGAAAGTAAAAGATTTAATTACATTGATTAACGGGAACCTGATTAACGAGACTGCTAATCTTGAACGAGAAGTCAAAGGCGCCTTTGGTGCAGATCTTATGAGCGATGTTTTAGCTTCCATTCACCCTGATGCGGTACTTTTAACAGGTCTTGTCAATCCACAGGTTGTTCGTACTGCACAAATGGCGGATATTGCAGCGATTGTATTTGTCAGGGGCAAAACCCCTCCTCAGGAAACAATTGACCTGGCCTCAGAAGAAGGTATCGCACTAATCGGATCACCGCATGGTATGTATGAACTTTGTGGACGCCTATATCAATCCGGTTTAACCAGTCTAGAAAAAGCAGTTAATTAAGCATCTTTATTCGTTTTGAGGGTATTAATGAATTCTTCCGGACAAGAGAATAAAAAAGTCATTATTGATGATCAGGTAGCAGAACAAATTACCCGTGTTGAAGAATTATCTTACGAGTTAAAAATATCCGATGTGATGAGTCGAAAATTACGCACGCTCACAACGGATATGAAAATGAAGGATGCGCTGGAATTAATGCGCCAACAAAGAATCTCTGGTGCCCCAGTCCTTTATGAGGGTCAATTAGTAGGCGTACTAAGCATGGAGGATCTGATACATTGCCTTTGCAATTCAGATCTTGATGCTAGTGTCAAAACCTACATGACTCCTAATCCAATAACTGTATTATCCAATGCGCCTGTTGTAGAAGCCCTTAAAACCTTCGTCAGTTCCCATGTTGGACGTTTACCAGTACTCTCATCAGATGGCGAATTAATCGGCATGCTTACCAAAGGGGATATAACCCGTGGTGTTTTAGGAGCGTTAAAAAGAGATTATGCCTCAGAAGAATTAAAACGTTATCGTGCCAGTCATCTATTTGAAGATATCAAATCAGATAAATCCAGCCTGGTATTGCGATACAACATCGATCCGAAAGATTTCACGAAAGGCGGCGCAGCTTCTTCCAATATTAAACGCGCACTCTTACGATTAGGTGCAAGTCCACAACTGGCCCGCCAATGCGGTATTGCAGCATATGAAGCGGAAATGAATCTGATTATCCATACAAACAATGGCGGCATTTTAAGAGTAGAGATTCAACCTCATCAAATTTCTATGGTTGCCTATGATGATGGTCCTGGTATCGCTGATGTTGAATTAGCCATGAAACCCGGGTATTCCACAGCCACTGATGAAACCAGGGAGCTCGGTTTTGGAGCTGGCATGGGGTTACCCAATATCGCCCGCTGTGTTGATAGTGTAATCCTTGAATCAAGTGATGAAAAAGGCACACGATTAAAGATGAAAATATTTTTGGAGAGTGACGAAGGCTTTGGGGATCGTCGTTCTGCATAATTCAATGAGGAATAAAATGAATCTGCAACAAATCATTGATCAATTATCATTATCTTCTTTTACAGAACCAAAAAACTATTCTGAAATTGTCCCTGGCTCAGGCTATTGCTCTGATTTATTAAGTTGTGTCATGACAGGAGCAAAAAGCAAAGGCCTTTGGATTACATTGCAGGCACACAGTAATATCGTTGCTGTAGCTGCATTACTAGAAATTAGTGCAATTGTCATCACAGAAGGTGCGATTCCTGATCCGGCCACCATTAAAAAAGCCAATGAAGAAAATATTATACTTCTGGGTACCTCAGAAGCTAATTTTGAAGTTGTCGGAAAATTATGGTCCATGGGTCTTCGGAATCAATAATTAATAAGTGAAAAATACGACTTCTTTAAATGAGTATCGTGCTGACTTGCATATTCACACAGTGGTTTCTCCTTGCGCTGATGTGGAGATGATTCCTCCGCTGATTGTCTCAGCAGCATTAGATCGTGGAATTGATATTATTGCCATCACCGATCACAACAGTGTAGCCAATGTCGGTGCAGTTCAACGGGCTGCACTTGGCACAAGATTAACCGTTATTCCTGGCATGGAAGTGCAAACGTCGGAAGATGTTCATGTTATTTGTTTATTTGAAGAATTAGAGCAGGCAAAAAAATGGGGCCAAATTGTCAATGAGCACTTACCTTCAATAAACAACAATCCTGATTTTTTTGGCGAGCAATTTATTGTCGATGAAACCGGCGACTTTATTGCCTCAGAAAACCGATTACTATTAACCGCAATTTCAATGTCGTTTGAGCAGACATATCAAGCTGTGCGTGAACTTGGTGGTTTGTTTATTCCAGCACATGTAAACAGAAAAGCTTTCGGTCTGATCGAGAGTCTTGGTTTCGTACCATCAGATACCCCTATAAACACATTGGAGATATCCCGGCACATCTCTCCGGAAGAAGCAAAAAAACAATTTCCCCAAATTAAAGAATTCCAACTCATTCAAAATGGCGATGTTCATTATCTGGCTGATTTCTTGGGTGCTTTATGTTTCCAAATAGAATATCCCAGTCTATCTGAAATCAAGATGGCATTCAATCATGAAAAAGGACGTAAATATTATATTATATAATATTTATCTTATATATCTAATATGATGATAATTGCAAAAGATTATGACATAAAGTATTTGACCATTTTACGACTCCAAGGTAAACTAGTACGGGTACTTAGTGCCAAATTTCACAAACTATTTTACTGGATTTAGGAGTCACAATGGTAGACATCCTGGAACGGATCCCTGAAAACGATCCTCTCACTGATGCGACAAAACGAAAATCGATCGACCGGATTATTAATGAATATAAAGACTCGCCCGGTTCCACCATGGTTGTTCTCAATGAACTACAATCGGAAATTGGGTTTATCTCCGAACCGATGCAGGCTTATGTTGCAAAACAGCTTAAAATTCCTCAGAAAGCCGTTCATGGCGTAATTTCATTTTATTCATTCTTTACCACGGAACCAACTGGAAAACACGTTATCAAATTTTGCATGGGTACTGCCTGTTATGTTGGCGGCACTGAACAATTAATTGATAAAAGCAAACAAGTATTGGGTATTGAACCTGGGCAAACTACATCCGATGGCGAAATCTCTCTTGAGATTTGCCGCTGTGTGGGTGCTTGTTCCCAGGCTCCGGTTATCGTGGTTGACGAAGAAGTAATTGGACGAGTTCGTCCAAATAAAATGCCCCAGATTATTCGGGAACTGCAGAATTAAGGAGTAGGAACTCGTTGAGAGAAATTGCTTTGCATATTCTCGATATAGCGGAAAATGGTGTTGCCGCTGGTGCCGATATCATTCTTATTCAAATCAACGAAAATATCGTTGAAAATTGGTTGGACATTACCATCAGTGATAATGGAAAAGGTATGGATAATGATACTGTTGCGAGTATTGTTGATCCATTCATTACCAGCCGCACAACCCGTAAAGTTGGTTTAGGTATCCCTCTTTTCAAAGCGGCAGCAGAAGCTTGCAAAGGAACATTCAAAATCACATCGCAACTGGGAAAAGGTACCAAAGTTGATGTCCGTTTCCAATATGATCATATTGATCGAATGCCTTTAGGAAACATTCAAAACACCATTCTCACATTGCTAATTGGATATCAGCATATTCATTGGATTTTTCATTATCAAGTAAATGACGAAGTATTTGAATTTGATGATGAGCCAATCAAGAAAGAACTGGAAGGTATCTCATTAACAGATCCATCGGTTTTGAAATTCATTCGGGAATATCTTGAAGAAGGTATTCAGGAAATTATGCCCGAATAGAAACTATCATACAAATTTGGAGATCAAAAATGTCGAAAGTAAAATCCCTGGAAGATTTGAAAAAAGTGCGTGAAGAAGCGCTTAAGAAACAACAAGCAAAATCAACTGCAGGTCATACACAAATTATCATCGGCATGGGAACGGTTGGTATTGCTGCCGGTGCCAGAGAAACCCTGAAAACGTTCCTGGATATGATTGAAACAAAGAAACTTGAAGACATTATTATCCGTCAAACCGGCAATATTGGTCTGGATTCATTTGAACCGATTGTACAGATTGTGGTTGGTGAACAAGCCAAAGTTTCTTATGGAAAAGTTACCCCTGATATCGCTGAAAAAATTGTTATTGAACATATTCTTGGTGGTAACGTTCTAACAGAACACGTCATCGAGTCATAAAACATTTATCTCAGGTCAATCTCAAGATTTTGACCGTACTAGAAGGTTAGAAATGCCATTCTTTCGAGCACATATATTGGTATCTGTAGATCCAATTTGTATAGAAAAAGGAGCCCATCAAGTCATCGATAAACTGAATGATGAACTTGTCGCTCAGGGCTTGATAGATGAAATACAGGTTTTGGAAACATCACACATCGGCAACCCGGATCAGTACGGTCCGGATATGATGGTATACCCGGAAGGGGTACATTATGCCAATTTGAAAACTGATGATATTCCATTCCTGGTTGAGGAACATTTCCTCAAAGGGCGCATTGTTGAAAAGCTCCGAGTAGATCACCAACAAGTTGAAGATGAAGAATTAGGACCACCAAAATCCAAAGAAAAACGCGTTGTTCTGCGGAATTGTGGAAAAATTGACCCCGAAAATATTGAAGAATACATCGCAGAAGATGGCTACATGGCTTTGGCAAAAGTTCTATCATCAATGACACCAGAAGAAGCAATTGATGAGGTTATGCGCTCCGGTCTTCGCGGACGTGGTGGCGCGGGTTTCCCTGCCGCTAGGAAATGGCAATTTGCTCGCAATGCAGAAGGTACCCCCAAATATCTGCTATGTAACGCTGATGAGGGCGATCCAGGTGCATTTATGAATCGTCGCGTCCTGGAAAGTGATCCTCATTCTGTTTTGGAAGGCATGGCGATTGCTGCTTATTGTATTGGCGCAGAAAGCGGCTATGTTTATTGCCGTGCGGAATATCCTATCGCTGTGCGAATCCTTCGTCTGGCCATTAAACAGGCTAAAGAGATGGGCCTGCTCGGTGAAAACATACTGGGTTCTGATTTCTCTTTCGATCTTGAAGTACGTATGGGTGCCGGTGCCTTTGTCTGTGGTGAGGAAACTGCCCTGATTGCTTCCATTGAAGGCAAGCGTGGTGAACCCAATACCCGACCGCCTTTTCCGGCCACCAGTGGTCTTTGGAAAAAACCGACCAACAACAATAATGTTGAAACATATGCCAATGTTCCACAAATTATCCTAAATGGTGCAGAATGGTTTGCATCCATGGGTACCGAAAAAAGTAAAGGTACCAAAACCTTCGCTTTGGCTGGTGATGTTGTTAACAGCGGCCTGATTGAAGTCCCCCTGGGTATCACCTTACGTGAAATTATTTATGACGTTGGCGGCGGAATCAAGAATGGTAAAGATTTTAAAGCTGTTCAAACGGGCGGCCCAATGGGCGGCTGTTTACCCAAGAAATATCTGGATCTACCGGTGGATTTTGAGTCCCTCACAGAAGCTGGATCGATGATGGGATCTGGCGGTATGATCGTCATGGATGAAGATACGTGTATGGTCGATATCGCCCGCTTCTTCATGGATTTTACAGCGGACGAAAGCTGTGGGAAATGTGTTCCCTGTCGTATTGGTAATCTTCGCATTCTCGAAATCCTTACCCGAATTTGTGATGGAAAAGGTGAAAAAGGTGATATCGAGAAACTGGAAAACCTCTGTGAAGAAATTCGCGAAACCAGCTTATGTGGTCTGGGACAGGGCGCTCCAAATCCGGTATTGAGTACATTGGAACATTTCCGAGATGAGTATGAAGCACATATCTTTGAAAAACGCTGCCCTGCAAAAACCTGTCGATCCCTTATTCGCTACGAAATTACAGATGGCGTTTGTACAGGCTGTACAGTATGTGCTCGAAACTGTCCTGTAAATGCTATTACTGGTGAACGTCGCCAGACGCATATTATTGATCCTAATACATGTATTCGTTGTGGAATTTGTGCACAAGTCTGTAATTTTAATGCTATTGAAATCAACTAATGAACCAACTTAACAAGAAAATCCATCAACGGTTCTCTTGTTTTGCAAAACCATACGTGGAGAGAGTACATGACAAACCAGAATGGAACGAATTCTAAAGTACTTGAAGTAGTTGAATCTATCGTTACCAAGTACGGCGCAACCCGGGATGAATTGATTCCAATTCTTAATGAAGTAAATAAAGAATTGGGTTACGTACCGAGTGAAGCTCTGGAGGAAATCAGTCGTCTTATTAAAGCCCCCAAAAGCCAGCTCTTTGGCGTAACAACTTTTTATCGCATGTTATCAACCGAGAAACGCGGCAAGCATGTAATCCAATTTTGTGAAAGTGCACCATGTCATGTAGTGGGTGGAAGAGAAGTATGGCAAGCGCTACAAGAGAAGCTCAATCTCTCTGAGGATGCAACATCGCCGGATGGCCAATGGACGTTAATTACGACTAGTTGTCTTGGGCTTTGTGGTGTTGGTCCGGTTGTTGTCGTTGACGAAGACATTTACGGGAATGTGACACCTGAGCAAATTCCCGACATATTATCGAAATACAATTAGGAGAGGGAAACATGAAACCATATCGTTCATTGGTATTAGTATCAAGTGATCCTCGCAGCATGGAACGTGGCGCACAAGATGTTTTCAATCGCCTGCAGACCGAGATCAAAAAATTTAATATGGAAGAAGAAATTTCTCTTTCCATGGTAGGAGATGTTGGTCGAAATGATGCATCTCCAATTGTTATTGTCTATCCTGAAGCAGTCATATACGGACCTGTAAAAGAAGATGATATTCCCTTTATCGTAGAAGAACATCTCTATAAAGGCAGAATCGCAAGTGATTTTCAAGCTCCTGTCAAAGAATTATCCGGTCACATCGCGTGGGTTGCTTCCCGAAAAGGAACCATGCCAGCTGAACACCGCATTGTTTTGGAACGTGCCGGCCTGATTGATCCATTAAGTATAGATGATTACATTCTTCATAACGGTTACGAAGCCTTGGGAAAGGTACTTTCAGAACTAAAACCGGCTGAATTAATCAGTTTCATCAAAGATTCCGGTTTGCGGGGTCGCGGTGGTGCTGGCTTCCCAACCGGCTTAAAATGGCAGTTCGTCGCCAGTGCACCTGGGGATCAGAAATACGTCATCTGTAATGCTGATGAAGCAGAACCTGGAACATTCAAAGATCGCGTACTCCTGGAAGGTGATCCCCACAGTATTATTGAAGCCATGACCATCGCAGGGTATGCTGTCGGCGCAAGCGTTGGATACATTTATGTACGCGGTGAATATCAATTGGCACAAGAACGCCTGCGTACTGCGATCAACCAAGCCGAAGATGCCGGCCTACTGGGTGAAGATATTTTCGGTTCTGGATTCAATTTCGAAATTCATGTCCATTCAGGAGCAGGCGCATATATTTGCGGTGAAGAAACTGCCTTATTGGAATCCATGGAAGGCAAGCGTGGGGAACCCCGCAGCCGTCCACCGTATCCCACCACTGCAGGTTTATGGAATAAACCTACCCTGGTAAACAATGTTGAAACACTGGCAAATATCCCTGCTATTCTTCGTAATGAACCTGGTTGGTTTAAAAGCATTGGCACAAAAAGCAGTCCTGGAACAAAAGTGTACACCATCATGGGGCATGTCAATAATACTGGCCTGATCGAAGTACCAATGGGTATCACCTTACGTGAGGTTATTTCCCTTTACGGTAAAGGTATGAAAGAAGGCAGTGTCCTGAAACTCGCCCAAACCGGTGGTTCCAGTGGTTCATTGGTCCCAGCCAGCTTGCAGGACACACCAATGGACTATGATTCCTTCAATAACACAGGCGTATCTTTGGGCTCAGGTGCATTACTCATTTGCGATCAAAGCACCTGTGTGGTTGATTTAGCAAAAGTATTGATGAATTTTTTCCGCAAAGAATCTTGCGGTAAATGCAATCCCTGCCGTATTGGTAATCAGCGCGCATTTGAAATTTTAGCTAATATTGCTGAAGGTACCGGAACAATGGAGGATCTAAACGATCTGCAAATGATCAGTGATAATCTGGTTCAATTATCTAATTGTGGACTTGGTCAAACTGCTGGTACGCCATTGCGGGATATCATGAAATATTTCCACGCAGAAGTTGAAGCACATATTCGTCTAAAAGTATGTCCCACCGGCACTTGTCCGATGAGTGGACACCGAATTTAGCTTACATTGAAATTGAAAGTAAGATTTAGAGAGGGCTCATAATGGTCAATATTACAATAAATGAAAAGAATATCCAGGTTCCGGAGGGGACAACTGTTTTACGGGCAGCACAATCTGCAGGGATTGAAATACCAACCTTGTGTGATCATCCTGAATTAACACCATATGGCGGATGTCGCTTATGTGTCGTTGAAATTGAAGGTGCACGCACATTACAAACTTCCTGTACCTTGCCTGTATATGAAAACATGGTCGTCAAAACTGACACCGAAAAAACACAAACTGCACGCAAATTCATTCTTGACATGATCTTTAGTGATCGTAATCACTTCTGCCCATTCTGTCAGGTTAGTGGTGGCGATTGTGAATTACAAAACGAAGCATATAATCTGGGAATGACACATTGGGCATTACAGCCTAACTGGCAGCCTTTTGAGGTTGATGCCAGTCATCCTTATATGATCATTGATCACAACCGCTGTATTCTTTGCCGTCGCTGTGTGCGTGCATGCGATGAACTCGCTGGCAATTTCACTTTGGGTTTTGAGGAACGCGGAGCCAAGAGCATTTTGGTTGCAGATCTAGGCAATCCACTGGGTGAAAGTTCATGTATTTCTTGCGGCGCCTGTGTTCAGGTTTGTCCCACTGGCGCAATTATCGATCGCTGGAGTGCTTATCGCGGTCATGTTGAAGATACCCAACAGGTAAAATCAATTTGTACCGGATGCAGCATCGGCTGTGGAATTGATGTGAATTTCCGTGACAACAATTTGATTAAAATCAATGGTGATTGGGACAATGAAATTAATGATGGCGTTATTTGTAAAGTCGGTCGTTTCCTGCCTATCACTGAAGATCGCGAACGCATCGTTACCCCATTGGTCCGTAAAGATGGAAAATTGAAAGCTGCTACCTGGGATGAAGCCATCAACACAGTTGCAGAGAAAATGAAAGGTTTGGTTGGTAAAAATGGCTCCGGCGTTGCCGCCGCTGCATCCACCCGCTTAACTGCTGAAAGCTTATCCGCATTTACAGATTTATTCAAAACCAATGCAGGTTCTGATATGGTCACCTCCCTTGAAGAGGGCAAATTCAGTACTGCACAATCCATTGTTGCTTATGAAGGCTCATTGGAAGATATCAAAACTGCTGATTGCGTCGTTTTGATCGGTGAAGATGTCGTTGATGAACACGAAGTTGCTGGATTCTTCATCAAACGCAATTTACCGAAAGGCATCAAATTAATCGTTATTGACCAGAAAGAGAATAAACTTTCTGCTCTGTCAGATGTTTCTTTGATCTCTGAAAAAGGTGTTCTAGGGGCAGTTCAAGGCATTACTGCTGCTCTTGCCAAGAAATCGGGCGCTGCAGCCTATGCAGAAGCAGCCTACCTGATTTCTGCTGCAAGCAAACCTGTCTTTGTTGTTGGTAAAGCAGTTGTATCTGAAGAAGATATGATGGCAGTCGTTGACCTTGCTCAAGTAGCCAAAGCAGAAAAGAGCCTGGTTTATCTGAAAGGCGGCGCAAATAGTGTTGTTGCGAATCAGTTAGGATTAACCAGCAAATTCGATGTCAAGGGACAGCAGGCTGTATTCCTTGCCCTGGCTGACGAAGTACCATCACAGACCTTAGCCAAAACAGTTGAAAAAGCACCTTTCCTGGTTGTTCAGGCCAGCTATGTTTCTCAGCTCTCTGCACAGGCTGATGTTGTCCTGCCAGTTGAAATGTGGGCCGAAACGAATGGTCATTACATCAATTTGGAAGGCAAAACACAAAAATCAACCGGTTCCCTCACTGCTCCAGTGGATGTAAAATCCAATGAAGATGTGTTGGTTGCACTTGGTGAAAAACTTGGCTTCAAGTTAGACACCAACAATTGGAAATAATTAAAGACGAATTCGATATTTTTCGTGGTATTTATTAAAGCTTAATGATATCATCGAAGATATGGAAATCATAAGGAGAAAACTATGGGAAAACCAACCGTCGCCAGTGATTGGTTAGCTGGTTGTTCTGGATGTCACATGTCTTTGCTGGATATTGATGAAAGGATTATTCAAGTTGCAGAATTAGTTGATTTTCGTTCTACACCAATTACTGATTTTAAAGAACCTGATATTACTGGTGTTACTGTCGGCATTCTGGAAGGCGGCATTAATAATTCTTACAACGAAGAAGTTGCCATAAGAATGCGCGAACGCAGCAAAATATTAATCGCTATGGGAGATTGTGCCGTATTCGGTGGTGTACCAGCCATGCGCAATTTCTTCTCTCTTGAAGATACGTTAAGACGTGCCTATATCGAAACTGAAAGCACCGATGCAGAAGGATTAATTCCTTCTGATCCTGAACTTTGTGTTCCCACCCGGGTACGCGCCGTTCATGAAGTTGTTCCTGTTGATATTTTCCTTCCGGGTTGCCCGCCAGAAGCTGATGCCATTTTTTATGTGCTCAGTGAATTGGCTCAGGGACGCATGCCCGAACTGAAAAATGACAACTTGCATTGGAACTAACCCAGGAGGTATGAATATGGGTACACAAAAAATTACAATTGAACCTGTAACCAGGATTGAGGGTCATGCAAAAATTACCATTAACCTCAATGATAATGGCACAGTGGATCATGCTTATTTACATGTAAACGAATTCCGTGGTTTTGAGAAATTCTGCGAAGGGCGTATGGTATTTGAAATGCCCACGATTACACCACGTATCTGTGGTATTTGCCCGGTTAGCCATCATTTGGCTTCTGCAAAAGCTGGCGATGTCGTCATGGGCTCACCACCACCCCGTACGGCATCATTATTGCGCGAACTAATGCACATGGGGCAAACCATTCAAAGTCATGGTATGCATTTCTTTGAATTGGCTGGCCCCGATCTGTTACTGGGCTTTGATGCTGATCCTGCTGTACGCAATGTAATCGGTCTGATTCAAGCAAACCCTGACCTGGCTGTAAAGGCAGTTCAATTGCGTAAATACGGACAGGAAATCATTCGTTTATTAGGCGGCCGTCGCATTCATCCTGTTTTCGCCATTCCTGGTGGTGTAAATAAAGCACTGGAAGCTGGCGCACGTGACACCATGCTACAAAACCTGGATGATGCCATCGCTACTATCAATGTAGGCCTGGATATCATGAAGGATTGGGCAGCCAAGAATCAGGAAGATATTAACAAATTTGCGGTCTTGCAATCTGGTTATCTTGGATTAGTTTCCCCGAAAAATGAACTGGAATTATACGATGGCGAAATCCGTTTGGTTGATTCAGCCGGAAAACAGCTTGAGAGATTTAATGATCAGGATTATTTGGATTATATTGCCGAACATGTCGAAAACTGGTCTTATTTGAAATTCCCCTACTACAAAAAATTGGGTTACCCCAATGGCGTTTATCGTGTCGGTCCATTAGGCCGCTTAAATACGATTGATAGTATTGACACCCCATTGGCAAATGAGGAATTTAAGGCCTACAAACAGATCAACAATGGCAATCCGATTGAGCAAACTTTATACTTCCACTATGCCCGCCTGATCGAAACCCTGTATGCTGCTGAAAAGGTTCGCGTATTGTTAGATGATCCTGACATTATGAAGAAAGATATCATGAACACCAAACAGGATTTTAAGGGCGAAGGTGTGGGTGTTATTGAAGCACCACGCGGTACTTTGATTCATCACTATAAAGCAAATGAAAATGGTCAATTGACCAAAGTCAATCTGATTGTGGCAACCGGTCATAATAACTGGGCCATGTCCACTGCGGTGGATAGCGTTGCCAAAACCTATATCACCGGTCCTGAAATCACCGAGGGTATACTCAATCGCGTAGAAGCTGCCGTTCGCGCTCATGACCCCTGTTTATCCTGCTCTACGCATGCTGTGGGTCAAATGCCGATCATCATTGATGTACAAGATCATCATGGCAATATCATTAATACCATCACCCGTGATTAATTAATCACTGATTCGTTTCAATACAAACAGGGTTCGGGTGAAAGCCCAAACCCTGTTTATTTTCTGGTGACAAAATGAAAGCTACCCTTATACTTGGTTATGGAAATTTTGACCGTCAGGATGATGGTGTGGCCTGGCATATTCTTGAAAAAGTCGCAAAGTTGATCAATCGTTCATTGCCAGAACAAATTGAAGATACATTTATTGATCTTGGCGAAAATCCTGACTTGTTATTTAATTTACAACTCGTGCCTGAAATGGCAGATATAGTCAAGGATTACGAGCGCGTGTGCTTCGTGGATGCCCATACAGGCGCCGTTGAAAACGATGTAAATATCTCTCCGGTTAATGCCTGTTTTCAGAACTCACCATTCACCCATCACATGACACCTGAAACCTTATTATGCTTTGTGGATACCCTCTATCAAAAAAACCCTGAAGCCTTGTTAGTTTCTGTACGAGGGTACGATTTCAATTTCGAAAGATCTCTATCCGAGAAAACTGAAAAATTGGCAGAGCAAGCAGGGCAGCAAATAATAGAGTGGCTACGCGAATAATTTCATTGTTTTCAATATAATAGATATATTATATAATTTTCTTTTATTTATAGTACTTTTTGTATTATAATTAGAAATATGCATGAACTAGTCGTAACTGAAAACATTCTTGATATTGCTTTAAAACATGCCAAGCAAGCTGGTGCAAATAAAGTCACTGATATTCATTTGGTCATTGGCAATTTATCCAGCATTATTGATGATTCCGTTTCTTTTTATTGGGACATCATTACCGAAGATACCATCTGTTTTCAATCCAAACTTCATTTTAAAAGAATACCCGCTAAGCTTGAATGCATCGAATGTGGTCAAGCGTACTCAATTGAATCTGGACTCTCACCCTGCCCTAAATGCAACAGCGCAAAAGTCAAAGTGATCAGCGGTGAAGAATTTTGGTTGGACAGCATTGAAATAGAAAAAGATTAAAGAGGAGCTTACACAATGTCAACCTCACGTGTAACGGTTGTTGAAAAAATTATGGATGCCAATGACCAATTAGCCCTGTCCATTCGCAGTCAATTAGATCAGGCAGGTGTTTTCGGGATAAATATCATGGCATCCCCTGGCGCTGGCAAAACCAGTGTCATTCTTGCCACCATTAAAGCCTTGCTACCCAATATCCGTATAGGTGTGATCGAAGGTGACACTGCACCGGTAACCATTGATGCCGATAAAGTAATTGCTCTAGGTATGCCTGCTGTGCAGATCAATACCGGCGGAGATTGTCACCTAGATGCAGTAATGATGTCTCAGGGATTAGGCCAATTGGATTTAACGGATATCGATATGGTAATCGTTGAGAATGTTGGCAATTTGATCTGCCCAGCTGCATTCAACTTGGGTACCCATATCAATGTTCTTATTTCTTCTATCCCGGAAGGTGATGATAAACCTTACAAATACACGAATATCTATCGCGGATTGGATGTGCTATTGATCAACAAAATTGATCTGCTGCCCTATATCGATTTCCGCATGGATTACTTCAAACAAGGTGTAGAATTACTAAATCCGGGCTTGGTTACATTCCCAGTTTCAGCCACAATAGGAACTGGTATGGAAGAATGGGTAACCTGGTTGAAGACTAAAATTCAGGAGCACAAAGCAAAGGCATAGTTCTTATGATTGCGCGCAAAATAGCGGTAAAAGGCATCGTTCAGGGTGTAGGCTTTCGACCATTTGTCTATACTCAAGCGATTCAAAACAAACTTACTGGTTGGGTCCGAAATACCTCTGCAGGTGTGGAAATAGAAATCCATGGTGATGATACAGGTATTAATGGATTCATACGCGCACTTCAAAATACGCCACCTCCATTATCCGTTGTTGACCATGTCCAAATAGATGAAATACCTTTTGTAAAATATCCTGGTTTTGAAATCAAATCCAGTAAAACAGAAGACGGCTCCTTTATTCCTATTTCTCCTGATATGGTAACTTGCGCAGATTGCCAAAAGGAATTATTCTCCCCTGATAACAGGCGTTTTCGATATCCATTTATCAATTGCACCAATTGCGGCCCGCGTTTTACGATCATTAAAGATATTCCTTATGATCGGCCAAAGACAACCATGTCAACATTTCCCTTATGTAAAGAATGCAATGAAGAATACGAAAATCCACTGGATCGTAGATTTCATGCACAACCTGTAGCCTGTCAACAATGCGGTCCAACCCTTGAACTTTTGATAAATGGAGAATCCATTGCTGCGGCTGATGATGCTGTTCTTACTGCCCGAAAAATGCTGGCAGAAGGCAAAATTGTGGCCATCAAAGGGCTTGGTGGATACCAGATCGCCTGTGATGCCATGAATCAGGCGAGTTTGCAAACCTTACGCAGCCGTAAACATCGCAGCGATAAACCCTTTGCATTAATGGCCTTCAACACTGATATTATTCAGAAATATGTGCAAACCAATGATGCAGAATTGCATGTATTATCATCAAGTCAAAATCCAATTGTGATATTAAATAGATTGGCGAACTTCACCTTTCCAGATGAAGTTGCTCCTTCTCAAAACACATATGGATTTATGCTGCCTACCTCACCACTGCATTTATTACTTCTGGAACCTGCACCTGAAATGCCGGAAGTGTTGGTGATGACCAGTGGTAATATGAGCGATGAACCCATCGCCTATCAGGATGAAGATGCTTTTCAACGCTTGAGCAAAATTACCGATGCCATCCTTACCCATAATCGTCCCATTCATACGCGTACAGATGATTCGGTACAGCGTATCTTTAACGAGAAACCCTATCTCATCCGGCGCTCTCGTGGCTATGCACCCAACCCGATTCGTTTACAAGATGAACTTCCCCCCATACTTGCGACAGGCGCTGAATTAAAAAACACATTTTGCCTGCTAAAGGACAAATATGCCTTTCTAAGTCACCATATCGGGGATATGGAAAACTATGAAACGCTACTTTCTTTTGAACAAGGTATAAAACATTTCGAAAATATTTTTCGTGCTCAGCCGGAATCCATTGCAGCAGACCTGCACCCGGATTATATGGCTACACGATACGCAGTAGCACGCACCTCTCAAGAGAGTCTGCCGCTAATACAGATTCAGCATCATCATGCTCATCTGGCCTCTGTGATGGCTGATAATCATTTGCCGCTTAATCATGAGCCAATATTTGGGCTTATTTTTGATGGTACCGGTCTTGGAACAGATCGAACAATTTGGGGTGGCGAAATGTTGCTTGGGAATGCAGCAGGCTACCAGCGACTTTTCCACCTGCAAGAGATGCCGTTGCCCGGTGGTGATGCAGGGATCAAGAAACCTTCACGAATTGCATTGGCCTATTTGTGGCAAAATCAATTGGAATGGCTGGAAGATTTACCCGTAGTACAATCTCTTTGTGCAGACGATAAAACAATGTTAAACTCCATGCTGCAAAATCAGATCAATACGCCCCTTACTTCCAGCATGGGGAGACTTTTTGATGCTGTGGCTGCCCTGATCGGTATCCGTGCCGAAGTAACCTACGAGGGTCAGGCTGCTATCGAATTGGAAAACTGCATGGATCATGCCGACTCAGGTGTCTATGACATACCCCTAGATGGCACTCAAATCGTCCTCAAGCCCCTCTTTGAGCAAATTATTGGGGATATATACAATAACATTCCTGTTAGCAAAATTTCGGCTCGATTTCATCGCGGTATCGCCGAGTTATGTCTATCCGCAGCCGAAAAAGTTCATGCTCAGTATGGCAGCAAATTGATTGGATTAAGTGGCGGTGTCTGGCAAAATATGTCATTATTAAATTTGACTTATTCAAAATTGACCAGTGCAGGTTTCTCCTGCCTGGTACATCAACAAGTGCCCACAAACGACGGTGGCTTATCGCTTGGGCAAAGCATGGCAGCCGCTGCTTTTATAAAAGGAATAAGGTGATTCTATGTGTTTAGGTATCCCGGGTAAAATTATTGAACTATATGATGCAAATGGTATTTTAATGTCAAAAGTCGATTTCGGTGGTGTGATTCGCGAGGTTTGTATACAAACCTTGCCGGAAGCCAAAGTCGGTGACTACACCATTGTCCATGCTGGCTTTGCATTGAATTTGCTAAGTGAAAAAGAAGCCAAGGAAACCATTGAGATTCTAAAAGAAATTGATTTTCTTAATGATGAGATAGAACAAATTAATAAACTATAAATTCACAGGGCTGGATATCTTATGAAAATACTTGATTCCTTCCGCGATAAGGACCTGGTAAAAAAAGGGATTGCAGAAATTCACAAGGTCATAAAGCATGATTGGGTAATCATGGAAATTTGTGGTGGTCAAACACATGCATTTTTACATTATGGCCTGGATGAAATGCTGCCAAAACAAATTGAGTTGGTGCATGGCCCCGGCTGTCCTGTATGTGTTACCCCACTGGAATTGATCGACAAAGCTTTGGCCATTGCTGCCCAACCCAATGTCATTTTCACCTCTTTCGGCGATATGCTGCGCGTTCCGGGTTCAAATACCGATTTATTCGCCATCAGAGCTGCAGGCGGGCAAGTCAAAATTGTCTACTCTCCATTAGATGCCGTAAAAATTGCTCAGGAAAACCTTGATAAAGAAGTGGTTTTCTTTGCTATCGGTTTTGAAACCACTGCGCCAAATAATGTGATGAGCGTCTTGCAAGCTAAAGCATTAGGCGTAAAAAACTTTTCTGTATTGGTTTCACAGGTACGCGTTCCACCAGCCATGCATGCTATCTTGGGATCTCCCCAAAAGCGTGTCCAAGGCTTTCTGGCTGCAGGGCATGTTTGCGCAGTAATGGGTTATTGGGAATACCCTCCCATTGCCGAGCAATACGGCGTGCCCATGGCTGTGACCGGTTTTGAGCCGTTGGACCTGGTTAATGGTTTATTAACCCTCATCAAACAATTGGAAAGTGGAAAAGTAAACGTTGAAAATGCTTATTCTCGAGTAGTGACCCATGATGGCAACAAAGCTGCTCAAACCATGATCAATCAAGTTTATCAACCCATGGATATGAAATGGCGCGGTATCGGCATGATACCCCAATCCGGTTGGGGGCTCCGTCCGGAATTTGATGCATTCAATGCTGAGAAGAAATTTGATGTCGGGGATATTAACACACGTGAATCAGAGGTATGTATTGCCGGTCAAATTTTACAGGGGCTGAAAAAACCTGTAGATTGCCCAGCTTTTGGCACAATATGTAATCCACAAAATCCATTGGGTGCCACCATGGTGTCTTCTGAGGGCGCATGTGCTGCCTATTTTCGCTATAAAGCGCATCTATAGGAAATAATATATGGAATATCCAGAGATGCAAGGGCCAGTATGCCCCATGCCATTGAAACATGATCAAAAAATCGTTATGGGTCACGGCAGCGGCGGAAAGATGTCGCAAGATTTAATACAACAAGTTTTTCAATCAGAATTTACATCCACAGCTCTATTAGCTGGAAATGATTTCGCCTATCTTGCTCCACCTCCTTCCCAAAACGTCCGCATGGTCACATCCGTGGATGCGCACATTGTATCGCCATTATTTTTTCCGGGTGGGGATATTGGAAAATTGTCCATTTGCGGTACTGTCAACGATGTGGCTGTTTCTGGCGCAATTCCACAATATATCACTGCTGCCTTTATTTTGGAAGAAGGTTTTGAGATTGATACACTACAAAAGATTGTACATTCTATGAAACTCACAGCCGAGGAAGCCGGTGTGGAAATTGTATCCGGTGACACCAAAGTTGTAGAAAAAGGCAAGGCCGATGGTGTATTCATCACCACCACAGGCATTGGGTATGTTCCTGAAGGCATATTAATACATGGCGCGAATGCTCAACCAGGGGACAAAATCATCATCTCCGGCAATATTGGTGATCATGGTATTGCTGTCCTGGCTGCTCGAGGTGATCTGGGTTTTCAAACAAATGTTGAATCTGATACCGCTCCATTGAATCATATGATTAAGGAATTATTGCTGGCAGCACCCAACGTACATGTTCTGCGTGACCCAACCCGTGGAGGGCTGGCCACCACGCTGAACGAAATTGCTGTACAAAGCAATGTAGGCATGTTAATAGACGAAAACACTGTTCCCATACAACAGGCAGTTCGCGCAGCCAGTGAAATGCTGGGGTTTGATCCTCTGTACATCGCAAATGAAGGAAAACTGATTGTCATCGTACCTGAACAGGAAGCTCAGGCCGCGCTTAAAGCGATACAGACAAATCAGTATGGCCAAAATGCCACAATCATTGGAGAGGTAACTACCAAGAATCCAAAAAGGGTTTTGCTGCAAACTTATATTGGTGGCACAAGAATATTAGATGTAATGTCAGGCGAAATGCTGCCAAGGATCTGTTAGATAACCACCATTGACACTGAGTCAGTTTTCGCTATACTTCTAAAATCACTTTAGTATATGAGGGATCAATGAAAATAAATTTTCAGGAAACAACCAAAGATCTACAAGTCCGCATTGATATTCACAACCAGTTTGGTGGGAAAAATATCGATGAATGGATGCTGGACCTTTTGAAACTTGAAAAGGGAATCAATATCTTAGACGTCGCTTGCGGTGCCGGTAAACAGATAATCAGTTTCTACAATGAGTTAGATGGCAATTGCAGCATCACCGGTGGTGATGTGTCCCAGGAATTGCTCGATCAGGCGCAAGAAGAAGTAAACAAACGCAAAATGAAAGCGGTGAATATTATTGAACTTGATTTTAATAAGCCGTTTCCAATTGAAGACAATCAATTTGACCTGGTAAGCTGTTGTTTTGCAATTTATTATGCACAAGATATTCCTTTTACCATTAAAGAAATCCATCGCGTATTAAAACCCGGTGGTCGTTTGTTCACTACTGGCCCAATGCCAGAAAACAAACAACTATTTTATGATATTATCCGCGAAGCAACCAATGACAAACCCATTCCACCCATGCCGGGCAGTTCTCGCTACAATTTTGAGATTCGTGAAACCATTGAAGGCTTGTTCAGCAAAACAGAAGTAAACCGCTTCAACAATCCACTCACCTTTGCCAGCCCCGAACCCTTCCTGGCCTATACCCGAGCATCTCTTTCTGAAGATCGTAAGCTCTGGAAAGATTTCTTTTCTGGTGAAGATGACTTTGAAACCGTGATGGCAAAAATTGGCAAAGCTGCCAAGCGTCGTGCAGAGACAGATGGCAAATTGGTTATGGAAAAAGTGGTCGGTGGTTTTGTTGCTACCAAATAACAATCGCAGCAGAAGAGAGATGGTATGCAAATTTATGGAAAAAGACTTTGCTTTATCGGAGCACATCCTGATGATATCGAATTGGGCTGTGGCGCACTCATTCATCAGGTTACCAAATATTCTGATGTATTATGTGTTACCTTATCCGATAATCAGAAGAATCCGTTACTGAGCAAGTTGGTGACTGAACATTACAACAGTATGGCAGTTTTGGGTGTCCCCAAGGATAGCATCAAACTAGAATCCTTCACTACGCGTAGATTCCCTGAAGCACGTCAGGAAATCCTGGAGTATATGCTTAATATCCGCAAAGAATTTAAACCTGATATTGTATTTGTGCATACAAAATCGGATATTCATCAGGACCACGGTACGATTACGGATGAAGCATTACGTGCTTTCCGCGGTACAACGGTACTGGGATTTGATGTTCTGCGTTCCACACATGGCTTTTTTCCCAATTTTCTAGTTGAAGTTAGTGAAAAGGATGTGGATGCCAAGATTAATGCATTAGCTGAATATTCAACATATCGTGACAAATATTACTTCAATGCAGATATCACACGGGCAACCTGTGTACGTCACGGAGCACTAGCCGAACGATCCTTTGCTGAAGGATTTGACATCCTCAGGGTGGTCTGTTCTTATCACGAAGAATACTAAAAAAAAGGAGGCTTTTGAAAGCCTCCTTTTTGTTTCTAGTTATCCGTTAATCCAATTTCCAATTGGCCACCCTTAACCCGAATTGGATAATGCAATATATCTTCCACTGCTGGCGGGGTCAGTGATTTCCCATTGGTGACGTCAAAACGCGCCCCATGCCGCGGACAAACAATTTGCTGCCCGTCTAATTCTCCCTCACCTAACGGTGAATCATCATGGGTACAAACATCTTCAATGGCATAATAGCTACCGCTGATATTGAAAACAACAATTGCGATTCCAGCGACATCAATAAACCAACGTTCTCCTACTGGAAGTTCGTCTGCCGGTCCTATTTCATAATATGTGATATCTTTGCTCATATTTCATCATCCTCATCCAGGTGAAATTTTTCTCCACCTAATCCATACACGCCACCTTTAAGGACTTTTAGCGATAATAGCGCGCATTTTAATCGTACCGGACCTAATTCAATACCTAGTAAATCCAGTATATCTTCTTTTTTTAATTCTTTGACTTCGGTTAAAGTTTTCCCAATAATATCCTCTAGTAATAAATCCGCAGATGCCATTGAAATCGCACATCCATGACCATTAAATTTTGCATCTGCGATTTTATCTCCGTCTAATACTAAATCGATGCGAATATTATCGCCACAAAGTGGATTCTCATCCTGAAATGAGATGTCCTTCGGGTCCAATTCACCGAAATATCCCGGGTTCTTATATCTTTCTACAATAATCTCTCGATACATATCTTCCATAAGGAAATCCTTATCTATTTGAATATCTTAATCACATTCTTAATCGAAGCGCATAAAGCATCAAGTTCATTCGTACTGTTGTAAATATAAAAACTTGCTCTAGTCGTCGCTGGAAGTGCGAATTTTTTATGCAGTGGCATGGCACAATGGTGTCCGGCACGCACAGCGATTCCATCCCGATCCATCAATTGAGCCACATCATGTGGATGAATGCCATCTATCGTAAATGAAAACACTGAGCCCTTTGGATGTTGATCAGAACCGAATATATTTACTTCGTCAATTTCATTTAATTTTTCAGTTCCATACGCCACAATGCTATGCTCAAAAGCTTCAATATTCTGCATACCTACTTGATTTAAATAATCAACTGCAGCACCCATCCCAATCCCCTCCGCAATGGACGGTGTCCCAGCTTCAAACTTATGTGGAAGATCATTGGCAGTAAAAGATCGTAAGGCCACTGATTTAATCATATCGCCACCACCAAATACAGGGGGCATATCATTCAATAGCGCCTTTTTACCGAATAGAACACCAATTCCCGTTGGGCCTAGCATTTTATGGCCAGAGAACGCCAAAAAATCAACATCCAGATCCTGTACATCAACCGGCATATGAGGTACAGATTGCGCTCCATCAACCACTGTAATTGCACCCGCCTGATGAGCCAATTGGATCATTTCTTTCGCCGGATTAATCGTACCAAATACATTACTCATCTGAGTGAAAGCAACAATTTTTGGTTCTAATTTAAGTAACTGTTTATACACTTCTAAATCAAGGGTACCATCGGCTAAGGCAGGTATAAACTCAAGTTTTATATTAATTTCTTTCTGTAATATCTGCCAGGGAACCAGGTTAGAATGATGTTCCATCTCTGTCAAGATAACGACATCACCTTCCTTCAAATTTGTTTTCGCCCAGGAAAACACGACCAGATTGATGGATTCCGTTGTATTTCGAGTATACACACATTGCACTGCCGAAGGCGAGTTGATTAATTTTGCAATTTTCTCTCGGCTGCCTTCGTACGCAGCTGTGGCTTTTTCAGCCAGCGCATGAATACCTCGATGAATATTTGCATTGTAATGTGTGTAGTAATCTATCATGGCATCAATCACTGACTGAGGCTTTTGTGATGTGGCTGCAGAATCCAGATAGATCAATGGTTTACCAGGATATATTTCTTGATTTAAAACAGGAAAATCAGCCTTAATTTTTTCAGTATTAAGTCCATGTTCAATATCTGACATATTTTTTTCCTTGAACGCTACAATTAAAGGTCGAATTCTTCTTCTACTTTGCGGATATTTGCTGAATTTGTGGGAAACCAAAGAATTTGGTCGGGAACCATCCAACCATCAGTCAAATATACATTCTCCTGAAATTGAACCGCGACCATCTTTGGATCTACTTGAACGACAATACCATTCAACCAACCGCGTACACGTTGGCTATCAACTTCGTGATCACAAAAAACATCGGCTATATCGCCAACTTCATAGGTTATATTCTGTTCAGGGGCTTTCATGAAAGGTACAGATGCCATTAAATAATCTCCATTTCGGAATTTTTCCGTAAATTGTATTTTATCACGCCTTCATATACGAATGCTACTTTTATAGATGAAAAGTACTCATCTTTTCATGGATCGCATCCTGAAAGCGTTGTCGAATTCCATCAAATGGAATTCTTTGCATAATTTCATCAAAAAAGCCCTCTACGACCAGTTTTGCGGCTTCCAATTTCGGAATGCCACGACTTTCAAGATAGAAAGTTTGTGATGAATCAATTCGTCCTACAGTTGCACCATGGCTGCAACGCACATCATCAGCCAGGATTTCTAATCCCGGAATCGCATCAGCACGTGCTTCTTTACCTAATACCAAATTTCTGTTGGCTTGATATCCGTCAGTTTTCATTGCACCAGGCGCTACATAAATCATGCCCTGCCATACCGAGCGGCTCTGATCTAATAAAGCGCCTTTGTATAGCAAATCACTACTGGTATTGGCAGCTAAATGATTCTGTTGTGTATCAAGATCTAGGTGTTGGTTTCCATTTGTAAAATAAAATCCTGATACTTTCCCTATTGATCCAATACCTGTTAAATCAACGTCAGTGAAGTTCTTACTCAGTTTGCTGCCAATTGCACCAAACACCCATTCCAATTCGCCATCACCCGCTACGGAACCACGTTCATGGGTAAAATTGAGTACATTTTTCCCCCATGATTGCAGTTCAACAAATTTAATATTGGCATGATTACCAACGAATATTTCAATATTGCCGCTATGAAATATCTCCTCGTCCATATCATTAGGTGAGGATACTTCATGAACATAGGTCAATGAAGCGCCTTCCTCTAGATAAACCATAATATGAGAAATGACAGCTTCGTTTGCTTTTTCAGCCCATAGAATACTATGTAATGGTTGCTCTATATGCGTATTCCTGGGTACATATAATAAAATACCCGTTTGAGCATATGCAGTAGCCAGCGCTGAGAAATAGCCATCTTCAGGTTTTACAATTTGACAAAATATTTTAGCCAATATTTCAGGATAATTTTTTTCGGCATCCAGCAGGTCAGTAAAAATGACACCTTTAGCAACCAGTTCGCTGGAAATATTCTTCTTTATATAATTATGCGAAAGGATAATTTGTCCTGCCTGTTCACCTTCGCCCATCGGATTCATTAATTGATCTGGAATGTTAATATTCACATCAGATTGTTGAGCGGACTGCATAGAGAATTTACTGAAATCTATCAATGCTAATGATGTACGTCGCCAGGCTTCTTCGTGTTTTTCAGGTATGGAACCGTTCTTAAATTGGTCTGCTGCATTTTTCCTGATTTCAGCAACATTTGTATTGTTTTCAGGCGTTCGAATTAATGTATCGGGAAAAGCAAAATCCTTTTGATTTGTTTTCCCTGATGCTTTATTTGTTTTAATAACTCTAACATTTTTTTCCATTGGTTTCCGAATCCTTTATTATTTCACATCATTTGGTTACGAAACCAAATTAACCGATGGAACCTTCCATTTGTAATTGAATTAATCGATTCATTTCAACCGCATATTCCATAGGTAATTCTTTTACCAACGGCTCAATAAATCCAGAAACAACCATTGTAGTCGCTTCTTCTTCACTCAATCCTCGGCTTTTTAAATAGAATAGCTGTTCTTCCCCTACTTTGGATACAGAGGCTTCATGCCCAATATTTACATCTTGCTCATCAATTTCAATATACGGATACGTATCTGACCTTGATTCAGGATCCAGTAAGAGCGCATCACAGACCACATTTGAGTTTACGTTTTCTGCACCTTTGTATACTTTTAGTAATCCACGATATGATGCTCGTCCGCCATCTTTACTAATTGATTTTGAAATAATTTTACTGGAAGTATTCGGCGCAAAATGGATGATCTTGCCGCCAGTATCTTGATGCTGTCCCTTTCCGGCAAATGCCATGGAAAGAATTTCGCCGTGTGCCCCTTTTTCCAGTAAATAACATGATGGGTATTTCATCGTCGTTTTTGAACCAAGATTTGAATCCACCCACTCCATTGTGCCGCCTTCATACACTAAAGCACGTTGGGTGACAAGATTATACACATTATTCGACCAATTCTGAATCGTTGTATAGCGTACGCGTGCATTTTTCTTGACGATGATCTCTATCACACCACTGTGAAACGAATCTGTGGCGTATTGCGGTGCTGTACAGCCTTCCACATAATGTACCTGCGAGCCTTCATCAGCAATAATCAAAGATCGTTCAAATTGTCCAATATTGGCGGAATTCAAGCGGAAATATGCCTGCAATGGTAACTCTACTTTTAATCCTTTTGGAATATAGACAAATGATCCGCCTGACCATACCGCACTATTTAATGCAGCAAATTTATTATCTTCAATGGGAATTACTTTAGAGAAATATTCTTCAAAGAGTTCAGGGTATTGACGCAGGCCTTCTTCAATACTTAAAAAGATGACACCTTGATTTTTAAGTTTCTCATTGATACTGTGGTAAACCATCTCAGATTCATACTGTGCCCCAACACCAGCCAGAAAGCGTTGTTCTGCTTCAGGAATACCTAATTTCTCAAAAGTATTTTTAATCGTGTCAGGAACTTCATCCCAATTACGACCTTCACCTTCCGAAGGCTTTACATAATAAAATATATTGTCCAGGTCAAGGGTAGATATGTCCGCACCCCAGGTTGGCATTGGACGTTGTAAATAATGCTTTAGTGCTTTCAATCGAAAGTTAAGCATCCAATCTGGTTCATTTTTCATTTCCGAGATTTTTCTAACAACATTTTCGCTCAACCCACGCTCTGAACGATAGACTGATACATCTTCATCCCGGAAGCCGTGATTATATTCTCCGAGTTTCTCAAGGAAATCGGTATTTGCTCGATCCGTCATAGTATCCTCCTGTAATCAGGAATGGGTTCAGGAAAGCACTGCTTTCTCATCAAAACGATCTCTGACCCAATCGTAGCCCTCTTCTTCAAGTTTTAGTGCCAATTCAGCACCACCGGATTCCACGATTTGCCCATTGTACATGACATGTACAAAATCGGGTCGAATGTAATTGAGGATACGTTGATAATGGGTAATTAATAAAATACCTAACTCAGGGCCGCGAAGGGTATTCACGCCTTCTGATACAATGCGTAAAGCGTCAATATCTAAACCTGAATCTGTTTCGTCCAGGATTGCAATTCTTGGCTCTAGAGTCGCCATTTGAAGTATTTCAGCACGTTTCTTTTCGCCGCCGGAAAATCCCTCATTTAAGTAGCGCCCTGCAAATGAATTATCCATTTTCAACAATGCCATTTTTTCTTTCAACAGCTTTCTGAATGCTGGAATTGGAAATCCCTTATCATCAGGATTTTGTTGTTTTCGCCGTGCATTTAATGCTACACGAAGAAAGTTTGCTACCGTTACACCTGGGATCGCAATTGGATATTGAAATGCCAGGAAAAGCCCCAATCGTGAACGCTCATCTGGTTCCAATTCCAGGAGATTCTTTCCATCAAACGTAACACTACCTTTAGTAATTTCATATGCAGGATGCCCCATTAAGGTATATGCGAGCGTTGATTTTCCAGTACCATTCGGCCCCATTATGGCATGTACTTCGCCTTGTTTGATTGCTAAATTGAATCCCTTCAGAATCTCATTTCCTTCAACGCTTACATGTAAATTTGTTATAACTAAATCAGCCATTGAGGATTGTCTCCTTACTCCGTTGGTGATCAATAAATATATTTATTTACTATTTTTATTATATTTATTGTATTATTTAATATCGTTTTTGAATTATAACATACCCAAATTTAATGGTCAATATTTAACATAAATATATATTAAATTCTTATAATCCAATTTGACGGATTAAAATCCGATTGCTGTGTGTAACAAAAAAACGGACAGCATGCTGTCCGTTTTTTATACTTATAAAATAAATAAACTAAAAAATGATTTTTTTACGGTTTAGAGACTTTGATCGATTCAAATACAATCGATACTGGTAGCTCGTCGTATGCGAGTACACCAACACCAACGCCACCCTGACCTTCAATAACTGCTGCTTCAGATTCAAAAACCAGCTCATCATTGACATATAATGTGTAGGTGTTGCTATCACAGGTGACTTTAATGAGATTGTTCTTGACCGGATGAAATGCATCTGTACGTCCAAAGCGCATCAGATCTTCATATGGGTTTTGATACTCATCGCGTCGCTCCTCATCAAAATGGTATAAATCATATCGACCCTGATTTGAAACACGAATTTCAACCCATTCAGTGCGATCTTCATTTGCCTGGCATACAAATGCAATGCCATTATTATTGACGCCCATATTGTTAATTTCGGCTTCAATTGTGACATTTTCATAGGTATCCCGTTCATAGAACTTATACACGTATGAGTCATTTCCGTTTACATGGAATTTGATACCGCCTTCAGACATGCTGACTTCGATACCTTTTTTATACTTGCTGGTCACAATATGTGGCTCTGACCAGATTTCCGCTTCCGATAATGTATCCAATTCCATTGTATCGCTTTTCTTTAAAACTGAATCTGTTTGACTACACGCTGCCGACACCATTACCAATAAAACTACCAAAATAATAATTTTTCTGTTCATGTTGACCTCCAGAAGTACTGTTTTTGTAATTCGATTAGGAATACCTAATAAATAAATTCCCCCAAATCAATCTACATTTTACCATTTTTTACGTGATTTTTACGGTATTTTTAAAACGTTAACATTTTGTTTTATATTCATTTTGAATATTTTACATAATAATCTATATTATTGACATTTTTATTTAGCATATGATATACTCACTCTAAACATTTTTATGATATTTCTAACAATAAATGGAAAATTTATGAAAAGTACACGAGAAAAAATACTCAATAATTTATTGAAATTCCCCCGCTCCAGTATTAATGATCTTGCTAAGTCGGTTGGGATAAACGCAATTTCTGTTCGGCATCATTTAACCAATCTACAAGCTGAAGCATTGGTAAATGCCGATGAAGAGCGGCATGGTGTTGGACGTCCCCGCTTAGTATATTTTCTAACTGAAAAAGGGTTAGAACATTTTCCCACTCATTACCTACGATTAACAAATCACTTGTTAAACCAGGTAAAAGATACATTGCCGGAAAAGAATGTAAAACAAATTTTTGAACAAATTGCCAAGAAATTGGCAGAAGATCATACACCACTGCCTGCTAATTCACCAATTGAAGAAAGGCTTGACGTTCTAAAAAACATTCTTACCAAAGAAGGCTTTCTTATTGAATGGGAATTAAAAGATGGTGAATATCAAATTAATGAGATTTCCTGCCCCTATTACCATATTGGACAATCCCATCCGGAAGTTTGTATTGTCGATCAAACCCTAATCTCCACTCTGCTATCTATCCCAGTAAAACGCGTAAATTGTGTTTTAAATGGCGATGATCATTGCACTTTTATTGTAAAAACCTGATTTATTGGTGAAAGCTTATGTCAACAAATGATGAAATAAATACTGTCAGTTGGACAATTGATGGACAGGACGCGGTTCTATCTCAAAAATTGCGCATTGGTTTTCGGGAAGTGACTGACCCTGAACTCGGCATGGATATCATCCAATTAGGATTAATCCGCAACGTAACACAGACAGAAGAGGATACCATTCTTGTGCATATGATCCTAACCACGCCATTTTGCCCTTATGGACCGGCTATGCTGGAAAGTACTCGTAAGAAGGCCGAGGATGTCTCAGAAAAAGATTCGTTTATCGATATGGGTACTGAAGTTTGGGATTTTTCTATGATGGAAGACGGCGGTGCCGCTGCAGAATGGGGATTATTCTAGAAAAGACTAAACGTTTTTTTATAAAAACAATACACTCAATAATCGAGCCAGAAGTGCAGCAATTGTTGCAACTACAACTGTCATTCCTGCAATTGATAGGGCAAGTTTCGTTCCCAGTTCTTTTCGAATCACGACTAATGTTGCCAGACATGGTATATAAAAGATCACAAACACGGCAAATGTAACCATTTGAACTTGTGTTAATGCGTTACCTAAATCAGGTGTATTTACTGCCTGACGCAACATAATCAATGTCAGTTCTTTTCGCAAAATACCAAATATCAAAGGTAAACCAACCTCTTTGGGCAACCCTAACAACCATGTAAGTGGAGATGCGATAGCATTCAATAATTTTGATAATTTGAAGTAATTAAATAAAGCGAGTGTCAGGCTGCCACCAATTAATACTGGCCAGGCAATGAAAATAAACTCCTTAATTTGGAACCATGCCCGATTGAAAATCGATTTTATGGTGGGTACGCGATAAGGAGGTATTTCCAATATCAATCCCGGAGAATCCTCTGGGGCTAATTTTGCCAATAAACCAGCTACAATCCCTATAAACAACAAATTGTAAATATAAATGCCTAATGCCAACCCAGGTCCAAGATAATATGCAACCAAACCAAAAACAACCGCCAAACAAGCAGAACATGGCACTAATGTTGAAAGAGCTATTGTAATAAAACGGTCACGGGGTTCTTCCATGATGCGCGTTGACATGACGGCCGGTACATTGCATCCATAACCCAGGATTAGTGGTACGATTGCTTTCCCATGCAAGCCGAGATGATGCATCAAGGAATCCATCAGAAAAGCAATACGAGGTAAATAGCCTACATCTTCCAGGAAGCCCAACCCGATTAAAAACGGTGTCAAATATGGCAATACAATGCCCGCACCACCCGCAATACCCTGCACCAGTCCTGAGAGTAACTCAGCAGGTAATGAACCTGTTTTAACTTGCCCAGTAACCCAGATTTCTATCCAATCAAAAAAAGCAATCACCGGTCCTTCTAATTGACTACCCACAGAATAGACAAATTGGAAGAAAATATACAAAATGATTGCCATGAAAAAATATCCATAAACTGGATGCAGCAAAAATTTATCTAAATGGTCTCGAATGGTATCGGTTCTCTTTCCTTCTGTAACAACAATTTTTAGAAGATTCTCTGAATGAATATGTCTTTGAGCACTTACATCCCATTCTAGTGCCTGATGATAATGTTTTTCGTATTCTTTACGAGCCTGCTTAAGCCATTTCTTTAATTGTGGTGTTTTTTCAATAACTGTAACCTGATAGTATTCATCGGCTTCAAGAATTTTGATGATCTCAGCCTCTTCTGGTAATTGTTCAAATTCAAAGACAGATTGATTTGATAACGCGTTTATATAAGATTCAATCTCCGGATTGAATTTCAATCGTTGGGGAATGCTATTTGATTTGGCTTCATGCAATGCACTAACAAAAACCTGTTTTACGCCACGCCCCCGACTGGCGATTAATGGCAAAACCGGAATACCAAGCTCCTTTGATAATTGATTCCCATCGATTTCAATCCCCAAGCGCTTGGCTTCATCGATCATATTCAATGCTAAAACCAAAGGTTTGCCCAATTCTATTAATTCGATGATCAGTTCTAATCCAAATGCCAGTCGTGTTGCATCAACAACACCGATAATTACATCCACAGTATTATTCAACAAATAATTGAAAACTTCCCGTTCAGCCGGGTTTGTACCCTTTAATGTATAGGTGCCCGGTAAATCAACCAATTGTACGACTTCCCCCAAAACCCTAACTTTTGTCTCGGTAAATGTTACTGTGGTACCAGAAAAATTGCCGGTTTCTGCACGATAACCAGCAACTTGATTAAATAATGTACTTTTCCCACAATTGGGTTGTCCGATGAGCGCAATTTTCATTCAAATCCTTCAACCTGAATTTTTTTTGCAATGCCAAATCCCAGAGCAATTTCTCTGCCTTCATAGGACAGTAAAACAGGCCCATGGAAAGGCGCGCGACGAACGACTTGCAAAACCCCACCTTTATATACACCTAATTGTCTTAATTTACCTTCCAAACCTCTCCCACCATCAAATTTAATTACTTTTACGGTTTTTCCGGTTTCTACTTCTGTTAGAACCATACACTTGCTCCGGCAATAATATCATTTATTATATTATAATTCCTTTTATTAGTACATGCTAATTTATTAACAGTAAATTAATTATAAATATGGTTTTCCAACGCAGTATTAATATCAGGATATATTTCCGCTTGCAATGAAGTGAGGGGTTTCATTTTATCCGGATTAGTTGAAATTCCAAAAAATCGAGTGTTTACAACAAGTCCCGCAATATTCAGAAGCTCAGAAGCTGCCGCCAAAGAGCGAATCCCCCCTTGGGAATCTTCAAACACAGCTATTTCCAATGTATCAGGATACTCTATTGAATTCCCTTCTGTATCTGTTTTCGGCATTTGGTAATTATTTGAAACAAATTCAAAGGCCAGTTGTAGCCCTTCACTTTCATTATTAGTCAGAATTGTAAAAAATGCTGCCAAAGCGTGAAAAGCATTAGGTTTTAATAATGAATCTGCAGAGGTTTTAATATGATCTCCGATAAATTGCAAATGACCAGTGCCAATGAGCAGCAAATCTTTCATACCGACAACATCCAATGCTAGTTCTGCTTCAGGAGAATAAATTCCAAATTCTTTAGAAGGGTTTTCTTTTGGCCCTAACGACGGACGCGCCGTAAATGCTGCACAAAACAATTCCTTGTTATTAATTAGTTTTTCCAATGTATTTTGCATTGTTTGTAAGATTAGCGATTGATCAAATTCGCGCAGATATGATTGACACTCTATAATCGATTGCAGACCATAATTTTCATTAAATGTGTCAGAACCTAAAACTAAATTCTGAAACAGCTTTGTGATAAGTGATACCTTCACATTACGGGTATGACATAGTATATTTTCCAGTAATTCATCTTGTAAATCACCTTCACCAGAAATACTCCTCCAATGTTGATATACCCCTACAGAAGGGATCTCATCTGAGTCATAAAAAGTTCCCAATAGTTGAATTTCGGAACGATAATCCACTGCAAACGCTTTAATTTTATGTCTACTAATCTCATTGATTGCTTCCGTCAATGTATTTGCGGAAATCTGAACCTGGAATATCTTCAAGAAAGCCTTTAATATAATACTAACAGTGATCGCTAACATATCCCATTCACTTGTCACACCAAAGGACTCAAACAATGCCGGAATATCTTCAGCTGGTGAATTTACTTTCAACCCTGATTCTCTTATGATCCAGTTACAGGTGTCAAAATATGCTTTCCGATATCCAAGCGGCCTTAGCAAAACACCATCAATATCAAACAACAAAATTCGCATTGTAACCCTCATCATCAAAATTAAATAAAACAGCAGAGCCAATATGCTGGTCTGCTGTTTTGTCTTTTAGATTAATCCCAGCTCTTTACCAACACGTCCAAAAATATCCAATACTTCATCCAATTGCTCATCGGTATGGGTTGCCATATAACTTGTTCGCAATAATTGATTACCGGGTGAAACCGCCGGAGAAATTACCGGATTTACAAATACACCATTTTCAAACAACATTTTCCAGGTCAGGAATGTTTTCATGTCATCACCAATAATGATCGGAATAACAGGTGTGACAGATTTTCCCGTATTAAATCCTAGTTCCTTGAATCCTTTGCGCATTTTTTCACCAATCTGATTGACACGTTGTATACGTTCTGGTTCTTCACGCATAACTTTTAATGCTGCCATCGCTGCGGCAGTACAAGACGCAGGAATACTGGCACTAAAGATCAATGAGCGCGCGGTATGCTTAATATAATGGATTGTTTGCTCATCTCCAGCTACAAATCCGCCAATGGACGCAAAAGATTTACTAAAAGTTGACATGATCAAATCAACTTTATCAGTCATACCAAATTCAGCGGAAGTTCCATGACCTTGCCCTGTTACGCCCATGCCGTGGGCATCATCAACCATAATGCGTGCGCCATATTTATTCGCAACAGGAATGATAGCTGGCAAATCTGCCAGATCACCTTCCATGCTAAACAATCCATCCACAACGATCAATTTTCCTGCATCTTCAGGCAAACTTTTTAACACACGATCGAGATGCTCGATATCATTGTGGCGGAATCGTTCTATCTTTCCGTAGCCCAAACGAGCACCATCCACAATACTGGCATGATCATCTTTATCAAGGATGACATAATCACCTCTTGACAACAAGGAACTAATTGTTCCAAGGTTAACTTGCATACCGGTTGAGAATATTAATGCCGCTTCTTTCCCAACCCATTCCGCCAGTTGCCTCTCTAGCTCCTCATGTATGGAAAGCGTGCCATTCAAAAACCTTGAACCAGTACAACTTGTGCCATATCGATTCAATGCTTCACAGGCTGATTGCTTCACCTCAGGGTGTGTGGTTAACCCAAGGTAATTATTCGACCCGCACATAATCAGGCGTTTTCCATGGTAAATTACCTCAGTACCTTCATTCTCATCTAGTGGAATGAAGAACGGGTAAAAACCTTGTTCCATTGCCTCTTTTGCGGCTGTAAATTCAATGCACTTCTGAAAAATATCCATGATAATTGCACCTCAAATTAATTAGCAATGTGAAATAAACCACATTGTGTTCAACAAAATTTAGTATTCCTGGTTTGTTATAACTTTAAAAATGTAATGGTGTCGACCCTCTGGATATATTGTCTAAAAATTCCATTCGGGTTGAATGATTTTTTCTAAAATAGCCAAACATTGTTGAGGTTGTCATGCGTGCATCGTGTTTTTTTACACCCCTCATCATTGAACACAAATGCAAACCTTCAACGACCACCGCGACACCACGTGGATTTAATAATGTCTGAATGAATTCTGCAATCTGTCTGGTCATGCGCTCCTGTACTTGTAATCTTCTTGCAAACATATCTACAATACGAGGAATTTTCGATAATCCAATTACTTTGCCATTTGGTATATAAGCTACATGAGCACGGCCGATGATTGGTAACATATGGTGCTCACACATACTGAATAATTCAATATCTCGAACAACGACCATCTCATCATAAGTTACATCAAATAGCGCGTCGTTCACCATTGCAACCGGATCTATGCGGTAACCTGCCAGTAACTCAGCGTAGGACCTTGAAACACGTTCCGGTGTTCGCGCAATACCCTCTCGAGCAGGGTCATCCCCAATGGCAATAAGAATATTTTTTATAGCGTCTTCAATTGTAGCATGATCAATTTCAGTATCATTAAATAATTCCGCTACCTCATATACTTCTTTTTTAGACTCGTCCATAATAAATTCCTTTTCAATATCAACACCAAATTATTCTTAATAGTTACGATCCATCAATTTATCAACAAGTTGCTTAAGTATTAATGATACCGTGTTGTTTTCAATGGCAATTTGTTTTAACAAAGCAGTTGCAGAATCAGTATATCGCTTTACTTCTGCCAACACCAACTGATCAATTTCCTCTTCTTCAAGTAATAAAGCCAGCTTTTCAACATCAGTAGTATTTATCGTTGTCATTTCATTCCACACTTTGTAGAACTTTCCTTGCTTGGCCAGTCCACATAAAATTGGAAAACTTTTTTTCCGTGAAATCAAATCACTGCGGTTTGCTTTGCCTGTTACCTTAATATCGCCCCAAATACCCAAATAATCATCTTGAATCTGGAATGCTACGCCTAATGCCTGACCAAATTGAAAATGCAACTTCCTATTTTCCTGATCCGCATTTGATAAAATAGAACCAATCCCTGAACAATACCCTAATAATGCGGCTGTTTTTCCTCCTATCATTTCCAGATACAAATCAGGTGCAATATTCTCCATATCCTCAAACTTCATATCCAGATGTTGACCAATCGTTAATTGACTACATGTTTCATGGAATGCATCAATTCCAGCTATGATGACATGATCCGGCAATTTTCCTATTGAACGGATCATTGATTTAGCAGCCATGGAAAATAATAAATCACCGGTATTTATAGCTTGAGGAATTCCCCATATTTTCCACAATGTTTCCCTGCCACGACGCTTTTCATCGCCATCTTCAATGTCATCATGGATTAATGAGAAATTATGCAATAATTCAATAGCCGTACAAAAAGGCAATACTTGATCTACTGATAAATTGCATAATTCAGCACATAATAGGGCTAATATTGGCCGGATCCTCTTCCCCTGAGCCGCTTTTCCAGCGCCAATACCTACCCAGCCCATATGATACTGCAACATATATCGCAGATCACTCTGTGAATCCGGGATACTCTTTTCAATAAAGCATTGTAAATCAGTCTCAATGACTGGTACTCTGCGCTCAAGATATCTTTGTAATTCTGACATGAATTCCACCGTTATTGATTATATAATTCGGCTTGAGAAAGCTCATCAAGTGATTTTGCTCCAACGCCAAACATACTGATTTTTAATTCCATAGCCAATCGATTGATGACTGAATGTACCTCATTTTCCGATATTGCTGCTGCACGCAGAACTCTACCCGCAAAACCACATAAATCTGCACCAAGTGCAATCGATTTTGCCACCTCAACACCAGTAGATAATCCACCTGATGCAAATACTTTTAAGGTCTTTGTCTTATTTGCAACATCCTGTATACATTGCGCAGTCGGAATTCCCCAATCTCGAAAGGCTTCCGCTGCTGAAATACGAACAACATCTTCCGATCTGTACTTTTCAATCTGTGACCAGGAAGTCCCACCTGCGCCGGCAACATCTACTGCTGCCACGCCGATATCTTCCAGTTGCTTGGCTAACTTACCCGAAATGCCCCAACCTACTTCTTTAACAATTACAGGGACATCTATTTGAGCTATGGCATCTTCAATTTTCGGCAAAAGGTTTGCGAAATTAAGTTGCCCTTCTGGTTGAAATACTTCCTGAAGGCTATTTAAATGCAGTATCAATGCATCCGCATCGATTGAACTCACCAGGTGTTTTAAATCTTTGATTGATACACCATAGTTCAATTGCACTGCGCCAATATTGGCAAACAACAGAATATCAGGAGCGTATTTCCGCATATTGAAAGACTCCACTAATGTAGTGTCTTCCAGCATGGCTCTTTGGGAACCAACCCCCATTGCAATACCATGCGCCTGGGCAACTTTGGCCAAATTTCGATTGATCTTCTCTGCCTTCTCAACACCGCCTGTCATGGAAGATATTAAAAATGGCAGGGCGAGTGTTTTTCCAAATAGGATTTGACAGGTATCAATATCACAAAAGTCAAACTCAGGCAAAGCAACATGCTGGAAATGAAAATGCTCAAAACCATTTGTTTGCCTGGATTTGATATCTTGTTGCAGGTTGATCTGTATATGATCATCTTTTCGAATTTGGTGTTCAGATTTTTGCATATAGCTATTGTAATGTAAATTACAAGTTTTTATGATATTAATTGGCTAACAATGCTTGACATGATAAAATAATATTCTTTACAATAAACATGCTAACTATCATCCAGGAGGTTCAAATGGCCGAAACATTTGACACAGTAAAAGAAGTAATTATTGATGTTCTTAAAATTGATGAGAATGAAATCAACATGGATACACGTTTCATTGAAGATTTAAAAGCAGATTCAATGGATCAGTTTTTCTTGATTGATGGTTTCTGTGAAAAGTTTAATGTAAATATCACCGATGAAGATGCCCGGGATATCCGCACTGTAAGTGATGCTGTTGCAAAAGTTGACGCATACTTATCTAAAAACTAAATAGCAGACAAAAATCAAAATAAAAACAGGCGTAATAGAATTCTCTACGCCTGTATTTTCATTATTCACTTAATAATGATGGCATCTCATCCGGGTATCTGGCAATCATCACGCCAATTTCCTGAAAAGTCCTTATTTTATCAATTGCATTTCCTGCATTCCCTTCAATGATTGCGCCGGCATGTCCCATGCGTTTTCCTGGTGGTGCAGTTTGCCCTGCGATAAATGCAACTACAGGTTTTGTCATCCGTTTTGCAATGAATTCAGCCGCCATTTCTTCGTCATTCCCCCCAATTTCACCAATTAATACAATTTTATCAGTTTGAGGGTCCGCTTCAAATGCTTCCAGTACATCAACAAAAGTAGTTCCTATGACAGGATCTCCCCCAATACCCACACAGGTACTTACTCCAATGTTTTCTTTTTGTAATGCGTATAATACTTCATATGTCAGTGTGCCGGAACGAGATACAATACCAATGTTTCCTGGAATGGCAATTGAACCAGGAATAATCCCTGCCTTGGAAACACCTGGTGTTAAAATGCCAGGAGAATTTGGACCCACTAGTCGGGTGTTTTTGCCATCCAAATAGTTCATCATTAGCAACAAATCACGCACCGGAATCCCTTCCGTAATACATATGATCAACTCAATCCGCGCCTCAACCGCTTCAAACATTGCATCCAATGCATATCGCGCTGGAACAAATATGATGCTTACATTCGCAGCAGTGATCTCAACTGCTTTCTGCACACTATCAAAAACCGGGACTTTTCCTTCTAGTACCCATTCGCCACCTTTTCCAGGTGTTACACCCGCCACAATACTGGAACCATAATTTAACATTTGCTGAGCATGAAATAATCCCTCGTGACCAGTGATGCCTTGAATAAGAATTCTGGATTTCTGATCCACGTAAACACTCATCTTATTCTCCTTTTGATCGTTGGATGGCTTTTTTAGCACAATCCACTAATGATTCTGCAGCGTCAAGGTTGGCTTCCTGTAGGATTTTCAATCCTTCCTGATCATTGGTTCCAGTCAGGCGAACTACAATTGGCATCGTTGTATTCACATCTTCAAGCGCAAGCAATATTCCTTTGGCAACCTCATCACATCTGGTAATACCACCAAATATATTGATCAAAATTGCCTTTACGGATTTATCGGATAAAATTATTTTTAAGGCAGCGGCGACTTTGTCAGCACTGGCCCCTCCACCGATATCCAAGAAATTTGCTGGATTACCACCGAATTCCTTGATAATATCCATTGTTGCCATGGCCAAACCAGCACCATTCACCATGCATCCAATTTCGCCATCCAATTTAATATAACTGAGACTAAATTTCCTGGCTTCCACTTCTTCTGGTTCTTCAATATCAACATCACGCATATCAGAAATCATTGGCTGTCGGAAAATTGCATTGTCATCGATAATCATTTTTCCATCCAAGGCAATAATCCGATCATCTTTTGTAATAACCAAAGGATTGATTTCCGCTAAAGTGGCATCAATTGAATTAAATAAAGCCCATAAACCATTTGCAGTATTAATAAATTCTTTCCACAGGGATTTCGGTAAATCCATACTGCTAGCCAAATTTTTGATTTGATAATCACGTAGGCCAATCAATGGGTTGATATATATTTTAAATATTTTCTCTGGATTCCGAAGCGCTAATTCCTCAATTTCAATGCCACCTTCTGAAGATGCCATCAAAACAGGCTTTCTCATCGTACGATCATTTACAATCCCAAAATAGATTTCTTGCTTGATATCAATCGCTTCATCTACCAATACGTTTTTTACTGGTAAACCTTTGATCTCAGTTCCTAATATCTTTGTGGCAAATTCCTTCGCCTCCTTGGATGTTTTTGCCAGACGAATGCCACCTGCTTTTCCTCTCCCACCAACGAGCACTTGAGATTTTATTACTACCGGACAACCGAGTTCATTTGCAATCTCTTTTACTTGATTGGCATTACTGGCCACTCTTCCCTTCGGTATGGATATCCCGAAATCGGCAAACAATCTTTTGGCCTGATATTCATGTAATTTCATACAAGAACTCCAATTTCACGCACGCAATACCCGAAAAAATAGCCCTGCAAATTTGCCGGGCTATCAATTAGGTTCGTTTTGGTAATTATCCTGCCAGGAACTCATCCAGAGATTCTTTACTTATCCTGTAAGCATTACCGATTTTTCGGGCTTTTAAATCACCCGCAGTGATTGCCGCCACCACATCTTCTTCCGATACCCGCAATACTGTGGCTGCTTCAGCTGGTGTCATAATTGATGCGACCCCACCGGCTGCTGCCGCACCTGCGGCTGCTTGTTGCGGTACCTGTGCATTTGCACCTGTCATTCCTTGTAATGATTGACCAATAACATTACCCAATCCCATACCTGCACCAATACCAGCGGTTAACCCAGCGCCGCCACTCTCATTTTGAGCAGCATCCCTCAATGCATCTGCTGCCTGTAATTGAGTATATGTAGCCATGTCCAACATACCCATTGCCCGAAGTTCCTCTGCTGATTTTGTGGAAGGCTTCAAGTTGCTGATATAGAAGGATTTTAATACAAGACCAATCGCTGCAAAGTCATCTTGAGCTTTCGCTCGAACAGCAGCGCCTAATTCCTCAGTCAAACCAATCAGGTCTACAACGCTATTCTTGGCTGCCGTTTCACCCAATACATCCTGCAACTTGGATAAAAGCATATTCCGCAACCGATTCTCAATATCATTGGTTGAGTATGCACCCTGTGCGCCAACTAATTGAGTAACAAATTGTTGCGGATCACTGATCTGGAAACTATATGAGCCAAAACCTTGCAAAAGCGCTACACCTAATCCCATACCAGGGTTACTAACCAGAATTGGTTGTGAGGTGCCCCATTTTCGATCAGCAAATTCTTTCACGCTGACGTAAAAAACCTCAGCAGTAAAAGGTGTGCGATCATTGAAAGCTTTTCCTATAAAATCAATGAGTACCGGAATGTTGGCTGTTGCAATTGTATGACGACCGGGACCAAATGTATCCAATGCTTTTCCATCGCGGAAAAAAACCGCTTGTTGTGATTCCCTTACAATTACCTGAGAACCAATGCGCAAATCAGCTACACCTTTTTCCGGAAATCGATGAACAAGTTCATCTTTCATCTCATTTGCGTATTCAACTACATCAAAAATTCTTGCCATTTTACTTCTCCAAAGGGGTGAAGATCAAGATTACTGTTGTTCACCAAAAGATAAAAACACTTCTGCTCTATGATTAAATAAATCTACTGCCTCTTGTGATAAAGACACGAGGTTTCGAATAGCCGCTGGCATCCCATCCGTTCCGATAGAAGCCGCTACATTGTCAACTGCACGGGCAATTTCATCTGCTGAATCAAATAATTTCAGATCATACTCATAAATGCTCTGCAATTCTGTTTCATTGATCTTGACTGCCTCAAAAAAACTTGAATGTCCGTATGCCGCTGTTTTTATGCGGTCTGAAAATTGGGATAATTTTAATGCGGCTGTTTCAAGATCACCAACATATTTTAGTTCACCTTCATTTACTAAATCACTTTGAATAGAAGATACCCTTTTCCATTCTTCCTGATAACGCTGTGCAACAAGTTCTCGAAGCACTTTATCTGAAGCACGGCGATTTTCCCGCTCAATATATCCCTGAAAACCGGGAACCTTGCTCAGAATTTTCTTTACAAAATCCTGACTATCATTTACTTGCTGAAATAAATCTCCCATTGTACATTACCTCCAATTATGGGGCGAATAATCGAACCTAGTTAATTATAGCTGTAATTGTTCTGGCAAACAACTTGAAAACAACTCAAATTTGTGAAAATCCCTGTAAGGCGGTTGTAAGGAATTTAGGAGTATTTTACCTTGCAATTTTTATCAAAGCCCTTATAATATATTTAACATCTTACAAGGAGGTAAACACCATGTTATTTGCTCCGAAAGAAAAAGCCCAAGGTCTAGTAGAGTATGCATTAATTCTTGTTTTGGTAGCTGTAGTCGTAATTGTTATTCTTGCATTGCTCGGACCAGCCATTGGCGATATATTCAGTGACATTGTTAATTCAATCTAGTTTTTGTATCTAACCAAGTTATGCAGTAAGAAAGGCTCTGATTTTCAGAGCCTTTCTTACTATAAATTCAATTATTGTGTAAAATATTACAATAGCATTTTTCCCTATATACGAACACCGTTTTGCCGTATAATATGGATAAAATAAATAAAGTTCATTTGGAGAGAGGGGCACATGGCTGCTAGTAATAGAAAAAATAGTGGAAGAGTAATTATACTGGTTGCTGTCGTCTTAATTCTTATTGTTGTACTTGCCGCGGTATTCTTCTGGAGTCAAAATTTACTTCAACCTGAAGCAGAAGCTGTTGCGCCACCTGTTCAACAAACCGAGATGGCACAAATCGTTGTTATTGCCCAGCCAGTCACCAGGGGAACATTATTGACTGAAAGTGTTTTAACAATGATTCCATATCCGCAAGAACAACTTGTTGAAGGATTGTTCTTTACCAGTTTCGAAGATGTTGTTGATAAAAAGGCAAAATATGATTTACCACAAGGATTGCCGATTACATCAAGCGTCTTATCAGAAGGAGCTGATGGATCATATGCTGCATTCCAAATTCCACGAGGTATGGTTAGTATCACAGTTCCAATAGCTGAACTTACCTCCATGGCGTATGGTTTGCAAACGGGTGATCATGTAAATGTAATCACATCAATGATGTTGATTGACATGGATGCAGATTTTCAAACCAGACTCCCCAACTACACCGCCATGGTGACTGCTCCAGGTCCTGGCACTGGAGAAAATCCGGCAACAACGGCTTCATCAACCATTTCGTCTGGTGGCGGCTTATCCACCCAAGGCCGTACTGAATTAGATGTAACACTGAATCAACCAATTTATGTTGTTCCATCAGAACAGAATCAACGTCCTCGATTAGTCAGTCAGACGTTAGTATATGATGCCGAAGTACTCTGGGTTGGTAGGTTCCCCGCAAGTGGGAATATCTCAGCAACCACAACGCAGGAAACAGAAACTGCTGTTGTTGAAGAAGGTGGTGAAGAAACTGTCGCCCCATCCGTTGATGAAGTCATCACACTCATTGTTACACCTCAGGATGCAGTCACATTAAACTACCTCTTACTTGCACATGCTAAATTTAATTTTGTTTTGCGTGGCGCAGGTGATACTGAGAAGAATCCAACACAGGCTGTAACACTTCAATTTGTCATGGATCAATATGGTATTCCATATCCATCTAAACTTCCTTATGGTATGGAACCTCGACAAGACAGAATGTGGTACACCTTAGAAGAATATGATGCCTATCCTTCTACCGAAGAATAGATATTAAACTAGCTGGCTAAGTAGCATCAATCTGATTTTATTTCATCATTCACACATGGAGTTGGAAACCGTATGCCCGAGCAAGAAAAAATCCGGGTGCTGATCGTTGATGACATTGACGAAACCAGGGAAAACATTCGCAGATTATTGCAATTTGATCAGGCGATTGAAGTCGTTGGTACTGCCAATAATGGTACAGAAGGGATAAAACAAGCTGCATTACTAAAACCTGATGTAATCGTTATGGATATCAATATGAATGATATGGATGGTATTGCTGCTACAGAAGCGATCCGTAATAAAGTGCCCTACGCACAAGTAATTATTCTCTCGGTACAAGGGGATCCGAGTTATATGCGGCGAGCAATGCTTGCGGGTGCGCGTGATTTTCTTACAAAACCCCCATCAATTGATGAATTAACCAGTGCAATTAATCGTGCTGGTGAAATGGCGATTCAGGAAAAAGGCAAAGTCGCATCTGTATATGCCGCAGCTAGTGATGGTGGTGGTGGTGGTGCGGAAGGATCTTCTTCTTATGGGAAAATCATTACTGTTTATAGTCCCAAGGGTGGCGTTGGCAAAACAACTTTGGCTGTAAACTTGGCATTGTCATTATTATCCAACAATCAGAAAGTGCTTTTGGTTGACGGATGCCTGCAATTCGGTGATACAGCGGTGTTTGTAAATGAACCAGTAAAAAATTCTTTGGTAGATTTAACTCCCAGGGTTGATGATTTGGATCTTGAGGTAGTTAATGAAGCCCTAACCAATCATTCAACTTCCGATCTACAAATATTGGCTGCGCCATCTCGACCTGAAATGGCCTTTAATGTCGATCCTGAGCAATTTACCAAACTGATTACATATCTTCGAAAACATTTCAAATACATCATCATTGATACGAATTCATATCTGACTGAAGTTGTCCAAGCAAGTTTAGAAATCTCTGATGTAATCATCCTAATATCTACGCAGGATATATCATCTATTAAAAGCTCAAATAGTTTTCTCACACTTATGGATGCAACTGGAATCTCTCGCCAAACCATCTTGTTTACGCTTAATCAATATGATCGTCGGATTGCCATTACTCCTGAAAGAGTTGGGGAATCATTGAAACAAGAGGTAGTAGTTACTATTCCATTTGAAGAACGTGTTGTATCAAGTTCAATTAATCGTGGCATTCCTTTCATTTTGGAAAACAAAAATTTAATGATTAGCAAAGCCATTTTTCAGTTGGCAGATGCCGTAAAAGATAGAATTAAACAAATACACGAAATGCAGGATGAAGAAGCAATTTAATAGTCATTAATTGCTGGAGATAACTTATGTCTATATTAAAAAGATTACAAGGTGATAGTGAAGCCTCTACCCCAAGACAGACTCCTTCATCAAATGGAAGCTCTGATTCTGCTTCATCATTTAAAGCAAAAAGAATCTCTGCCCCTCCTGTAAAAAGTGGAAAAGACACTTACTACGACTTAAAAAATCGTGTACAGAACAAATTGTTATCCGGGCTTGATCCAACAATGGACATCACAAAAACAAAAGATGTGCGCCATACAATTCAGGAATTATTTGAACAAATCTTGAATGAAGAAGATATGGTACTCTCCCGTCCGGAACGAAATCGCTTATTTGAACAAATTGCAGCCGAAATTTTAGGTTTTGGCCCTTTACAAATATTACTCGAAGATGAGGCAATTACTGAAATCATGGTCAATGGACCAAAGAACATCTACGTTGAGCGTAGTGGTCGACTGTATCGAGTCCCTGTTTCATTTGAGAGCAATGAACATGTCATGCGCATTATTGATCGAATCGTGGCACCATTAGGTCGACGTATTGATGAATCCAGCCCATATGTTGACGCCCGTTTGCCGGATGGCTCTCGTGTCAATGCTGTTATTCCTCCAATCTCATTAGTTGGTCCTACCATTACGATTCGTAAATTCTCCAAAGTACCAATTTCCGTAGATCAATTAGTGGGCTACGGTTCAATCACTCCTGAGGCTGTCGAATTCTTAAAAGCATGTGTTGAAGCCAGATTGAATATTATTATTTCTGGTGGTACAGGTTCCGGAAAAACAACCTTGCTAAATGTATGTTCTAGTTTTATTCCTACTGATGAACGTATACTGACTGTAGAAAATGCAGCAGAGCTTCAGCTTCGTCAGACCCATGTCGTTACACTTGAGTCAAGGCCGAGTAATATTGAAGGTAAAGGTGAAGTAACAATTCGACAATTGGTTATCAATGCCCTTCGTATGAGACCTGATCGTATTATCGTTGGTGAGATTCGAGATGAAGCCGCCATTGATATGCTCCAGGCTATGAATACTGGTCATGACGGCTCAATGACCACAGCTCACTCCAACAGTCCTCGTGATACTTTGTCTCGTCTGGAAACCATGGCATTGATGGCTGGTATGGATCTACCTATTCGTGCAATCCGTGAACAAATTTCATCTGCCATTGATTTGGTTGTCCATCAGGAACGTATGCGGGACGGATCTCGTAAAGTTACCCATTTTACAGAAGTTACTGGTATGGAAGGTGACGTGATCACCATGACTGATATTTTTATCTTTGAACAAGTTGGTTATGATGACAACAAGGTCGTGGGTAGATTACGTTCAACTGGTTTGCGCCCCAAATTTATGGATAAACTAGAAGCAGCTGGAATTAATTTGCCACCTTCAATTTTCGGCATTGGCGATAGAAGAAGAAGATGAGTTTAATTACATTGGATAACCACAAAATTGAGGGAAAAGTATGGATGTAACCACCATTCTAACAATTGGTGCGGTCGCCTCTGTGCTCATGTTGATCGTCGGTATCATCGTATCTGTTCGTAGTTCTCGATCAGATGTTGAACAACGTTTAGGGGATATTGTTGAACAGCGCACAGATGAAGACATTGAAGAAATACAAAGAATAAAAACTACTCCCGTTACTGACTGGATCAATACCCGGGTTGAGGGCTCATCATTTGGCGAGAAAATATCAAAGTCATTAGCCCGTGCTGACGTAAAAATGAAACCCGGTGAATATATCGCCTTAATGATTATTGCTTCCTTCGCATTAGGTGTTTTAACCTGGTTTATTGGCAATCAAAACATTTTTGTCGGCCTTATCGGATTAATTATTGGTCCATTTCTTCCTCGGTTCTATGTAAATAATCAACAAAATAAAAGATTGATTAAATTTGATGAGCAATTAGGTGATATGCTTAACCTGATGGTAAATGGTTTGCGTGCTGGATATTCCACGATGCAGGCTATGGAAGCAGTCAGTAAAGAATTGCCTCCGCCAATATCAGATGAGTTTTTCCGTGTTGTACAGGAAATGCAGTTAGGTATTCCGATGGAACGTTCCCTTGATAATTTATTACGTCGTATTCCATCAGATGATCTTGATCTGGTCATTACGGCAATCAATGTACAACGTGAAGTTGGTGGTAATCTGGCTGAAATTTTAGATACTATTTCATACACAATTCGCGAACGTGTACGAATTAAAGGTGAAATCCGAGTGCTTACCGCACAGGTTATGTACTCCGGACGTTTTCTTTCAATGTTGCCTGTATTTGTAATTGCAATTCTATACCTCATTAATCGAGAATATATTATGGAATTTTTCAGCCCCACTGCTGGAATCTGCGGTTACATAGCTTTAGGATTAGCAGCATCCTTAATTGTTGGTGGTTACTTTGCAATGAATAAATTAGGTGATATTGAAGTTTAGTTATTTTTAGGAGAAATACTATGACTGGTGTTCTCATTGCTGTAGGTATTGTAATCGTAATTGCAATTGCTCTTGTTATCATTGGTTTGCGTAATCCAGAAACACTTGATGAAAGAGCCCTATTATCGCGTTTGGATGAGCTCAGCCAAAGTGGTCAAGAATTTGACCTTGAGCAAATTGAACTATCTCAACCTTTTACCGAACGCGTTATTTTCCCAATCGCGCGCAGTCTGGGTAAATTTGCAGAACGTTTTACTCCTCAAAATGCCCTGCTTTCTATTGAGAAAAAATTAGATCTCGCTGGCATATCTTCAAAAATTGATCCTTCAATGGTTTTAATGGCCCAATTTGCTGCTTTGGGCATATTTGGTGGCGGCGTGTTCTTGATTTTCATGATTGGTACTTTGAAACTTCCTTTAGGTCAACGTCTCCTCTATAGCTTAATATTTGGTGGATTAGGTTTCTATTTCCCACAATTGATGATTGGCTCAAGAATATCTCGTCGTCAAAAAGACATACAACGCGCTTTGCCAGACGCTTTAGACCTGTTAACGATTTGCGTTGAAGCAGGTTTAGGTTTTGATGCTGCAATGAACAAAGTAGCCCAAAAATGGCAGAGTGAATTGTCACTTTCTTTTGGTGTTGTAATTAAAGAAATTCAATTGGGTAAACTGAGGAAAGAAGCACTGCGTGATATGTCATTACGAATTGGCTTATCTGAAATGACCAGCTTTACAGCAGCAGTGATTCAGAGTGAAATGCTTGGTGTTAGTTTGGCAAAAGTCCTGCGGATTCAATCAGATCAGATGCGAGTAAAACGTCGTCAACGCGCCGAAGAAGAAGCACATAAAGCACCTATTAAAATGTTGGTGCCAATGGGATTATTAATTTTTCCATCCCTGATGATTGTACTGCTTACACCAGCAGCTTTAAAATTATTCCACTCAGCACTTGGTGATATGTTTGGATAAAATTACGACTGTTTTTTCGGGGAAATACATAAAACAAAACAATCCATTATTTTCCACTCTTTATCATTCCTTTTGGATAATGATGGATTGGATATATCCTCCTGCTTGTTCCGGCTGCGATATACCAGGCGTGCGCTATTGCCCAACTTGTCAGAATAATATGGTTTTGTTAAATTCAAAACTATGTCAACAATGCGGTCAACCATTATTTTCGTCTACACATAATGTATGTGCATCCTGCCAGGAAAATCCCCCATCTTTCAACCAAATACGATCACTCGCAATTTACGATGGTTCCATACGAAATGCTATTCTAAAAATGAAGTTCAAACAAGATTTTGGTATCAGCGAATACCTCGGTGAAAAACTGGCGCATTTGTTTTCTCAGTTAAACTGGACAATAGATATGATTATTCCAGTTCCATTAAGTATTAAACGCCAAAAAGAAAGAGGATTTAACCAATCTTTCAGACTTTCTATTCCTATCGCACTTCACACTGGTATACCCATTATTTCATCTGCTTTGACTCGAAATATAAACACACAAAGTCAGGCTGAATTACCAAAAGAAGACCGTCAGATAAATGTTCTAAATGCATTTTCATCTGATTCCAAAATAGTAAAAGATAAATCAGTTTTAATTGTCGATGATATTGCAACCACAAGTTCAACAATCAATGCTTGCAGCGTTGCCCTTATTAAAAAAGGCGCCAAAGATGTCTTTGGTATTACAGTTGCTCGCGCCGTTTTATAAATATTAATATTTTTTTTACAAAACATTTTTGTATATTCGTATACAGTGTTAATAAATATGATGTCATATAGGAGGTTTTTCTATGACCAACAGGATAGACGTCTACACGAAGAATATTGAGCCGAATGACAGAATTGATGATTATGTCAATAAAAAGGTAGCAAAATTAGAGAAGTTCCTCAATACTATTGATGATACCAGGATAGATCTTTCACATAGCAAATCAGCTAGAAATACAGTAGATCGTTATGTTGCACAGATCACCATTAGAGGGAAAGGGATTTTGCTTCGATCTGAAGAACGTGCAGAGGATATATTTGCGGCGATCGATAAAGCGGTTGACAAAATGCAGCGGCAAATCAAAAGGTATAAAGGTAAACACCACCGGGGACGTGGAGATGGTACCCCAGCTTCTGCAGTCATGGATGATTTTGAAGAACCCATCATCGATGAAGATGTAAATCCGATGATTGCCCGCCGAAAACAATTCAATCTTGTTCCAATGGATGAACTGGAAGCCATTGAACAAATGAATTTGCTTGGTCATGAAAATTTCTTCATTTTTTATAATGTGGATACAAATGGCATCAATGTCCTGTATAAAAGGCGTGATGATACCTATGGTCTAATTGAACCAAAAGTAGCATAAATGATCCGATAAGAGGCTATCAAATACGATAGCCTCTTTCTTGATAAATTTTGTAATATTGGCATCTTATACAGTGCTTGCCAGCATTTACCCGATAGGCTATAATTCAATTTTGAAATTGAAATGAGAAGGTCCAATAGAAATGATAGATGTAAATGAACTCCGCAAAGGTATTACTTTTGAATTAGACAATAATTTGTTTAAAGTGCTGGAATACAGTCATAACAAACCAGGGCGCGGTAGTGCGACAATTCGCATTAAAGCACGCAATATGTTAACTGGAACAACTCTTGAAAAAACATTTATCTCAGGTGATCGCGTTCAGGATGTTCGCCTGGATTATCAAAATGCACAATTTTTATATGCAGATGACAATTTTTACTACTTCATGAATCTACAAACCTATGAGCAGCCTGGTCTGGACAAAGCGACAATCGGTGATTTGGCTGGTTATCTTAAAGAAGGCGTAGAAGCAAAATTAACATTTTATGAAGAGAAAGCAATTGATATTGAATTACCTACATCAGTTGATCTTATTGTTACGCAGGCAGAAATTTCCGTAAAAGGTGATACAGCCACAGGTGTAACGAAAAAAGTAACTGTAGAAACTGGATTAGAGGTAGGTGTACCAAACTTTGTCAATGAAGGGGACGTTATCCGTGTCGATACACGGACAGGTGCATACATCACCCGCGTATAAACATTATTCTGGAATAGCCGTATTTTTTTGCGGCTATTGACTTTTTTCTTCGGACAGCATTATGAAAAACCCTGCAGGCATTGAATGTGAATTCTTTTACGGAAATTATTTTCGGGGACAATCCACAGAAGAATGTCGGTTAATAAATCGAAAAACTAGTACGATTCGGTGGGCACCAGAGATATGTAAAATTTGCCCAGTTCCTAGAATTAAGTTAGCTAATTCATGTAAAAACATGGTTTTATCAGCTTCAATCCAAACAAAATGGTTTGGACTAAAGAAATATGTGCATATTTCTGCATATTGCAGCCAAACAGAAAAAAACGTGGAAGTTCCTGAAATTGGATGTGGCGAATGTCATCCCATTCAGGATATTTTCAACAATATAGCCGAATGACAAAAAAAATTGCTGTACTATTTGATTTAGATGATACTCTGCTTGGTAACAATATGGATAATTTCCTGCCGGGCTATCTAAACGCCTTGTCACAGGCGGTACCTGAAGTTTCTTCTAATAAACTTATCACCACCTTACTGGCTGGCACAAGAAAAATGTTGACCAAAACGATGCCTGAAAACACATTGGAAGAAGTTTTCAATGATTATTTTTACCCCGGTATTGGTGTAAGCAAAGACAAATTGGAAAATAAAATTGCAGCATTTTATAAATACGATTTTCCCTCTCTGAAATCATTAACACAAACCAAAAATGAATCACTCAATATCGTTGCCCAAATAAAGAAGCGTGGACATTCAATCACCATTGCTACAAATCCGTTGTTTCCGAGTGCTGCCCAATACCATCGTGTTGAGTGGGCAGGATTCAATAACACCAATGGCATATTTGACGATGTAACGAGTTTTGAGAACTACCATTTTTGTAAACCTTACCCTGAATACTATTCAGAGATTATTCTAAAAAATGGCTATTCAAACATGCCAGTAGTCATGATTGGAAATAGTTATTCTGATGATATCCTGCCTGCAGAAAAATTAGGCATAAGTACTTATTGGATAACAGCCAATGAGCAGAAACAACATCAGCAAGGGGAATTTAGCACTGCAGGAAATTTATCAGGTGTTCTTGATTGGCTGGATTCAATTGAAAATAAAATCTCACCAATCCAATGGAACAATTCCCTGGAAAACTCGATAACAATGTTAAAAACAACTCCTGCAATTTTTGAATCGTTCTATGCCAAATATCCCCAAACTCAATTAATGGATAAACCTAATAAATCAGAATGGAGTGTTTTCGATACTTTGAGGCACGTTCTGGAAGGGGACAAACAATTGAATATTGCTAGAATTCGCCAATTTTTCAATGAAACAAAAGTATCATCTCAATAAAACGGGGTAGAGCTAAGATTTAGGAAAAGACCAACCCAAATTAATTTGAGAAGCGCGT
>JAEKNU010000077.1 GCA_016838895.1 Chloroflexota bacterium
ACAAATTTAGCATGTAGGAAATTTGTGGAATAGGTTGTTTCTTTTCCTTTGCAAGACCTATGATATTTGCATACGGTTCATTCTGATGATAAATCGCATCTGCAATCCCTTCCATGCGAGGTATATTGCGCAATAACATACGACCACTATCAGGGATGTTGTCTATCATCATCTGTTCAGCCGAAGTTAGCGGCTTATTGATAATGCTCTTATCAAGAACTTCACGTGGTACTGTCACACAACCAATTTGACAAAGTAGTGCAGATAATTCAACTTCCCAGCTTTGCTCGAATTGCAAATGCTTTGCCATTTGATGAGCTAAGTCACGAATACGGCTTGCCTGGGCAAAAACATCAGGGCTAAAAAGGGATAAAACATCAATTAATGTTTTAACTGCGCCATTCAATGTTTTGTTTAGCAGCACCCGTTCTGAAGTTAATAATTGATGCTGCCTAATTGCATCTTTTACTGTTTGTATGAAAACATCGTCGGGGCAGGGTTTGATTAAGAAACGGAATATTTGTCCGATATTGACTGCACTAATTGCCATATCCACGCCTGCCGCACCCGTTACAATCACCCGGGTGATATCAGGATTAAATTTACGTACTTCTGCCAGAAAAGTTACACCATCCAAACCGGGCATATGAAAATCTGAAAAAACAGCAGCCAGATCCGGGTTTTCTTTAACCATATCTAGTCCAATCCCGGCATTAGGGGCAGTTACGACGTGGCAAATATCCATTTCAAAAAGTTGTCTTGAAAAAGCACTTAGTATTTTGCTTTCGTCATCAACTAATAAAATCGTGCTATTTGATGTGTTCATATTCATTCCTTGTTTTGCCTAATAATTAAGAGGCGGTACAATTAATAAAAAGTGAAAAAAGCTGCTCAGTATGTTGTATTTGTTTTATGCAAAGCTCCGAACATAGTCTAGAGTGATCATGCCAGCTTGTTATTAGAAGGTTGCAGCGCATTTTATTCAATTATTGTATGATGGCTGGAATGTAAGTGGGACTAATACCCTTCCCAATGATTAATAATCATACTAGCTAGGTGGATATTTTTCCATACAGATTAAGTAAAAAACTATATGATTCCTTGTTTGCCTGCAACGGCGATGGCTCCGGCACGAGAATCAACATTTAATTTTTGATATATGCTTGCTAAATGGGCTTTGACCGTGCGTTCTGTAATCCCTAATTGATAGGCAATTTCTTTATTGCGATTTCCCTGTGCGACGGATAGCAGAATTTCAAGTTCTCTTCCAGTGAGATTGCTCTCAATACCGGTATTGATTTTTTGCGATTGTTGACTTTGCATGGCCCGTTGAATAATCTCGGGCTGGAATAAAGCCTGCCCGGTGGCAGCGGTACGGATGGTTTTTATCAATGTACCTCGGTCGGTATCTTTTAATAAATATCCTAAGGCACCTTCTTTCAAGCCCTGCCTCATCATCTCATCCTCGTTATAAGTGGTTAAGATAACAACTGCGATATCAGAATGATCGCGATGAATACACTTTAGGGCTTCGATGCCATCCATCACCGGCATACGCAGGTCAAGCAAAATGACATGTGGATGCAGATCTTTGGCAGATTGACAGGCTTCTTTTCCATTACATGCCTCCCCGACAATCTCAAAATCTTCTTCTGTTTCCAGGATCAAACGCAAGCCATCGCGAACAATGGCGTGATCATCTGTGATCAGGATTCGGATGGTTTTCTCGGACATCGTTTAATCCTTATTTCGCTGAAGTGAGATGTTGATCTCACAACCGGCATTTGGGTTGGTTTGAATACTCATTTTTCCATTTACAGAGGCAATTCGTTCTTGCATACCCAACAAACCATAGTGTCCGGATTGATATTTTTGTTTTTCAATATCAAAACCAATACCATCATCCTTGATGTGAATATGGATTTCATCAGCATGATTTGTAATGCGGATACTCGCATTTTTTGCCTGTGCATGTTTATTAATATTCATCACTGCTTCACTGATAAGTTTTTCAATGAGTAGATGCTCTTTCTCACTTATATTTTCTGGAACAATACAATCAAGCACAAAATTTGTTTTTGTATTGCTAATGATTTTTGTTATGTGCTCCTGCAGAGTAAATTCACTTTTGATCAAATGTAAATCATCAATCACTAAACGTGATTCAGCCAGTGTTTCTCTTGCAGCCTGCATGGAATGTTGAACAACTTCCTGAGCCTTTACTGCATCACCTTTATTAAGATAATGATCTGCTGCATCCAATTGCAGAATGATGCCCGTCAGACCCTGGGCAAGGGTGTCGTGTAGTTCACGGGCAATGCGCTGACGTTCTTCATCGCGGGTCATCTGTTCGATTTTTATATTGGCAATTTCTAGTTTTTCCAGCGCTTCTTCCGCCTGTTGCTTCGCCGTAGCCGTCTGATTATATACACCGGTAAAAACGAGCTGGAAGACTATGACCATACCAATTGAAACGACAATCATGGTAGGGTCGATAAATATACCTGGTTCAATGATCCAAATTGCCGAAAATAATAGCAAGATCAATGATGAGATGATCATCAGTTTTCTTCTAAGTGGAATTGCAAAGCCACTTGTTTGTCCTATCAGGGTCATGATCAGTGCTGGAAGCATCATATAACTATTGTTTGTTAGCCAGGTGATGCTTGCAGCTAGAAATAATTGGATGCCAAAATAAACGATCAGTTCCCGAGTTAGCTGCATATTCAGGGCGATGTTAAACCAGTACATAAATATGTGTGCTGCCATAACACATAAAACTATCGCAATCCTGATTGGTGTTAACGAAGGTGTGCTAATGATTACAAATATTAAAAAACCTGTTAATACAATGGATAAAAACCAGAAAAATGGTAATTCTGTGTGTGTTTCTTTGATTTTAAACACCCATCTCTGCCAATAGGTTTTTACAAGTATTACAAAAGAATTGCTCATCACTGTTTCTCCGTTCCTTAAATTATAGCGGGATTTGCAGATCAGGATACTGTACAAAGGTACACTGTACCTTTTGGTTGTCTGCTGCATGGTTTGGACGATGTGCGAAAAATAAAATTCCTTTATTATCAGTACAGTTGAAATGAAATTTTCGGGAGATATATGATGGAAGCAATTCAAATTAAAGGAATCAAAAAAAGTTTTGGTGAAACAAAAGCAGTGGATGGTGTGGACTTGACTGTCGAATCCGGGGAAATATTTAGTTTATTGGGACCAAATGGTGCCGGGAAAAGCACCACTATTTCCATGATATGCGGTTTGTTGACACCTGATGAAGGAGATGCAGCAATTGATGGGCATTCTATCCGCAAAGAAACTGTTGCAGCGCAAAAGGTTTTGGGTGTTGTCCCGCAGGATATTGCCTTGTATCAGGACCTCAGCGCCAGACAGAACTTGATGTTTTGGGGGCGTATGGTGGGGTTGAAAGACGGCTTATTGAAGCAGCGAGTGGATGAAGTGCTGGCATTGATTGAATTAACGGATCGTCAACATGATGAATGCGGCAAGTATTCCGGCGGCATGAAACGGCGCTTGAATATCGGTGTAGCCTTGCTGCATCAACCGCGTGTATTGATACTCGATGAACCGACGGTAGGTATTGATCCACAGAGCCGCCGCAAAATTCTGGACAGCGTTACGTTGCTACGAGATCAAGGAACAACCATCTTGTATACCACGCACTATATGGAAGAAGCGCAAGAGCTTTCTGACCGTATTGCGATTATGGATGAAGGCAAAATCATTGCCTGTGGTACTCAATCGGAATTGGTACAGTTGGTTGGTGAACAGGATCATATCCGTTTGATTGTGGATCGGGTAGATGAGCAATACATGCAGCAGATTCGCAAAAAGGTTAATGGCTCCGTGATCACCACCGATCATGAACATACCATTGAAGTTGTGGGACCCAACGCAAATGCTATTTTACCCGGACTTATTTCATTGTCCCTGGAAGGTGATGTCAAGATCAGTTCAGTGGAAATTCAGGAAGCCAACCTGGAAATGGTCTTTCTGCACCTGACCGGCAAAGCATTGCGTGATGAATAAGGAGCTGTAAAGAGATGAAGATTTTAGCAATTACCTTAAAAGATTTACGGCATTCATTCCGCTCTGTGTTTGGATTGATGTTCATGTTCGGTATTCCATTACTGCTTTCCGGTGTATTCTACTTTGCATTCAGCGGTATGGGGCAGTCTGATGAAGGGGAGACGGTTGTTGAACGTTCTCCAGTATATGCAGCTTTGGTTAATGCAGATAATGGTGAAATGGGCAAGCAGTTAGTTGATCTGCTGGCTGCAGATGAACTGTCTGAGATGGCAAACCTGAGCTTGGTGAATACAAAAACACAGGCTTTGGAATTATTGGAAAATCATCAGGTTGGTGCTGTAGTAGTGATTCCTGCATCCTTTTCAGAGCAGGCGGCAGTAGCTGATGGGCAGGCATCAGTGCAACTTTATGCCAGAAATATCGCTGAAAATGATGTTGTTGTGGTGCAGAATCTGCTAGATTCTATGCTGGATACACTTGCGATACAACAAGGCTTGACCGTACTGTTACAAGAAGGGATACTGCCACCAGCCAATGTTCAATCGATATTTGAAGCTCCCCAAATTACTTCTCTACTGGAAACAAACCTCGGTAAAGAGGCTGTGATGGAAAATATTATGGTGAGTATTGTGGCAAATATTATGGGTGCCATGATGATTTTCTTCGCTTTCTTTAGCGGCGCTTTTGGCGCACAATCCATTTTGACAGAAGAAGCTGAAGGAACTTTACAACGCCTGTTTACCACAGGTAATGCCCGACAAAACATCCTGGCTGGAAAATTTCTGGCGGTTTGGTTGAGTGTTGTGGTACAGGTGGCAACCCTCTTAATAGTATCAGGCCTGATTTTCAAGATTGAGTGGGGCAGCCTGCTTGGTCAACTCCTATTGGCAATTGGCATCGGAACTGCGGCTGCAGGTTTTGGCATCTTTTTATTATCCTTCTTGCGCTCTATGCGCTCTGCTGGACTGGTATTCAGTGGCGCCGTGATGGTAAGTGGTTTTGTCGGATTAGGTGCTGTGTTTACCGGCAGCGGGGAGATTTCCAACAGTGCCTTATTTGTGCCGCAAGGCTGGGCGCTGAAAGGTTTATTAGCGCTGCAGGCTGCGGATGTACGGAGTTGGCTTATTTCAGCCGCAGTATTAATGGCCTGGGGATTGGGTTTGATTTTCCTTGGCAAAATTCGTTTTGATCATCGTTACACACGGGAGGTATGAGATGCGTGTATTTGTGATAGCCTTAAAAGATTTTTATCAATCCTTAAAAAAATGGCAAACATTTGTTTTTATGCTGATCATGCCGCCGATATTTATCATTATGTTTGGGAAAGCATTTGCCGGGGGAGGTCCGACGGAGTTACCTCTGCTATTGATCTCGAATCAGGATCAGGGCGTGATAAGTACCGCAATGGTTGAGCAGCTTTCAGCAAGTGATGGAATCCGGGTTGAACTGCTGGGTTTGGGCGTAGATGAATTGCAGTCCGCGTTGTCTGATAAACAAGCGGCCGGGGCAGTCTTGATTGTACGTGGTTTGGATAAACAAGTTGTTGAGATTGATGATTGGTCACAGGTCATTTGGATCTCTGGGGAAGACATATTGCAGGAGATTCCTGCGCGGAATGTTTTTGAGCGGATCAGTAAACAGATGAATGCCGCCGCCCAGTTTGCGAAAATGTCGCTTGATTCAAATCAGAAAGCACTAAATCTGATAACGTTTGAAACAGCATTTTCAGAGCAGATCCAAAACCTGACACAAGCCCCTGTGCAAATTGCTCTGAATCAGACTGAGGAAGCACCAAATCCATTTTCACATCCGGCACCAGGCATGATGCTGCAATTTGCTATCGCCGGGTTAACGGGCGTTTCCGCAATCCTTGTGTTGGAAAAAAGCGGCTTGACAGAAGCGCGCTTGCGCATGTGCAGTGTGCCTGCCTGGCAAGTGATGCTGGGGCATTATCTGGCGATATGCCTGTTGTTAGGGACGCAGTTTTTCCTGCTGCTGGCGTTTGGTCAGATTGCATTGGGACTGGATTATTTGAGTGCCTGGGCATCTACATTGTTGATTTCTATCGGTACCATATTGTGTATCGCAGCCATGGGATTGTTGATTGGGGTGATATCCAAAACGGAGGAACATACGGTTGTTTATGCCATGTTGGCCATGTTTGTTTTCTCCGGATTGGGCGGTTTATGGATGCCATTGGAAACCACCGGTGAAGCTTTTCAGACCATTGGATATCTCACGCCACTGGCCTGGGCGATGGATGGCTATCAGGCTATTCTAAACTCAGGCGCTGGTATTAGCGAGATATGGTCTTCACTGGGCGTATTGTTGGTGTATACCATGGGCTTTCTACTGTTGACCATTGTCATTTACCAACGCCAGAAAAGTCGTACTCATTAATTGATCTTCTCACAATGAATTAAAATAGATCTCACAGGTTTTGTAAACCTGTGAGATCTATTGCGTATTAGGAAAATGGACAATTATTGAGATAATTGTCCAAAGTGATTATTCCATTTCTTCCGGATTGTCAGCGACCAGTTCAATATCCAGGTTATAAAGCAGTGCCAGCGCTTCAGGCAAAGAGAAGCGTGTTTTCTTTAAAGTATTGCCAACTGGATCAATATTGTAATTCAGCGCTTTACTGAGGTCTGTTTTGGTGAGATTCGTGTGTGAGAATAAACTGCCTTCAAAGTCAGTAAAGCGTAAGCTTGAGCCGGATAAATCAGTTTCGTTAAAATTGACTTCTTTGGCGATACATTTTTCCATTTTTATTTTGGGTAAGTGAATGCCCATGAAGGTGTTGTAATTGATGATGCATTCCAGGAAATTAATCTTTTTTATCAACTGATGAAATGAGCTTTTTCCCCATGAGGCTTTCGCCCAGTTAATACCGATCATTTTGGATTGCTCAAAAAAAATGTTCTGAAAAGTTGTGCCATCAACCTGGATGAGATTGAGATCGCATTGAATAAAACGACAATCGCGAAAGACGCAATTTTTAAACTTGCTTTCATGAAAATCACATTTACTGAATTTACAGCCAATAAACGAGATTTCCTCAACGGTTTGTTCTTCACATATAAGTTCTGTAAATGTTTCCTGTTCGTATTCAGTTTGTTCAAATGGCATGTTGAATTCCTCTATGGATTGGGTTCAATGAACATTAAGCCATCAAATATGGTCTCACCCATCAAGTAAACAGATTCGGAGCATTTATCCGGTGCACAGGGTATTGCATTTCCCCAGCATTGGTTTCCACTGACAGGCAGATTAAGGGTGAAATCGTTTAGATCGACCTGGCGGATTTCAATTTGAGGAATTTCTGCTGGATGAATTTTGATGTAGCGGTAGTTGATTTCCGAGAGAATATTAAGCCGAACAAAAATGAATACGATCACAACAATTGTTGTTGTTACGCTTGAGCGAGTCAACATAGGGTAGTTAACCCGGTAGCGAACTGGAATCCATAAAGCAAAGCTTAGCATCCCGGAAGCAATAATCGAAATAGCTGGTCCATAGAAAAAACGTGGATCAGGATAGGTAAAGAACCAGAAAATAATGGAGGCAGCCATCCAAAATGAAAATACAATTGAGGGGATTAATTTGTTTGTTTCAATCAGTTCTTTACGTTTAAAGAGAATAGACAAAACAGAGAAAAAAACAATTAAGATTGTGGCTGCGATAAGTAATTTCTCATTGCGGTCCAGTAATTGAAACCATTGAGGTGCCCATTCAAGCAAGCTCATCTCACTAACGGCTTGAGAGGAAGTACCAGGAATTTTTGCCCAACTGATATCGACCAGTTTATTTTCTTCGGCCATGGCATATGGCATTTGCCATTTGAAGGGTATTCCAAACCATTTTGCAAAGGGTGGGTATATAAAGAATCCAGAAGTAATTAAAGAGCGTCCCATCCAGGGAATGAGTAATGTAAGTGAAACGATGCTGGCTGTGATTGCTTCGCTTTGTTTGTTTTTCCACAATAAATTGAGCAGATAGAGTGCCGGGATTATTAACATGATGGTGGATATTTTTACTGTCCAGGCAAAGACACAGAAAATTAGAAACAAGATGGATTCTTGATTTTTCGCATCAACATCCGTAAAACGGAAAGCGATTTGCAAAAACATTAATATGGTTAGCCAGGTTAAGATAAATGAGGGTAAGTTGTTATCAACAGCACCAAAATCGTATCGGTAATAAACCATATAAGTTATGCCGACAATTAACAACAACAAGCTGGACCATTGCATGTAGCGGTTCTTTTCCGTGCGGTAATAATAGAAGAGCGAAAGCAGGAAATTCAGCATCAATATGGGGGTGCTGATGAAGTAAACCATTTGTTGAGGATGAAAAAATTGATATCCCCACAATGCACTGGTCACATGCCAGATGGCATTGTAGGCAAATCGATTGTGCAGTAGCCCGATACCCGGTATGGCGGCCCCTTTGGTTATCAGTAACACACTCTGCAAATGATAAAGGCCGTCATCATATGAACGATCCGGATCGGCAGATGTTGCCAAAACAAGCGCGGTGATTAATCCAAAGAGTACCAAAAGATAAAAATCCAGCCGCCAGGAGATTTTACTGAGTTTTTGAATGCGGGTGAGTATCCATCGGCGATCGAGGATGGTGTACAATATGATCCCTATCAGCAGGAAGCTTTGAAATTCCCAATTAATACGCATAAACAATGAGGCGATGGCTGCCAGAAAAGTGCTGCCAATTAATCCAAGAATGGCCAGCATAGAGAGAGGAATGGTATCAATCTGCGGTAAAAAATTGGGTAGTACTAGATGCAGCAAGCGCAATACAGCCATGCCGCATAAAATAAGCAATATTTCTGTCAATAAAATAAGCAAAGCATTAATCAGCATAGGACTTCCGCAACAAGTTAATTTTGTTCGTGTGAGAATTGTTTAGGAACAATCTGTGATCTTTCGTAGATTGTTATTATTTATTATAAAGTACTTTGGTGAAACAAGTGAAAATATATCAATTCTTATTGTGTACGATAAGAAATTGGTCGATTAAGAATTGATTTAAAACCCTTGACCGATCTGATCAATCGGGGTAGCCTATACCTATTATGATGTCAGGTGGGTTATCATAAGAATACATACGAGAATCGTTGCGAAACAAAAGATGGTTTAACGTTTGCTCGGAACAGATATGTATAATCAATGAATATCGCATTGGAAAAACTCAGAATAATAAATCGTCATCTTCTTGTGAGGTGAAATATGATGAAATCATTTGTTCGTGCACTTTTGATTTTGATGCTTATCAGCCAATTTTTGGCTGGTTGTACACCAGATCAGGTTGTTGTAGAGACGCCTGTGCCAGATGTAGCTGCTGAAGAAAGCGAAGGGACTGAAGATAGTGAACAGACTTCGCCGGGAGAAGATCTGCAAGCAATCATGCAAGGTGATGATGTTATTTTTCCTGTGGTCATTGAAAGTACACCCGCTTTTGGTGAGACACTGACTAAGGATAGCGACATTCGCGTGCGGTTTGATCAATGCATGGATACTACCTCTGTTGAGGATGCCTGGGAAATAACTTCGTCTGCCGAGGAAACCATCATGGGTGATTTTTCCTGGAAGAATGATGATATGCGGTTGGTGTTTACACCGACTGATCCATTTGAGGATGGCTTGATTTATGATCTTTCGATCAGTGAAGCAGCTCAATCTGTGGATGGATATGCATTGGAAGGAGGCTATCAACAAACTTTTTATACGGCCATTCCATTGCAAGTTGTACAGGTATTTCCTGAACCGGACAGTATTGAAGTAGATACCGGTACTCAGATAACGGCAATTTTTAATCAACCTGTCGTACCGTTGAAAATAGTAGAAGAACAAGGCACACTTGTTCAACCATTGGTATTTGATCCCCCTGTCAGCGGAAAAGGGGAATGGATTAACACCTCAGTGTATGTATTTCAGCCTGATCGCTTTTTGCATGGCTCGGCTACCTATACGGTAGATGTGAAGCAGGAACTACAAGTAGATAGCGATCTGGAAACGCTGTTGATGGCTGAGCCATATCAATGGCGTTTTGAAACACAAATACCCGAAATCCGATCTATTGTGATTGATGGTGAATGGACGACACCGCCAACGAATGAAATTGAATCTCCTGTATCCATATTGCCGGATATGCAAATTGAGTTTTTCCAGCCAATGGTAAAAGAGACCCTATGGAATTCAGTGCATCTGGTCTCTATCACTGGTGAGGTAATACCGCTGCGGTTCAAATGGAATGCTGAGGGTACGATCGTCAATTTTTCGCCGCGAAAATTCCTGAAACTTGGTGGGGTTAGCTACACCTTAACGATTGATGGCGATGTTTTAGCTCAAAATGGCGGCACAATTCAAGAGCCAGCCACAATGCAATTTTCAACCATAGAAGCACCCAGTATTCGATCCATTTATAAGACGCAGTATGAAAGTATTATCGTTGATTTTCGGACGCGTATGAATCCGGATAGTTTTGAAGGGCATATTGATATTGTGCCACCGTTGCCAGAAATGCATTGGTATTACGACTCTCGCTCACGTAATCTGGTTATTAATGGATTTTTGCCTTCAGAATCCTATACAGTGAACATTCTGCCTGGCATGACTGATATCTTTGGCAATGCAATCAATATTGCTAAAAGCGAAAGCTTTACGTTTGATGCAATTGATCCGTATTTGTACTTGGATTTTCTCAGCGAGGCACAATATCGTGTGGATGGCCCACAGGAAGCATTTTACGAATATATAAACGTCAAAACGGTTAATGTCGACGTGTACAAAATTGATGCAGCGGAATATCTGCGCAGAATAACAACATCAATGCACTCTGCACCAGGCAGTGATCCTGTTTGGCAGGAACATTTCAACGTAGAGACTCCCTTAAATACCAAAGTAGTAAAAAAAATCGATTTCAGCGAAGGCGGAAAGAATCCATTGGAAGCTGGTTATTACGTGCTGGGTGTGGATAGTCCTGAAGTTGAATATGATGGTAAGGGAAGATATATTTCATTACGTCCATTCATGGTGGTAGCAGACAGTATAAATATGAAAATATCTCAGGGCAATGGATTGATCTGGCAGACAAACCTGACCAGTGGTGACCCGGTTGCGGATAGTGACGTCATCATCTGGACATCAAAATTAAAGCAGATCGCAAGCGGGACAACCGATCAGGATGGTGTTTTTATATTTGATTTGCCAGATGACTTTGATGAGAGAGATGTTTTTGCGTATAGTGTGGATGATGAACATCTGGCATTTACAGCACAAGCATATTTCAGTGGAGTATCTCCGTCTGATTTTGGTTTGTGGTCATCCTATTACAATTCAAGTCCATACGATTCATTACGTTCATATATCTATACAGATCGGCCGATTTACCGCCCCGGACAAACGGTGTACTTCAAGGGTGTGGTACGCAATGACAAAGATTTGGTATATTCCCTGCCGGGAAATAAACTTGGAAAAGTTACGATTGTTGTTAAGAATTACGAGAAAGAGATTTACACATCAGATTTAACGCTAAATGAGTTCGGCTCATTTGATGGTGAATTTGAATTAAGCACAGGCACCACGCTAGGTTCATATTATATTTACGTGAAAGACCCTGTTTCGGATGAAACATTGGGGTCAGTTGACATCAGTGTGGCAGAATATCGAAAACCGGAATTTATTGTGGACGTTAGTGTTGATCCCACCGAGGTCACGTTGGGGGACGAAATTGCTGCAACCATTCAAAGCAGTTTTTATTCAGGCGGTGCTCTGGCAAATGCGCCAGTGGTATACACATTGCGTTCTTCGCCGTTTCAATTTTATCCTGGTGGTGATTTTCGTGGCTACAATTTCAATGATGTGGTGAACTCTTACTATGGCGGAGCCAGTACCGATGAATTTAATCGCACGATCTCTGAAGGGAATGGTGTTACGGATGCAGAGGGCAAACTCATTGTAACGATCCCGGCAGATTCCCGTTTAACGGTGGGCAGCCAGGTATTGTCATTTGATGCCAGCGTCTACGACGTATCCGGGAATGTGGTCAATGGACAAGGACAGGTCATTGCCCATAGTAGTTCTATCCATAGCGGGGTACGTTCGGACAGCTATGTGGGTAAAGTTGGCGAGGAGCAGCTCTTTAATCTAGCCGCAGTTGATTGGGATGGTGAGCCTGTTTCAGAGCAGACCTTATCAACAACGATTTTTAAACTGGAATGGTACAGTGTTCGTAAAGAAGATGCCAGTGGTGTGTTGCATTGGGAATATTCAAATCGGGAAATTCCAATAAAAAAGATTAATAGTGTGCAGACAGACGAAGAAGGCTTGGCTACAGTCAGTTTTATACCTGAAAATGGGGGCACCTATTTTGCGCGGGTCAGCACAGTGGATGCACGTGGCCGGCAATCTCAAGCCAGTGCAATGATGTGGGTTTCCAGCCGGGATTATATTCCCTGGAAGCAAAGCGATGATCGTACCTTCGAGTTGGTCACGGATAAGGATAGCTATCAACCCGGTGAGGAAGCTGAGGTGCTCATTGCATCGCCTTATCAAGGTGAGACTTTTGCATTGGTGACCACCGAGCGCGGATTGATACGCAGCCAGGAGGTTATCCGACTGACAGATAACAGCACCATTTATAAATTGCCCATCACAGAAGATATGGCCCCTACTGTTTATTTATCCATCCTGGTAGTAAAAGGGGTCGATGAGACCAATCCATACCCGGATTTCAAAGTCAGTATGGCTGCAATCAATGTTTCAACTGAGCAGCAGGAATTAACTGTCAATCTTGAAGCGGACAAAATGCAAGCCGGACCAGGGGATGAAGTGACTTACAATGTGGAAGTATTGGATACGGATGGTGAGCCAACGGAAGCCGAAGTCTCATTGGGGTTGACGGATCTTTCCGTATTGGCTTTGATGGATTCGAATGCACCCTCGATGCTGGATTACTTCTATGAACGACGCGGTCTATCTGTGCAAACCAGTATTGCAATCACACGCAATATTGAATCCTATAATGCAGAATTAAACGAGACAGTTACCGAAGGGTTAACGGCAGGCAGTGGTGGCGGAAAAGGTGGCGGTGAATATGGCGTTGAATCCGTTCGACAGGACTTCCCGGATACGCCATTTTGGATGCCGGACGCTGTCACGGATGAAGATGGTAAAACCAGCGTCACAGTAACCCTGCCGGATAGTTTAACCACCTGGCGTATGGATTCTCGTGCGATTAACAAAGATACGCAAGTGGGCGGGAACATTGTGGATATCATCAGTACCAAGCCATTAATGGTGCGTCCACAAACCCCACGTTTCTTTGTGGTTGGGGATGTATTGACCTTGGGAACGGCTGTGCATAACAATACAGCAGAGGATATGCAGGTCAGGGTGAGTCTGGAAGCCAGCGGCGTTGAATTGCTAACGGATGTTGAGCAAACTGTTGATATCCTGGCTAACCAGCAAGTATTTGTCACCTGGGATGTAAGCGTGCCATATGATGCTGAACGGGCAGATTTTATTTTCCGGGCACGAAGCAGTGAATATAGTGATGCCAGTTTGCCCACACTGGGCACGTTGGATAATCAGGGTATTCCGGTATATCGCTATGAGGTGCCAGAAACAGTCAGCACATCGGGTGCCTTAAGTGAAGGTGGATTGCGTACAGAATCGATTATGTTGCCGCAGACTATGGATGTTGAAAATGGAGAGATGAATATCACCATTGAACCTTCACTGCTGGTGGGTATGCAAGCCGGATTGGATTACCTTAAACATTATCCATATGAATGTAATGAACAGACCATTTCACGCTTTTTACCGAATATCCTGACTTATAAAGCCATGAAAGCTGCCGGTATGCAAGATGCGGAACTGGAAGCGAATCTGGAAAGAGAAGTGAACCTGGCTGTACAACGCCTGGATAATGCGCAGCTCAGCGATGGCGGCTGGGGATGGTGGCCGGGCAGTGCAAAGAGTAACCCGACAACTTCCACATATGTGATGTTTGGGCTTTGGCATGCAAAAGAGGCCGGGTATGATATTGATGATGAGATGATAGCCAATGGTCAGGAATATCTTTTGTATATGATTGACCATTATGCTAAATTGGGGGATCTGGAAACCTCATATTTGATTGATACCATGACCTATATGGTGTACGTGATGCAATTGATGGATCAGCCTGTGGTGAGCTATGCGGTTCAATTAGCTGACAGTTGGAAATATCTCTCGCTCGAATCACAGGCATATCTGGCCTATACATTGAACCTGATCAATGAGGATGATAAGCGAATCGATATCTTGCGTAATGCATTGATGGATGAGGTGATTTTGTCTGCCAGTGGTGCGCATTGGGAAGAAAAGACGCACAATTATTGGAGTTGGAATACGGATACACGCTCTACCTCAGTGATTCTGGACACGATGATTGCCCTGGAACCTGATAATCCGATCACAGCGAATGCTGTACGCTGGTTGATGCGCAATCGAACGGATGGACACTGGGCCAGTACGCAGGAAACGGCCTGGACGCTACTCTCATTAACGCATTGGATGGAGGTCAGCGGAGATTTAGAAGCTGATTATGAGTTTGGTTTGAAGTTCAATGGCGAAGAAATCGGCAGCGGAGTTGTAAATCAGGAGACACTGGAAGAAATTCGCACCCTGCAAGTGGATGTAGCCGATTTTATAGCGGATGAAATTAATCGTTTGAGCATTGCGCGGACGGATGGCGACGGAAATATGTACTATACCGCTGATCTGAATGTGTATTTGCCGGTCGATGAAGTGGAAGCGCTGGATCAGGGTGTAATCATCTCACGTAATTATTTTGCCCTGGACGATCATGAAACACCTGTCGTGCAAGCCAATCAGGGTGATATGCTGATGGCACAAGTAACAATTGTGCTGCCGCATGCTTCACATTATCTGCTGGTGGAAGATATGCTGCCCGCCGGTATGGAAGCCGTGGACACTTCGTTGAAAACCAGTGAAGCCTATTATGGCGATCTTGGGCTGGATAGTAACAATCGAAGACGATGGTGGTATTTTGATCATACGGAATTACGGGATGAGAAAGTTGTCTTTACCGCTGAATACATCCCTGCCGGAACGTATACCTATACCTATCTGGTGCGGGCATCCTTCCCGGGTACCTACAATGTTATCCCACCTGTAGCTCAGGAATTCTATTTCCCGGATGTATACGGACGCGGGGAGGGCAGTCAGTTTGTGATTTTGCCGTAACCTGATTATACAAAACATCCCTCCATGTTTTGATGGAGGGTTGTTGATTTACTAATAAGCTTTTTTGATATTGAATTTTTCAAGGATGCTGAGCACAATAATCGAAACAATGATTGAAATTAACATGCGAATTCCTCCTTTTTGAATATTCTTGAGGTGGAATCAAGTTGTTGGTTGTTTTCAGATCGATAGTACAAATAAAGAAAGAAAATGGCGCCTGCCATGCCGATGTGCCAAATGGAATGAAATTGCAATAAACTGTTAGGCATGCAGCCAATGTTCTGGACGTCGATGATCCAAGAGCCACATCCAATAAAGAGACTGATCAGGGTGGCGATATAGAATTTGTTATTGGCGGTTTGAGGTTTTGCAGTGCGCACCAAAACGTCCGTGATCAGGATGACCATGAGCATGACAATAAACAACGGTCGGCGATAAACGGGATAAATAGTCGCAAGTGTCCAGCAAACCGCATTAGTCAATCCATACCAGAATAAAAACCACTTAGGGGACATTTTTTGAATGCGTGACAGATTGTAAACAATCATGAAAATTGCCAGGAGGTACATGCCCATGATATCCAGGCTTTGACCAAAGAAGCTCATCGTGCTGTGGTAAATCATGGACCCTATTCCGACAATCACAGCCGAGTAACTATAGATAGATGAAAATATCCAATGAGAACGCATTTTATTGCTGCTGCGTTGTTTATTGTGAAAAAACCAATCGGAAAATGCGATCATAGCGATGATTACACCAACCAGAATGAAGGGTAAATTGGTCAGCGTATTAATGGGTTGACGAATAATGCCAAATTGAACAGGTTCACAAAAACAGGTATGCGGCATGCAGGTTGCCGGGATCAACGATTGCCAATATAGCGCAACATCATTTGTGCTGGGGATAAACTGATATAGTGCGTTCAGGTCAATAACCGGAAAATATTGAATAATAGAATTAAATAGCCAAATCATAGTGAAGCTCCTTAGAAAGATATACGGGAAACATTGGATGGTTGTTGCAGGGTAATGGTCATAGTCAGGTCACATTATTTATTCCCGAAGTCATATGAATAATAGATCAGCATGATGATAAATTTAATGAGGAAAATTTCTCAAATTGAAGAAAATGGCATAGGAAATTATTCCTAGTGGGGTTCAACGAGGGAATTTGTTTGAAATTTTCAATATTTATTAATACGCTATTGATGAAATTAATAGAAGGATGATTTTAAAAGACTCAAAGAAGACTTTGGCTTTATAATTGAGTGAATATGATACATATCTTTGTATTGATCCTGGTTATTAGTCTGGCGATTGGTGTAGGCGTTATCTTTTTGTTCGTACAGATGAATAAACGGCATCCCAATTTGATTTTGCGATATTACCTGGGTGTGTTAATTTGCCTGGGGGGTGCTTTGTTTTCTGACCTCCTATCTGTTTACATCACTATCGTTGATATTGGTTCATCAACGCTAATCACAGATTTGAATATTGCTGCAGCCATTTTTTATCACATCATGATGGGTGGCTTATTTTTTACGCTTCCCAATTTCACAGCTCAATTACTTGGCAAGCCATTATCATCGCGCGCAAAAGTGATATTAGGCACGATCACGTTTCTTTACCCCACCAGCATCATTGCCTATTATTTCTTACAAAGTCAGATGTTTATCTATGTCGGTGATCCATTAATCCTGTTGATTATTATCTATACCATCGTGCGTCTATTTCCTAGAAAAATTCCGGGTGAAAATCCTCATCACCGAAACATAGCTAATACAATGTCGATTATTCTGATGGTGTTTTTGCCGTTATTTTTCATTGATATGTTTTTTGAAGTTTCAATTGGAAATATTGATAATCTAAACATCGATGTATCATTATTTTTGCTGTTATTTTATTTCGCCTGGAATATTGTTAATGCCAGTTATTTGGTAAAGCAATTTCGTCTGGCCATTGAACCACAAGGCTTCGAGTATTCTGTACAGCGCATGCATGAATTGCTGCTTTCGAAACGCGAACAAGAGATTGTAGAGTTGATTGCTGGGGGGGCAAGTAATAAAGAAATTGGCCAAAAACTGGTGATCTCGACCATGACAGTAAAAAACCATGTTTACAATATTTATAAAAAGACGGGTGCAAGCAGTCGTGTTGAGCTGTTAAATATATTAAGTAAATAGCTGGATAAGTGTAATTAAAGAAAATTGAGTGAGTTCAGGGGATGGGATATGCGAAAAATTTTGCCAGGCAAGAAACTACTTAAGAAAATAGTCTTCCTTATTGCAAGTGCAATGATTGTTTTTGGATTGATTTGGTGTATTTGGGCATTGTATGATTTGCCAGACCCTTCTGATATACCGGCATTCGCATCTGAGCCAAGTATTCGCATTGTGGACCGCAATGGCAAACTGTTATATGAAATTCTATCCAATCAGGAAGTGCGGCACAGCAGCCTATTATTGGAGGAAATTCCGCTTGATTTTCAACAGGCAGTGATTGCCACAGAGGACCGTTCATTTTATCGAAATCAGGGGGTGGATGCCGTTGGCATTATACGTTCTGTGTGGATCAATCTGCGCGGGGGTGTAACCCTGGCAGGTGGCAGCACCATTACCCAACAGGTGGTGCGTAATTTGCTGTTTGAGCCAGAGGAAAGATATGAGCGCACTATGAAGCGAAAATTCCGTGAAGCTGTATTGGCATGGCAAATCACGAATCAATACACAAAGGATGAAATTCTGGCATTGTATTTAAATCAAACGGATTTTGGGAATTTGAGCATTGGGGTTGAGGCTGCTGCGCAAACGTATTTCGGAAAATCAGCCGCCCAGCTTGATCTGGCTGAATGTGCGCTGTTGGCTGGTTTACCGCAGTCTCCATATTTATATGACCCGTTTACGCATTTTGAGGCTGCCAAAGAACGCCAGCAAGTTGTATTGGATTTGATGGAAAAAGCGGACTATATCGATGCTGAACAGAATTCTCAGGCAGCCGATGAACCCCTGAATCTTGCAGTCTATTCTTTCCCTATGCAGGCGCCGCATTTTGTTTTGATGGTAAAGGGTCAATTGATGGAAATCATCCCTGAAGAACAGTTTCAAGCAGCAGGTGGATGGACTGTTCATACGACGTTGGATCTGAATTATCAGCATCTGGCTGAAGCAGCCATCAGCAATCAAATGGATAGGGTAACAGCGGATGAGAATGCCCCGCTGGGTCATAATCTAAATAATGCTGCCGTGGTTGTATTGAATCCGCAAACCGCTGAGATTCTGGCAATGGTCGGCAGCCCTGACTATGGTAATGTGGATCACAGCGGTGCGATCAATATGGCAACTGCAGCCCGGCAGCCTGGGTCATCGTTAAAGCCTTTGATTTATGCACAGGCGCTGGACCCTGATCAGGAACAGCCCTGGAAAGCGGCTACGATGCTGCTGGATGTGACCACGCATTTTTATACCAATGATGGCAAAGCCTATACACCTGTTAATTATGACGGCAAAGAACATGGCCCTGTATTAATGCGGGAAGCATTGGCTTCATCATTGAATATTCCGGCAGTTTTAGCATTGGATCATGTGGGTTTACGTCCTTTTGCAGACTATGCTGCTGATTTGGGCATACAGCCCTGGAACAATATCAGTAAATTGGATTTATCGCTGGCATTGGGCGGCGGTGAAGTTAGTCTATTGGACCTCAGTGCAGCCTATGGCGTTTTTGCCAATGGTGGACTAAGTGTTCAACCTTATGCGATTAGCAGGATCGAGGATAACACCGGGAATGTTGTTTTTCAGGTGCCTGAAACAAATCAGTTGAGGGTTATGGATGAGCGCGTGGCCTGGTTGATCAGTGATATGTTGAGTGATAATGAAGCGCGCTATTTGGGTTTTGGACGAAACAGTGTTTTGCAGGTAGAGCGGCCCGCAGCCGTAAAAACCGGAACGACGACCAATTTCCATGATAACTGGACGGTGGGATACACGCCAGCGCTGGTTGTTGGGGTGTGGGCTGGCAATACCGATCACGAAGGCATGCGCGATATTACCGGTTTGACAGGGGCAGCGCCCATTTGGGCACAAACCATACGCTCCATATTAGTGGGCGTAGAAGCGCAAGCATTTGCGCAGCCAGAAGGGTTGGTGCTGGAAAAAGTTTGTGCTATTTCCGGTTTGCTCCCAGGAAAGAATTGTCCGTATACACGATTGGAATGGTTTATTGAAGGTACACAACCCACTGAAGTGGATAATACTTATCATTTAATGACATTGGATAGCAGGAATGGCGCACTGGCGGATGAACAGACACCGATCCCGTATCGCATTACAAAAACTGTGTTGGACTTACCAATAGAGGCTGAAGACTGGGCTAGGGCAAATGGTCTGGTACTGTTGAATGATCTGCAGAAGGCATCGCAAGATGGGATCAATATAGAAGAGCAGGCCGAACTGGTTATCAGCTCACCTGCATCTGGTAGTGTATATCATATCGCTCAAGACGTGCCTTTATCATCGCAGCAAATTCAATTGAGTGCAGCCAGCAGCGCGGCCATTACGCAAGTGAGTTTTTATATGGATGGTGTATTGCTTGAGCAGGTCAGTGAGGTGCCATATGAAACCTGGTGGCCATTGCAGATTGGCTATCATCAGGTACAGGTAATGGCCAGTTTGCAGGATGACACGAACATTGAGAGTGAAATTGTAACCTTCCAGGTGAAGTAAGAATTATTAACAAAATAAAATAACAAAAGGATCAATTCTATATGAATTGATCCTTTTGTTATGCAAAGGTAAGTTAACAAAATATAAAGAAAACTTGACAAAATGTAAAGAATACTTTATATTATTGATAGGAGGATGCATATGGAACTAGGAAATCAGATAAGACGATTGAGATTTGAGCAAGGGGAAATGTCCCAACAGGAATTAGCCGATTCGATTGGCGTATCCCGTATGACAATTTACTCCATTGAGAAAGGGAAATATACGCCTTCGACATTGTTAGCGCTTAAACTGGCGCAGGTTTTTAATACAACCGTTGAGCATATATTCTTCATCAAATCAAGTGAGGATTGAAATGAATAAAAACACAGTTCGAAAAATTACAGTCAACAGCTTGGGAATACTCTCCGTATTAGGATTGATCATTTGTTTTGGTATATATCGGAAATTACAGATCGAATTAATCCCCGCAAATCCGGTGCCATCATCTGAATTGGATTTTATTGGCGGTTTATCCGTCATTATTCTATTGATTGCTGCGATATACCATGTGATCCTATTTATCTATGCTTTACAGAAATACAGCACTGAAACAGGGAATTTGTTTTTGCATTCCGTATATATTGTTGGCTTGATATTATCCGGGACAAATATTCTCACTGACTTCACTATTTTGACAGATATTGGACATGAATATCCATACTGGGATGTTAGTGGTTATTGGATATATTTATATTTGCTAAATGCCGTTCATTTGGTGATTGTCGCGATTGGGTTGGTTCAGACATGGTCCGCTCCAAAACTTAATATCGCAGGACTTTTTGAGCAAATTCGAAAAGGGGATGATAAAATCTTTCGTTCCATGCATCAGATCGGGTTGATCAGTGCGGGGATAGGTATTGGGGGCAGTATCTGGGCCATGTATGTGGATGTTCTAGAAAAGTTCCAGGCAGCCTGGCTATTGATTGTGGTTATTTTGGCATTATTCCCATACGGGTTTATGTTGATATATTGGGGCATTCGCAATAGTAAGAAGCCAATGCGTGCATATTCCGGTGAAAACGCACACCCATTCCGGGTGATGCCGCACAGTAAAAGGAAGAAAAACACTGGCTGAAAA
>JAEKNU010000078.1 GCA_016838895.1 Chloroflexota bacterium
GATACGCGCTTCTCAAATTAATTTGGGTTGGTCTTTTCCTAAATCTTAGCTCTACCCCGTTTTATTGAGATGATACGCTTTGGGGGTAAACCAACTTCGAATACCGCGAAACCTCTCCCATTTTGTATTATGCACTTCCACAGATTGCTCTCCTTAGATGAGGATATTTATTGATGTTTTTCGTGTAAAAATTGCACATCAGCACCAGGCGGAAACGGACTGCCTGAGCGTGGGAATGAAAAGCCCGCTGCGTGTGCATGCCCGCCACCACCAAAGCTTTTCGCAATAACAGAAATATCTTTTTCTCGTGAGAAAAGAGTCACATTTGTATATAAACCATCGGGTTCCATTCGGTCTTCATAACAATAGGCGATTTCGTAACCAAGATCTCGGCTGCGTTGTCCAATGTCCCCATTACCGGGGGCATTAATGGCCAGGGTGCGTTCTCCGTAGAAGGTTATCTCATATCCCCGACGCTCCACCAGGCTATTAACTTCATTTATGCGAATCTCGCGCAGACGGGTACCCTCGATGAGTATTTCGTTAAACACATTCTGGTCTTCCTCCAGTAATGGTACCCATAAAGCATCTTTTTTTGAGCGAGTATCTCTAACGTAAATGCCCTCACCGAATGCACCGGTATCTTTCTCTGCCCAACGCCAAACGTCCCGATCCCCAATTAAAACAATGGCCCGTGGAACAGGACGATCGGGGAAGAAATACTTCCAGGCAAGCACACAGGCTGCCTCTTCAATATCCCGTAATCCAGGCCAATTATCTGAAATCCCCTTGAACTCTTTGATTGCGCTGATATGATGATCAATCCAGGTGAATTCTCTACCCTCTGCCAACTTTTTCATTGTATCCAGATCAAATGAAAAATCGACGACAACCACTTTGTCGGCTTTTTCGACCAATTCCCAGGGAATGGTCAAATCATCGTAATCAATTTCAATGAGATGGGTTTCTTTTCCAAGTGCATATCGAACCACTGCGCCACTTGCACGGCCGTCTGCATCATCATGGTGAAAACAAATCGTTAAACTCATAATTGCTCCAATGTCAGGCTAAGTTCATTTTTGGTGAATTCGTTCTCAAAAACTTGCGGGTAAAATGGAGATTTAATGACCCCGTTTTTATTACCATCGGTCGACATTTTTTTAAAGGAAATGAGGGAAGAACATGCAATTTGTGGAATAAAACATGTTTTGCAAGTATGCGACATATCGTTTTGCAGGCCATAAATTGTATCCATAGTACTTTCTTCATCTCTCCTCTATTCCTAATCAATTGTAACAAAAGCCCCAATGGTTATATAAACATTAAGTTAAGGAATTGTTTAAGAATAAGAGATTAATAAAGCCAAATAAGACATGTAGACACAACAAACCATATGTACGTGAATGAAACTAACAAGATTCGAAAATAAAACCAAATACACACATCGGTAACCATTTACCTGACAACTATTATAATCAGATTATACACTAGGATGATTTTGAGAATGTTACCCAAATGGTGTAATTGGGACAATTTCCTTATGAATTTGATCGAGATATTTAAAAAGCTTCGCACAAATCCAAAATAAAAGACCCGTATTAAATACGGGTCTTTATACATTACAAGAATAGCATTGATATCATTCTTCTTTAAACAGCACATGCTGCATCATGAATTTTTCTATCTCACAGATTGAATCTACAATATTTTCTGTTTGCCTGAAGCCGTGCCCTTCACCCTCATACACCTTATATAAATATGGAATTCCCTGTTTCTTGATCTCCTGGACAATCTGTTCAGATTGATTCGGCGGCACGACTGTATCCACATCACCCTGGAAAATCATTAACGGATCCTGAATCTGATCCGCATGGAATACTGCTGACCATGCGCGATATTTCTTGGCTGCTTTGGGCAGCTTGCCTATCAACGTATCCTGATAATGTGCTTCAAATTTATGAGTATCCGTTGCAATAGCAAACAAATTACTAATACCATATAGTGAAATACCTGCAGCAAACACCTCAGAAGAGTGTACTAATGTGTTCAATACCGTGTATCCACCGGCACTGCCGCCACGGATCACCATACGGCTTGCATCACCTAAATGCCGATTGGATAGCTCACGGGCAGCATCCATCGCATCTTCCACATCAACGGATCCCCAAACACCACGCAGCATTTCCATATATGTGCGTCCATAATTACTGGATCCACGATGGTTTAACTCCAGCCAGGCATACCCGCGTGATGTGAAGTAGGCTGTACTGGGGGAGTACGTCGCCATGGCACAGCTTGTTGGCCCACCATGCACATTAACAAATACAGGCGGATTTCCATCACCTTTCCATTTCTGATTATGCGGCGCATAGTACAAACCATACACTTTGCTGCCGTTGGCTGCTTTCCATGATATCTCTTCGCAAACCGGTAAATCTTTCGGGTCAATCAAATCCGAGGTGGAATAGACAACAATTTTCCAACACTCTCCATCCCACTTCATTACCCTTGGCGGGTAATTAGATGCGGAGGCGATTACTGCAACCTCACCGGAAAATGTGGATACGGATATCTGTTTCAAATATGTGTAGGGTTCTGTAGGAATTTGCTCCTGCTCTCCTGTTGCAACATCTACTTGCCATAAGGTAACAAAGCTTCCGGCTACTTTAAAGAAATAAATCCGTTTGCTATCTGGTGACCAACCATATGAGCGTACCCCTTGCACCCAAGCCGGTTCGGATATCATGTGGCCTTTTCCGACCACCAACGCATTTTTTTCAGTGCTTTCTAAATCAAAGAGGACCAGTTCATCCCATTCCTCCTTTTGAATGATGTAACTTAAGAAACGCCCATCGGGTGAGAATTGTGGTTGTGTGGCTGGTTTTTTCTCATCGCCATCCACCTGGAAGGCATGGCTGACATAAATTCGATTTTCCTTATTTAGATGCCCCAAACATAGACGTGTTCCTTCCCATGGCATTTGGGGGTGATCCCATTCTACCCAGGCAATGGCTGTGCCTTGAGGATGCCAGCAAGGTTGCATATAAAAATCTGATCCTTGTACAAGTTGAATTGGCCAGCGGCTGCCATCCATTGGAACAGCAGCTAACACGTCATCTTTCCCATCAGACGCCACATAAACAACCCATTCATGATCCGGAGAGATAACTGGTGCTGCCACACCACCCAAGGTGGGCGTTATCGCTTTCGGATTTCCAAAGCGTCTGCTCATACGATATAAACGCTGATCTTTTTCCGCAAACACGATTTCACCATCAAGAGCAGTGAATGTGCCGCCACCATATCCCACCCCGCCTTTCGGGGAATGGTTATCCAATAACTCGCGGTATGTACTACCTTCCGACATTGAAACCAGGGTTGTTTGACCTGAGCGGTTTTCCTCCCAGATTAATTCATCCATTCCCTGATGCCACTGTACATCATCAATACGCTTGCGCATACCGATTATTTCTGGAGATAATCGGCTGGGCCATAAACCAAAAGGCATTTTCTTCTTCGCCATAGTGTCATCCTTTGAATAAAAAACGGCTTCCAGCAGCGGAAACCGTTTCTAATGAGCATAACTTAATTCAATTGATTGATAAATGAAAAATCAATTGTTAATCGTCCTGCTTCTTTGGTTTCCAGCGATTTAGCAAATCACCCTCTACTTCTTCATCAAGATCTCCCCAATGATCAATCGGAATTCGAATATGGGCTACGGTAGCCGTCGGCAAAGAAACCACCTCACCACACATCATCTGCAGGAACCATTCCATTCCCGGATTGTGCCCTACAAACATGATTCGATTGAATTCATCGGCTTGATTTTTCAACACATTCAGAATTGTTTCCGGTTCTGCAAGATACAATTCCTCCATATAGATCACATCATCTGCATAAGAAATCGATTTCGCAACAGCTTCAGCAGTTAAACGTGCCCGTTTGGCACTGGAAGAAAAAATACGATCTGGGATAATATCTTTCTCAAGAAGGATTTTACCCATTTTCGGGGCGTCCTTTTTTCCACGCTTATTCAATGGGCGGTCAAAATCCTTAATTTCTGCATCTTTCCAACTGGATTTCGCATGCCTCATTAGGATAATTTCTTTCATCGGAACCTCTCTAATCCTAAAATTCAACTGCTATTTCAGGTTAAATATACCTGAATGCCATCATTACTTTATCATAAAAATGTCTTACAAGAATACTTTATAAGAAATTCAATATCACGAATTTCCAGTATCAGTATACATTATTGATCGATTTTATTGAAGTGATTCGTCAATGTAAACGTAATATAGTTTTCCCATAATGCCTTGGTCATAGAAGGATCATAGTCGTGTGTATCAAACGTTTGCAGCACCATGCGCCCTTCCAGACAGGTTGTGATTAATCCATAGTTGCTTTTCTCTTGTGGGTATAAACCAGCAACAATAGTGGCATCCCCTCCGGTACCAACACGCACCAAGTCTCCAACATCACCCGGATTCCAGTAAAAATATGAGGGATTGCTCAAGGATATACCAGTGTTTGGCTTATTTAGCACATCACTATTTGGATCCAGCATGTAAATAGAATAATCAAGCGGATTTCCTCCGCTACCATAATTCCAGTTCTTCTGAAACCTTACGCCGCATTTAGACAAAACACCATCTATCTTACCATTCGCAATTTCATCCAGATACCACATCTCGACAATCAACCCCACATCATTATTCACATGGGTTAGTATATATTCCCAAAACTCTCCCCGGATGGAACCTCGTGCTTCCGAGGCAACAATAATAAGATCCCATTTGGTTGAACTAAGTAGTTGATCCTTAAAATTACCCACAGCATCATTAACCTCTACAATTTTTCCACCGCTGAACCCCATTCGATTTATGGTTTCATGTACATAGGGGAGTAATTCCGGATCACCGCGCAGATCCTCATAAATCAATATATTTGCAGATTTTATACGCTCCTGCATATCAACAACAGGTGCAGGTTCTTCGGGGGCTTCCACCGCTACAGGTTCTGTCGTTTCTGTTACTTGAGGAAGCTCAGGGGTATAGGTTGGATATGGTGTGTATGTTGGCATATTTGTCGGTGCGTTTTGTTGAGCTTCCAGTGTTTGTTGCTGCATAACCAACATCGTAGATTCAATACCCAAGGCAATCCGTGTGGCTTCCAATCCCGGATCGCTGGTCGTCATCCCAGGCAAATTACAGCCGCTAATACTTAATAGTATTGAAAATACAATCAGTAATACAAATACTCTCCATGTGGCTCTCTTCATCTCATCTCCCAAACATTAATTACATAAATTTATGACAATACCATTTTACGTATAATTACCTATATAAGCAATAAAAGCATACTAAAAAAGTCTCAAAACAAAATTCATTTATGTTAAAATATAAATAAGTCCGCAAAGGAGGCAGCAGAAACAATGGAACAAAATCGGCCTTCTCCAATTGCAGGGTTGTGGTATCCAGAAGATCCACAGCAATTAATTAAGGAAATTAATCAATATCTTGATCTGGTTAAACAAGAACCGATTCAAGGGCATATACTCGCATTAATGGTCCCCCATGCCGGTTACCGTTATTCAGGTAAAACAGCGGCTCATGCCTACCATACCCTGATCGGAAAACCACTGCAAACCATATTTCTCCTGTCCCCTTTTCACGATTACCACACCGCTAAGTTATTAAGCACAACATATCAGGCCTATCAAACACCGTTGGGTGAAGTTGCTATTGACCATGAAAAGATGCAGTTGATCAATCAGGGCTTGCTTCAAAAAGGCAGCCTGACGATCCAGCAAATCAGCCGTGATAAAGAACACTCCCTGGAAATTCAACTCCCCTTCCTGCAAACGATTTTGAAACAGCCTTTCAAGATCGTACCCATCATGGTGCGCACACGCAACCCAAAAACCTGCCAGATATTAGCCGAAATCATTGCCGGCATATTTAATATTGAAAACCACCTCATTATCGCCAGCACTGATCTTTCCCATTTTTATCCCGAAAGCACCGCTAATAAATTAGATCAGGTCATCATGAATGCAGTCAAAGAGATGCAGCCGCAATCTATCTTCAATGCTGAGGAAAAAGGCATTGGTTTTGCCTGCGGGGCAGGTGCATTATCAACTGCTATTTGGGCTGCAAAAAAAATCGGTGCTGAGCAAAGCAAGATTCTGTACTATACTACGTCCGCTGAAACAACGCACGATACACAATCTGTTGTAGGATATGGTGCCGCAGCCATCTATAAATCCTTATGATAATCGCGATTTCTTTTTTACTTGTTCTCTTCCTGTATGCCTTAATCTCTGCCTACCCCACAGCGCAAACCACTTATCGGCGTATCTATTTGCGCGAAGATGAAGAAAAAAGCGATAGCGTTCCCCAGATTATCTTACACTGGCTGGAAAGCCCGATGCATGAACAACACTTTCCCGTATTTATACGCAGTATTAAAATTTTATTTCTGACAGCACTGGGTGCCTTGCTAATGAATTGGATCATAAGCAGGCCTATTCAAAACTGGCTGCAGGAAAGTCTCTTTCCTGCCTTTCCCTTATCATCAAGTTGGGTATATGCTCTTTTTCTTATCCTTATTCTCTTTGTTTTTCTCTTTTTTATATTGTTCTTTGGAGAATTTTTACCAGAGAAAATCGCGCTGTTCAATCCACAAACCTATCTTGTATTTGGATTTCCATTTATCTCTGTTTTGTATGCACTTTTTTCATGGATATTCCACGGTATTGAGAACACTACTAATCTGCTATTCAATCAGCAGCAAAAGGAATTAATCAAATCACGCGGCATACTGCTCGCTTCATTTGAAATCCGGGAAATCGTCAATGATCCGCAAACTGCCAGCGATCTCCCAGCACTGGAACGCGAAATTCTCGAGTCAGTCATCAGTTTTAATGATATGTTGGTAGCACAGGTCACTATCCCACGTACAGAGGTAATCGCAGTTGAATCACAAACGCCCATCCTTCAGGCACTTGAAATCTGCTTAGATAAAGGTGTAACAAAGCTGCCCGTATTTATCGATCAATTGGATAACATTGAAGGTATTGTTCATCTAAGGGATCTGGTGCGTAAAATACAACAAGAACCGGAATGCAACCAACCAGCCATATCACTGATTCGTGAAACACTCTTCGTCCCTGAAGCCGTACCCTTGCAAACCCTCCTACATCAGTTTCGCAGCCAGCACATGCATATGGCCATTGTACTGGATGAATTTGGTGGTACTGCCGGGGTGGTCACCCTGGAAGATTTGCTTGAAGAGGTTTTTGGCGACATCATGGATCCCTTTGAAACCCTATCGCCGGCAATTCAGGCCCAAAAGGACGGCTCCTTTTTAGTTGATGGACATACAACCATTGATGATTTTAATGATTATTTCAATTTTAATCTGCAAGTACCCGCATATCAAACCATCGCCGGATATGTTTTAGCACAATTAAATTGCATACCACAAACAGGCGATCATTTTGAAGATACTGAAAACAAATTATCCGTTGCGGTAAAATCCATGGATCGGCTGCGTGTTGAAAAGGTTCTGGTACAATTTTATCTCTCACCAGCGCTGCGGAAAGCAATTAATATTTCCAGCAAAACCATCACTTCCTAATCAATCAAACAATACAGGATGGCATCATGTATGCAGAAGTAATCGTCAATATGGCCCAATTGAATTCTGCTTTTGATTATGCTATTCCATCTGAGATGGAAGGTGCTGCCAGTATTGGCAGTCTGGTGGAAGTGCCCTTTGGCAAACAAACGCTGCAAGGGGTTATTATACATTTACGTAGTGAAACAACGGTTGAAAACGTAAAAGCCATCCATGCTATTTTAGATACACAGCCCGTTCTTTCACAACAGCAAATTGCATTGGCGCGCTGGATATCCGATTCTACACTGACCTCTCTCTCAGCCTGCCTTGAGTTGATGCTGCCACCCGGGCTTTCCCAACATGCAGATACACTCTACCAGCTTGTGCCAGGCTTACAGATCAACAGTGAAGAATTAAGTGGTTTACAAAAGCGGATTATTTCAAAGCTTGAGGAACGCGGTCCCTTACGCGGCAGACAATTGCAGCACAGCTTTAAACATGTTAATTGGAAAGCCTCCATGCAATCCTTGCAACGCCGTGGATGGATAACCCATCAGGCCGTCCTACCACCCCCCAAAGCCAGGCAAAAAACAACGCAGGTTGCACGATCCCTGGCACCCATTCATGCTGATATTCAATTAAGTAAAAATGTGGCTGTCCATACCCGGCGTATGAGTGTGCTGCAGTTTTTAAAGCAGCAAGAGCAAGCCACGGAAATTCCCTGGATCATTGCGCAAACGGGTGCCAAGCGCGAAGATATATTGTATCTGCAATCATCAGGGTACCTGGAAATCGTAGATCAGGAAACCATTCGCGATCCATTGCATCACTTATCCCCCCAAGCGGAATCAACCATCACACTAACTGAACAGCAGGATCAAATCATTTCGGCACTGCAATCACGTTTGGCAACTGATGAATTCTCAGAACCGGTGCTGCTTCATGGCATTACCGGCTCCGGGAAAACAGAAATCTATTTGCGCCTTACAGAACATGTATTGCAGCAAAATCGTCAGGCCATCATATTGGTACCGGAAATCTCCCTCACGCCACAAACCATTCAGCGCTTCCTCAACCGCTTTGGGGATCAAGTTGGGGTGATCCACTCGCGCCTTTCACCAGGGGAACGTTACGATACCTGGCGCAGAATCCGCAATGCTGAAATCAATGTCGTTGTCGGCCCACGCAGTGCACTCTTTGCACCCTGCCCTGCCCCGGCACTGATCGTCATTGATGAATGCCATGATGAATCCTTCTATCAGAGGGAACCTGCTCCAGCTTACGATACGCTGACCGCAGCCATTCAGTACGGTAAAATCTGCCAGTCACAGGTCATTTTGGGCAGCGCCACACCTACAATTACCACGTTGTATCAGGCTAAAAAAGAAAACTGGCCGCTATTCACATTGGATAAACGCGTTACAACACATCAAGTTGCTGGCATGGATGCCGCACCCGAGTTACCTCCGGTTGAAATCGTGGATATGCGTCAGGAGTTAAAGGCAGGTAACCGTTCCATTTTCAGTCGCAGCTTACAGGAATCACTCAGCAAAATTTTAGCTAAACATGAGCAGGCCATTCTATTCTTGAATCGGCGGGGTGCCGCAACCTATGTTTTTTGCAGGGATTGCGGCTTTGTATTAAAATGCCCCCGCTGCAATCTATCACTAACCTTGCATATACAATCCACTGCCGGCCACAAAAACGCCCAATTGCAATGTCATAGCTGTCACTATACCCGGCAATTACCATCAAAATGTCCACAATGCGGTGGAAACCATATCCGGCATTACGGTACCGGCACCGAAAAAGTGCAGGAAATGGTGCAAAGCATGTTCCCGCAAGCCACCTCTTTACGTTGGGATGCAGAGACCGCCAAAGGTAAAAATGCCCACGAATTGCTGATGAATCGCTTCGCGAACCATCAGGCCGATATTCTAATCGGTACCCAAATGCTCGCCAAAGGATTGGATATTCCATCGGTTACCCTGGTCGGTGTCATTCTGGCAGATGTTGGTTTAAACTTTCCTGACTATCGATCCTCAGAACGCACATTTCAACTACTCACCCAGGTCGCCGGACGCGCCGGACGCTCTGGCTTGGGCGGCAAGGTCATTTTCCAAACCTTTCAACCCGACGAATATGCCATTAAATGTGCCGCAAAGCATGATTATCAGCAGTTTTACAATCAGGAGATTCAGTACCGCCAACAATTAGGCTATCCACCCTTTTCCCGTTTAGTACGCCTGGAATATCGCAATCGTGATCCGCAACTGGCTGCACACACTGCTGAACAGATGAAAAACAATCTTCAGGGCTGGATCGATACTGCAGGGTATCAAGAAACGAGCATCACCGGACCCACCCCATGTTATTTCCAGCGCATTAATGGCGCCTACCGCTGGCAAATTCTCCTCATGGGGCCGGACCCCATACGCATTTTGCACGAGAAACCCTTGCAAGACTGGAAAATTGAGATCGACCCACCTTCCATCTTGTAAAATTTCATAATAAAAAAAATACCGCTGGATAAATTATCCAACGGTATTTATTTTGTTCAGTGCTTGTTATGGTAAGACATACCATGGGTTGATAAATTCACCGTTTAATCGAATCTCAAAGTGTAAATGAGGGCCGGTTGAACGGCCGGTACTACCAGCCAGACCAATCAAACTACCTTGCATGACATTCTGCCCGCAATACACATTGATGGAATTAAGGTGAGCATAAACAGTATGATACCCATTGCCATGGTCAATCATTACCATGTTGCCATATCCACCGCTGATACCCGCTGCATATACGACAACACCACTATCGGCTGCATATATAGGTGCACCGGTTCCCGCTGCAACATCAATACCTAAATGCCCAGACCAAAAATCATTTCCGGAGAGATAATGGTTATTGGCTGGCCAAACAAAACCACCCGAACCGACATAACCAGCATCCGGAATCGCACAACCTCCGGCAATGCTCTTGTTTGCTCCGGCATTCGCCTGCCAAATCGTAGGAACAACCCAGGTTTGCGTTGGCCGCCATCCGCCAGGAACCATCACATAACTACCTGGCGTGATCTCAGGATTTGTCATATCCAGTTTATTACCTGGCCAGGAAATAATATCTCCTACGTCAACATAATATCGATCAGACACATCCTCCAGGGTATCCCCCTCTTCCCATTTGTATAAAATGCCATCTACAGGTGGAATATACAATGCCAGACCGATCTCAATCATTTGTGGGTCATCATTCAGGGAATCATAATTAGCCCATAATACGGACTCAGGCTTTAAATCATATTTTCCAGCAATACGGAAAATCGCATCTCCGGCCTCCACGCGATAAACGATGACATCATCACGGGAACGTTCAGGGATAGTCGTATCAATATTGGTTGAACGGGAGATTTCAATATTATTGTTTAAATTTTGCAGCGGAGGTAAAGAGATAGGGATTTCTTCTTCCACTATCACTTCCTCTATAGCTTGTTCCTGCGGCATACCGAAATTTTCATCCGGATTAAAAGCCGCTGATATGGATACAGGTGCTCGTGAGGTCAGTAGCACGGTCATGTAAATCATCGATGCAATTGCGACTGCCCACAACAACCTGGATATCCAACGTTGTCTAGAAGAGCCTGCGGACAAGCCCTTACTATCTTGTTGATTAGGTTGTAAAGACATGATTATTTTTCCTCGGAGAGGGCTTCCAGAAATTCCAGATTATCTGTTGATTTTGAAAGTCGGGTCAGTATCGCCTCAGTTGCCACAGACATATCCAGATTCGCGCCATGAGGCGCCGGCGCAATCATTTGTAAATACATGCGGCGCATCAGCCATACGCGTGAGAGAATATCTGGACCCAACAGCAGTTCTTCTCGGCGTGTTGAGGAACGTTCCATATCAATAGCTGGGAATATCCTGCGTTCCTGCAAGCGACGGGAAAGATGCAGTTCCATGTTTCCGGTGCCTTTAAATTCTTCATAAACAACATCATCCAGACGGGAACCGGTATCAACCAGTGCCGTGGCAATGATGGTTAAAGAGCCGCCCTCTTCAATGTTACGGGCAGCACCAAAAAATCGTTTAGGGGGATATAGAGCCGATGGATCCATACCGCCGGAGAGCGTACGTCCGGAAGGGTTTACCACCAGGTTGTATGCCCGTGCCAGGCGTGTTAAGGAGTCCATCAGAATGACAACATCCCGACCAATTTCAACCAATCGTTTGGCGCGTTCCAATGTAATTTCAGCGGCACGTACGTGTGAGCTAACCGGTTCATCAAAGGTAGAGGCAACCACTTCCGCATCCACGGAACGGTCCATATCGGTTACTTCTTCAGGACGTTCACCGATTAAAGATATAATCAGGTGAATGCTGGGATCTTTCGTTGTAATCGCATTTGCAATATCCTTCAAAATGGTTGTTTTACCGGATTTCGGCTGAGAGACAATCATACCCCGCTGACCGCGACCAATTGGCGCAATCAGATTGATCAGACGGGTAGAAAGTACCGTCGGGTCTGTTTCAAGGTCAAATCGTTTGTCAGGGAAAATGGGGGTCAAACTTTCAAATCGGGGTCGTTTGCGTGCTTCTTCGGCAGATATACCATTAATTGTTTCAACTTTTAAGAGGCCATAATGTCGTTCCGAATCACGCGGGGGACGTACATGACCGATGACCAGGTCACCGGATCGCAAACCGTGTCGGCGCAACTGCGCCTGGGACACATATACATCCTCACTGCCGATCTGATAATTCGCTCTTAAAAACCCGATACCCTCGTTCATAATCTCGAGGACGCCTCCGCGTACTTCCAGGCCTTCTTGTTCGGCCTCGAATTGGCGGATCTTTACTAATAACATTTCTTTCTTGAGTCGTCTAGCATTAGGGATGTTTAAGTCTATCCCCATCTGACGAAGCTGTTGAAGCGGTAACGTTTCTAATTCTTTTATATCCATTGAAAGTTTATCTCTTGGTTTTACCTGCCCTGAAGGTTTACCATGACAACACTACCCGAAGATTTACTCCAGGATGATTACTTGATTGTCACGAGTTGACAGGATTTATCTGTTTGGGGTTGATAGACAACAAACACCTTGCACCAATAGTGCTGTCCATAAAATTAGCCATTAAATTTGAAAAAACTCAGCATGTGGGTAAATATTGATATGAAATTATAGCATGCACAAATAATTATTGCAAGTATACCACAGCGAAGGCATAAGGAAGGCGTTAAATCAGAGAATATAATGGTGCCTTACTATACATAAATCCATTAAAATTCATACACTGGATGAGTTGTAAATCAGTCTATGGATCATGATACAATCTTTTAAGCATGATTGAATGAAAGGAATGCAATGGAACATCTTTGGTCACCTTGGCGCATGCAGTATATGCAGAATGGAACGCCCGCTACAGATTGTATTTTTTGTTCAGCCTGGCAGCAAAACAATAAAGAAAAACTGGTCGTCACCCGCACGGATCATGCCGTGGTGATGCTTAATCGCTATCCATATACCAGCGGACATTTGATGGTCGCTCCCAAGGATCATCTGGGCGTGATGGGTGCACTCAACGCCGAAACCCTGCTGGACCTGGTCAATCTGCTGTCCCATGCCGAGCAGGTCTTGGGCAAGGTCTATTCACCAGATGGCTTCAATGTAGGTGCCAACATCGGTAGCGCAGCAGGCGCGGGTGTAGCGGATCATCTCCATTTTCACATCGTACCGCGTTGGTCGGGGGACACCAATTTTATGACGGCTGTGGGAGATGCCCGCGTTTTGCCAGAGACATTGGATGACACGCTTAAAAGGATACGATCAGCCTGGTAGGCTGATCGTTTTTTTTACTTGCTAGCGGGATATGAAAATCCCTAAATCACGCAAAGGCCTGAGCGCCGGTATCCGCGGGGGTGGTGATCAAAAACGTGGCGGATTCACCTGCCTGACGATAGGCCTGAATCATAGCCTGACCCACCACTTGTGCCGCCTGATCCGGCTGACAAAATGCAATCAAACTGGGACCGGCACCGGATAATGCCACGGCTTTGGCACCCGCATCACGGGCAGCTTCAATGGCCTGCTCTGATCCGGGGATCAACTTCAAGCGATGCGGTTGATGCAGTTTATCCTGCATGACCACGTCCAGCATAGTGATCGATCCACTGCGCAGCATATCCACCACCGCCACTGTATTGCCAATATTAAAAATAGCATCCTGTAAACTGACCGTCTGCGGAAGCAGTGCACGCATCTCTTCGGTTGAGCTGCCGCGTTTGGGCGTGCAAATCACCAGTTGATAGGGCGGCACATCATAACGTCGCACCAGTGTACCCGCTGGTCGATCCAGTGCCAGGGTTAATCCACCAAACAGGGAAGCGGAAGCATTATCATAATGGCCTTCCATCTCACCGACGATTTTCAGAATCTCGCCGCGTTCCAATGGATTGCCCAATAACATATCCGCGCCCATTACACCGGCTAAAATGGTGGCTGCACTGGAGCCCATGCCCGAGCGCACCGGGATCTGAATCTGTGATTCCAGCCGCAGTCCTTCAGGGAAGGGTTCATCACAGGCTTCAAAGACCTTTTTCGCCCCAATCACCAGCATGTTTTTTTCAGGCTTGGGAATATAATCGGAAAGCAATCCGTGGTTCTCCACCACCAGATGCTCACCGGTTACTTGAAAGCGCACTTCATTCCAGATGTTCAGCGCCAGACCCAGGTTATCAAACCCCGGACCCAGATTGGCCGTCGATGCTGGAACACGTACATATGCTTTATCGTTTACCATACTCATTTTATTAATACTTCTTCCAATGCCTGTAAATTGGCATCCACAACCTCGGGGGTTGTCATTTGTTTTACAATGATGTCGGGGTCTTTCATACCGTGCCCCGTACAAATCGCCACAATGCGTTTGCCCTGTACATCCAGGGTACCCGCTTCAATTTCGGCCTTCAAGCCGGCCAATCCGGCAGCGGATGCCGGTTCCACCCAGACGCCATTCGCAGCCAAACGCTGCTGCATATAGAGGATGTCCTCATCACTGCGTGCAATGATCTTGCCCTTGGATTCCTCGGCCGCTTCCAGGGCCTGCTCACCACGCGCCGGTTTGCCGATGCGGATGGCGGTCGCCACTGTTTCAGGGTTATCCACCGGATGACCCAGCACCAACGGCGCTGATCCGGCAGCTTGCACACCTAAAATCTGCGGCAATCCGGTTTTGTTTCTTTCATTATACTGGCGAAAACCCATCCAGTAGGCCGTAATATTGCCGGCATTTCCAACCGGTAAACAAAGGATATCCGGGGCTGCACCCAGCACATCGCAAATTTCAAAAGCCGATGATTTCTGGCCTTCCAGCCGATAGGGATTGAGTGAATTCACCAGCACAATCGGGTGCTGATCACTGATCTTCATCACCAGGGTTAATGCATCATCGAATGATCCACGGATCTGCACTACCTGCGCGCCGTAGGCGATCGCCCCAGCCAGTTTTCCGGCCGCCACCTTGCCCTCAGGGATAATGACCACAGCCTTCATCCCGGCCCGGTTGGCGTATGCCGCCGCTGACGCAGAAGTGTTGCCAGTTGATGCACAAATCACTGCCTTCGCGCCACGTCCGTAGGCCTCACTGATCGCCACAGTCATACCGCGGTCCTTGAACGATCCGGTTGGGTTCAACCCCTCATACTTGACAAACAGTTCAAAACCACCACCCAGTTCTTCTGCCAATCGCGGCATGGGAATGAGTGGGGTGTCACCTTCGAGCAACGTAACTGTTTTGGTATGCTCGGGAATATCTAAATAGGATCGGTAGCGTTCAAGTACACCTGGGTAAGCCATTAAAATTCTCCTCAAATTAAACAAAATCAGATCAATCAATGATCTGGTCTGATTATACCAATGCTTTCATTTAATCGGAGGAAATTAGAAAACGGGATATTCATTATTGTAGGGATTCGGCATGCCGAATCCCTACAATAATGATTTCTAAAATAGAATTATGTCTTGTTTACATCAATTTAAACACGCCAAACGCACCCAGCGCAATCAACACTGCTCCCATACCGGTGGAAACCATCGTCGTCCAAAGGTACAGTGTAAACGGCACCTTGTACATACCGCACACCACACTAACAAACTTAGGGCCATACCCGGGCAGCATGCGTCCAACAATTAAAAACAAAGGGGACGTCATGGGGATTTTCTGCAGCCATTTGGGCATCTTCTTTTGATACATATCCAGGTCGGCGGCATCGGCGATATTGCGTCCGATATAGTATTCCATGATCGCGGCCAATGTATTCCCAAAAAGTGCCAGGAAAACAGCCGCCTTCACCCCACCCAGGGCGACAATCATCACCGTGAGTGGTTCACTGGGGATAATGGTGGCACCCAGAACGACATACAGAACAATACTCAACCCGATACCAAGTAGGTAATGCGTTTTCACAAAAGCTTCCAACACTTTCATATCCAGGGTCAAAGCCATAATCGTAGCCACAACCATCAATATCACTACCGGAAGAAATTTCTTTATTTTTTCCTGATGTTTCTCGATCCAACTCATAAGATGTTCTCTATTCAATGAAGGCTGGAATGTTTTCCTTCATCCCCTGCAATGCTCAAAGCTTACTTCTATATACGTATGTTTCACAAATAAAATTGCACTTTCCGGATAGGAAAAATACCTGTCAATTGTACACCCGGAATCCGTAGTTTCTGCGATTTAAACAAAACCGGAATCGATTAACTCGATTCCGAAATCAATTAACATAACAAATTACATACCCTCCCCTAAAAATTGAAGACTTTTGAGGGAGCTGGAGGGTTTGCTACACTATCTCAAAACTTGTCGTAATCTCAGCCACACCACGCACGGTAGCAGACACCGAACAATATTTTTCTTCCGACAATTCAATAGCCTTGGACAATGCGGCATCGGTCAGGCCTTCCCCACTGGCCACATAATGCAGATGGATCTTGCGAAACGGCCAGGGCGGATTTTCATCTTGCTCGGCTTTCACCTGAATCTCCAGTGAAGAGAGCGGCTGTTTCTTCTTGGCACTGATATTGACCACATCCACCGCCGTGCAGGAAGCCAGCGCCACCAGCAGCATCTCTGAAGGTTTCATCCCAACATTATCAGTCGGCGTGGATAACACCACCGAATGCTGTGTGGAATCCACACCCAGATACGTTCCCCCGCCTAACCATTGTACTTTTGCTTCTGCCATACTTTCCTCACTTATAAAACCTTTGTCTTGCCGACCAGGGTCATGAAATTGGATAACAACTTCTGACGCTGACCTTCCGGTAAATCGATATCATCATCCAACATGCAGGCCTGTGCATATTTCTCCAGCACTTGCACGCTGGTGCTGTGTACCGCCGAGCGCACTGCCGTGAGCTGCTGCAGCACATCCGCACAGTCACGGTCTGATTCCACCATGGATTGAATCCCACGGATCTGACCCTCAATGCGCTTCAATCGCGCCAATATTGCCTTCTTACTTTTTTCCTGCTCAGCGTCCATATTTTTAACCCGATGATCGAGCGAAGTCGAGATCGTTCCTAATTATTTGCGCCGATCTAAAGGCCTGCGCGATTTTCCAACCCGGTCATCTACCCTCTAGGGCACACGTCGATTCCACGATTGCTGAGCCTAGTCGAGGTGCGTAACAGATTGGATTGGTTTTCCAACCCGATCACTTCGATTCCACTCAGTGATCTAAAGCTTTAACGTTGACACGCAACATTTTACTCAACCGCCTCAAGTAAAGCCGCCTGAGCCCGTCCCACAGGACGAAGCATAACTGCTGCCACCCAGGGATGGTCCATCCGAGCGTGAAGCAAACAGCGATATGCGTTTGCTGGTCTGCGGACTCTTGCAATGCGGGCATTCCGGTAACTGGTCTGCCTGAGAAAAGCCGACCATTTTTTCAAACGGATGTCCGCAGGTCTGACATATATATTCGTAAATTGGCACTGTCCTTCACCTCAATGTTTATTATACTATACTAGAGTATAGCATATAATTTATTGAATTGGTAGACGATTCATTGGTTCAAAAAAGATTTTTAAATTGTATATTTTGCAATTCTTACTTACTCACATATTTTGAGTTTGCAGCCTATCATTTGGTATAATAAAGACAGGAATAAAGACTGTTAATCTTCTTTTAGTGACCTTCACCAATTTATTCCTTCTATCTCGGACAGAAGACGATAAACTAATAGAAAACTGCACTAGAAAACGGGAATAATTATGAAATCAATTAATACACTAGGGTTATTTTCAGGTGGTGGGGGATTAGATTTAGGATTTTCCGTTGCTGGTTATAATCATGTATACTCTTCAGATATAGACCCCTATTCTTGCAAAACTCTGAAAATAAATCAAAGAAAAAAAAGTTATTTGAATGAACACCCTGTAATTTGTGAGGATATAAGAAATATTTCTCATAATTCAATCAATAAAATAATTGGAAATCAAGATATTGATATGATAATTGGGGGGCCACCTTGTCAAGCATTCTCTGTTTTCGGGAAAAGAAAAGGGCTTGATGACCCACGAGGGGATTTAGTTTATGAATATGCAAGAATAATTAAAGAAATTACACCTGAAGCTTTTGTATTTGAAAATGTAGCCGGTTTGAAAACCATTCACAATGGCAATTTATATAATAATTTACTAGAAATTTTATCAATTAACGGAAAATACTCGGTATCTGCACATGAATATGATGTTGCAAACTTTGGAGTACCTCAATTTAGACGTAGAATTATTTTCATCGGAAGTAAAAAAAATATATTTCTTCCAAAAATGGAACCTACTCACGGACAATCACAAAATTCTCTCTTAAATTTTCTTCAAGAGTACAACAAAGTGGGTTACATATTAAATGATCTACCAACACCAATAACCGATTGGAAGGAAACACCATATTTGAATGGACACATTGGTAGAAACCACAGTGATAGAATTATCAACAGATACAAAAATCTGAGTTTTGGTGAACGGGATCCTAAAACAAGAATAAATAAATTGGATCCGAATAAACCCAGTTTCACTATTATCGTTGGCTCAGACGCTGGTGGTGGAAAAGGTCATGTTCATCCATATGAACCAAGGGAAGTTACTCCTCGTGAGAGCGCCCGCCTCCAAACCTTTCCTGATTGGTGGGAATTCTATGGAACTGGCCGTCATGTTATTAGACAAGTAGGTAATGCCGTACCGCCTCTATTTGCTGCAGTTTTGGCAGATTACATAGCGAAAAATATATTTGAATCAAAAATATCATTGAAATCAGATAATTATATTGATTTACTAGGGTTGGATTTCCTCAAACATGATAATAAAAGACCTATTCAGTCATAAAATACATTCAAGCGCTAATGATTGGCCAGATAAATTAATTGATATTGCATCTATATTTTCTGAATTTGATAGCCAAGTCTACGATAGAAAAAAATTGAGAAAAGACTTTCAGAAATTAGTCCCCGCATATCAAAGGTTGCTCGTGATCCATCAAAATTCAGAGATGAAATAAGCGCATACCCAGCATACTTGGGGCTTTATAGGGTTGAATTAATAAATAATCGATGGCATATTTTTCTAAGTCAAACTGCAAAAAAATTCTTAACTTGCGAAGAGCCTGATGTCCCTTCATATCTGTTGTTACAATTGACATTGTTCCAATATCCAAATGGCATGGGGGCCGCTTACCAATCCAATTCAGACAATGTAAGGATACAATCAAATTCACGTGATAGAACATTAGAATTTATAAAAAATAATATTCATCTCTCACCAATTAGACTTATCTGTCAAGGTATAAAGGCCGACTCTATCATTAATAAAACTGAGGTTATAAATGCAAAAATCTCATTCGATGAAGTATTCATATTAGCAAATAACAGTCTTACAAATACTAATGTAATTCCCGAAATAGAAAATGTTGTTTCTATATTAATAAAAGCAAGAAATGGAGTTTTACATCCTCCAGAAAATTTTGAAAGACGCTTTCACTTATTAAATCATACAAATTTCTTAATTACAAAAAGAAACAATATATGTATTCGTGAACCAATTAATAATCAAGATAGGTTTAATTTAATTAATAAGCTCGAGTACATAACTACTATTACAAACCAATTTAATGATTTTGATAATGCAGATACTCAAGAAGTATTGTTAAATTTTATTAAGAATGGCTCTTGGGGGAAGTATTTTGATGCAATTGGTACTTTCAATTTTGACAAAATTGAAAAACTAACAAATAATTATAATGTAGAATACGATGAATCGAACACCTATAAAGTTATAGACTCGACTTCACAAGATACAAAAAAGCATCAAGAATTGTATGAATTACGTGAATTATCATTTAATAATAAAAATCAAGAAAAGAAATCTAAGAAAAACACAATAACTGATCCAGAGATTACTCGAATAAAAAGTCAGAGAGCAAATTTTTCGCATAAACAGACATTAGTAAATTTATATGATTTTCTTGATCAAAGAGGAGTGAAATCACTGGAAAACGAACATATTGATTTGTATGCGGAATTACCTGCTAATCAAAAATTTATTTTCGAAATTAAGAGTCTATCAAAAACAAATTTGTTAAGTCAATCAAGAAAAGGATTAAGCCAACTATACGAATACAGATATAGATATAAAGAAAAAATTGGCAATGATGCGCAACTCTGCTTAGTATTCCCAGCAGAACCAAATCAAATTTCTTGGCTTCAAGAGTATCTTTGTTTAGATAGAAATATTGGAGTTGTATGGTTTAATAAAAAGGGTAAGTTAATTGCGTCAAATTATTGCAAAAATATGGTCAAACCTTTACTTACATTATCTACAAAATTGAAATAAACTTTTTCTTTGAATATACGTTATAAAAACAACAAAAAGCGGATAATCATAATCACATAATTTATATTACTTATACAAATATAATAATTTCCCATATAATTAAATTAACCCCGCTGGAGGATAGAATCGCCAGCCCTACATCCCTTTACAGGGATGTTTTC
>JAEKNU010000079.1 GCA_016838895.1 Chloroflexota bacterium
CCCATCCAGGTAAAATAACTGACAGCCTTTAAATGATAATGCCCTACCTGACATTCACGGCAGGTGGCATTGCTATACTTTGAATTAATAGAATTGAACATGAAGTTATTCTACCAGATTCTATTAAAATAATATATAGGTCGTGGAAATTACAAATCTTTGATAGCCATTGAATCAACAATCCCAACAATCACAGAATTGACACAGGCATCCGGATTACGCAGCACCTGACGATTTCCCCCACCTTCCCGATTAATCAATACGGTATCACCAATCCCTGCCTGGGTGGCATCCAGCGCAATAAACTCACCACCTTCAGCCTCTCCTGGCATGCCTAATGGTTGAACCAGCAATAGTTTGCGGTTCTTAAAATCCACATGGCCAATCGTAGTAACCACCGTGCCAATTACTTTTGCAAGTATCATTTTAATCCAACCTGATCAGGAAACCTGACCCGTTTTAAGAGAAAATTCATACGTTCCGTCCGGCTGAACGAACAACTCATCTATAATGCCCACGATCGAAAGATCTACCGGCACAAACTTTATATCGGGCAGCGACAGTGCAGCTTCTCTGGATCGGGCCAGCACACATAAATCACCGATGCCTGCCTGCACAACATCCACAGCAATTTGCAACATACCACTAGATTCCAGATGCCTGTTCAACGGCTCAATGACCAGCAATTTACAGCCTTCCAATCCGGCATATTTAATACTGCAAATTGCAGTGCCTCGCACCCTGCCAAGCTGCATATCAAACCCCTACGCTATTCAATACGCGCTCAATAATGGCAGTAAGCAATTGATCATCAATTTTCTGCCCGAAACGTGCCTTAACCGCATTGCGCACACGATCCTTGACAGTTGGAGCATCCACATTGACTGAAGTACAGTTTTGCGTACTTTCACAGGGCATAGCCGCCGAGATCATTGGTTTAATTTTCGAGTCCGATATATAAGGCCGTACCGGTGCACTCGGTGGAACAACATTGTCCTTAACCAGAGATAAACCCAATCGTTTGGCACTTTCATAGGCTAATTCTGTCAACACAATATCGTCTGTCAACAACAGACTTGTTATGCCGCGTTTTACCATATCTTCAATATCTCGTTCGGTATAAAATACCTTGCCCATGATTCCTCCTGACCTTTAGCTTTCCACGCCTTCCAGCGTCTCCAGCGCACGTGTTGCTGCATCTGCCGCAGAATGGATCTCGGATTCTGTACCGGAAAGCCACATGCGACCAAATCGACCAACTGATGTCACATGAATGATATTAATTGAAGCTTTCTTCTCGGCTTCATTGCAGGCAAAGTTGATATACGCGGCCGGTGCAACTTCAAGAACCAGCATCGTTGAACCCGGCACTAGCATGGAGCCGCGTCGGAACCGATTCAACAATTGCGCCTGATACGGATCAACCCGTGTAATAATTTGCGTGGATGCAATTTTTGGTTTAATACGGTCTTCTTTTTTCAAACCCAGGCGTTCAAGTACAACTGCGCCGGTTTCCAGAACAGCCGCCTGATTGGTGGAATGGACTTCAAACATACCAAATTCGCGTTCCACAATTTGTGCACCAGGTTTGGCTTCGGTCGCTTTAACAGCGATATCCACCATGCGAAACACTTCATTCCCAGGAGCCATCTCAATATACAGAGAAGCCATCCCTTCAGTTGGCAGATCACCCTGCGTGACCGTGCCAATAAAAGCAGCATACTGTGCCTGCATACGATCTAAAAAGCAATAACATCTTAATGAAAAATTATCAGCCATTTAATTTTCCTTTTTCATACGTCATTTGTCTTGCATGGCAATGCCGTACGGGGTTACAAACATGGGATGCTGCGGGATCCAGGTTGGAATGCCTGTCCATTGCTGCATGACCTCGTCCATCCCTTTAAACATACTTGTGCCGCCTACCAATACAATTTCTTCGACGTTATATCCCTGAACGTGGCGATCCACAATGGATGCAACTTTTTCCATGACCGGTCGAATATAGGCAAACAAGGATTGTTGGTGTTCAGATTGCTTCTTGCGTTGCTCAGCTTCTTCAAAGCTCAGGTTCAACGCACCCGCAATGACCAGTGAAAAGTGTGTACCGCCGGTTGCTTCATCTGCCGTGTAGACAATTTCACCATCCTGCAGAATCGCAACGCCGGTCGTTCCACCGCCTACATCAACAACTGCCCCATTTTTCAAGCCCAACACACCATTGGCAGCCGATGGTTCATCAATCAACTTGCTGCAGTCCAATCCAGCCGACTCCAGTACATATGCCGTAGCACGTTGTTCTGCGGCAGGAACGCCTGGTGGATAAGCGCTAACAGCATGCTCTAATGAGCAGCCTAAACGCTTTTCCAGACCTGCTTTCATGACTTTTAAGCGGTCAACTGCCCCAATGAAATCGACAACCAGTCCATCGCGCACAACCTGTGCAAATTCATAACTGCCAGCCAGTGGACGGTTTTCTGTATCTAAAACCATCATTACCAGATACGCGGTTCCTAAATCAACACCCACTTTCAAATGGGTATTGGACAGGTCCAGTGACTCGTCCGCCTGCAGCGTTGTCGCAGCCATAATATCCGATAACGCTGCCATGCGCTGATTTATGGCAGTCTTATCCATCCTCTGCATTAATGTCATCAGGATGGATTATTTCGCGCTGCTTCGTCCGCCGATGGTACCTTTACTGCCTTTGGGCAGAATCAATTCAACATCTTCATGGGGGCGGGGAATGACATGCACAGAAACCAGTTCGCCAACCCGTTTGGCTGCGGCTGCACCTGCATCCGTGGCTGCTTTTACTGCGCCAACATCACCACGAACCATAACCGTGACATAACCACCACCAAGATATTCTGAGCCAATCAATACAACATTTGCTGCTTTTACCATTGCATCAGCGGCTTCAATTGATCCAACCAGGCCTTTTGTTTCTACCATGCCAAGAGCGATAAGAGATTGATCTAGTGCCATACATACCTCACTTTTGATAGGTTATCAATTTTTTACTTTTTTAATAAGAGGTCATAAACAACCTCTTCAACAGCTTTTTCAATGTCTTGCGGCGTTGGACCAGCCGGATTTGCACCAGGCTGCATCGCCGCCGCAGGGGGTTCACGTAATTCATACGCCAAACGTTTTAAATTAAACATATGATAAACAGTGATATTGTCACCGGTAATGGAACCACCAAAACCACCTGCACCCAATGTCATTGAGGGCATTACCCCTGTCGTTAAACCAACCGCCCCCAGGGTACCCATGGTATTCACCAGAATGCGAAATACCGGTTTTTCAAGACCAAATGCCAGAATAATATCCTCATTGGTGGCGTGAATAATTTGAGTATGACCACGACCACCAAAACGAATCATTTCCATGCTGCGTTCGCAGCCTGCTTCCCAACCCTCTACGGTATACCATCCCAATACGGTGGTCAATTTTTCTCGGGAGAGCGGTTCTTCGGGTCCAACTTTGCTTAATGGGGCAACCAGTATGCGAGCAGCTTCCGGGATGGATATCCCTGCCATGGCCGCCAGATATTGTGGTGATTTTCCTACTGACAAAGGATTGATGCCGCCATTTGCATAAAACAGAGCTGCACTCAATTTCTTGGCTGGCTCTGCATCCACAAAATAGGCACCCTGATCCTGCATCAATTGCATTAATTTATTCGCGATCGGACGATCGGCAATCACCGCTTGTTCCGTTGCACATATGGTTGAATAATCAAATGATTTACTGGCAACAATGTATCGGGCTGCTTTTTCAAGATCAGCCGAACGGTCCACATACACCGGCACATTTCCCGGACCAACACCCAAAGCTGGTTTGCCAACCGAGTGTGCAGCCTTCACCATCGGTGTGCCGCCGGTTGCCAGGATGAGGGAGATATATTTGTGCCGCATTAATTCCTGCGTGCCGGGCAGGGAAATTTTGCTAATACATTGCACCAGTCCTTTTGGCGCACCGGCATTTTCTGCTGCCAGCGCCATGACATTGGCAGCTTCCAGGCTGCATTTTGCCGCTGAAGGATGAGGAGCAATAACAATTGAATTGCGTGCCTTAACAGAGGTGAGTACTTTTGCCATCACTGTTGAGGTCGGATTGGTGCTGGGGGTCAGGGCTGCGACATTGCCCATCGGCCAGGCAACATAAGTCAGGCGGTTCTCAAAATCCTGCTTTACCACACCCACTGTGGCAACATCTGCAATACTATCCCAAACGGCTTTGGAAGCAAATTCATTTTTCAGGCGTTTATGTTCCGCCACCCCATACCCAGTTTCTTCGTGTGCCAACGTACCCAAACGCTCCGCTGCATTAAACGCAGCAGTCGCCATTGCCTCACAAACACGGTCTACATCCTCTTGAGAGGCATGCAGCCACGCCTGAGCTGCTTTATTGGCAGCTACAGCACAATCTCTGGCTTCTTGAATGGAGAGTAAATCCGCATCCACTATTGTCATGGGTTTCCTATGACTTCACAAATGAACTTTTACCGTCTACTTCCAACGAGTCGATCACTGCCATAATCACAGCGTCAACCGGGCAATCTTTCGTAATGGTGGTTTGCCGCGCACTGGAACCAGCCGCAGTCAACACCAATTCACCTACACCGGCATTGACAGTATCAATAGCGACATAAGGTTTCCCAATTGGTTCCCCTTTTTCATCGGTCGGGCGCAAGATTAATAATTTTCGTCCAACCAGCTTTTCGTCTTTAATTGTTGAAACAGTCGTTCCGATTACTTTGGCAATTTGCATTTATTCCTCCACTGGAATTAATAGCCCTTACCACCTGATGCATCAGCTTCGCCTTTCACAATGCGTACGCCAGCACTGGCACCAATACGCGTCGCCCCGGCCTGTACCATTTTATCCACATCTTCGCGGGTACGAATACCACCGGATGCCTTCACACCAATATCCGGACCAACCGTACGACGCATGAGGGCAATATCTTCTGAAGTGGCGCCGCCACTGGAGAAACCAGTGGATGTTTTCACAAAATCGGCTCCTGCTTCCTTACAAAGTAAACAAGCCAATACTTTTTCTTCGTCTGTGAGTAGCGAGGTTTCCAGAATCACTTTTACCAATGCTCCAGCGGCGTGTCCGGTGAGCACGACTTCACGAATATCAAAGGCAACTACGTCCAGATTACCGGCTTTAAGGGCACCAATGTTGATCACCATATCGATTTCCGTCGCACCATTTTCAATGGATTTCTGTGCTTCGAAAGCCTTAACCTCAGTTGAGGTGGCCCCAAGCGGGAAACCAATCACGGTACATACCTTTACCGTGCTGCCTTTCAATAATTCGCTACACAGCTTTACATAACCGGGGTTGATACAAACCGAAGCAAAATGATATTCCTTGGCTTCTGCGCATAATTGCTTAACCTGATCCACGGTTGCATCCGGTTTTAACAAAGTGTGATCAATTAAACTGGCCACATTGCTATCCGCAGGAATATGCCCCAATGTGGAGGTCAGGCGTTCTGCACCGGCACTGATCACATGACCGGCATTGTCAAAACAGGTCTTTACACATACTTGATCCGTATATTCGACCCGGCAAAAGTCCTTTGCTGAATCTGCTTTTTTACTTTCGTTTTCTTCAATGGCTGCCAGCACTTCACGCGTAACAATTTCTATTAAAACTTCGATATCTTTCTTATCCAGTTTCATTCTTCATTTTCCATCTTTGAAATAAAGTTGTTCTATTTGCATGATTTTATCGATACGATTTTGATGCCGTCCCCCGGCATATTCGGTCGTCAACCAGGTTTTCACAATCAGTTTTGCCTGATTTAAGCCGATCAATCCGGACCCCATGGTTAGCATATTGGCTGCGTTATGCTCCCTGCTATTGGACGCAGTGGCATAATCATAACACATCGCTGCGCGAACCCCTTTGACTTTATTTGCTGTCATACAACTACCAATCCCTGCACCGTCAATCATAATACCGCGCCAGGCAGACCCTTCAGAAACATGTTTTGCGACCGCATATGCAAAATCAGGGTAGTCCACACTGTCCGTGTTGTAAGTGCCGCAATCAATCACCTGAAAACCCAACTCTTCCAGATAGGGAATCAGAGCGGCTTTCATGCTGAATCCGCCATGGTCGGCACCAATGGCTATACTTTTTTGTTGTTGAGCATTATTGGTATTCACAGTTGTAGATGATTGCTTCTCACGGGGTTGCATTTGTGAAGAAACAACTTTTCGGACAACTTCCTGTAATTGTTCAATCTCTTCTTTATTCATAATCGCCTTTTTGAATTTTTTAGACGAAACCGGTGACTGCGCATGATTCACAATCACCAGTGTTTTGAGTTTCCGAATTTGAAATTGCCTGAATTCAGTTTAACATAAATCGGCGCGAATGGCAAAGCGAAATGTCTGACAAATTCAATAATTTCATCATTACTTTTCAAATCATTTTTGATTTTTTTCGCAATAATGGGTACTATTAGGTACATTTACTGTTGAAAAATCGAAAGGAAAAAATGATGAAACCAATAAATAGAGTGCTGGTTTTTGTTTTAGATGGCGTCGGTGCTGGTGAAGCACCCGATGCAAAAGAGTATGGTGACAAAGGTTCCAATTCATTAGGCAACACGGCAAAAGCTGTTGGTGGATTAAACTTACCTAACCTGGAAGCTATGGGCTTTGGAAATATTACCCCCATGAAAGGCGTGAAAGCAGTACGCCCAGCGCAAGGTGCCTTTGGCAAGATGACACCTAAATCCGCCGGAAAAGATAGCATTACCGGCCATTGGGAATTAATGGGCGTATATCTGGAACACGCCTTTCCTACTTATCCAAAAGGCTTTCCAATAGAAATTCTGGAAACATTTCATCAGGTAACTGGACTGGAATGTATCGGTAACAAGGCCTCCTCCGGAACAGCGATTATTCAGGAACTCGGTATGGAGCATATGAAAACAGGCAAGCCGATTGTCTACACTTCGGCTGATAGCGTTTTCCAAATCGCTGCCCATGAAGAGATTATCCCCATTGACAAGCTGTACGATATTTGTAAAAAATCACGTGATTTTCTAAAAGATACGCATGCCGTCGGACGTGTGATTGCACGCCCTTTCATTGGTGATTCACCAAACACTTTTGAGCGTACCTCACGTCGAAAGGATTATCCACTCAAACCAATTACAGCAACCGTAATGGACAAACTCATCAAAGCTGGGCATGAAGTATACGCCACCGGGAAAATAGATGATTTATTTGCTCATCAGGGTATCTCTTTCTCGAATCACACAACCAATAACAAAGACAGCCTGGACGCGGCATTGGAGTTCATCAATGTTTCCTTCCGTGGTTTATTGATGGTCAATTTGATTGAATTTGATATGATTTACGGACATCGCAATGATGCCAAGGGGTACGCCAAAGCACTGGAAGATTTTGACAGCAGGCTGAGTGAAATTCGCGCAGCCATGCGCCATGATGATATCGCCATGATCGTCGCCGATCACGGAGTAGACCCAACGACCAAAAGCACTGATCATTCCCGGGAATACATCCCGTTGCTTGTTTTTGGTAATCCTGTCAAACCGGATACGGATCTAGGTATTCGCGGATCATTTGCGGATGCAGGTGCAACCATCGCCGATATTTTCGGCATTCAATCCCCTGTCATTGGCAGCAGCTTTCTAAAAGAAATTTCTTAATTTCAATCCATCGTAAAAAAAACCTACCCCTGAATCATATTATCAGGGGTAGGTTCTTACTTAAATTTCATTTCCGGTTATTTGATCATTACCTGGAAGGTATGCTGCAATACTTTTATCTCGGAGGGCGGCCAATAAACCATAAATGCCTTCCCAATAATACTGTAGTCGGGAATATAACCCCACTCATGGGAATCCGAGGATTGGTTGCGGTTATCCCCCAGAACAAATAAAGAATCCTCGGGGACTGTCCAATTACCTGCATAACGCGGGCTTTCAGCCAGGTAGGGTTCATCCAATACCAATCCGTTCACACGGACGACGCCATCATTAATTTCAATCGTGTCTCCGGGGATACCGATCACACGTTTGATGTAATCAGCTTTTTCGGTTGGTGAATGAAAAACCACCACCTCACCCCGTTCGGGATCATTAAAACGATAGGCCAGTTTGCTCACCAAGGCCCGATCCCCTGGCATAATGGTTGGGCGCATGCTGACTTCTTCAACCCTTACCCTGGCCAAAATGGCATAATCGACGACGAAATAAATGATAAATGCCAGCAAAAATACCTGGGCATACTCAATGATATGCGTGATCCATGTTGCTCTGGATTGAGCCTGCTTTTCATCATATTGTTGATAACTATCTTCCACCATATGCTCCAGATTAATAGTCTGTTCTACGTCTGGCTTTCATCACCAGCCGTATGGGCGTCCCCAAGAATTCGTATTCCTCGCGTATTTGTTTCATAAGAAATCGTTCATACGTAAAATGAGCTAATTTAGGGTCATTGACATACAACATAAATGTTGGCGGGGCTTTACGGACTTGTGTGCCATAATAAATTTTTAACGCTTTGCCTGATTTTGAAGTTGGCGCATGTAAATCCTGCGCTCTGCGTAAAACGCGGTTTAGCGCACCGGTACCGATATCCACCATACGCTCCCCGTACACGCGTATTGCCAAGGGCAATACTTTATCAACGCGTTGCATGGTTTTTGCAGAGATAAAAACAATGGGGACGTAGCTCATGAAATTAAGTTCATAACGGATTTTTTCCGTAAAAGCCTGCATGGTGTAACTATCTTTTTCGATCAAATCCCACTTATTCACCACCACAACCACGCTTTTCCATTCATCCAGAATATATCCGGCAATATGCGTATCTTGTGCAGTAATGCCTTCGGTGGCATCAATCATTAATATGGCCACATCACATCGTTCAATTGATCGCATGGAACGGATAACACTGAATTTTTCGACACCCGGATCTACTCTACCGCGTCGGCGAATTCCCGCGGTATCAATCAATGTTATATCATTTCCTTCATATTCAAACTCAGTATCCAGAGAATCACGCGTTGTACCGGCAATTTCACTTACAATGGCTCGATCCTCACCAACGATGCAATTTAACAAACTGGATTTTCCAACATTTGGTTTTCCAACCAGTGCAATTTTGATGCGATTCTCATCCTCATCTTCATTTTGCTCGGGAAATATACTAACTACATCGTCTAACAAATCACCTGTTGCCAGACCATGCAAGCTGGATATGGCGTATGGATCCCCCATTCCTAATTCATAAAATTCCTGGACCATGTTCATCTTTTGGACATTGTCAGCTTTATTGGCAACCAAAAAGATTTGTGGTGTGGAAACGCCATCTACTTTCTTTTGACTGCGCCGTAAAATTTGGGCAACTTCTTTGTCAGCCGGCGTCACCCCTGACTGAGAATCCACCAACAACAATATGGCGTCTGATTCATCAACAGCAATCTGGGCCTGTAATCGTATCTGATCAATAAAATCCGAAGAACCAATGGATAACGGTTCATTTCTGCTATTGGCATCCGGATCAATACCACCGGTATCCACAACATCAAAACGTTTGCCGTTCCACTCACATTCGCCAAAAATACGGTCTCGGGTTGTCCCCGGTACATCATCTACAATGGCGACTCTTTCCCCAACTAATCGATTAAACAATGTGCTTTTACCCACATTGGGTCTTCCTACTAATGTTACTACTGGTTTTCTCATTACCTGTTCACTACCTTATAGCCCTATCCGACTAAACTTTTATTTATTTCCGATCGGAGAGAGCGTCACTTCAACCGAACCCGGAAGAATTGATTCTACCGTTAAATCTGAAATATTCAACTCTATTTGTGGAATTCGTTGATAACTGCCTTCGGCAAGATCGGTTACATCGAGATACACACGCATATCGCTGGCAACCATGGCATCCAATATTGGCAATGGACCGGACAAAATAACATCCACTGTCTCCGGAGCAACAACAGCTTCCAGATCCTCAGATAATCCATCCAATATCACAGTCTGATTTGACAATGTCAGGCTGCCTTCAATGGTTGCAATACCAACCTGAACTTCAACGGTCTGTGCCCCGACGACAGAAATTCCTGGTGGTAAATTTAATTGCAATTGCAAATCCTGATCATCTTTTGCACCAGATAGATCAATTGGCAGGGTTTCCACGTATCCGGGTAAATCCTCCACTAATTGTGGATCAGCAGAAAATACTGTTACTGCCGGTGGATATACGGAAATATTTGTCACCCGATACCCTGTAGAAATATTTCCACTGGTTACAACTTTGACAACCACATTGCGATACCCACCACGTTGTTCAATTGGAATGGTGACGCGTACACCTTCCGGTTCCAATAAGACATCGCTAATTTCAACACCATTCTCATCAACTGCAACCAGATCGTAAACCTGATTGATTTCTTCTTTTACCTGCGAAAGGTTTACAGTGGTCTGTACATCTACTACTTTTTCAACCAATGATTCCGGGCCGCTGACAATGACCGTTTCATCTTCAAGAACCGCATCTTCAGCCAGATAGCCCACTGCCGGGCTGCCTCTCTGAATCAAATGAATGTCCAATTCTTTGGTAGCCAAACGTTCTAGAATAATTTCAATTGTCTGCGGTGAGTAGTCAATGATTTTTACAGGGCGAATACCGATCTGCAATTGCACCGGCACACGGTGCTCGCCATCCGCCAAATCGGATAAATCAACAATGGCTCTAACCAATCCATTTTCATTCGTCAGACTTGTCCATATCGATTGCGGTGCGCTTAAAGTAACATTCATCTGGGTAGGTATATCATTCGTAATAATCAATGCCCGATTTTGGCCGATAATTTCAATCGGTACAGCTTTTGGCATAGCCTGTTCCAATGTCGGATCCGCATTGGATACAGCAGTAATCCAAACAAATAATGCCATCAAAAAAGCTAGAATGAGAGATTGAACATTATGCCCCAGGGATCTAATCCAATTCATGAATCCTGCTCCGAACCTGATAGTTTGCCAATCCATTGCGCGATTTGTCGTGTGATTCGTTTTACTGTGGCAGGTTCATCTGTTGGACGGAAAAATGCTTTTAGTATATTTTCCAAACGTTCACTATCTAATCGGCGAATCATCCGCCCGCCATGTGCAATGGAGATGGAGCCTGTTTCTTCTGATACAACAACAACAATTGCATCCGTAGCTTCTGATGTACCCAGTGCAGCTCGATGACGCAACCCCATTTGTCGTTCCGGTGAACGCGTAAGGATGCCGGATGCTGATAATGGCATTACACAAGATGCTGCCCGTAAAACACTGCCCGAGATAATCACTGCCCCATCATGCAACGGTGTATTGGGATAGAATATCTGAATCAACAACTCTGGCGCAACTTTTGCATCCATTAATACGCCGCTTTTGACATAATCATTCAGGCTGGTATTGCGCTGTAAAATGATCAATGCCCCATGTTTTCGAATGGATAATCGTTTTGAGGCAGTAACAATCGCGCTGATCACTTCCTCATATTCAGTACCAATCATTGAAGCTCGATTGAAGAAATTGGTTCCTGAACCCGCCCGTCCCAAACGCTCTAAACCACGTCTGATTTCAGGGGCAAAAATAACGGGGACTGCCAATAATAGTGCCGGTAAGGCAGAGCTAACTAACCAGGAAAATGCTGGTAAATTCCCCAGACTTGCCAACAAACTCATTAGAATCAATAAAAAAATGACCCCACGCAACAATACAACTGCCTGGGTATCCTTTACAATAATTAAGATAATATAAAAAATGACAGTGACAAGCAGAATATCAACGATACTAAGCCAGTTCATACGCTGAAATATAAATATTAATTCACCAATTAAATTCGTCAATGCTAACCTTTAAACCTCTGTATCCAGAGGGTTCGCCTGTTCTTATTGTATCCGCTTATATCGGCCTCAGCACTCGGTCTTGTCGGAGTTGTTTAAAATACAGGATACAGCCAGTATCCATGTGTTCCTGGGCAGCTTCTTGCCAGGCTGTTACACCCAACTGTTTAGGTGTCTTCTGTTTATAACCCAGCAAATCCCATAAAGAAGCGTAACTTGCGATTTCATCACTTACAAAGATTAATGAAGCCTCACATTGTAAATCAATGGAAGATTTTTCCATTTCTGAGACCAACTTGGGTAACGCTTCATCTACATAGACTGAATTGTCAATTAAAATATCTGTAGTCCGTGCTACCAAATTTTCGATTTGCCATCCGATTAATCCAACCGGTATTTTACCTTTCTTTAATAAAATAAACGCTTTTTCACCAAAGGCTTCCAGAACATCTGCCTTATTCACATCTTCTTCGCCTTCCGCGTGAATCATATTGATTAATTCGGCAATTTCCTGTGCATTACTTGGTTTTCCTCGCGCAGTTTTTAATTCATCAACGGAATCAGAAAAGCCCGTAATGGTCGATTCCAATTGTTCAGGTTCGGCGCTGGGAAACATGGCATTCCAGGCGGTGACAACTTGCTTCCAGGTTTCTTCGTATTCACCATCATTATAAATGACAACGTCAGCGTCCTTTGACTTTTCATCATGAGTGCTTTGCGCTTCTAATCGGCGTTGTATCTCATCCAAAGACATGCCACGTTTTTTCATCAATCGTGATATCTGGGTTTCTTCTGGTAAATAAGTAACCCAAATATCATTACACCATTCATTTAGTGGTGTTTCAATCAATTTGATGGCTTCAATAACAATCACATTCTGCGTGGACCGTTTAATCAGCATATCCAGCGCTTGATTTACTAATGGGTGAACGATGGTTTCCAAAATGATGAGTGCATCCGGATTGGAAAAAACCAATTGAGCCAATTTTGCGCGATCAATCTCGCCGTCATTATTTAATATCCAACGACCAAACATTTCCACTACCTGATCATAACCAGGTGCGCCTTTTGATATGGCACGGTGTGATAATACATCTGCATCTATGCCATAAGCCCCCAAATGCTCTAGCATCTTGCGTACAACACTTTTACCGGTACCAATATTCCCTGTCAATCCAATGACATGTTTACCCGCCCACTTTGACACGGCAACTCCTTATTCATCATGGCTCCACGATCAATAAAATAATTTTAGCCTTGCCGGGTAGGAATGTCAAACTATTCCAGCTTTAGCAATTGATTTCAAACACGTTTCAGTAAATAAATAATATAAAGAATATTACAAAACCATAAACGAGCGGTAGTGCTTGACAGAAACCGGTACTATAGGTAAAATAACGTCACTGTCAAATTGACATGCCGAGATAGCTCAGTTGGTAGAGCACACGACTGAAAATTGTGGTGTCGACAGTCCGATTCTGTCTCTCGGCACAAATAGCCCTTTTCCAAGGGCTATTTTATTTCCCTGTTCAATCCCATCTACTCTTTGATACAATCATGAAGATGAAACAATTCATATCATGGAAGTACGCTCCCATAATGTTAATCATATTGGGTTCAATATTTTTTCTGCTAAGCCATATTGTATCGGTTACTTTTTACATCAATGACCAGATCCAGAAAAAAAGAATTTTCGCATTTAATGTGAGCCAGGCGATAAATGCACTGGACTTCACGCTTAGCCCATATGATATTACTCATCCAGCCGGTAATAATTGGCTGCTTTTTTCCCCTGCGATTCGTATTAATCAGGCAATTACCTATACACTTTATACCGATATCAATCAAGACCCACTAACTGTAATCAGCACCGAAAGACGTCCCGCTAACCTATACGCAGCTATAAATGTGCCAATATTCCCTGGAGACCGGATTCTGTTAAATGGAAAAGAAATTGACCTATCTGAAAAAGTAGCTTACCAACCCTATCATACATTGCAATTGATCAAAAGCACTACCATTGAACTTGATCAGGGACAGGAAACCATTCAGTATTCTTCCAGCCAACCCAATGTTGGGCTGGCACTTTTAGAAAAAGGAATTCTAATCCGTGCGAAAGACTACATCGGTTTTCCGCTTCAGACGAATTTGTCGGAGATTGAAAAACTGGGTTATTACCCTGCCTCACCTTATACGATTGAGATAGATGGGAAAACCATTCAGATCATGGCAGCAGCCAAAACAACCGGAGCTGCCCTGGCGAATGCAGGGTTTTCATTGCATGGTTTGGATTATAGTATTCCTTCCGCGGACCAACCTCTTCCGGCATCTGGGAAAATTTCAGTGATCCGCGTCAATGAAGAGATTTATATAAAGCAAACCAAAATCCCATACGAATCTACTTTCGTTGCCAATCCTGAAGTCGAGCTGGATCAGCGTGAGATTACCCAAGCTGGACAATATGGTCTTCTGGCAGCACGTGAACGTATTCGATATGAAAATGGTGTTGAAGTCGCCAGAAATACAGAAGAGGAATGGACTGCTGCGGAGCCTGTGAATCAGGAAATTTCATATGGCCAAAAAGTTGTCATTCGTACAGTTTCTACGCCACAGGGCGAACTCGAATACTGGCGCTCTGTATCGGTTTATGCCACTGCGTATTCACCTTGCCGCTCTGCTGCTGACCGATGTTATTTCGGAACATCTTTTGGATTACCCGTCAAACAGGGAGTCATCGGTGTTACCCGCGCCTGGTACTATGACATGGCGGGACAATCGGTTTATGTGCCTGGTTATGGTGCAGCCGTTATCGCCGATATTGGTGCTGGTATCGCTGGCAAGCACTGGATTGATCTGGGCTATACTGATGAAGAATTTGAACAATATGCCATCGGTGTCTGGCCGCAAACTGTTACATTATATTTCCTGACTCCCGTTCCCGAGGTAATCCCATGGATTCTGCCATAGATTTATCAACCCTTTCAATTAAAAATATTTTACGTGATCATGATATCCGTCTGAAAAAAAGTTTAGGGCAAAATTTTTTATCCGATGATCATATCTTAAAAAAAATCGTTCAGGCTGCCGGTCTTACCAAAGATTTAACTGTTCTGGAAATAGGTCCGGGAATCGGCAGTTTAACCCGCCATATTGCTGTACAGGCCAAAGAAGTATTTGCTGTTGAACTGGATGCTCAATTATTTCCTGCCCTGCAGGAGGTGCTGGCACCATTTGATAATGTACATTTGATCCATGATGATATTCTAAAGGTTGATTTACCCTCTGTAATTGAAGATAAACCTTATATGATCATTGCCAATATTCCTTATTACATCACCTCTGCGGTTATCCGGCGTTGTCTGGAAACAAGCAGCAAACCGCAAAAAATGATTCTTACCATTCAAAAAGAAGTTGCCCGGCGAATCTGTCAGAAACCCGGCGATTTATCCTTATTGGCATTGAGTGTTCAGGTGTATGGCTCACCGCAAATACTTTTTGATATATCGGCTGGTGCTTTTTTCCCATCTCCAAATGTGGATTCCACTGTATTACGCGTTGATTTATACGATGAACCATTGATTCCGCTCACAGAAATTGAAACTTTTTTCAAATGGACCAAAGCTGGTTTCCAGCAAAAACGTAAAAAACTGCGCAACTCACTTGCATCAGGATTACATATGTCCACGCAAGAAGTTGAGGCAATTTTTAACGCTGCCAATCTTGATCCACATCGTAGAGCCGAGACATTATCTATTGAAGAATGGTATCGTTTAATGCAGGTCAGGAAAAATAAAAAAGCAGTTGAGTAAATCAACTGCTTTGATCAATTTAGAGCCTTTTCCTAATATCTTTATATCTACTGGGCAGCAGCCAAACCTGAATGGCAGCTTCCATTTGTATCTTAAATGACATCTTTGAAATCCCGGCAACCCGCTCAGCAAAATAAATGGGGATTTCACAAAATTCAGCACCTAATAAATAAGCCAGATAATTCATCTCAACCTGAAAGACATAACCACCGGACCGTATACGCTCCATAGGAATTGCTGCAAGCATAGCGCGCGGCCAAAATTTGTAGCCGCCAGTAACATCATTCAAATTTATCCCTAAAATTGTTCGTGAATAAAAACTGCCAAAACGAGAAAGTGCCTTGCGCCAGATAGGCCACTTCTCATCCACACTGCCGCCCTTTACATAGCGCGAACCGACTGCTACCTTTCCAGCGACTGCTGCTTCAATCATTGCAGGAATTTTCTCAATTGGGTGTGAGAAATCTGCATCCATATGGCCAATAATATCAGCGCCATTATTAATGGCAACAGCAAAACCTTCCACATATGCCCGCCCCAAACCGTTCTTCACAGGTCGATGAAAAACATCCAGATAAGGTGCATACTTTTCTTTTAATTCTTCTGCTAGTTCTCCGGTACCATCCGGGCTGCTATCATCTACAATAAGAATATGCAGGTCATTTTGATTTAATCCAAAAATTCGTTCCAATAATATTGGCAGATTCTCTTTTTCATTATATGTCGGTATGACAATTGTTGTTTTCATTCATTCCTCATTTGATACATGAGATTTTCTATAATAATAACCTAACCTATTCTACCCCCATTTCTATGATCAGAGAATAAAAAAAATCATAATTCCTGTTGAAATTATGATTTTCATTTCTGCAAGCATAGTTTCTATTATTGAACAGGCTCTTTCATAATTACAAAATTACAAGTTTCATCACCAGTAGATTTCGCTGTGGTTTGAACAATTTTAAACTCTTTTCCACCTGAAACCCATACCGTGCTGGCATGTAACAAACCGGTAGCCAGAAAACAGGCAGGTTTATCCGTATGTCGTCCCCAGCATACCGGGCATTTATGTATCACATACAGATAATGGTCATCAAATTCCTCAAACGTACTCACCTGGTCGCTGATCTGTGAAAAGATTTTTGCCATGGCTGAAAGGCCTAATTTCATTTTTGTATGCATAGGTAGTACTTTAAAAGCCACATCACCCACGCCCGCCAGAGCACCAAAATCTTTTAGCACATCATTAAAAGTCGCCCGACCAGCGCGCAAAGCCAAACCCCGCCCACCACGAGGGCCATACATTTCATCCAGGGCACCACTAATTGATGAAAAATCTGCGAAATCAAATTGCTTTTCCAAATCATTTGGAGGAAGTTCATTGGTCAAGTCAGGCAAATTGGCCATATTTAAAATAACATTGATACCATTTTTACCCATCACTTCTTCAAGGGCTTGAATAGATATCCGAGCTGCTTTGTTTGGATAATATGATCCGCTTTTCGGTATTGGTTCCATGAGTGTTATCCGCCTTTAACTTGGATCATATCAATTTCGATAAGGCTTCAGCAGTGCGCCGCATATCCAGAAAAATTAATCCCAATTTGGCTTTTTCACGGGCTAAGGCTGTTAAGACGGCTTCTTCTCCCACTGACATCAATACGACATAGCCCATCTCGCCTTTAATATAAACCTGGTCTAAACTGCCTCTACCTAGTTCATTGGCAATTCTTTCACCCAAGGAAAGCATTGCGGCCGACATTGCAGACACACGATCTTCCTCAACATCCTGGGGAAGTGCTGATGCTATGGTTAGGCCATCTACGCTTACAACTGCCGATGCTTCAATATCAGGGGATGAGGCCTGCAAATCCCTTAATTGTTCTACCATTTGTTGGGTACGTGACTTCGTCAAGGCAGTTCTCCTTTTCCAACGAATGAAAATACTAATATCAATTACTTTAGCATAGCGATATATCTGTGTCAAGTTTCACAAATTACAGTATTGCTATGATAATATACGATTTTGTTTGTTGTTTTGATTACTTGATGATATTGTATTACAATTAAGTCTATTCGACAATTCATTGGATGAAACAAATATGATCCGACTAACGAAAATATTGATTATCTTGCTCTGCTTCTTGATTCTGGTGCCAGCAAGATCCAGTTCTGCAGATGAAAACCTGCAGCCAGATGGCATTACAGATATCCAGACAGCTGATGGTGATGTATTGTGCATACCAGGAAATCAAAGCCTATTGTCAGACGATTGTCTGGTACTTGGCCCTTCAGCTGTACTGAATACTCTGGCTGAAAAACACATGTTTTTTCCCTTGGCGCCCTTACCCGCTATTACACCTGATGAAACCTTAAACAAGGTTCCTTTTCTATATGCCAAGCTCAATCTCGAATTTGGGCAAATGGCAGGTGTTTATGGATCAGTGGATGATGCAGTTTCTGGAAGCAATAAATTACGTGATATTGCTGCCGGTCAATTAATTTATCTTTCCTATGTCCAACAAGCTGATGTGAATGGAAACCATTATCTCCAACTCCTATCAGGGGAATGGGTTCGTGCATCACCCTCTACTTATCGGGATTTTCAAGGTCTGGAATTTTCCGATACCCCTGATCATGATTTTGGCTGGGTAATTAATGAGAGTAAACCACACAGTGGCCCAGGATATAATTTTCCGGAGTTGGATATTACCTACTATAGAGAAAATGTAATCCAGATTTATGATATTCAAATGGGTAACGGCGTGGAATGGTATTTAATCGGATTCAATCAATGGTTGGATCGTCCAAATGTACGTCAAGTTGTAGTAAGTACTGAAACACCCGATGGAATTCAGTCTGATCGTTGGATTGAAGTGAATTTATACGAACAAACCCTGACGATTTATGAAAATCATGAATTACGCTTTGCTGCATTAATTGCTACCGGTGATGCACCATATTACACACAGCCCGGTGTTTTCCAAATTTATGAAAAGAAACCCACTGAGAATATGTCCGGGGCTTTTGAAGCAGATCGTTCTGATTATTATTATCTTGAAGATGTGCCCTGGACAATGTACTTTGACAAATCCCGGGCATTGCACGGAGCCTATTGGCGAACAATGTTTGGGTATACACAATCACATGGTTGTGTAAACCTCTCTGTTGGTGATTCCCGCTGGATTTATGACTGGGCAGCCGTTGGTGATTGGGTGTACGTCCATGATCCTTCGGGGAAAACTCCGACCGACCCGGCTGTTTACAGCCAGGGTGGCGCATAAATAAAAAAAAATAACCCGCCGTAATGGCGGGTTTTATGATCTGCTTATGGAGCAATCGTCAGCAAGAAACTTGATAAATGAGCAATGCCTGGAATGCGCCCATCACTTTCCTGAAAGATAACCACGCGTACAGAGGTATACTCTTCTACTTCATATGGCACTTCAATTGCAAAAGGGGTATGGCTTAAATCACCTGATGGGGGCGCAACCTGAAAAACCGACTGCCCAATAATATCGTTGTTCTCATCAAGCAGTTCAATAGTTATTGGACTACTGTTCAGTGGACGGATAAGTCCACTAATCCATACTGCTCCACCATGAACAACATCGTCTGATGACGGATATCGGATAATATACGGTTCACGTTCAAGTTCAATAGGAGTAAATTCAGTTTTTCCCATCTGTAATAGCAACAAATCGAGTGTAAAAATATCCATCGGGCGGCTGAACTGATCCTGCGCAATTAATTCTAATCGCGCAGTCTCTGCTACACCGCTGATTTCAAATTCGATTTGCGGGGCAATCCAGAAGCGCCGATTAATATAATTGTAGTAATTTAACAACTGCGAGCTAACAATCCGTCCATCTTCACCGATTAATTGAATGCGGACCAGCCCATCATCTCCCGGATGAATCATTGCTTCTATCTGAAATGGAGAAGTGACTTTTGAGTAGGGTCCCGGTTTTTGAATACGCATTTGAGCATAAGCCGGAGTAGGTGTTAACGTTGCAGTAGGCGTACTAGTTTGCGTGGGTGTTCGGGTTTTCCAGCGATAAAGTGTTTTCGTAATGGTTGGCGTCAATGAATATGTCAGGCTGGGGGTAACCGTATAGCTGGCTTCAATTTTTTCAGTTTCGTTTAACGTCAAGGTTACCGTAGGCGTTTCACTGGGAATAGGCGTTTCCGTTACTGTCGGTTGAATTGTGGCTGTTTTTGTTGGTGGAAGCGCACTGGAAGTCGCTGACAGTGTCGCAGACTCCGTTTTACTTGGTAAAGCAGTTACCAATTCTGTGGGTAGTTTAAAGGTAACGGGTTCACGAGTTTGCTGACAGGCGCTTAATCCAAAAAAAAGTATAGCAACGACAACAATAATTAATCCTGTATGCAACCACCCTGGATTTTTTTTGCGTCCATTTTCAGTCATTATCGATATCCATGCAAAACAGAAAAAAATTAATACTCACTGCTTTCTGCTCCAATTTCTTCTTAATCGTTGGTTGCGGACATTGTCGTGTTCCCACCTATCAGATGCAACGTACACATTGATGCTTCTTTAAAATTATACCCGAACAAATTCATGAATTGTCTTTGCCAGTCCATCTAAAGAAAGTGGTTTCTGTATATATTTGTTTGCACCAGCATCAACAGCA